>NZ_WJFC01000017.1 GCF_009725235.1 Scytonema sp. UIC 10036
CCTTAATCCCCCCTTGGAAAGGGGGGAAACAAGAAAAATTCAGTTCCCTCCCCTTGGAAAGGGGAGGGTTAGGGTGGGGTAAAAAATATTTGATACATCAATCATGACTTTTAAAACATCCTCTAAGGAAAGTGCGATTGATTCGTTAATTACAAACACGACTGAACACAAGTTTTTGGTACATCTTTCTAATACCTAATGATTAGAGCGGGTACTACCAGCACACTTATTTACTTTTTTAAGTTATGAGCGCTAAATCTTTTCCTATCAACAAAAGTAAGGCGAAAAAGGAAAAACTTCATACCCGAAGGAAGTTCACACCAGATCGGAACAGTCCTCTGAGCTCTGAATCCAGTTCTGGCATTTTTGCTTCAACTCAGTCATCTTTAACCCCCTCGCCCGTTACGAATAACCAGTTAAATCCACAATCGGATTTTGTATCTGTCTCCGTAGCTTCTGCAATAGTCAAAATGCTGGAAAACATGGGAGTGCAATATGCATTTGGTGTATCGGGGGGGGCTATCGTACCACTGTGGCATGCTTTGCAACATAGCTCAATTCGGGTTTTTCACTTTCGTCATGAAGTAGGAGCAGCTTTTGCAGCTGCTGAGGCGTACTTTGTTAGCGATCGCCCCGTCGTAGTCTTTACCACCACTGGTCCGGGAATCACGAATGCGTTAACTGGGCTATTTGCTGCACGTTGGGAAGGAGCAAAGGTCATTTTTCTCTCTGCTTCCACCTCAACATCGCAGCGCGGTCGATGGTCTCTCCAAGAAACCAGCACTTATACGATGCCTAGCACGGGTATTTTTACAAAAGAACCATTATTTCATTACGCGGCTACTGTTGAATCCGGTGATGAACTCCCACAAATCTGTCAACGGCTAGCGAGAGGCTTAACCCAATTAGGTGGCTTTGTCGCTCATTTAAGTATCCCTACCAATATTCAAACGAGCTCAGTCAATACGTCCTTACCACAGGTCAGTTTGTCTTTTGCTTCTGCGATCGCCACTGAAGAAACCATTTCAAAATGTGCAGACTTGTTATTACAAGGAGCATTTGCCATTTGGGTTGGCTTTGGTGCTCGCTTTGCCGCAGCAGAAATTCGCCTACTGGCTGAGAGAACGAAAGCCATGGTGATGTGTTCGCCACGAGGCAAGGGTATTTTCCCTGAGAACCATCCTCAATTTGTGGGCGTTACAGGCTTTGCTGGGCATAAGTCGGTTTTAGAATATATGCGAGAGTACCGTCCTGTACGGACGCTAGTCTTGGGAACACGTCTTGGTGAATTTACCTCTTTTTGGAATCCTGCAATGATACCTTCCCAAGGTCTTGTGCATGTTGACATCGACCCACAGGTTCCTGGAAGTGCATATCCATTTGCCGAGACCTTTGCAATTCAGTCTGATGTAAGATTGTTTGTCAAGGAGTTGCTAAAGCACTTAAGCGAGGAGCAAAATCAGTCAAAGACCATATCGCGATCGCAACCTAAGCGTCATGTTATCAATCCACGCTCACACAGTCAGGTGCGACCGGAAGTACTGATGAATGCTATCCAACAGATTATTGTTGAGGGAAGCGATGCTGTGGTTATGGCTGAGGGAGGAAACTCATTTGCTTGGGCAATTCACCTACTGCGATTTACTCAACCAGGTCGTTTTCGAGTCAGTACAGGGTTTTCATCTATGGGTCATATGACCACAGGCGTTGTTGGTGCTGCGATCGCCCATCACGGTAAAGCCGTGACGATTGTTGGGGATGGTGCGATGCTGATGAACAATGAGGTCAGTACAGCTGTAAGTTACCAAATTCCTGCTGTTTGGATTGTACTGAATGACGGGCGTTACAATATGTGCGCTCAAGGCTTGAATATGCAGGGTTACGAGGGTATGGATACAGCGATCGCCCAGGCGGATTTTGTCAAAATTGCTTGTGGTCTGGGAGCTACAGGTATCCGCGTCACAAGAGAGTCTGAGATACAAGCAGCATTAGAGAAAGCAATGAACTCAACGAGTCCGGTTGTTGTTGACGTAATTATCGATCCAACTCAACTAGCACCCATTGGAGGTCGCATTCAAAGTTTGATTTCTCAAGGCGCTACAAATTTATAACAAATTTCCAACCAATTCCTGAAAGGAGATTTATCATGGTATACCAGCCAGTCGGTATTCGCTCGCTTGCATTGAGCATGCCAAGCATCAAGCGTACAAACGATTACTACAGACAAAAATACCCCGATATGATTGCTACTGCTGAGCAAAAAAGTTTAGCGAGGCTCTTTTCGCTTGCTAACTCAGCCCCCAGCAACGAATTTGACCAAGAAATGATGCCCTATCTCCAAGACCCTTTTCGTGGTACAATTGAACGCAGAGTACTCGGTTCAGACGAATCTTCGCTAACACTAGAGTATAAGGCTGCAAAAGATGCCATTGAAGCCGCTAAGCTTTCTCCCCACGAAATTGACCTCATGATTGTTGCTTCGCTAATTGCAGAGCAAATCGTACCAGGTAATGCTGCTGCACTTGCTGCTCAATTAGGTCTGACGGGCGCTGCGTGGAATCTGGATTCTATGTGCTCAAATGCCATTGTCGCACTCCAAACTGCCGGTGCATTAGTGCGAGCGGGAGAGTACCGTAATGTATTGGTGGTTCTCTCATGTACATATTCTCGCTTTATTGAAGAAACTGATACCCTCTCCTGGTTTACTGGCGATGGAGCAGGAGCTTTTGTAGTCAGTTCGCTTGAATCAAACCAGGGAATTCTTGGCACTAAAATTGTTCATACCGCCGAGACTTGTGGTGCTTTCTTCAGCGAACTTACAAAAGATGCTTGGGGTCAAGAGCGGATTTTCCTAAGGACAGGGAAGAACGCAAACAAAGTACTCAGTAACATGGCTGTACCTTCTATACGTACTTGCTGTGAAGGTGCTGTTGCTGCTGCGGGTGTGACCTTAGATCGAATCAACTTTTTTGCTTTCAACACACCCACAGCTTGGTATGCAAACCTTTGTGCGCGTGCATTAGGCATCGAGATGGAACGTACAATCAACCTTTATCCCCAGTATGGAAACATTGGTCCAGTACTTCCTCTTAGTAATCTATACCACGCTGCAAAATTGGGCAAAATAAAAGAAAACGACTTAGTTCTTATCTATACCATTGGCTCAGTATCCAATGCTGGTGCGACTGTCATGCGCTGGGGCGATGTCGCATTAGGTCCTTATCCTTGCCCTCCCCTCAAAGAATCTCAATCATCAAAGCTAGGATAAGATTCAACCGCTCCCAAAGCTTTTAGGGTTTCAACAGTTGCCTCTAAAATTTCACGTATCATAGGGGGAGTGAGAATCCCGTTGCTGCACAAATTCCTTGGTTCCATAACTGCGTCATTTTAGACAAAATTAAAAACAATCTTGAGCGTGAATGGTATGAACAAAAAACAATAGAAAATAGCTAGAATTACCAACTATTGAACAGTTGGAAGCTGAGTTGGAAGGAGTTTCTGTAGAAATTGAAGATAAGGAATAATATCGTGTCCGCTTAAAGACTGCTTCAAATTAATTCAAACCATTCTTAGGCTTATCCTCTCCTTATCTTCCTCTGCGTTCTCTGCGCCTCTGCGGTTTTTTATTTAACCCTCAAAATTATTGTGGTGAACCACTAGGATAAGATTCAACTGCTCCCAAAGCTTTCAGGGTTTCAACAGTTGCCTCATTTAGACCTGTAACACCAGTGATGTTCATACCCTCGTAAGGTCTTTTATCTCTGAGAGTTTGAACGCAATCACCCGTCAACACATCCCAAAGTTTAATACTGCCATCATGGCTACCACTAGCGATCGCATCACCTTTTGGGCTGAAAGTAACTGACCAAACCCAACCCGTGTGTCCCTGTAAAATTTTGAGACATTCACCCGTGCTCACATACCACAGCCTTACTGTATAATCATCACTGCTACTTGCTAATACCTGAGAATCAGGACTGAAGGCAACTGACCGAACCCAACCCGCGTGTCCTTGCAAAGTTTTCAAGCACTCACCTGTACGGATATCCCATAGTTTCAATGTCTTATCTTCACTGGCACTTGCCAGAATGAAACCATTAGGGCTAAATGCAATTGAATATATTCGATTGGTATGCCCTTGTAAAGTTTTAAGACATTGACCTGTGTGGATATCCCAGAGTTTCACTGTATGGTCATCACTACCACTTGCTAGAATGCGATCGTCTACACTGAAAGCGACAGTAAATATGCGGTTAGAATGCCCTTGCAGAATTTTGAAAGATTGACCCGTGCTGATATCCCATAATTTGACTGCTTGGTCTTCACCGCCACTAGCAAGAACCTGACTCGTAGGGCTAAAAGCAACTGATAGGACTCCACCAGTGTGACCTCGCAAAGTCTTAAAACATTGACCCGTGCTGATATTCCACAGCTTCACTGTTTGGTCATCACTACTACTGGCAAGGATGTTTCTATCTGGACTGAAAGTTATTGACCATACCTTATTACTATGCCCTTTTAAGGTTCTAAAACATTTTCCTGTACTGCTGTTCCATAACCTCACCTTGCCATCATTAGTACCGCTAGCGAGCTTAGTACCTTGAGGACTGAATCCTACTGAAAATACCCAATTGGCATAACCTTGTATGGTTTTGAGACAGTGACCGCTCTTTACCTCCCAAATTTTTATTTCTTGGTCGAAAGTGCCACTAGCAAGTATAGTACCTTGAGGACTAAAAGCGACTGACAATACCCGATTACTATGATCTGCCAATATCCGGAAGCATTGGTCAGTGCGACAATCCCAAAGCCTGACTGTTTGGTCATTACTGCTACTTGCTAATACCTGACCATCCGGACTAAAGGCAATTGACCAAAGCCCACTGCTATGTCCTGGTAAAGTTTTGAGGCATTCACCAGTACTTATATCCCACAACTTTACAGTATGGTCATCACTGGCGCTTGCTAGGATGTGACTGTTTTTCAGAGAGTAAGCAACTGACTGTACTCGCTTTGTGTGACCGTGTAGAGTTTTGAGGAGTTGAGCAGTACTTGTATCCCACAGCTTTATAGTGGAGTCATGACTACCACTTGCCAGAGTATAGCCATCCGGACTAAAGACGACAGAGAATACCCAGTTGGTGTGTCCTGTAAGATTTTTATAAACCTGACCAGTACTTACGTTCCACAACTTCACGGTGTGGTCTTCACTGCCGCTTGCTAGAATATGACCATCAGGACTGAATGCTACAGAGAATACTGTGCCGCTATGACCTTCTAAATTTCTCAGACAGTAACCGTTGCTGGTATCCCATAGCTTAATTGTTTGGTCTTCACTTCCACTCACAAGAGTCTTACCATCAGGACTGAAGCAGACCGACCAAACCCAACCTTTATGTCCTTTGCAAATGAGCAATTGTTGACCATCTGCAACTTGGTACAAGTGAATCTCACCATTTGTATCTCCTGCAGCCAAAAGTTTACCATTAGGACTAAAGGTGACTGATAAAATTGCTCCGAAACTTTCAACAAAAGCCAACTTAGCCAAATTGGCATGAGCAAAATTTACATTGTGCAATTCTACACATCGTAAATCTGCTTGCGAAATATTTAGGTAAGAGAAATCATAGCCGCTTAGATCGGTCTCCAGTTGCTTGAGTAGATTGAAAACATTTCCCCCCGTATACCCCGGTTCTAATGGAGATTCTTTTCGCAGTTTGGTTATAATTTGAGTCAGGTTTTTTGCCATGTCTTTTTTGCTTCTTAAATCCGTTAGTAGACCATCAATCACTGGTTGAAGGATGAGGCGAATTTGAGTTTGTCGTACATAATCTTTTGCAGTCGTCTTAATAAGAGCATGGCTTCTAAAAAGCTTGATATTTTGCGTTGCAATTTCTTGGCAAACTTGCTCTACCAATTGATTGGTCACATACTCCATTAACACGGGTTGTAGTGTGAAGAGTGAGAGAGGGTTTTTAATAAGTGTAGCTTTCTCGAGTAGCGATCGCTGTACTAAAGACTCTAGAGCATCCAGTAATTTTTGTAGTGGTATTCGCGATACGATATCTTCTCGTAATTCTGATAATGAAATTGGCTCGCGATTAATTGCCAACCAGTACATGATGTCCTTTTCTAAATCTGACAAGCGTGAAAACTGCTGGTCTAAAAGCTCGTGAATGCTACCAAAGACAGCTGTCTCTTGTCTGAGAAATTCAGAAACATCACCATTAAAAAGATCTAGTATCGTCGTTGCTACTATCTTTAAGGCTAAGACGTTACCTGCATAATGCTCGACTAATGTTGTCAATTCTGACTTTGAGCCACCGAGCCCCTTAACTTCCAAAATTTTTTGTCCTGCTACCGCCTCTACACCACCCAGTTGTAATGAACGAACAGAGAGAGCTTGTCCTTCAAGTGATGCTACCTCTTTGGGTTTTTCTCGAGATGTTAATATCAAGCAACTTTGATGAATTTCTTGACCCACCCGTTTGATGAGTAACCCATAATCCTCATAGCCTTCTCGATAGAATCCTGCGCGATCGCCACTTCGCAAAATGGTTTCAGTATTATCAAGTACTATAAGACAGCGGTGTTTGAGTAAATACTCAATCAGTTGTGAGATTCTACTGTTGACGCTTTTTGGTAAATCATTTTCTGAAACCTCCAAGTTGGAGAAAAATTGAATCAAGGTAGCAAGGATTTCAAAAAGTGGCGGGGAATTGTGGAGACTTCGCCAGATAACGTACTCAAACGATCCTTGAATTTGTTGCGCTAGCTTGGCTGCAATAGAAGTTTTTCCAATTCCCCCCATTCCCAATAGTGCTACCAATCGACAGCGATCGTTTATCAGCCATTGTTCTAGTATGTTGAGTTCTGCTGTGCGTCCGTAGAACATAGAGACATCGATCTGTTCTCCCCAGTCTGCGCCCCTGTGAAATACCTCCTGAGCAAGGGGAGCATCCCCCTTTAATCCCCCCTTACCAAGGGGGGAAAAAGGGGGGTTTGAATTTTGGATTGAATTCTCTGAGGTTTTTTCCCCTCCCTCTGCGCTCTTAGATTTGCGCCAGAACCGCTCTAGAGCCGAGCGAAAGTTGCTTTTGCTGACTTTTTCGCCCAGTGCTTGGGTAAGCAGTTTCCAAAGTTCAGGACCCACATGTTGCTTTACATACGCCACTGAGTATCTCGCTTCAGAAGCAATTTGCTCGTAGGTCAGATTCTCCCAAGAGCCTTTGAGGATAGCGATTTCTACTTGACTCAACCGTCTTCCTACGTTCACGAACGCGGCTTCATCAGCAACTTCCAACGCTTCCTCAAAGTTCATAGCGTATTTATTATGTAGGTGTTTATGCAAACTTTATCATAGAAGTAACTTTATCGGAACTTTACCGGAACTTTACTGTATCGATAATTAGTGGTGATCGCTCTACACTAGGTATGAGAAGTCAGTAAAACTACTGCTATATGAAGAATTTAAATGAAAAAATCAATAAAATTTGGTTTTCCTTGATAGTCAATTTTAACAAACCTGTATTTGTCAATCAAAAATTTTGCTTACAACTATAGGACTGAGGTATTATACAAACTGAGCATCATATGAATCCCTGAAATCTTGTTTCAAACTGCTGGCAACTATCTAAGAGATAGGTTGCTAACTACTTGTTTTCCTTCTGAAAAAATCAAACTTTAATGCTTAAAAACTTCACTGAATATTCGTTTTTTATGCCAATGTGTAAGTTATAGAAACTTGTATGAGTTTTAGAGAACGGAATTGGCAGAAATCAGGGTTATTCAACAGAGCTTAGTCAAATACTTTGGAGATATCAAAGCTCCAAAATTAGAACGACATAAAACAATATCAACTGACAAACATTTTAGCCATCTTGATTTTACGTACTGCCTGCAAAAAGCTCAGTAGGCGGGCAAAAGTCAGTATCCCTAATCCAAGCTTCACCCCTACCTTGATTTGCTTTCTCTCAGTGTCCAGTGATTTCTGCCCCTTGTTAAAGTTTGAATTTAAAATTGCTGAGATGCGTTTACCCTGATTTTTTCTATCTTTCAAAGTGCATAAGTTAATATTGCTTGCACCTATATATTTATAAGTGAAGAGAAAAATTTTTCCATAGTTGAATCAGCTCTATTCAACCCGTGGAAAGCACCTCTACACAATCCGTCCTTTGTCAAGACATTCGGTTCACAGGTAAAAACTTACCATTTTGGGCGCAGAGCAAAATCTACTAAATTAACGAAGGCATTTCTTATGTCCACTCGACCAACTGACCCTCTTTTTCCGTTTCAGTGGTATGTGTTCAACGATGGTATGCACAGCAATTGCCTTGTAACAATTAGCGTTTGAAAAACTGGTGAACAATAAAATTTCTTTCAGATTGAATTGCAAGAGGTCAAGTTATGGTAAGCAATAATGCAGCCAACAATCATAAATGGGCATTGCTAATAGGTATTAATAAATATCCCAAATTGCCTGAGCATAAGCAACTAAGGGGCTGTGAAAACGACGTAAAGTTAATCAACAAAGTTCTGCAAGAAAACTTTAGCTTTCCAGAAAACCAAATCACTCGATTGTTTGACGAGGAAGCAACTCGACAAAACATCCTGAAGGCTTTACAAGAATTGGTAGACCGAGTAAACCGCAATGATATTGTAGTTATTCATTACAGTGGACATGGTTCCCGGATGACCGATCGCGAGAGAGACAAACCAGATGGCATGGACGAAACTATCATGCCTTACGATAGTGGACGCGATCCCCATGAAAACCGCGATATCACTGACGATGAACTCTACAAATGGTTGTTACGTTTGAGCGAAAAGACTCCGTACATAACCCTCATTTTTGACTCCTGTCATTCAGGGGGAATTGTCCGCGATCCCTTCGGAGCTAGAGATCGCTGGGTTGAACCTGACACTCGTCCAATCGAGCAACTTCCGCTATCGCAAGTGTCTGCGACTCGCAGTAGTGGAGGAACGCGAGATATCGGTTCTAGCGGCTGGTTGCCGATGAGCGATCGCTATATTCTCATTGCTGGTTGTAGTGCTGAGGAGTCAGCTTGGGAATACTCGAAACGAGAAGGTAATAGTCAAATCGATCACGGCGCTTTGACGTACTTCTTATGCCGAGAATTACGCTCAGCTCAATCAGGCACAACTTACCGAGATATTTTTCAACCTGTCAGCATCCAAGTGACGGCAAATAAATCCGTTCAGCACCCACAAATCGAGGGAGCGCAGGATCGGGAGTTGTTCAACGTGCATGATATTGAACCTATACGCTTTGTATCCATTGTCGAGCGCAAACATAACAAAGTCATTTTACGCGCTGGCGCGGCTCATGGCATGACGGAGAAATCAGAATGGGCAATTTACCCTGAAGCAACCAAGCAAATTGACAAAGAAACTCTTAAACTGGGCAAAGTAAAAATTACTGCTGTTCGTGCTGTCACATCTGATGCTGAGATTCTGGAAGAGAATTCAGTCGGTGCGATCGCTGTAGGAACTCGGGCAATAGAAGAAGCTCATTTTTACGGGGAAATGCGCTTAAAGGTGAACATCCAAGTACCGACTGACTATGATGTGGCAAAAAAAGACTTGATTGAGCGAATTAAAGAGTCGAAATTACTACACTTTGCTCAGGAGGACGAAATTGCTGATGCAATGGTATACCTTATCGCACCCCGCTCCCAAGTAGGTGCTGATGCTCCTGTGCCTCAGTTGGGAGCCGTAAATCAACCAACTTGGGTTGTAGTTGGGAATGGTGGTCAGGTAGCCGCGCCGATTCGTCCTGTAGACGAGGCTGGCGCTACAGCTATGCTGCGAGAAAACTTAGAAAAAATTGTGCGATATAAGTCAGTATTAGCTTTAAAGAACCCCAACTCCCAAAGCTTACTCAAAAACAAAGTGAAACTGACTCTCAAGCGACAAGCTTTTGATGGCAGCTATGTAGAAGCTCAACTAAAGAATGATAGTGGACAAATTGTGTTTGAAGATGGCGATCGCTTAATTATGGAGATCGAAAATCTTCACAATAAGCCTATATACATTTATATCCTCGACTTAGGATTAGCTTCTGGTGTGGAGCAGATATACCCTGTTATGGGTGCTAGTCAAGAATTCCATACTGGTAAACACAGCATTGGTCTACGCCAAGGCGAAGAGATAAAACTGTATGTGCCAGAAACATTCCCCTATGTGCCATTTCCTCACAATGGTTCCCCAGCGGGAGGAGTTGAAACTTTCAAACTCTTTGCCACAACTTACCCAACTGATTTCAGTTGGTTGCTACAAGAAGGCGTGCGAATGGTACTTGGGGAGCAACAACCGAATCAGAACAAGCCCTTAGAACAGTTACTGAGTATGGCGCTAACAGGTAATGGGAATCGGGAAGTACGGCGGAACAATATCCCAGCAGATGAAGAATGGACTACGGTAGAAATTTCTTTCTTGCTGCGGCGCAAAATTCGCTAGGTGAAGCTTGAGGTTTTTTCTACTCTTACTGAGTTGCATTCAAAGATCTTACTTTTGAGATTGAGTGTAGAGTGTGGTGAGGTCTCATACCCTACACTTAGCCCTCTGGAACGATCTGTTGTAACGCAATTTCTTCTCAGCTACGAAACAGTGTTGTCGGCGGGCAAAGATTTTGAGATAAGAAATCACTAAGGATTTTCAAGAATTGATAATTACTAACCTTTGCAATTGAGGGTATCAAAATGCATGCAGATGACGCAGATCGTTTAAATGTATATCTCCAGTTTTTACTAGAGGTATTGCAAGCAATAGCAGATAGGGGAGGCAACGAGCAGGTTGTGTACCCTTTGTTGGAAGCAAATATAGATAAGCTTAATTTAAATTTAGCAGAAGTGTTACGACATTGGGCAACAAACGAACTTACGAGAGTTGCGCCAGATGAAGCACAAGATATTGCCGGAAATATCCTAATCTTTAGCGCTCTTATTCAGCAATTTCCCTTGGGTAACAGAGCCAATAATATAGAAATTGCTATTGCTGGCTATGAAATGGCACTCATTGTTTTTACCCGCGATGAGATCCCTGAAGACTGGGCAATGACGCAAAGTAATATGGGGACTGCCTACCGTGACAGAATCATTGGCAATCGAGCAGAGAATATTGAAAAAGCGATCGCTATCCACACTGCCGTTTTGGAAGTTAGAACCCGTGGCTCTGAAGAATGGGCAGGAACACAAATGAATTTGGGTGCTGCCTATTTGGGCAGAATAGTTGGTAATACGGCAGACAACCTTGAAAAAGCCATTGATGCTTTCACCGCTGCGTTGGAAGTTTTTACTCGTGACAAGTTCCCTCAGCAAAGGGTGATGATACAAAATAATTTGGGTGTTGCCTACCGTAACAGAATTATTGGGGATCGAGCGGATAATATTGAAAAAGCGATCGCTACCGGCACTGATGCTTTGGAAGTTTGTACCTCTCATCAGGTGCATCAACAATGGGCAGCAATGGCACAAATTACTTTGGGAAATGCCTACTCTGAGAGAATACGTGGCAACAGAGCGGATAATCTTGAAGAAGCTATCCAAGCATACACTGCTGCATTGGAATTTTATACTCGCGATACATTCCCTCAACCATGGGCAATGATACAAAATAATCTGGGGAATGTCTATCTTTTTAGAATACTTGGCGATCGAGCAGACGATGTTGAAAAAGCGATCACTGCTTGTAATGCCGCGTTGGAAGTTAGAAGCCGTGACGCCTTCCCCCTAGATTGGGCTGAAACACAAAATAATTTAGGGAATGCCTACCTTGAGAGAATATTCGGCGAGAAAGCACAGAATATCGAAAGAGCGATCGCTGTCTATACCGATGCATTGAACGTTTACACCCGCAACTCCTTTCCTCAACGATGGGCGTTAATACAGAATAATCTGGGTGTTATCTACCGTAACAGAATAGTCGGTGATAAAGGAGACAATCTTGAAAGAGCGATTGCTGCTTGCAACGCCGCATTGGAAGTTTATACCTGCGACGCCTTCCCCCAACCATGGGCAGCAACACAAAATACTCTGGCAAGTGCTTACTATGAGAGAATACTTGGGGATCGAGCAGACAATCTTGAAAGAGCGATCGCTGCTTGCAACGAGGTACTGAAAGTTTACACCTCTGAATCCTTCCCCGAATATTGGGCAACTACGCAAGATAATTTGGGAAATGCTTACCGTAAAAGAATACTTGGCGATGAAGCTGAGAATATTGAACTTGCGATCGAGGCTTTCACTGCTGCGTTGAAAGTTAGAACCCGCGAAGACTTGCCTCAATATTGGGCAATGACGCAAATTAATCTGGGGACTGCCTACCGTGACAGAAAATTTGGTGATGAAGCTGAGAATATTCAACTTGCGATCAATGCTTTCACTGATGTATTAGAAGTATTAACCCCCAATTCCTCCCCTTATTCTTGGGCTGCAGCGCAAAATAATCTGGGAGGTGCTTGTTGGAGGATGAGAGAACATCGCAACACAGGTGAGAATATCGTAAGAGCATTCCAAGCATACAGCGCCGCTTTGGAAGTTTACACCCGCGATGCTTTCCCCATAAATTATGTGGAAACTAAATATAATCTAGGCACTCTTTACCAAGATGGACAGCGGTTCACTGATGCTTACGCCACCTTTCGAGATGCCATTGAAACAGTAGAATTGCTGCGAGAGGAAATTATTTCTGGGTCGGAGACAAAACGCCGACAAGCAGAACAATGGCAACTGCTTTATCTCCACATGGTAGAAATTTGCCTAGCACAGGGCAACATTACTAAAGCAATAGAATATGCTGAACGGAGCAAAACCCGCAACTTAGTTGAACTTATCCTCAACCGTGACTCTGAAACTATTTTTCCTACAGATGTCGTTCAGCAACTAAAACAACTGCGAAATGAAATTGCCATAGGACAAGATAAAATTCAAAATGGCACAGCAATAAATCCCAGAGCTTTAGCCCAACATCTTCAGGAATTGCGACAGCAGCGCAATGAATTGCAAGACAAATATTTGCTAATTGGTTCTAGCTTTAATTTAAAGCAGTTTCAAGCCAATTTGAATGAACAGACTGCGATTATCCAGTGGTATATTACCACCACGGGCTGTGAGACTTTTATTATAACTCGTAGCCATCTCCAAAGACTAAATACATCCAAGCAGGATAGCCTGAGAAATGATTTGCTGGACTATTTTCAAAAGTATTTTACTGACTACTATCAAAACAGAACTGCGTGGAGCAATAGTTTCAACTCTCACTTCACTCATTTAGCTACAATATTACAAATAGAAGATATCCTCGATAAGATACCAAAATCTTGCTCGTGTCTTATCCTCATTCCTCATGTATTCCTACACCTATTTCCTCTACACGCACTCCCGTTACCTAATGGACAATTCTTGTTTGAACAATTCTCAAATGGTGTAAGTTATGCTCCAAGTTGCCAACTTTTACAACAGATACAAGAACGAGAACGCCCAAATTTCCAATCTATTTTTGCAATTCAAAACCCAACAGAAGACCTTGGATATACCAACGTGGAAGTAGAAAATATTTTGCCTCTGTTCTCTTCTCACCAAGTGTTGTCCAAAAGCCAAGCTACCAAAGCATCTATCGCTCAAGCTCTACCAAACCTACAACAGGTGAATTATCTTCACTTCTCTTGTCACGGTTATTTTAACCTTGACTCTCCTGAAAGTTCTTTCCTGCTGCTAGCAGATGCATATGTCTCTTCTTCTCCTGCTGATGCTGACCCCGAAAAATATCTCAAAACCCCGGATGGAAGAATCATAGATTTAAGCAAATGCTTGACTTTAGGTAATCTTTTTGAGCGAGATTTTAACCTTAATCAATGCCGTCTTGTCATTCTTTCTGCTTGCGAAACAGGTATGACAGACATTCTTAGTGTGAGCGATGAATATATTGGTTTACCTAGTGGCTTTCTCTATGCTGGAAGTTCCTGTGTAGTCAGTAGTCTGTGGACAGTCAACGATAAATCTACAGCATATTTGATGATAAAATTCTTGCAGAATCTCCAAGAAGCTTTTACTCTCGGTCAAGATGTTTCCATAGCAGTAGCACTAAACCAAGCGCAAAAGTGGCTGCGGGATATAACGTGGGAAGATTTAGAAAAATGGCAAAGTTCTTTACAGCCTCTAGATATCACCAAAGATCGTGAGGTTAGAGTAAACAGACCGCAATCAGAAAATTTAACGAGCAATAAACCATTTGAATCTCCTTATTATTGGGCTGCATTTACTGCTATTGGCAAGTAAATTGTAATACTTTTTTCACCTCGCCCATTTTCGCCACTGCAATTCATTACGAATAGCTGATCCCTGATGTGAAGATTAGGTGAACATTATATGAACTTTTAAGACCTTATCTGTATCGACAAGCATGAATTGCTCTCATAAACTATGTTTAGATTTGCCATGCTTAAGGAGGCAATGCAAGAATTCTGTTGTATCAGACCATGAACAGTATTAACAGAGATCGTAAAGGCTCTGACAGTCCGATCGCATAATAATTGTCAGGTTGATAGAGTTAATTGTGGCAATGGATTTTACCTATAGGCTGATCAGAATGGAGGAGCGCAAATTGTTACAAGCCTTCCTGAGAATGTAAAAATTTTTATTACTGATATAAACCCAAATGGTTGGGCAAAAATTAAATATCTGAGATTTAATGAAAACAAGGTTGAGTTTTGAGTTTATACCATATTTTTAAATTGCGAGATTAATCTAAATAAAGTGAAATAATTATGTCATATCCTTTATTGCAATTTTGATTTTTCTACGTACTTTCGTTCATTGCTTAGCGAACTTCTGCTATTACTTGGATAGATTTTATGAACACTAACCTAATTGGCTCTAATTTTGAAAAACTGTTGTCGCCAGTAATTGAAGAGGCTCTCAGCCAACCCGATATCACACCTCCTTCAGTCTTTCTGGCAAATTTGGTCATAGTGTTGGTTTATGTCACAAAAGTTAATCCTTCAATAGACAATATCAAGAAAGAACAGTTAATCTCAACTCTCACTCAACTTAGTACTTTAGAAAATAAGTCAGATAAAATAGCACGGTTACTTTTAGAAAAAATAAGCAATAATCCTGTTAAAGCCGCAGAGTTTACCAAAGCTCGAGTATCAAGCTTAACAGCGCCGTATTCTGGTTCAGAAAAACTACTGTTGATAAGTCTTTGCTACAAAATATTGGCAGCAATGGGAATAATGGATGACCGTAAGAAGCAGGAATTGAGGAAACTTGCTGATTGGATGGGAATTGAGCAATACATAGCAGTTTTGGAAACTGGGTTCGACGAGCGCGGAACTATAACACCAACAGCACGGGCTGAGATCCAATCTTTCCTGAAAGAAGATCAACTCGATAATTTGGGAAATTCATTTGTCAGGGTGGCTTTTGATATGCTGGAGGGTAACTCCACAAAATTGAAACATCAAGAGATCCCCGGATACCTCGAACAATCTCCAGACACAGCAAAAATTCCTCCACAACCTAAATCGATCCCTATCTCAACAGAGATTTCCACACCTAACGAACCAACTCCAAAGAGAGAAAAAATTCCCACAAATGCCACCAAACCTAGTGACATTTTTCCTTGGGAACCCAAAACAAAAACCCTCTCAAAACAAACAAGCTCGATTTCGGTAGAAGACGCTACAGGCAAAGCTGATTTTTAGTAACTAACTATGGAACAACTACCTTACGATAAATGTAAAAGTGACCTTCAGGATTTATTACGCTCACAATACCCTCTCATTTTTTTACGTTCCCCAGAAGAGAGCCGAGCCATGAGGTGTGTGATCGAAGCCCACCAATCCCTTATTTCTGACTCAAAGGAGATTAGAGATGGTAAACTTGTTAGATGGAGCGGTTTAAAACACTTTGAGCACCTTTCAATGGACTCAAAGGACAAAAGTAAATACTTCTGGGAAAAGTTAGATTCTCCCTCTGATTCAAAAGCCCCTATTCAGAAAGCCCTGAATTTCTTAGACGAGCAGTTGCAAAGCAAAGATGATTCCCAAGCTGACAGGCAACATACTTACCTTTTACCAGAATGGTCAACGTTTATAAAACCTGATACTGATAAAGAAGCTCGCCAGCTTAAGGAATTAGTTATTGCCTTAGATCAAAAAAGACCCAGACCAAGAATGAGTTTAATTGTTGTGGGTGCATATTGGTCGATTCCAGTGATCCTTCGTAACAGCGTTCATATTTTAGATTTAGCTTTACCAAATGCTGAAGAACTCTATGAAAGTGTATTCCAAGTAGCTGCTGACAAAAAATTGATTAGTCATGATATTGCCAAAAGTCTCTCAAAACAAGCTCAAGGAATGCCATTCCAAGCAGCAGAGCAAGTAGGAAGGCTAATCAAAACACGTGATTTATGGTTAAACCCTCAAGAAGCAGGTCGGCTACTTGTAGAAGTCAAAAAACAAGAAATTAGGAAAACTGGAGTTTTGGAATATGATGCTCCTCAAGGGCAGGGGTTTCAGAATGTTGGGGGCTTAGAAGAAATTAAAAAATGGGTTAAAGAACGCAAAAAATGGTTTGAGCAAGATACTCTTCAACCTAAGCTCCGTCCGCGTGCTATCCTCTTGGAAGGTTATCCTGGGTGCGGGAAGACATTTATTGCTAAGGCGATCGCACAGGAATGGGGAGTCCCACAAATTAACTTTGAAATTTCGCGTTTGCAAGCCAAGTACGTAGGTGAATCAGAAAGTAATACATATCAGGCATTGAGAGCAATTGAAGCGTCAGCGCCTAACCTCCTATTTATAGATGAAATTGAAAAAGCTTTTTCTGGAGTTGGGGGCGACAGTTCGGGAGTTTCGACGCGGCAGTTTGGTATGTTCTTATCTTGGTTGAATGACCACAACTATCCTATCTTTGTGATAGCCACTTCTAACGATCGAAGCAAGCTTCCTCCTGAACTATTTAGAGCAGGCCGCTTCGATGAAATTTTTATCGTTATGCCACCAAACACCAAGGAACGTAGGGAGATCATCCAGACGAAAGCTAAGTATTATGAACTCCTCTCACCTATTGATGAAAGTACTCTCAATGACCTAGCAAACAAAACTAGGGGATTTTCGGGAGCCGAGTTGGATAAACTTGTGAAAGAAACAGTTTATTGGTCAGATGGTTTATCACCAACTCACAATGACTGGATAGAGGTTGTAAAAACAATCCAACCCCAGTATCTTACACCCAAAATGCAAACTCTATTGAATAATTATTTGAAACTGATAGATAGCAAGGGTGGAAGATCTGCTTCATCTGTTGATGATGAAGATCCAGATTTTCCAAAAAACCTCATAATGCAAGAATATAATTATCCAAGTTAATTGGTGACCAACGTACATAGCTGCTAAGCTATGTACGCTCTCAAGAGATCTTCCACACCTGTTGTAGTTAGCCTATCACTCCCACTCCTGCGAGGAATCCTGTGAGAAATCCTGTGAGGATAAATATCCCTCCCAATCCTGTGAGGAATCCTGTGAGGAATCCTGTGAGGATAGATATTTTACACTCCACCATGTTAATACAACTACGGCACCAACTAAAAATTCCATCTTGTCTCCCTAGAATAATATTATTGTTTTCTACTAAATTGACTCAAAAATCTTACTGCTACAAGGACTGCGGTTGTTCTATTTGCTTAGTAGTTTCACGCTCATCGGATTCCTCCTCTTCTAAAGCGTAACTTTCAATGTTCTTACTAGCTTCCTCTTGTGAAACTCTTTTTTCTAGAGCTATTTCGGCAGCTTGCGCTATTTTTTCTCCAAAAGGTTTTTCATTCTTTATATACTCAAGCATCTTTGTAAAGATTTCATTTTTAGATAAATGACTGTGCCGATCAAAAACAGGTCTGAGAGTTTCCAGAAAAGATTCAAGAGCCAATTGTGGATTGACTTTTTTAACTATTTCCCAAGCTTTATCTACGATATTCATAGATTTTTTACCTCAATTTGACAACTGTATTAATCAGGGATAAAGAAAACTGCAACTTAACCTTAGTGTCTCACATCTCGTCTTTTTCCAAGCTGTAAATAAAACTCTTTGAATCAAGAATTGCGTTGAGCAGTACTTCTGATATGCTCATTTTTTCCATGTCCTCCATCGAAACTGTCTCGCATATATCAAACTTTGCTCCAGCTCTTTGTAGTTCATCATCTAGGTGTTTGAGAAATTGAGCCACTTGCGGATCTGTGCCTACTTAGATAAAAGAAATTGCTCGCTCTTCATCCCTTTCCATTTGCCCAGAAGCCTCAATAATCATTTTCTTCAGTGCTTCAGGATTGTCTAGTTCACCATTTGTTACCACCAAAATGGTTTCACCATTGGGTTTAGTCTGACCAACAGCTTTGCGCTCAAAACAGCTATTTGTTGCATCTTTGAGTAAACTTGCCATATGAGTCCTACCGGAGGGATCATTCCTAATTTCTCGTGTTCCGTCTATACACATTTATAGCCCATCGCACTGTTACAGATAAAGCGCGAGCTATCGCGTAATACATATTTTTTGCCCTCTCTATAAGAATACTACGATTAATCTGCCTAATTTTACATTTTTTAAGTATTTTGCATTAATATCTCCTCTTGGTTGCGTTCTGGCTGCTCTTCTTCCTCTGTTTCCAAATTGTTGTAACTACTTTCAACCTCCTTGCTTGCTTCTTCCATTGAAACTGGATTATTTAAGGCATAGGCAGCGGCTTGCGCTAATATTTCTCCAAAGAGTTTCTCATTCTTGATAGCTTCAAGCATCTTTGTCATAAGCTCGTCGTCAGACAAATCCTTGTTCTCCTCAAAAATAGGTTTGAGCTTTTCTAAAAAAGATTCAATTATTAAATCAGGGGATACGTTTTTCAGCATTTCCCATGCTTTGTCCACTATATTCATAGATATTTGTCTCCAAGTAACAGCTTCAGTAAACACCTTTTTAGTCAAGAATCGCGTTCAGCAGCACTTCTGATAGGCTCATTTCTTCCATATCCTCCATCGTAACTGTATCGCATATATCAAACTTTGCTCCATTGCTTTGTAGTTTGTCATCTAGGTGTTTGAGAAATTGAGTTGCTTGCGGATCTGTGCCAACTTGGATAAAAGAAATTGCTAGCTCTTCATCCCGTTCCATTCGCCCAGAAGCCGCAATAATCACTTTCTCCAGTGCGTCGGGATCGTCTGGTTCACCATCTGTTACTACCAAAATGGTTTCACCTGCGGGTTTAGTCTGACCAGTAGCTTTGCGCTCAAAATAGCTATTTGTTGCATCTTTGAGTACACTTGCCATATCAGTGCTACCGGAGGGATCATTTTCTTGAAAAATTTGTTTTACCTTACTTGATGTCACATTGTCGTAACGTTTATATCTGCTTGAAAACAGATAAACTGTGATCCCATCTGGGTCAAATTGTTCGCATTTACTTGCTAAAGCAAAAGTTGACTCTTGTGCTGTCAACCATCTACTTCTACCACCCGGTTGGTCTGGAGTAGACATACTACCACTTTTATCAATAATGATGGTGTAGTCACGGTTTTCTAACATATCTCACATCTCCTGTTTCATAGGTGCTGATTATGTTATCGCTGTACATCTTTAATCATGGATTGCGTTTAACAGGACGTCTGTAAGGCTCATATCTTCCAAATCATCTAGGGTAACTGTGTCACAAATGTCAAATTTCGCGCCCTCTTCTTGCAGTTGATTGTCCAATATCTTAAGGAATTTGGTTGCCTGGGGATCTGAGCCAACTTGAATCATTGAAATTGCCAGTTCTTCATCCCGTTCTATTTGACGTGATGCCTTGACAAGCGTCTCCATCACAGCTTTACAATCGTCTGGCTCTCCATCTGTCATCACTAAAATAGTTTCACCTTCAAGCTGGCTGTGTCCAGTAGCCTTACGCTGAAAGTAGTTATTTATCGCATCCTCAAGTACAGATGCAAGGTTAGTTCTGCCGGTCGGCTCGTTTTCTTGGAAAATTTGTGTAACTTTACTCGAGGTTACTTTGTCATACCTTTGAAAGCGTCCTGAAAAAACATAAACAGTAATACCGTCTGGATCTAACTGTTCGCACTTTCTTGCTAGAGCTAAGGTAGACTCTTGAACTATGTCCCATCTACTTCTTCCACCCGATTGGTCTGGGGTAGACATACTACCACTTTTGTCAATGATTAAAGTGTAGTCGCGATTTCTTTTATTTTCTAGCGAAGTCATAACATTAGTTAATCATCAAAACTTTCAGAACTAGAATTATGCATGAGCAAAGGCATCTGGAATTAAAAGGCAACAGGCAACAGGGAACAGACTGTAACATATGGGGATTTAAACCCCAACCTACACGGCGAACTTATAGAAGAGGGGGTTTTAGACCCCTCTAAAACAGGGAACTGGAACGATCTCACATGAATGCTTTTACGAAGTAAAAGCATCCCTGTTCCCCGTTCCCCGTTCCCTTCTTCGATAAATTTTTCATCAGAAAATCCTAAATGAATTTATTAAATTATCTAATTACTCAAGCAGTAACGAGAAAAATCAAGAAACATTTCTTGAAGAATTCCAGCCAGTATTTGTTACAGGTTAGGGGAAATAAATTCTCATAATCTTCATCTAGATAAGGGTTCGGGTATTTGTGACAGATAGGCAGTTTTGACAAAGTGTAGAATAGCTTATTGAAGCCTGAGTTGATCTGATTACCCATTTTTTGAAGAAGTCAGGAAATCGCCAAATCATGGTGAGGAATTTCGTATTAATTTTTTATTTGAATTTTTCATTGAGTAGAAGTTTGAGTTGCCTTTTATAGCTAGTGTAGACCGATCACTATAAATTATAAATATAGTAAAATTCCGGTAAAGTTCCGGTGAAGTTACTTCTATAGCAATCCTAGTTGAATTGTGAGAGAATACGTAGTAATCTTGTCCAGACTCAAGGTCAAATTTAATTTATCCATAGCGATTATAAATCGCGGCTATACAGACGAAACCTGCCTCCGCAGAACTGTACAAAGAAACCAACTTGTGATACTTATCTTTTGGCTCTTGTTTATTAACTTTTAGCTGACAATCGCCCAACTTGGTACAGAAGTCAACCTTAGTTAAACTCATCTCAAACAGTTTTTGCAACATAACTAAAAGTGTAGTTCCTCAGGAGAATTTTATGGTGACCTCAATTCGCGTCAATGCTGGTGGAGGAGCGATCGGAATCTATGGCTCAGATGCCTACTACAGTGGCGGTCAAACCGCGTCGAGCAACGCTCCCGTCGATGGTAGCGGTGTCTATTACCCGGCAAATCAGGAAGTTTATCAAACCGAACGGTACGGCACCTTCACCTACACCTTTACGAACTTGACCCCGAACGTCATCCATACTGTCAAGCTTCACTTTAACGAACACTATTGGAGTTCAGTAGGGAAGCGCAAATTTAACGTTGCGATTAACGGTACGCGAGTTTTGTGGGATTATGATATTTTCTCCCAAACTGGGGGCATCAATAAGGCGATCGCTGAAGAATTTGTGGTAACCTCAAATGCCAGGGGGCAGATTGTAGTGGACTTCACACCGGGCGCTGCCGATCGACCCTCAGTGAGCGGCTTTGAAATCAACCAGGGCACCCGTCCGCATAACAATATGCTCTTAGGCTGCTTCCCTGGCTACGCCAATATCAACGACATGGAATCCTGGTTGGGTAAAAAGCACGCCGTGCAGGTCATGTTTACAAGCTGGGACCCGAACAACAAGCAGGACACTTTCACCAGGATGAAAAATATCTGGGATAGTAGGAACGTACCTATAGTGACGTGGGAGGTCTTCACTGACGACAAAAATCGCTATGCACCGCCGAATATCGACGCGCTGATTGCCAACGGCAACTACGATCGCTATTTAAACGATTGGGCTGATAGTATGAAGAGCTTTCTCGCAGGTTCTGGCGGTGTATACGGTGATGCTGACGACCGCCGTGTCTACCTGCGGTTTGCCCATGAGATGAACGGCGACTGGTACCCCTGGTCTGCCAGTTATAAAAACTCCCAGAACACGCCTACTGACTATATCAATATGTGGCGACATGTTTGGACGGTCTTCAAAAATAAAGGTATCGATAGTAATCATTTGCAGTGGATGTGGGCACCTATGAACGTCGATGTTGGTACGCCGCTCCACAAAGCTGAGTCTTACTGGCCAGGTGATAGCTATGTTGATTGGGTCGGTATTGACGCCTACAACTGGGGCACCAGCCAGTCTTGGTCAAATTGGACACCTCCCATTGCGCTGCTGGATGACATGATTAACCGCCTCTCAGGCTACGGCAAGCCCCTAGCAATCCCAGAGTATGGCACAAGCAGCGTTAACTACGGTAGTAACAATGTTGGCGCAAAGGGTCAGTGGATTGTAGAAATATTCGACTATCTCTCGGTCAAACCCCAGATTAAAATGCTTTGTTACTTCAATATCGATAAAGAGACGGACTGGGCTATCTTTGGTGGAGGTCGTGGCGACAGCACTCACACCATAGGCTCGACCGTCTACCAGGTTTACTCTACTTACAAAGCACGAATTGGCGCAAACTATATCATCCCTGGCGGTACCAGCCCCCAACTCCTGACAGATGCTCAGTTCAAAGGTTTGTAGAGATTAGATAGTTCGGGGAATTGAAACTCATTTTTGAATTCCGATACCGTTACAGAGAGTGCGATCGCTCTCACTAATATTGGGGTTAGTTTCCAGATAATCGCGCACCCAATCGCAACCATATGCCATTACCTTATCTAGATCGACAACTCGATCCAAATTCCACAGAATCACTGTCTTGTCCTCACTTGCTGAGGCGAGCTTTTTACTGTCAGGACTGAAAGCAACTCCCCAAACCTTACCACTGTGTCCATTAAGAGTAGCCAGTAAAACAGGCAACTTGCCTGTCTCCACTTTCCACACTTTGACGGTTTTGTCTGCACTTGCTGAAGCAATCATCTTGCCATCGGGACTGAAAGCCACTTCAAAAACCGTAGCCCCATGTCCTTCAAGAGTGGTCAGTAAAGTACCGTCTCGCTTCCAGAGTTTGACCGTCTTGTCGTCACTTGCAGAAGCAATTATATTGCCGCAGGGGCTGATTGCAAGTCCCCAAACCCCTGCTTTGTGCCCCTCAAGCGTTTTCAGCAAAGTGCCGTTTTTGTTCCACAGTTTCACCGTATTGTCTGCACTGACCGAGGAAATCATCTCACCGTCAGGGCTAAAAGCAACATCCCAAATCGGTTGTAGATGCCCCTCAAGAGTTTTCAACAAGGTACCGTTTTTGTTCCATAGTTTTACAGTGCTGTCCCAACCCGCCGAAGCGATAGTCTTCCCGTCGGGGCTGATTGCAACTCCCCAATTACCAGTTTTGTGTCCCTTAAGAGTATTTAGCAAAGTGCCATCTTTGTTCCACAGTTTGACTGTGTTGTCCAAGCCCACCGATGCGATCGCACTACCGTCGGGACTGAAAACGACTCCATAAACTGCAATTTTACTATCGAGCGTCACAGGTAAAATACCATCCTGCTTCCAGAGTTTTAAAGTTCCATCGTCACTTCCTGAGGCAACTACCTTACCATCAGGACTGATTGCAACTCCGATAACCGGAGCAGTATGACCTCTGAAAGTCGTTAGCAAAGCACTATTTAGTTTCCAAAGTTTGATAGTCTTGTCTCCAACCGAGGCTAAAGTTTTGCCATCAGGACTAAAAGTGACTCCCCAAATCCGATCGCTATGTCCATTAAGCGTAGTCAACAAACTGCCGTCTTTGTTCCAGAGCTTGAGAGTGTTATCCCAACTTACCGAAGCTAGAGTTTTCCCGTCAGGGCTGAAAGCAACTCCCGAAACGGGAGCTTGATGTCCCTCCAGAGTTTTTAGCAACGTGCCATCCTTGTTCCACAGTTTAACAGTGGTGTCTCCACTAGCCGAGGCAAGAGTCTTACCGTCAGGGCTGAAAGCAACATCCCAAACTACACTTTTATGCCGAGCGAGCGTGGTCAACAGCGCGCCGTTCTTATTCCATAGTTTGATAGTGCTGTCCCCACTAGCCGAGGCGATGGTATTCCCGTCGGGGCTAAAAGCAACTGCCTGAACCGAAGTTCCATGTCCCTTAAAGGTAGCTAATAAGGTAGGTATCCTCCCCGACACTTTCCAGAGTTTCACACTACTGTCATCACTTGTTGAAGCAATTATGTTGCCGTCAGGGCTAAAAGCAACATCTAAAACCCCAGCCTCATGTTCCTTAAGAGTAGCGATCGCCGTGCCGTCCCGCTTCCATAGTTTAATAGTCTTGTCTGCACTTGCTGAAGCTAGAGTCTCACCGTCCGGGCTGAAAGCAACTTTGTAAACCGTACCCTTGTGCCCCTGTAGGGTTGTCAGCAACATACCCTCTTTGCTCCACAGTTTGACGCTATAGTCATCACTTGTTGAAGCAATTATGTTGCCATCTGGGCTAAAAGCTGAGCTTTTAACTTCACTGTTGTGCCCTAACAAGCGGTTGTACTCTACCGCCCCATAAACTGCCCGCCGGAGTACTAATTCAACCTGATTCTGAGTTTTTGCGTCCACCATACCTAACTTTTGCAGTTTTCGCCTCGCCCTGATTGCTTCTATAAGCGCATCCAACTTTTGATTTGAGGCAAATAGCGCTGCTGATGATTCGCTAATAGCTTTGACTTCACTTTGGGCTGAATTCTGCCATTGCCACCAAGCTCCCCCAGCTAGCATCAAGGCTACTAGCGAACCACCAGTCAGCCCAAAAGTAATTAGCTGTCGTCTCTGCCTCTGTTTTTGCTGCTCTTGTTTCTGCCTTTTGATGCTAGCGGTAATAAAATCTCGCGCTCGTGGTGTTAGTTCATCTCCCCGTTGTTTGTACCAATCTTCTGCTACGGCTAGCCGCGTTCCTTGCAACAAGGCTTGTGGATTTTGATGACTATTTTCCCAGTCACGTACATCTTGCTTGAACCTTTCTTGCCAAATCCGAAACTCACGGTTAGTTGTTATCCACTTTCGCAGAGTGCCCCATTCCCGAATTAATGCTTCATGAACAATTTCTACTGTTTCTATTTTCTCAGTTTCATCCCACCCAGTCACCACTAAACGCGCATCAGCCAAGCGTTGGACTAAATCCCAATTTTCTTCCCCCACCTCAGCGCGAGTTGCCACACGTTTGGTGTCTTCCGTTCCTTCCCCAGGATGCACTAACTGAATAAATACCTGTTCAGCTTGTTGTTTCTCCACAGCAGATAGCGGATTTAAGACAAACGAAGCATATTTTGCTAAAGCTTTTTCTAAACCGCCAATTTCTTCATAAGCCTTGTGAGTCAAATACCAATTATTCTGTTTCGACCAGAGTTGAGTTAAGGCAAACTCCAGCATTGGTAAACGACCAGGGTGATTGCCCACATCATTAATGAGTTTACTTGTTAACCCCTCCTCCAGTTCCACCTTCATTTTTAAAGCTGGTTTTTCAATCGCATCTCGCAATTCCTCAGAATCCATTAGAGTCAGTAACAATGGGGAGTATTGCTGCAAAGCCTTTCCCATGGAGCGATCGTCAAGCACAATTCCCAAAAAATCTGCTCGCAACGTCAATACCAGCGTAAACGTTTGAGCATATCTTACAGCTAAAAGCAATGACTTTAAAAAACTGTGGCGTTCTTCCTGAGTAGCAAGAGTGTAAAGTTCTTCAAACTGGTCTGCTACTAACACCAAACGCCGATATCCTGAGGAACTAATAATATTTTCGATACAATAATGTAATACTGTTTCATCACGTCGCAAGTTAACCTCAGATTCTAGTTCCGCTAAAGAGCTGTTCTGTTCTCCTGATGCTTTTGTTTGTATTTTTACCAGAGTCTGGTAATATTTACTCAATGCTACAGCCAAAGCATCAAAAGGATTTTTTCCCGGACGAAAACTGATTATTTCTACATTCCCAGTAGCTTCTAAACGAGGAATCAACCCTGCAAACACCACAGAAGACTTTCCACTCCCAGAAGCACCAACTACAGGAACTAACGAGTTGCTGTTAACAGCTTCCACTAACTTACCAATAAACTTCTCCCTACCAAAAAAGAAATCTGCGTTTTCCTGGCGAAATGCAGATAAACCTTGATAAGGACACTCAGGAAGTTCGCCAGAAATTCCTCCCAAATCTTCCCAACTCGGTGGAGCGAGAGTGGTATTTTGACAGATAATTGGCAACCAGCTAACCCCCGGTAACTGCTTGGCAATATCTTTGTCATCTGCAAGTTCACAGAGCTTATCTCTGGCTTGTCGGACTGAATTAAATAAAGATTCCCCTTGGGAAAAAGAACTTAAAAAATATTGGAGAAATTTTTGTGCTAATTTATCTGGTACTTCTTCGCGCCAGACAATGATGTAGGGAAGATTTAAGTCTGCCAATTGTTTTGCTAAACCCAGACCATTACAAGAATTGAATATGGCTAATTTTAAACCTTTGTTAATTGCTGCTCTCAGGGTTCTTTTGATTTCTTCTAAACTTAAACTATCTTTGGGATTAATATTGATGACACCTTTTTGACCATCATCTTGAGTTTCGCTATGACCTGCAAAAAACAGAATGTCGCAAGGTTCTTCCCAAAGAGCGTTAAAATCTGAACGATTTGGTTCAGTAAGAAAGATGAGTTCTGCTGCTCGTTTCTGTAATTTTTGGAGCAATTCTTTATCTGTACTGGTGTCAATATTTGTACTATCTCCAAAAATACTGAGAATCCTAGCTCTTCTAATTTTACCAGCAATTGATGATTCCTCAAATGCGGCAGGACTGGCAATACAAGATTGAAAACAGACAGCCGCTTCACAAGAAAACTTTTGAGCCAAAAAATCCCATTCTTGCCAAGGGAGTCGATGTAAGATGTCCTTAGTTGTGTGTGATGCAATTTTCTCAGTATGAACAACCAAACGAATTTCTTGCTGGGGATTTTGTGGCAGTGCTTGCTTTAATTCTAACTCAATAGGGTGAAGCCACTGATGAAGTTGATGGCGTAAACGCTCAACTGAATGATGACAATCAGTTTTGGATACATGAGTGACTTGGCTATTTTTAAACTTGCCTCTAGAATGGCTCAGTAACGAGTAGTATTGCTCTTTCCAACGTTGATAAAAAACTGGAATTTCCTCATCTGGAGATAATTGCAGTTCTAGTTGTGTGAGATTACACTCTGCATTTGCTAACGTTACCTTAAGATTGATTTTACTAAACCCGCGCTCAAAGTTACCATCGCCAAATTCCAAATTTACCCATACTTCCATATACCACCACTCTAAGTTAGTTCACTTACCCATCACTATTTTTTTAGCAGACAGTATTTTTCTGCTAGCCTCTTCCACTGCTTTCTGCCAAGCAAATCGCTATTCTTTTGGTTCCAGTTTTATCAGCTGTCTGACTTAAAATTCACTAATAGGAAGGTTCGTACTCTTTTACACATTAGTTTTTATTTTTAAGAAAAATATTAAGCTCTATTTTGAATAGTATATAGATACTCGCTGTGTTTTAATATCAATATAAGACAATCTCCTGTACTTTGTACCTATACTTAAGTACAGTTTTGAACTATCAAAAAGACTGGTTGCGAACAAAGTATAGTGGTGTTGGAATGGTTGCCCACTCTTAACGGTAAACCTTTTGATATACCAAGCTCAAATTATACTAAATTAGATGGGCTGACCCTGTTAACACCAGATGTTACCTGGTTAATCCAACCAATGTATTTTGTTTCTACATTTTCAAATTGAGCTGCCTTCATCCAATCATCTACGCTCCCTGCCGCATAAACTTTTGAATAAGGTTCTTGAAAAATTCTGATTAACCATCCCGCATGACGTAACCGTTTTTGATTTCCATCTAAAATAATCAATTGTCCGCCCGGTTTAATTAAGCGGAAACACTCTTGTAAAATTAGCTGAGAAATATTGGGTGGCGTTTCGTGTAATAAAAAGGATGCTGTCACTAAATCAAAAGAAGCTTCTTCTAAATTGGTAGTTTCGGCAAGTCCATGCAGCCATTGTATGTTTACTGCCGCTTGCTGCGCTTTGTAATCTGCTACAACTAGCATATATGGCGACAAATCCAATCCTATGACTTCTGCTTGCGGAAAATTTTGCTTTAGCATCAACGTGCTGGAACCCGTACCGCATCCAAGATCGAGAATCCTTGTTGGCTGAGACTTAATTGCAGCTATTAACTGCTTGCGAATCCGAATCTCGTTAGGTGGCGAAGCAAATGCCGTGACAATATCATAAGTTATAGCTGCTACACAATTAAGGTAACCACCTTCAATACCATGAAAATTCTGACTGCTGTAATATTGTGGATAAATTAGGTTGGTTTTTCGGAAGCGATCGCTCTGGGATTGCCAATCTACAGTTTCGTAAAAACGGAGTTTGTCTTCTCCAATTAGGAGGCGAATTATAAACTTGAGTACAAGTTGTCTGATAGAGTTCTGATTGATTGACACAGTATCTCACCCTAATCACATGGATTTCAAGTCTGTCAGGAACAAATTCTCTACTCTTATAAAAGTTATATCCATAATTCTTATGGTAAGTGCAATGGGATTGGAATTGTGGAATCTTTATGCACAACTCACGAACAGCCAGGTCCCAGAGACGCTTACTCCCGTTTTTTGGGTTGAGCGTTTTGCCGTTACGATCCATTTCGTTGAAGGAATTATTGCAGCTTTTTACGCACCTTCAAGAAACAAAATGCCAATACAATATGGCACTTATACTTTTTTCGTAGGTACAGTGGGGTTGTTAGAACTGTTTGGCAAGGAGGATGATTAACTATCCTCCCAAAGATAGAGAATTACCTCTTGATTAAAAACCGTCTAGACGGTATAGTAATCTTATGGTTAGTACACCGCCTAGACGGTATAGTTCAGCGACTAGGTAATGTGCTACTTCCTAACCGCTTTGAGAACAACCTCTGTTCC
Organism: Scytonema sp. UIC 10036; assembly: GCF_009725235.1. The sequence goes on from NZ_WJFC01000017.1 coordinate 29,016, forward strand.
TATGATTGGTACTAAGAAGTCAAAAGCACGCTCAGCAACTCGTCATGCTCTCCTACAAGCCGCCAGTCAAGTTGTTCTGGATAAGAGCGTGGAAGCATTAACTCTGGATGCAGTAGCTCAGCAAGCTGGAGTCAGCAAAGGGGGGCTACTTTATCACTTCCCCAACAAGGATGCATTAATTGCAGGCTTAATCGAACAATTGGTGCTTGATTTTGAAACTATTTTGCAAGAGGAGTTCGATCGTGATGCAGACCCTGGTACACCCGGTCAGTGGGTCAGAGCGTATGTACGAGCAACCCTGCGATCGCATCAGCAATCGCTTGCTTTAGTTGCGAGTTTATCTACAGTAGTCGCCACGAATCCAGAGTTGCTACAACCCGTTCAGGCTTATGAACAACGCTGGCGGCAAAAACTGGAAACGAGTGGAATTGACCCTGTACGGGCAACTATCATTCAGTTAGCGATCGATGGATTGTGGTTTGCTGAGACTTTCCGGTTAGGGACACTTGATGAGCCATTACGAACTCAAGTTGTGGATGCGCTGTTAGCGATGGCACAAGAACACGATTGATGTAACGAGATTTTGTTTCATTTGCGTGTTTGCACAACCGATGAACGTCTGCTTGATGCAACATTCATCCGGTTAATTTGACCTGTGAATTTTCTTGATGTTTAGATTCTAGGAGATACAAAATGCAATTGAATCAACAGTCGATCGACAAAAAGCAAAACTCCCAACTCTTCGGCAACCCCTTTCCTTGGTATGCCAAGATGCGTCGCGAATCTCCCGTCTTTTACGATCCTACTCGCGAAAGTTGGGTGATATTCAGTTACCAGGATGTCAAGCATGTACTTAGCGATTGGCACACATTCTCGTCCAAAGTTCCGCATCCCCCTGAACAGACTGACTTCACCCAAAGCCTCAACTTTACCGATCCACCCAAACATCGATCGCTCCGCACGTTGGTAGCGCAAGTGTTCACACAGCGGCGTGTCGAGTTACTTGCACCACGGATGACTGAGATTACCCATGAACTCATCGATCGCGTACAAGGACAAGGGCGGATGGACTTTATTCATGATTTCAGCACACCCTTACCTGTAATCGTCATTGCTGAGATTCTAGGCATTCCCGTTGAAGAGCGTGAGGATTTCAAGCACTGGTCAGACGGTATTGTCGCAGAAGATCTCTCTGCGTATCGGGCAATGGGTGATTACTTCCGCCATCTGTTAGAGCAACGACGGGGTAAGCCCGGTAACGATTTGGTCAGCGATCTAATTGCGGCTCATGAGGGAAGCGAAAAGCTCTCCGCTCAAGAACTTGTGGATTTCTGCATGGTGCTGCTGGTAGCTGGTAATGAAACTACGACAAACCTGCTGGCAAATGCGATCGTCTGTTTCCATGAGTACCCAAAAGCGTATGAGCGACTAAAGAATGAACGAGCCTTGCTACCCTTGGCAATTGAAGAGGTTCTGCGCTACCGCTCACCTGCCCAAATCATTCCTCGCTTCACGAAAGTTGAAACCCAAATTGGTAACCAAACGATTCGAGCAGGACAACTGATTCTAGTCTGCCTGGGATCGGCAAACCGGGATGAACAGCAGTTTGAGCGGGCGGATGAGTTTGCAATTGACCGTCAACCAAATGAACATGTTGCTTTTGGCAATGGCATTCACTTTTGCTTGGGAGCGCCTCTCGCTCGGCTGGAAGCCACAATCGGGTTGCAGGCAGTCATGGAGCGGCTACCAAATTTGCGAATCGAACCGGGTGCAGTGTTAGAGTTTGTTTCTTCTCAAGATGTGCATGGCTTGAAAGCACTACCAGTTCTGTTCTAGTGAATCGGCTCGAAAAGGCTATTTCACGAAAATTCCCTTCCAATTGTTAGGAGGTGAGGAGTAGAAGTGATGCAGCAGCCAAATATTTCTCTTAACTGCTGCATCATTTTATAACGAACATTCGATTAAAAAAAGTGTTTCCGATTTCATTGATGAGGAACAGATGGCGAAGCATCCATTACAAATCCCCAACTTTCGTCTGCTCTGGCTGGGACAATCACTTATTCTCTGTGCTGTACAGTTCTGGGTTGTGGCATTGACTTGGCTTGTATTGCAGAAAACTGGATCGGGAGTGGCAATCGGGACTGTCTTACTAGCAGCAGCAGTTCCACGGGCATTACTTACATTAGTTGGGGGAGCCTTGAGCGATCGCTTATCACCCTATCGAATTGCTACATTCTCTGCCATCACTAACACAATTCTCGTTGGCACTGTCGCTGCTCTATTATGGTACGATACCATCCAATTTCAATACCTGATTATTGTTGCAGGAGTATTTGGTATATCAGACGCCTTCTTGTATCCAGCAACGCTTTCAGCATTACCACGACTGATTGACAAGTCTTTGTTGATGAAAGCCAATGCCTTGATGCAGGGCGGAGAGCAAATTACCAACGTAATCGGATCTGCGGCTGCAGGGCTTGCCATTGGTACTTTTGGATTGCCGATAGCGTTCACCATTAACACCGTACTGTTCGCCTTGGGAGGACTATTTCTCTACTTCATCCGCCAACCTAAGAATGTACAAAATTCATCAACGACTCCTTCCATTCAACAGCTATTAGGTGAAATTGCAGAAGGAATACGCTATGCCTGGAAGAATCCTCCCATCCGCATCAGCCTATTAATTACTGCCATGTTAAATCTTGCCACCTTAGGACCTTTAGTAGTGGGTGTAGCGAAACTTGTTGAACTTCGATTTGGGGGAAGTGCAACCACGTATGGCTATATACAAGCAGCTTTCGGAGTTGGTGCATTTCTGGGTGTGCTTGCGGCGAGTCAAATTAACTCTGTAAAAACTCCTCGAATGACATTGGTGCTACTAGCTTATGGTTTGGGTATTGGAACTACGGGACTGGGATTTGTGCAGCAAGCGTGGATGGCGTATGGCTTGATTGCGCTCATGGGATTAGGCGGCGGGTTTGTCAGCGTAATTGCGATCGGCTGGCTCCAAGAACAAACTGTTGCTGAAATGCAAGGAAGAATGATGGGCTTACTAACCTTTACCGCTGTTGCTCTCGATCCGTTTTCACAAGCAGCTTCAGGATTTCTGATGGACATCAATCTCACACTTATGTTTGTTGTCGCAGGAGCCACAATGCTGTTAACCGCAGTCATAACCCCATTCAGTTCAACCAATATTTGATTTAGCGTTATAGTTAATCAACCAAAGTTTTATTCTTAAATTTACCCCACCCTAACCCTCCCCTTGTAAAAGGGGAGGGAACTGGAAATCTAATTTCCCCCCTTTATAAGGGGGGATTAAGGGGGGTAAGGAGAAATACCACAGATGGTGGAGTTTTTTCTATGCATCTTCATCTGAAAACGGTACTACTACCATTAAGTAGAGTCAAAGAAATTTGAAAAAATTCTTTATATCAAATTAGAATGCGCTCTAATGTGTGTTAATTGTCAACTTTTTGACTTTTCTCTAGGTAGTGATGAACACCCTTGCTTACCTGTAGTATGTTCGGTCTGATATTCTTGCTTAGGAAATCCTCAACCGTGTGCCCTACCATCCCTGCAAGCATCTGAGGAATCCCCTTAATCTGCTTGGTATCGATGACGATCTCCCCACGGGTTTCAATTAGAGTACCGCGATCGGCTTCTTTAAAGTAGTGAACACCAGCACAACGGACTGCTTCGGTGAAAGCGTGTGTCTTGATATACCACTTGGCAGTGAATTCGGACTCGTTCCAGGTAGCGATATCAGTCCACGAGAGCATTGTCTCACTTAGTACGGCACGCGCCACGGCTGGAATCTCACCGCCGCCATGCCACTCGTTCACAAAGTCAATGCGATCGCCCTTCTCAGTACGCGATTTGACTTCAATGTGTCGCACATTGGGTAAGTAGGGTACAAGTTCGACAAGCTTGTCGCGGTACGTAGCATAAACCAGCGGACGTGGAAAGGGAATGTAGGTTTCGGCAGAGATAAGCATGGGTAAACACAGGTCTATTTATGTTTTATTTTATACAGAACTTATAGCAATTGAGTGCTTTTCATCTAGCTCGCAAGCAGGACGTACTGTATATTTAGGATATTATTGGTTGTTAGAATAGTGCTATTTTTTTAGGAAGCAGTCGGTAACTAATTTGCCATTTTGTCAAAAATGTTAGATATCTTAAATATTTTAGACCTAAAACCAGAATAAATTTTCTGTTTTTATTTTGTGTTTAGCTTCTTTATGTCTAAAGATATATAATTTTTCTAAACTTGGTAAATTGTTTCAATACCTAAAAATATATAGTCATCCTCAATAAGTTGTAACAAAAGCGGCTCGTACATAAACCCAAAGAACTACCTTTCTTAGAAGCAATTTGCTGGCAAATAGAGGATGTTTATCAGTTCACTTCAGAGGAAATGCTGAGTCGCTACGAACGAGGTTGGAGATACCGAGAGATATTTAACAACCTTGAGGGTGAAGAACTTAATTTTCTCAAGGAACTTGCACAACGCTATCACTCTTGGCTGCTTGTTGAGCTATGAAGTTTCTTCGCGCTCTTTGCGTCTTTGCGGTTAATAATTTTTACCTGTCAAATAAGACTGCTATACTAGTATTACTATCAGCAAGTCCAAGTTCAATTACTTGCCTAACACTGAAAAACTTAAATTTCGATTTGGGGTTTCTAAATCCATTAGACTAGATTTATCTGATAGCGATATGATACCACTTCTTTTAGATTAAGCTAAAGAAATATACAGCAGATTTCAACTTGGTGAGGTACAAAAATTACCCCCCTCTGTCCCCCCTTGCTAAGGGGGGATGACAGGGGGTGTACTTCATTTAGATGCAAAGCGCTGTAAAGAGCACCTAAATAAAAACCTGCACCATGCAGTTGCACAGCAATATTAATTTAATCGATCCAAAAACTGGGCAGCGTTTTCCATCTGCACCAGACCAATCCGTGGTTCTGTCAAGTGTTCAAGCAGGATGGCGTACTCATCTGACTCTTGAAGTCCAGCGATTGAACCCCATGGAACTGCCAGAACACTATATCGAAGGTCATCGATTAATTATTAATTTGGGAAGTTCGGTGCGTTTTGGCTGGCGAACAGGTGGGCAAACCCATGAAGCTATCCTCCCCCCAGGAGGATTTTGCTTGCAATCTAACGGTGAGACGAATGCTCCCTTTTGGCAAGATGAAATGACGGTGGCTGCAATTGCCATCAAGCCTGAGTTCATTGAAACCATCCTTGAAGACCGAACTCCGGATGCTATTGATACCTTTGCAGAAAGACGCTGTATCGGAGATGAACTAGCTTACAACTATTCAAGGGCGCTCGCTTCCGAACTTGCCACACCAGGTGAACCTCTCTATGCAGAAACACTATCACTTGCTTTTACGCTGCATTTATTAAACAGTCATAGCCGCAAAGGCAAAAAGCCGTTAAGCCCAAAAGGGAAATTGTCTGCAACCCAACTGCGTGATGCGATCGCAATAGCCCGGACACAACTTGGAACAGAGCTAAACTTAAGCATATTAGCAAATGCAGCCCAAGTGTCTGAATTTCATTTTTCCCGCATGTTCAAAAAAACCACAGGCATAGCACCCCATCAATTTGTCCTGCGCCTGCGACTTGAACGAGCACAAGCACTGATTAAAACAAGTCAAATGCCCCTGTCAGATGTTGCGATCGCCGTTGGTTTTTTCGACCAAGCACACTTTACAAATGTCTTCAAACGTGCTTTCGGCATGACTCCACGAGCTTTTGCTAAAGCGCTTTAAAAACTGAGCAAGATTTTCCAATTTTTTCCCGGCAGCCTCCTGAGATTATTTAGCTATCGGCAAACAACAAAGCCGACTTGAGCCATCAATCCAAAAATCAAAAACCAGAAAATCTTAGGAAAAACAGCCATGCTTTCAGTGAAAAAATTTGCCTTAACAACACTCACACTGGCTTCTGTTAGTTTGTTGACTTTGCCCCAAATGAGCAATGCCCAACGGCAAAAAATTGGAGAATCTCCCATGCCTAATGTTACCGAAACTGCCACAACAAACAAGATGACTGTCCGGAAAGTTCAGTTTCTCAGTCAGGGTACAAAAGTGGTAGGTAATCTCTATCTTCCTACAACTATGACTCAAGGAGCAAAGCCAGCAGTTGTTGTGGTTGGTCCTCAGTCAAGCGTCAAAGAACAAGTGCCCGCAGTTTATGCTCGTCGATTAGCCTCCGAAGGATTTGTTGCCCTCACTTTCGACCATCGTACCTTTGGTGAAAGTTCAGGTTTACCCCGCCAATTTGAAAACCCTGAAATGAAGGTTCAGGACATTCACAATGCAGTTACATTTTTGCGTGCATTACCTGAAGTGAAGCAAAATGCCGTGGGTTTGCTGGGTGTTTGTTCGGGTGGTGGTTACTCCGCCAAAGCAGCTGCAATGGATAAATCGATTAATGCTCTTGTGACTGTGGCAGGTTTTTATCATGACCCCCAAGTGATGCGGCAATGGCTCGGCGATAACTATGAAGCGCGTGTCAAAATGGGAAGAGAAGCTCGTATTAAGTATGAAAAAACTGGTCAAATTGATTACATGACCAATGTAGACCCAAAAAACCAAAACGTGGCAATGCCCGGTCAGGAAGCTTATGACTATTACGGCACGAACCGTGGTTCGCAACCCGGTTGGGTCAATCGTTCAGCAGTGATGTTCTTTGAGCCTTTCTTGCAATTTAATGCCATTAATGCAGGCCGCGATATTAAAGCTCCTACTTTAGTCATTCACTCAGATACCGCTTTAGTTCCAGATGGTGCGCGTCGCTTCTTTAATAGCATCCCAACCAAGCAGAAAAATCTACACTGGATGACCACAGAAAATCACATTGCATTTTACGACCAACCAGAGGTTGTGGAAGAAGCAGCTAGTAAGGCAACAGCATGGCTCAAACAAACTTTGGGTGTTTAAATCCATTGCACGGGATTTAGGTGATAGTAGCGTTTCAAGAGATCGTATAATGCTGGGTGCTGATGCAATAATTGCTGGGGTTTTTCAAAAAACGTTTCAGTTGCTACGGCAAAAAATTCTGCAGGATTCGTTGCACCATAACTATCTATGACAGTCTTGACTCCTTGTTGAACATCTTGACAAAGTTGTTGATATTCTGCTGCCATCACCTTAGCCCAAATGGGATAATCTGACTTTTGTTGCAAAATAGGAACGCCTTCTGCTTTACCATCCTCTTGATCTAACTGGTGGGCAAATTCATGCAAAACAACGTTATGTCCATCTCTCCAGTTCCCAGTATCTAGCTTCACCTGTTCCCAAGACAAGACCACTTGATCTCTACTCCACGATTCTCCCAATCTTGCCACACGTCTTTCTTCAACAACATAATCGCTAACTGCAGTGGTTTCTTTGACTAAATAAGTGCTTGGATAAATGAGAATTGAACGAAGTTTAGGAAAGTATTCTCCTCTGTCATTTAGCAAAAGCAAGCAAGCGATCGCAGCAATAACTATCTTCATTTCTTGCGTAACCTCTAACCCTCCACAACCAATAAATTGTTTTTCTGCTAAGAACACTTGAATATGTCCCTGCAAACGTCTTCGTTCGCTAGGGGAAAGGCGGAGGTAAATAGGAAGATTGTTCTCCATAATAGCGTTCCAAAGCGCAGGAAAAGAACGACGTTTGATACTGTTTCTGCGTACTTTGGTTAAAAAGGGGCTAATAAAAATTCCTGTAAGAATTAGTCCAACAATTAAAAAAACAAGAATCGCTGCAGTCATAAGACGGAAACTTTTCAGACATCCTCTAATCGTAACTTTCCTTCGCGCTCTTCGCGTCTTCGCGGTTCCAAAATAATTTTTTAACCACAAAGACGAGCCAGTGCGTTAGACGGGTTCCCCGGCTTGAAGCTCCGGGCGTCGCAAAGAGCACGAAGAAAATACTTGAAGAAATTACTACAGAATAGGTACAAGTAGCGGTAGAATTAATACCCAGCCCGCATCTATCACTATTATCAACGCCCATGCTCTGCGACTACCTGCAACTCATTCTGACTGCCCGCGTGTACGATGTTGCCCAAGAAACGCCACTGGAGTATGCTCCCAATCTATCCGCAAGATTAAACAACAAAGTTTTACTGAAGCGGGAAGATATGCAGTCAGTCTTTTCCTTCAAGTTGCGAGGTGCATATAACAAGATGGCAAATTTGCCACCGGATATGCTAGCACAAGGTGTCATTGCTGCATCCGCCGGAAATCATGCCCAAGGTGTTGCCCTTGGTGCGCGGAGGCTGGGTACACAGGCTATTATCGTTATGCCAGTCACCACACCCCAGGTGAAAGTAGATGCAGTCAAAGCCCGTGGGGGAGAAGTGGTGTTGCATGGAGACACCTATGATGATGCTTATGCTTTTGCCCGTCAATTAGAGACGGAAAAAGGGCTGACTTTTATTCACCCTTTTGACGATCCCTATGTGATAGCAGGACAGGGTACTATTGGAATGGAAATTTTACGGCAATGCCAGCAACCCATCCATGCTATTTTTGTGGCAATTGGCGGGGGTGGATTAATTTCTGGGATTGCAGCATACGTAAAACGGATACGTCCGGAAATTAAAATTATTGGTGTTGAACCAATTGATGCCGATGCCATGCATCAATCTCTGAAAGCCGGACATCGGGTGCGCTTACCTCAAGTGGGTTTGTTTGCAGACGGTGTTGCAGTGCGACAAGTGGGTGAAGAAACTTTTAGTCTGTGTCAGCAGTATGTAGATGACATTATTTTGGTTGATACAGACGATACTTGTGCCGCAATTAAAGATGTGTTTGAGGATACACGATCTATTCTAGAACCAGCAGGTGCGTTAGCGATCGCAGGTGCTAAAGCCTACGTAGAACGGGAACAAATCCAGGGACAAACATTAATTCCTGTTGCTTGCGGTGCTAACATGAACTTCGATCGTCTCCGCTTTGTCGCAGAACGGGCAGAGTTAGGTGAACGCCGTGAAGCTATTTTTGCCGTTACAATTCCTGAAGAACGAGGCAGCCTCCGCAAGTTTTGTGAATGTATTGGAAGACGCAATCTGACAGAATTTAATTATCGCATTGCGGATGACGAAGAAGCACATATTTTTGTAGGCGTACAAATTGAAAACCGTGCCGATGCAGCAAAGATGCTTGCAACTTTTAACAGTTGTGGGTTTAAAACCTTTGACTTAACCGATGACGAACTCACTAAATTGCACTTGCGGCATATGGTAGGTGGGAGATCTCCCCTCGCTCAGAATGAATTACTCTACCGTTTTGAGTTTCCCGAACGTCCCGGTGCATTGATGAAATTTGTCAGTTCTATGAGTCCCGACTGGAATATCAGCTTGTTTCATTACCGCAATAACGGGGCAGATTACGGGCGAATTGTTGTCGGAATGCAAGTGCCTCCTCATGAAATGGAAGAGTGGCAAGCGTTTCTTGATACTCTCGGCTATCGTTATTGGGATGAAAGCCAGAATCCTGCTTATAAACTGTTTTTGGGGTAGGGTTAGTTTCTTGGTTGATGGCGATCGTGACTTCTCATATCAATTTTTGTAGCAGAATGCACTAAATCGCTCGAATTTAAAAAAGCTACCTGGTTGGCAAAAACTCCAAATGAAGCTTACAGTCAAGCTTGCCAGTTTGTAGATGAGTTTGAAACAAGTCAAGACCAATTAAGACGCTTCATGGAAAATTATCAGGTTCTAAAACCTTTATATTTAATGATTATGTACCTTTCTAGTTGGGATAAATATAATTCTTACCTTGAAAATCTTAAGAATAAACGATGTCCGGAGAATTTTTTGGGAATTGAATTTTGGAATGGATTTGATTTTGAGATAGTTAATCGTTTAGAGGCAGAAGGATTGTTAGAAATCTCGACAACCAAAAAAACGTTGAGAATGAATTTTGAAGGTATGAGACAAGCGAGAAATTTTCTAATGCAGATTAATCTTGATGGAGTAGAAACGCTACTAGAACAGCGAGAATATCATGAAGAATATATTAACTGCGAAAGACTATTAGATATTACGAGCAAGCACCAAGAAGAGGAAGAGTAAATATTATCTAAACTGCCGCCAATCAATCCGATCCAGAAGTGAGAGTTTTGGCAGTTCCTTTACAGATAAATAGTATGTATCAGTCTTTGCTAGTACATCAACTAAAGTTAAGAGATGAATGCTAACTTGTTCAAGATACGGATGTTTAAACAAACGTTGTCTAAATGTTTCTTTGTATCCTATACCTGCCAGCATAACGCTACACACTGCACGGTGGTACATTATGTCAGCATACAAAAGCTTTGCGTGCTCAACATCAAGTTCCAATTGACTAAGCTTGCTTTGAAAATGGATTAAACCTCCATCCTCTCGATAAAGTACCCCATCGATACCGCCATCCGAACCAAGAGGACCGGGCTGAAAACCTAAAACCTCTGCAAAAGCGCGGCCAAGTTCCTGTTTACGTTGCGGGCTTGTATTTACAATTCCTAAAGCAAGGTTATACGCAATATATTGCTCCATATAATGCAATTAATCCCAAATGGCAGATGCAGTGTTCAGCTTGACTAGACGAGAGTAAAGCAAATCAATTCCGGCATTTAGATAAATAAACTGTGCATCTTGGATACGAGAATCAAAAAGGATGTCAAGAGTAGATTCGTCAATCTCGAATAATACATTCTCTTCATCGTTTACTATGGCTTCAATTTTTGTTCTCAGGAAATGAACTGATACTTGGTTCCGTTTTGCCTCGTGATACGCATAAGCAAATGCCATGTTCAGTAAAATCTTTTGTTCTGCACGCAATCGATCTTGTAATTCATGGAGCTTTATCTTGCCCTCTCGTCCAATACGTACCGATATCGGTCTCATAGTTCCTTCACGAAGTGATTCACGAGCAGCGGACTTTACCATTTCTCCAATATACTCTTCTTGCCTCTGTAGTAATTCCTCTTTGCTTCGTGCAAGGCTTGGATCTCTTTGTTTTCGAGGCGGTAGGCTCGAAGGTTGCTGCTGAATTTGCGCCATTTTTGTTACTGTACATGGGTAATGTAATTCTTAAGTAGGTAATGTAGTTCTTAAGTAGGTAATGTGGATCTATTGTAGGTAATGTAGTTCTTAAGTAACTGTCATAAGCTCTGAAAACCGTTAAGGCATGGGAGTATTATAATCTCGGAGTGTAGCTTCATTACACAAGCGTGTTATTACCAATTCCTATAATGTTTGATAAATTTCAACAAAAGATAGTCATTTTTGACGATTATATTCGTTACAAACAGGATAGTAGGCTGTCAAGATTGAATTGATGGGTAAAGACGCTGGAGCTTGATCCGTGCATCAGCAGTTGTAAATTGCCAATTAATAATACGAGAATCAAGATTTCGTTTTTGTTCCCAAGCGTAGATCTCTCGTTGCAAAGAATCTTTATCAGGAATGCGACGGTCGAGGCATTGATTCGCTAAAACGCTGAATTCAATCTCTGCCATATTCAACCAACTACCATGTTTTGGAGTATAATGAAAATCTAGTTTGTCAAGTATACGTTTCGCCTCGGCAGGTTCAAAAGCCTGGTAAAGAGACGAAGGAACATGAGTATTAAGTTGGTCGTGAACAACTGTAATGAGTGCAGCATCAGGATAACGCACATCTACTAGATATTTCATTTGTTGAGCATAATCAAGTTTGGTACGTCGGTCAGTTACCTCTACATGTCGCCATCCAACTAAAGGTTCAGAAAACATAAAAATATTACAAACTCCGTTCCTTTCATACTGATAGTCATAGCGTTGATTTTGCCCAGGCTCCATTGGTAGCGGTTCAAGAGTTTCTTGTACCAACTGTTTACTACTTTCATCAAAACAAACGACTGGGCGCAAAGGGTCATAGGGACGAGTATACACGTCTAAGACATCTTCCATGTGGTAGACAAATTCTGGATTGGCTTCTGGTGGAATAACCCATGATTCCTTGAGCCAAGGTTTAAGTTCGTTTTTTTTAATGTCTGTCTCACAGTTTCGTGGGAGATACTTTCAACTATTTCTAGTTCGACTAAGCGCTGGGCTAAAAGACGCAATGTCCAACGAGTTCGTCCGGATGGCGCTTGGCTGCAAGCAATAGCAATTAAATGTGCTTCTTGTTCACCATCAAGTTTGTGATTCTTACTTTTAATTTGCGATGTTTGTCGGCTCAGGGCTGCTTCTACTCCAAGTTCAACAAATAATCGACGTACACGTTCAATTGTCGGTATACTGATATCTAATGCAATACTTATTGCTTCATCTGTCCAACCTCCCAACTCACTACTGGTATCAGCCTTTAACAGGATTCGTGCATGATTGACTTTGTAGGCTGGCGATTTACCCTTCTTTGTCAACTGTTCTAGAATTTGCCTTTCTTCTGGTGTCAGCTTCACAATATACTTCTTACTCATTGGATTACTTGCGGATATAACCGCGAGCGCTTAGGCTTAGTTTTTATTTAGTTTATCCCTTTTCGTTACCCATCAAACTAACTTTGACAGCCTAATAGTCTAGTTAGCAAATGTTATGAATTTTAGCTTCGGAGAATAAATTTTTCTTGAGTTTATTAGTGGTGACTATTAGAATCTGATGATTTTATTGTAAATTAGAAATTAACAAGCATTGCTCAAAGTAGAAAAATTAGCCCACATTTCTTACAAGTTAAGCGACTGGATTCACCGGAATCTTTACTGAGAATAGATTTTGAGCATTTTTGGTGAGTCAGATTTTGGTGAGCGTGTGAAACGCAGAAATCTAAGTTTTACAAAGCGTTGAGAAACGTTGTGATAAATCCGGGTTAGCTTTTAGGTGTTGAATTCCGAAAAAAATGTGAGGGATGTCAGTTTTTGTTTTTCCAGAATACATGAGTGTGATTTGGAAAAAGACCGGAAAATCCCGTTTGATAAAAAGAGCTTCTAGGTGCTCAAATTAAATATTTAATAGTTCAGCTATTTCTGTCAAATGACAATTTCAGAAAGAGTTCTGTAGAGAGGCGAATACAATGGCTGACAGTACTCACTCGACAACTTCTTCAGTTATCGAAAAACGTCTAAAACAAGGTAGAGGTCAAGGACGTGGGGCCGACTATAAACCGTGGCTGACGATTCAAGATGTCAGTTCGATTGGTTTAAGCAAAAGGATTTTGGGAATCACAACGCGGAGAAGACATGAGTTTTTCAGTCAAATCGAAAGCAATTATTTTTATATCTTAGATTGGGCAAAAAATGTCACGGATATAAGAGAACAATACCCAATGCTGCCATTATCAGAAACTTTAGAAATTGCGGCAAATATTGGTGTGGCTCACCCAATCTTACCAAAAACTAAAGAACCGATTGTGATGACTACGGACTTTTACATAGAAGTTCAACAAAATCTGGGTGTTTGCTATCAAGCTCGCACAGTTAAACCGGAAAATCAACTGGATGATAAACGAACCATAGAGAAGTTAGAGATCGAACGTCAATATTGGGAGCGAAGAAATATTAGCTGGGGGATTGTAACTGAACATGATATTCCTCTAGAAGTAGTGAAAAATCTTAAATGGATACGTGTTGGCGTTGATTGGGATGCACTCGGATTGTCAAAAGACTCAGTCAAACAAGCCAAAAAACTTTTAAGTCAATATTTGACTCAAAGTCAGGACACATTAACTGACATTTGTTCGAGGTGTGATGTCGAACATGGTTTGAAAACAGGTGGCAGCTTAGCAATTGTTAGAAATATGTTGCAAACACGAGAATTAATAGTTGATTTACATCAACCAATTCACTCTAGAAAAAAACTTGTAATTATTAAAACTCAATTTTAACGACCATGGGTTGCTTAATCTAACTAGACTGACCGAGCGCAACTGAGGTGATTTGTATGCTATCAGTTAACCAAATAATTTGTTGGCACAGTGATAATAAACTAGATAGAGTTATTTATACAGGACTTACGCAACTAGCATAAAGTGAGGGCGAGCAGGCAGAGCAAATACCTCTCTCACATGACTTGCATGCGGGTAGTATAGGGGATTTGCGCTTCAAGGTCTGCTGACAGACAGGCGATTTGGTTATGATTTCCCATTGCCGCCCTTGAGTTAGGAAGCAATCATTAATTTACGAGAATGCCCGGTCTAGTAACTGAGCTTTTTTTTTTATTATTCGTGGGTTTCAGCATTGTTATATTTATTTACATAAGTTAATAAATAAGGAAACGAGCTATGTACACCACTGTTAACGAAGATGGCGTTCTCAACAACTATCCAACCGAGCCAAAAATGCACTTTGCTGAATACCCTGCAATTTGGGAACAGCGTCAATATGTTATCCAAGGCGTGTTTGCTACATTACTTGTTGTTACTCTCGTTCTGGTTGCTTTTAGTGCTAGTTAAGAAGAGTGATTTCGCTATTAAAAACTCTCATCTTTTCTCCCCGGCTTGATGGCTGGGGCTTTTGCATTGAAGGAGCGTTATCTAAAAGTAACTGCGATCGCTCTTGAAAGGCAGTTACGTAAGTCCAGTCAATAATTAAACAACCGTTAACCACGTAAATTCTAATTTTGTGTTACGCTAAATTTTTAGGATTAAATTCGGTACGCAGTTTGTTTTTATCTACTGACAAGTGTTTCTCCGAATCTAACTCTCTACACCGTATGATTCTGGAGATGTTTTATGTCAATTTATGTTGGTAATCTATCCTATGAGGTTGGAGAAAATGACCTCAAGCAAGTTTTTGCCGAGTATGGAACTGTTAAAAACGTCCAAGTCCCTACAGATAGAGAAACGGGTCGTCCGCGAGGTTTCGCGTTTGTAGAAATGTCATCAGATGCAGAAGAAACAGCAGCAATTGAGGGTCTTGACGGTGCTGAATGGATGGGTCGCGACCTCAAGGTGAATAAGGCTAAGCCCAAGGAAGATAGAGGTTCTTCGTTTGGTGGTGGTAGACGGGGAAATGGTGGTAGCGGATATTCCAAACGTTACTAAGCTTTGAAATCAATAAGGTATTGTATACTAAAGGAAATATTTTAGCGCGGCTGTAGAGTTCGGAACTCAAATTTTTGGAGTGGTTGCTTAAAGCGAGTTTTAGTCAAGTCAATGGCTTGTCAGAGCGCAGTTAAAGCAACACAACCCATGGTACTAATCGGGAGAGAGTTCAATGATTGCTCTAGCTGGGATCGCCATCCAAAGCAAAATCTATTCAAGTTCAGCATCTGTTGTGTACCGGGGTATCAGGGTGCAGGATGGTCGGGCAATCATCGTCAAACTACTTAAGCAAGATTATCCCTCTCCTGAAGAACTCATTCGCTATAGGCAGGAATATGAAATTACCCGTTCCCTCAAAGAGGAAGGAGTCATCAAAGCATATAGTCAGCAAGACTATCAGCGCACGCTCGTTATTCTCTTGGAAGATTTCGGTGGAGAATCTATCGAAAGATGGATGCGGCAGCAACCAAACTATTGTCCTATACCTTTATCCAATTTCTTACGATTAGCAATCGATATCACAGATATTTTGGGCAGAATTCATGCTGGTGGAGTCATTCACAAAGATATCAATCCTGGCAACATCGTCCTGAATCCGAATACTGGCGTTGTCAAAATTATTGACTTTGGTATTGCCACCCGCTTTAACCGCACCAATCCGACGTTCAAAAGTCCCCATGTGTTAGAAGGCACGCTTGCCTATTTGTCGCCAGAGCAAACCGGGCGGATGAACCGGATGCTCGACTATCGCACCGATTTCTACTCGCTGGGCGTAACGTTCTACGAACTGTTAACTGGACAGCTACCGTTCCCCACTCAAGACATCCTGGAGCTAGTTCATTGCCATATTGCCAAACCGCCGATTCCTCCGCATGAATTGAACGCCACGATTCCCAAACCCATTTCAGGCATAATTTTGAAGTTAATGGCGAAAAATGCGGAGGATCGCTATCAAAGTGCCTGGGGCATCAAAGCGGATCTAGAACGCTTTGCTCAACAACTGGCAGAAATCGGTCAGATCAATGCCATGTCGTTGGGACTGCAAGATGTTTCAGAACAGTTTTGCATTCCTCAAAAACTGTATGGACGAGAAGCGGAGACTAAAGCATTATTGGCGGCGTTTGACAGAGTGGTTAGAAAAGAGACGTTTGGCGAAATTTGTCAACTAGAGTCAGGCATAGAAAATGCTCAATTCAATGTCCAACTCATGCTCGTTGCTGGTTACGCTGGCGTTGGCAAAACAGCATTGGTGCAAGAACTCTATAAACCCATCACAGCAAAGCACGGCTATTTCATATCGGGTAAATTTGACCAATTCAGGCGCAATATTCCCTACAGCGCCATTGTGGATGCCTTGCAAAAGTTGGTGCAGCAACTTCTGGGGGAACCGGATGAGCAAGTGCAACAGTGGCAAGAGCGTCTGCTCTCAGCTTTAGGAAGCAATGGGCAAATCATTATTGATGTCATTCCTGAAGTTGAATTAATTATTGGCAAACAGCCACCCGTACCCGAAGTTGGAGCAACTGAAGCTCAAAATCGCTTTAATCGAATCTTTCAAAATTTTGTGCGGGTGTTTTGTTCAAAAGAACATCCCCTGGTCATCTTCTTAGACGATTTACAATGGTTCGACTCCGCGACGCTGAAGTTAATCGAGTTAATATTACTCGACGAGCAGACACAATATCTATTTTTGATTGGAGCCTATCGAGACTCGGAAGTGGCTCCAACGCATCCATTGGTATTAACGCTCTTAGAACTGCAAAAACAAGGGGCAGTGCTTCAGGAGATAATCCTGAAACCCTTAGCGTTGGAATCGTTGAATCAATTGATTGCCGAGACGCTAGATTGCAATACTGACACCGTTCGTTCCCTAGCCCAATTAGTGTTACGTAAAACCGAGGGCAACCCTTTCTTTGCCGGTGAATTTTTGCGAATGCTGTATAGCGAAAATCTGTTGAAATTTGATGCACAACAGTTGAACTGGCAGTGGGATATTACTCAGATTCAAGCCCGAAATATAACCGATAATGTGGTAGAGTTGCTGTTGCTCCAGTTGAAGAAACTGCCGGAACAAACACGGCAAATTCTCCGCTTAGCCGCTTGTGTTGGATCTGAATTTGATTTAGAAACGTTAGCGATCGCTTGTGAAAAATCGCCGAAAGTAATTTCTCTAGATTTACTAGCTGCAATACAAGCTGGATTAATTCAACCTCTATCTGAATTAGACGAAAACTTGTTAGTTCAAGACTACAAGTTTCTGCACGATCGGGTACAGCAAGCTGCTTATGCTTTGATTGATGAGTCGCACAAACAAGCTGTTCATCTCCAAATCGGTCGCAATTTACTCGAAAAAACTTCACCAGAGCAACGATCCGATCGGTTGTTTGAAATCATCGATCATCTCAATCAAGGACTTGAGCTAGTCACTGCTCGATCGGAACGAACTGAAATTGCCAGATTGAATTTAATGGCAGGTCAGAAAGCAAAGGCAGCAACGGCTTATGAACCAGCTTTTAAGTATTTCACTACAGGGTTTAAACTCCTCAATTCAGAGAGTTGGCAGAGTGAGTATGACCTGACCTTAGCGCTGTATTCACAAGCAGCAGAAGCGGCGTATCTCCAGGGTCGCTTTGATGAGATGGAACAGTTGGTAGAAGTGGTACTCGATCGCGCTAAGACAGTGGTTGACAAAGTGCAGGTTTACGATAGCAGAATTCAAAGATATTTGTCACAGGGCAACCTGAAAGAAGCACTTAAAATTGGATTGGAAGTGTTAAAGCTCCTGGAAGTAAACTTACTAGAAACTCCAAGTCAGTTAGATGTTCAAAAAGAATTGGAGTCAACGGCTGCACTATTAACTGGAAGAGAAATCGAAGACTTAATTAATTTACCAAAGATGACCGCACCAGAACCGCGCTCAGCAATGTATATCCTGGCGAATATCATGGGTGCTGCATATACGGTGTCATCAGAACTGATGATGCTGATTGCTTGCAAAATGGTGAATTTATCAATCAACTACGGCAATGCTACTTGGTCACCACCGAGTTATGCTGCCTACGGATTTGTTTTATGTGGAGTTGTTCAAGACATTGAACTCGGCTATAAATTTGGTCAATTGGCTCTAAGCTTGGTAGAACGATTGGATACCAAAAAAGGCAAGGCTAAAGCATTACAGATATTTAGTGAAAATGTCATGCAGTGGAAGGTACATCTTAGGAAAGTAATACCATTTCTGGTTGATACTTATCAAAACGGAGTGGAAACTGGAGACTTTGAATTCGCTGGCTATGCTTTATATAATGTATGTTGTCGCTCGTTTTTTGTTGGTGAGGAACTCACCCAATTGGAACAAAAAACGGCAACCTACAGCAAAGCGAGCGGACAAATCAGACGAGAAAATCCCTCGACTTGGATTGCAATAGTGTGGCAGACCATTCTTAATTTGTTAGATAGGTCTCTTAATCCTAGTCGCTTAGTTGGTCGGGTGTGTAATGAAGAGCAGGCATTACCACACGCCCTTGCAGTTAAAGATGGAATTGCAATTCAAATGCTATATCTGCACAAAGTTATACTGTGTTATCTATTTGAAGAATATTATCAAGCTGTACAGACTGCTATTTTGGCAAGGAAACATTTTGAAGAAGCGTCAGCAATAAAGTTTTTACCTGTATTCTGTTTCTACCATTCTCTAGCGCTTTTGAGCCTATTGCTTGATGCTTCAAACTCTGAAAAAGTAGCTTGGCTAAACTGTGTTAACACCAACCAAGAAAAAATGCAGAAATGGGCAGAACACGCCCCAATGAATTATCTACATAAATTTTATCTAGTCGAGGCAGAGAAAGCGCGAGTCTTAGGGCAATTTCTTGAGGCTGAAGAGTTTTATGAACGGGCGATCGCAGGTGCTGCTGAAAATGAGTATATTCAGGAAGAAGCATTAGCTTATGAATTAGCGGCTAAACATTATCTGGCGCGAGGTCGGGAAAAGATTGCTCAGACCTACATGAAAGAGGCGCACTATTGCTACGATCGCTGGGGCGCAACTGCTAAAGTTAAAGACTTAGAAAAACGCTATCCACAGTTCTTTTCCCAGTCGTCTAGAGCCGCTTCCGCATCAGTTCCTATTACTGCTGAAACTATCACTAATCCCTTCCATACTGCTTTCGATTTAGCAGCAGTGATGAAAGCTTCACAGGCGATTTCTCGTGAAATTGAACTGAAGCAATTGCTGCGATCGCTGATGCAAACTTTAATTGAGAATGCTGGCGCACAAACCGGATATCTGATTTTAGAAAACTCAGGAGAATGGTCGATTGAAGCGGCTTGTGAACTCAATGCCGATGAGAATGCTTGTGCGACTCAGGTGTTACAGTCTATTTCAATTGCCGATCGATTGCCAGAATCAATCATTCAATATGTGATTCGGACTCTGAAGCCTGTCGCCTTAAATGATGCGACTCGTGAAGGTGCTTTTATTAATGAGCCATACATTCAACAGAACCAGCCTCAATCTATTTTCTGTTTGCCGTTGCTGAATCAAGCCAAGCTGGTCGGTGTATTGTATTTAGAAAATCGGTTAGCAGCTGGAGTATTTACACCAGAGCGATCGCAGGTCTTGCAGCTATTATCGACTCAAGCAGCGATCGCTATCGAAAATGCCAACCTTTACTCAGAACTGCGGGCTAAGGAAAGCAAGATCACCCAGTTCCTCGAAGCGATTCCGGTGGGAATTGCGATCGTGGATGCGACGGGTTGCCCTTACTATGCCAACCAATGCGGCAATCAACTCCTGGGCAAAGAAACTGATACTTCCATAGCACCGGAGCAGATACCAGAGGCTTATCAGCTTTATGTAGCGGGAACGGATCAAATCTATCCAGCGGAGAGCTTGCCTACTGTGCGGGCATTAAGGGGCGAACGCATTAGGACTGAAGATATAGAAATTCGTCGAGATCGTGTCTCAATTCTAATTGAGGCACGGGGAACACCAGTTTTTGATCGACAAGGCAATATCACTTATGCGATCGCTACCTTTCAGGACATTACAGAGCGCAAACAAGCCGAGAAACTCCTAGCCGACTACAACTGCACTTTAGAGCAACAGGTCGCAGAACGAACTGCTGCGTTACGACAAAGTGAAGCCAATTACCGTAACCTGATCCAAACTGCGAATTCAGTCATCATTCGCTACGATCCGCAAGGACGGATTCGATACATCAACGATTATGGGGTAAAACTCCTAGGTTATGAAGAACATGAGATTTTAGGGCGAACCTTATTTGAAACCATCATTCCAGAAGCCGAACTCTCTGGACGCGATGTGAGACCCATGGTCCACGATTTACTTCGTAATCCTCAATCGTACCCGCAAGGCGAAGGTGAAAATCTGTGTCGAGACGGACGGCGAGTTTGGATGGCCTGGTCGAATCAAGCCATCTTCAATGACCAGGGAGATGTCGTTGAAATCTTATCGGTTGGCAATGACACTACCCAACGTAGACAAGCAGAAGAGGCACTACAACGCAGTGAGGCCAAGTTCCGAACTATCTTTGAAAACTCGCAGGTTGGCATCTACCGCACCCGCCTCTCGGATGGATTAATTCTCGATGCCAATCAACGCTTTGCCAATCTGTTTGGCTTTGATTCACCAGAGGAGATTATTGGGCTGGAACACACCATCGGCTTTTTTGTAAATCCCAGAGATCGCCAACACGCCATTGAGGTGATGAAGCGGGATGGGGAAGTGCGAAGCTATGAAGTACAGATGCGAAAACGAGATGGGACATTGTTCTGGGGACTTTCCTCTTCTTATTTGAATGTAGACGATGACTACATCGAAGGGGTGATTGCGGATATTAGCGATCGCAAACGAGCAGAAGTCGCTCTACAAACGAGTGAAGAACGACTACGCTTAGCATTAACCGCTTCAAATCAAGGACTCTACGATCTCGATTTAAAAACTGAAGAAAGAATTGTTAACCCAGAATACGCTTTAATGCTGGGTTACAATCCAGCAACATTCCACGAAACCATTTCTGAATGGATTGCTCGTTTGCATCCTGATGACAGAGAATCAGTTGTCGCAACCTACCGTGCTTACATTGCTGGAGAAATCCCCAGCTATCAAGTAGAGTGTCGCCAGCGTACCCAGGATGGTCAGTGGAAATGGACTCTTTCTGTTGGCAAAATTGTTGCCTGGGACGAATCAGGTCAACCCATGCGGATGTTGGGAACCCACGTTGACATTAACGATCGCAAGCAAGCAGAAGCAGCCTCGATTTTAGAAGAACGCAACCGCATGGCGCGTGAAATTCACGACACACTCGCTCAGGCGTTTACAGGCATTCTGGCTCAGGTGGGAGCTGCAAAACAGGTGCTAACGGATGATTTAGAAGCAACTCAGGCACACCTAGACCTGATCAAAGAATTGGCGCGAACTGGACTGACTGAAGCGCGGCGATCGGTAATTGCGCTCCGTCCTCAGCTTTTGGAGGAGGGCAGTTTACAGAGCGCTCTCCATCGTCTCATCGCTCAAATCAGGGCTGCTGCAACTGACACCACCTTATATTATGAGATTGAGGGTGCAGTGTATTCTCTGCCCACTGAAGTCGAGAATAACTTACTACGGATTGGGCAGGAAGCATTAACTAATGCGATTAGATACGCCAATGCTGACGAAATTCGAGTGGAGCTAGTCTACGATCGCGACCAGTTTTGCTTGCGCGTGAGAGACAATGGACAGGGCTTTGGAGTTGGAAGTGTTTCAGCCTCTCTTGGTTTTGGCTTACTCGGCATGAGCGAACGGGCAGAGCGCATCGGCGCACAACTCACGATTAGGAGTCAACCTGGACAAGGAACAGAAATTATTGTCACCGTCAATTGGGAGTAGCGTCACGATGAGCCAAGCCATAACCATTCGGGTTCTGATTGCAGACGATCATGCTATTTTTCGGCAAGGATTAGCCACGATTATTAACCGTGACCCAGATATGCAGGTGATTGCCCAAGCTGAAAATGGTGAACAGGCGATCGCCGCCTTTCGGGAACACCAACCAGATGTAACGCTAATGGATCTGCGAATGCCTGAAGTGGAAGGAGTTGCCGCCATTGGTGCAATTTGTGCTACTGTTAAATCTGCTCGGATTATTGTACTGACCACGTATGATAGTGACGAAGATATTTACCGGGGATTGCAGGCAGGCGCAAAAGGATACCTGTTGAAAGAAACTGAACCGGACGAACTTCTTAATGCCATTCGTACCGTTCATCGGGGTCAGAAGTACATTCCGCCCGATGTGGGAGCAAAGTTGGTACAGCGGCTCAGCAATCCAGAACTGAGTGAACGAGAACTGGCGGTACTCCGTTCACTGGCACAGGGGATGAGTAATGCTGATATTGCGGCTGCTTTGAGCATCGGTGAAGGCACGGTTAAATCTCATGTTAATCGGATTTTGAATAAGCTAGATGTCAGCGATAAACTGGGTACAGCTTGCGCTTCGCGAACGCACTCAAGCTGTGATTGTTGCCGTTAAACGCGGCATTGTTAATTTATAGGATGTACTTTCGATAGAATTGGGATTCTAACTTGAGTTAGAGCCAGCCTTCTACTCCACGATGGCATGGTTACTCTATCAATTTATACTGTAAAAATTTTAACTTGCTGTAGACGACAGCTTGAAGGCGATCTCCTATATTGAACTTATTCTGAAAGAAGCTGAGTACTAGAACTGGACACGCCCCAGATAGCTAGGAAAAAATGACATTGATTGAATTTGAATAAAAAAGGAGATAAACCCATGAGCCACACCATCGACACAATGATCGATCCCAACGACGCCGTGCTGCTGCTGATCGATCATCAGAGCGGACTATTCCAACTTGTGCGTGACATCGAACTCCCAGTCCTCCGCTCCAATGTCACGGCGCTCGCCAAGATTTCCCGACTCGCCAAGATTCCGACATTCACGACTGCTTCGGTGCCCGATGGTCCCAATGGTCCCCTAATTCCCGAAATCCACCAGCACAATCCTGAAGCGGTTTACATTCCGCGCACAGGACAGATTAACGCCTGGGATAACCCAGCTTGGGTAGATGCTATCGAGAAGACCGGGCGAAAGACTCTCCTCATCGCCGGAACTCTCACCAGTGTGTGCATGGCGTTTCCGACGCTGAGCGCACTGGCCGCTGGTTACAAGGTCTTCACGATCATTGACGCTTCTGGCAACTGGAGCCAGATGGCGACCGACCTCACTCTGGCCCGCGTCGTCCAGGCGGGAGCCATGCCCATCGACGCTTACGCAGTAATGAGCGAACTCATGAACACGTGGAACCGTCCGGACGCAATGGAGTTTGCCGCTGTTGCGGTTGACCACATCGTGCCGCCTTACCGCGCCCTGATGGAGAGCTATGACAAAGCTCAATCCGTGCAACGAGATGGACGAGAGACCAAGCTCGATCGGCAAATGGCACCTGTGTAAAAGCACCTAATTGCAACGCGCACGCACAAAATAAAAAAAGGGAAGGTGAGGAGTTGGTTATCAGTGTGACTTGAAGAAGATTCTGGCCAGGTTGTCCAACTTTACCTTCCAAAAAGAGATGTCCAACTTTACCTTCCAAAAAGGTGGAAGAAATAACATGAAGAAAAATTAAAGGAAAAGTTGACTCGGAGTAATATTAAAACAACGGAAAACTTCAGAGAGAAAATGTAAAGAAACGCCTCTTCTATAAGCATTGTCACAGCGTTGAGGATTAGCAATTAAGTAGGAGCTAAGCCAAAAGGAAAAAGAAAGGTCTTTTAACTCCTGTTCATCAAGATGCGCGCAACGTTCATGGAGGTACAAATAGACATCTTTAAACTGAGGACGTTTTGATAAAGAAGGTGTAATCGCAATGAACTCTTGTAGGTAAGAGACGTTTCGTTGATAACTCTCAAAATATTTTACCGAGAAAAAATGATTAGCCAAATTAAGGGGAGGCTTTCTTTGATCTAACCATTCTCCACAATGAGAACAATATCCCGGTTGGCAAAAATTTAACATTTTTTGATGGCAATAGGGGCAGGTATTTTCTAAAAAAATCCGATGTTGGGGACAAAATTTAACAGATGCAATTAACCAGAGTAAGGGAATATAAATAACTTCCCCTTGCTCTCGCCAGACTTGATAACAATAAGGACACCAAGCACAAGAAGGTTTCAAAAAAGGCTCTACTGACTCAAAGACTTTCAGCCAACTCACTAAAGTTAAAAAGCTTAAATCTTGACGAGATGTTAACTGTTCTATAGCCGAAACAATAAGGTTCTTCCGTACTTAGTGGGCTAAATTATCAATAAGCTTCGTATCTGAACCTGATTGTATGGGATTTCAATGCGGTGATTAAGTGCTTTATGGATCGATCTAGCTTAGATAATGCTTAAAAAGCTGACTACACAAAGCTTTCAAAAAAGTTTTATATGAAATTAGCCCACTAAGTACGGAAGAACCGAAATATTGAATATCGATTTTAGAGACAGTTTTTAAAGTCGATGTAGCATCCTGTTGTCATAGTCTCCGTAGACAACACACTTTGTCAAGATAAAGAAGAAAGTAAAACTGTTGGTTATATCAGGGCAACCGTATCTAAATTACTCTTGAGCGCAACTAAGATTAAGACCCAAAGAAAAATCAGGATTTATCGTTTGATTTACTTCCCAAGTCTTAATGCGATCGCTAAAATCTTTGTCAACAAGCAGAGCTTAATGACATTATTTTTGAGCTTATTGAGAATAGGCTAATCTTATTGACATGATGCGCCTGCCCTGGGGAAGATGGTGAGCAGATCCTAGAAATGTTTGGTAACTAAAATTCAAAAATCCAAAGCAGAGATAGCGTTTTGCTTCTGCTTCTCAGTTACCCCTAGATAACGCTCCAAAGCTGCCAAAGTCCGATGCCCGGAAATCTCCTGTATATGGCGCAACGGTATCCCCGCATCACTCATCCTGGTTAACGCCGTCCTCCTGAAACTGTGGGTACTAACGCCCTCAATGCCCAGCCGCGTACAGGTATCTCTGAGGATTTTGTCAGCACTAACCTTGTGGATATGCCCCAACCCATGCCGCCCCGGAAACAAAAACTCCTTGCGGCGGTTAGGGTTGTACTCTTCTAAATATTGCCTTAGTTTCGGATGCACTTGGATTTCCCTGGTGTCTCGCTTGCCTTTGGTGTTGACGCTACGCAGCACCAACACCCCCCTGACACCATTGCTGCCAAACACATCATTTACTGCCAACGTACAGGCTTCGTTAATTCGGCAAGCAGCATAAAGACACACGCCAAACAGAGCGCGATCGCGCGGGTTGACAAACCCCTCGTTAAATAGGAGATTAATTTGGTCGGGCGTAAGGATTTCTGCCCTGCCGAAGCGGTTTATTTTCTAGGGTCTAGCCTACACGATCTAAGAAAAGATAGAGGGCATCAGTGACAGTAGGGTGTAAACGCGCGTTCTGGGCGTGGGCAAGAATGTTTTTCATGGTTCTTGCTAGATTTATATGCATTTCAACGCCCTTTTTCTCACCTGAGTTCGACGTAACTAATATCTTGCACCTACACACTCGTTGGGTGAGGCTATACAAACGAAGCTTGCTTACGCAGGCTAGAAATCTATATTTTTCGTCTTATTGATAAAAATATATGTTTATTAAAAATTTGGGTATTCAGTATTAATACTTTAATGCAAGATGTGAGGTAAGAAAAATAGTCAGAGGAGAAAATTTTAGGCATGGAAGTATAAACACAACTCCGCTGCGCCGTTTGAGATGAATTAAAGTAGAAATTGTGTGAATTGAAAAGTTGACTTTAAGGATGCACGACTAGACAATAATTAAAGCGTTGATGTCCTCTTCATACAAATTAATTTCTGGTAACGCTGCTAAATCTTCTGGAGTTAGATTCAAGTCAGGTTTTTTATCTTGATAAAAAAGTACATACGTGCATGGTATAGTAATCTTTAAAATTCCGATAAGATGATTGATGAAAATGAATAATTATCGTCATGACTTCACTCAAGCATAAAGTTAATTTCCGATGACGTTTTCGTTCACCACTTTCAAGCAACTCTTTTTTCCAATTTTTTTCAAATTCTTGACAGAAATCATCTACATCATAAAAAAGCTTTTCTAATTCTATATTAGTAATCATAGTAGAACCCCCAATTTTTTACTAATTAAACTTCTTACTTCAAAGAGTCTGGAGATATATTTTGGTTGTAAAGCTTTGAAATTAGTTTGGCAATTGAAATTCTTGCTGACTTTTTATGCCGGAGAATTTTTTTGGCCATCGAAATAGCAAGCTCTGGAGAAATTGATTTTGTGATATTATCAATATCCTCATGTAATTGGTTAATTAGTAAAGATTCTGTCATTATTTCTTTCGTTTTTAGTTCTGGTTGAATATTGGTATCAATAGCTTGAATAACTGAGTTTGATTTTGTGTCATTATCAAATTCTTCCCCAGAATCTAGCTGATGAGCTAGCTGCATTACTTTTTGAGCATATATCTTGGGAACCCGAATAGTACAAGTGTCAGGATTGTTCCAAATTGGTTTTCTACCAGCATTTTCTCGTTTTCCTCCTCGGTTGTTCTTAGATGATGCTTTGTTGTTTCTCATAATTATGATTAAATCACAAATTCACATCTTCTTAATATACCTAAAAAAGATAATTGTAGAACCCCCTTGTTCAGCAATTATGATTTAATCACTAAATCATAATTGAATGTCATTGATGCAGGTGATTCCATCATCTAATTGTAATAATTGTTACTTAGCACAAATCTTCAAAAGTTTATGATTAGAGACGAAAAAACACCGTTCAGATAACTTTGATTTTGTGATAGTATCATATTCGGATAAAATCAATAGAATTCCGCTCAAGAACCACAAAAGTCCCTTCTTGCTCAGTGACTTATATCCCCCATTCCGCACCCCTACTGTCACAATCGGTTTTTTTGGATTTTTATCAACAGAAAAAGATATATTTTATACAAGAATGAAGAAATAAGCGATGGCGATCGCCAACCCCAAATCCTCAAACGTCCAAAATTCGTAGTGTGACACTTTAGGGTGCGGAAGGTGGGTTATATGCCTGATTTTCAGTGCCGAGCTCATAGTTGTCTTGTACTATCAAGAAGGAGATTTTGATTTACTCACAAATTCATTTACTTTTTTGAGTACGACCTTACCTGGTTAATTCTCATTAATTAAAGCTTATTGATATTGAATTAAGTAACTGTTTTTTGTTACAACCCCTGCTCTGCTTTATTTTTAGGCTTTTTCTTTCAAGAAACATACTCAGTCACAGAGGGCGGTGCTACAAGTTCAAAGCCAAGAGATTGAGCCTTTTTCTTGAGTTGGTTCACCATACGTTCGTGATATTTTTGTTCGTAGTAGTCCACTCCGGGATCGGCATACTCGCCGCCAGTTGTCCACAGGTATACTGTGAACGGCTAACAACTGTTCTTTTTTTGAAAGGTTTCATAGCATTTGTAGGGGCGCTCTTGCGCCGCGCCCCTACGATTTGGCAATTTTTGAAAAGTCAGATTTTAAACCGTTTTTGGTATATCGGCACCTATATCGATTCCTGCTGCATTCAGGTTGATTTGCTTTAAGCTTTGCAAACTTTCCGTCTGGAGTTGGGGCTTAGTTGGTAGCATCTCTTTTCCCCCTTACACTCGCATTTAATAATTAAGAAAAATATGTGCCCCGATCTAGGTGGATACAATCATTCAATCTCCGCTCACGGGATAGCGACTCACGCCACTTCACCAATGTCTTAATCGCAGCACCTAGAACCAGGCTTACGTTCGGGCGCTTTTAGCACCACTGAAAATTACGGTTTTCTTTTCGGGACACAATATATAGTATAACCCTACTACTTCCACCTCTGTGGCTCTCGTGTGTTTCTTTCATGCTTAACGGGGGCAAATCGCACCCGTTAGGGGCTTACGTCGAACTCAGGTTTCTTAAACGAATCGATGCGCCCGATTCTAACTTAAGTTATAGCTAGCCTTCTACTCTGCGATGGCATGGTTACTCTATCAATTTGCACTGTAAAAAATTTAACTCGCTATAGACGACAGCTTGAAGGCGATCTCCTATATTGAATTTATGCAAACAGTCATCCAGGCAATGAATTGAGCAAGTTAATTGCAAAGTTCCATGCTTGATGCAGATTTAGAAAGATGAACAACGATCGTAGCCGCAGTTCCTTACTTGTACCGCCTTCAGCCCAAGATTGGATTCAAGGTGTGTTGAGTGCCAAGGTAGTGCTGGTGATGTATGGAGACTATCAATGCTCTAGAAGTGCGAACGTTTACAAGATGATTAAAGCGATAAAACGAGAGCTTAGTGCTGCTTTTGGAGAAGATTATTTATGCTTCATCTTCCGTCATTTTCCACAGATTCAGATTCATCCCCAGGCGCAACGGGCAGCCCAAACCGCCGAAGTTGCCGCCGCCCAAGGACAGTTTTGGTTAATGAGCGATACTTTATTTGACCATCAACAAAGGTTGGAGAACGGTTATCTTGTCGAGTACGCCAATGATTTAGGGCTTGACATTCCTCAATTTCTCAAAGACTTGCATAAACAAGTGCATGTCGATCGCATCAATGAAGATATCGAAGGCGGAATAGAGAGTGGAGTGACGACTACCCCAGCCCTGTTTATCAATGGAATTCAGTATACCGGGCACTGGAACACGACGGAGTTGATGGCAACCATGATTGCTGCAAGTCATTAAGGCGATCGATCCCAACTTACCTTCAAACACACTAATCGAGCGCGACTAAGTGTAGGAGCCAGCAAACATCAATACCCAAACCCGCCATCCCGCCCAGCTACTCCCGAAGCGATCAAGCGAATTTTGGCAGTAGCACCCAAGTACGGCATCGAATTCATCGTGTGAATTAGAGCAATGTTCAAACCCGGCTCCTACAACCAGAATCGTTACTCATCCTGGTTATAGATCGAGCGTTCGTAACAGGTAAAACGTTGATGGTAGATGGCGGGTATGTAGCGCAGTAGTCGAAAGGCAGTGCGAAATGTTTGACACAGCACTTCAAGCGACTCACTAAAGCGACACTGAAATCGGTTCGCTAATTCCATAAGAAACTCCATAAGAATCTGCAAGAAGTTGAGTGTTGGAACTGACTACACTCAAGTGAACTAAGACAAAGAGAACTTAGGAGTTGATGATGATGTCCAAAGTGTCTTTTACCTCACCACCACAAAACTAAAGAAAGGAATCGTTACCATGAGTACCCAACCGACCGAAGTGATCAAAGAGTTTCTGGCAAATACGGCAACCGAAAAGGTCGAGGCGGCTGCCCGTCGGCTCGTCGCGGAGGACGCAACATACATTTCCCTGAATTTCGACAACCCTGAACTGAAGCAAATCTTGCCTTGGACGGGAACCTCTAAAGGTCCTCAAGCGTTCATCGATACGTTCTCCCGGGTTGAGAAATGGTGGACGATCGAGGACTTCGCCGTTACCGCCCTCTTCGGTGAAGGCGAGAACGTTGCTGTGTTCGGCAGGTTCACGTATCGCTCGGTCTCGCTGAGCAAGGCGGTGACGTCACCGTTTTCGATCCACGCAAAGGTGCGCAACGGGAAGATCGTGTACTTTCAGTTCATGGAGGATACTTTCGCGACCGCTCGCACTTTCAGCCAGAAGGGGACTTGGACCATCAAAATCGCTCCGAACCGGCCGGAGTTCGAGGTGTAATAGCGATGATCTGCCCCGCATTGATGTGCCGACTCTGATTATTCATGGAGATAGCGATCGCATTCTGCCACTGGAGTCCACCGCAGCAAGACTTCCAAAACTGATTAAAAACAGTCAACTGGTTGTCATTCCTGGTGAACCACACGCGATCAACTGGACTCACGCCGATCGGGTCAATCCCGTGTTGCTGGACTTTCTTCAGCAGAAATAATCAGTGACCCTTTCTCCTCCGAAATTCACAGATCCTGAACTTGATCCGATTGTGTAATTGCAAACCTAAACGTATGCTGATCCAAAAACTAAACGACTGTGAAGAAATTATCGCTGGAGATGGAACTGTTCTGCGCGAACTGCTTCATCCTGACAAACAAGACATCAACTTGCGTTACAGCTTGGCGTATGCGATCTTGCCTGTTGGCGAAACTTCGATTCCCCATTCTCTAAAGACTTCTGAGGTTTATTACATCATTAGCGGTGTTGGCGAAATGTCGATCGATAGCGAAGTTCGCCGCATTGAACCAGGCGATGCGGTTTACATTCCTCCAAATGCCATCCAGTTCCTTCACAACTACGGCGACGAACTCCTTGTTTTCGTTTGTCTAGTTGATCCAGCTTGGCGCAAAGAAGACGAAACGATTTATGCACCAGTCTGATTCATGCAAATCTCACTGCTAGGGATGATCGATCGCGATCTTAGAAAACCCAGCCATCGTTTTCAGTCAATGTTCATTGAAACTCTCTAGGAGCCATCATGAGTACTGCTGTAGTGAATGGCGCGTCCCATGTTGTGATGGTTGCCCATGCAGATGCTGTTGCCAAGCTCATCGATTGTGCTGCAACCGCGCTATAGACGAGGCATAAACGCATCCGGCTACAAGCATCTTCTCTAATTAGTACTTGAATCTAACCCATTTCAAAAGAGAACAGACGAGGTTGATTTTCAAATCATATCTACAAGGAGGGATTCTATGTTAACTTTTGTCTTAGTTCATGGCTCCTGGCATGATGGTTCTGCTTGGCAGGCAGTCATCGATCAACTAGAAGCAAAGGGACATCATGCTTTTGCGCCCACGATCGCTGGACATGGCAAAGGCGTGAACAAAAACGTCAACCATGCTCAATGCACGCAATCGATCGTCGATTACATTGTGAGTAAAGACTTAAACGATATCGTTCTAGTCGGACATAGTTTCGGTGGGACAATTATTGCCAAAGTTGCTGAAGCAATCAGCGATGGCTTCGCCGGCCAAAGGCAACGCATTCGACGACTCATCTTCTTCAATGCCTTTGTCCTCAATGATGGTGAAAGCCTCAACGATAACACCCCACCGCACTCTCAAGCGTTATCGGATCGGCTAGCGAGACAATCGGGCGATCGTACGGTGATGCTACCTTTTGAGATTTGGCGAGAAGCGTTTATCAACGACGCTGACCTCGAACTGGCTCGATCGAGTTACGCACAATTATCGCCTGAACCGTATCAACCGTGGCTTGACAAGTTAGACCTGAAGCAGTTTTACTCGCTGCTCATCCCCAAAAGCTACCTCTATTGTACCGAAGACAACGTCCTTCCTCAAGGCGATTGGGGTTGGCATCCCAGAATGTCTAGCCGCTTGGGACTATTTCGGTTCGTGCAAATGCCCGGTAGTCACGAGGTCATGTTTTCTAACCCGGTTGGTTTAGCAGAAAAGATTATTGTGGCAGGACGTGACTAGCAGCAGAATTTGCGATCGCCAACCCACTAATGTCGCCGTCGTACTACTAGATAAGAGAATCGTGGAGTCAAATGGAGTCAATCAGAGTCTATATCTCTGACAATACGCTCCAAGCACTCACTAACACTAAGGTCTGAGTCAATTGCCAAAGCTTGTAGCTTTTTCCATACTGTAGGAGTAACGACTATCATATGTCTCTCCTTCATTTCATCATAAAAAACGGGTTGGTTTTTTATTCTCTTTTTTCCTTTTTTTGGTTGCATGATTTATTAGGTGCAGATATACTAATAAGATAGCAGACAGCAAGAAGGGAGGTGATAACTAATGCTGAAGAAAAAGAAAGGTTTCAGGATTGCAACTAAAAGCGTTAAATGTAAACTTGAGCGGAATGGGTTTGATTTAAATGAAACCAAGGCAGCTTTTAACGAGGTTGTACATTTTTACTTCGCACTAGTTAACACTCATCCGTCAGGTGTCAACATACCTGTTGCGGAAGATGGGGGATGGAGATATTATGAAAAGTTAACGATAGGGTCGAAGACTGTATATCCATTCCCCTTTAACGGATTTCCTGTGCAATTTCGTCGTGCTGCTATCAGAAAAGCTATTGGTGCTTGGCAGTCCTGGAATAGCAACTACCAGAAGTGGTTGAATCGTCCCAATCAGCAAAAACATCATAGACCGCCACTACAGCCTCGTTCTTTCAACTTCTCTCCTAGCTTTGATGCTGGGGTATGGAAAGAGGACGATGGGCAGTCTATCATACTCAAAATACTAGTTAATGGTCAGTGGAAGTGGGTTAAATTCCAATACCTTGCACCCCTAGTAGATGCCGAGTGGGTAAAAGGTTCTCCATTAGTAGTAGTAAAAGGAAATGCGGCATACATCGTTTTTCCGCTACAAAAGTATATTCCAGCAACGGGAGGAATTAAAACAATTATGGCTCAAGACTCTTTGAGAGTCTTGGGTGTAGACATGGATTTAGATCGTCATATTGCTATATGTTCTGTCCTAGAGGTCAACGCTAAGGGCGAGGTGTTTGAGGTCACACGTCACTTCATCAAACAAACAAGCCACACTAAGCGTAGGAAGCGACAACTAGGAAGGATAGCCAAAAAGATGCAGCAGACGGGTACTATCCACAAAGGTTTTGCATCAAAGATGTGGGAAAACTTGCACAACCGGGAGGTTGAGTTGGGTAGAGCCTACGCCAGACAAATTGTTGAGTTGGCAAAAACTTGGGGTTGTTCAGTTATTGCATTTGAACATTTGGGCAACCTCAAACCGATTCGTGGCAAATATTCCCGTCGTTCAAACCAGAAACGAGCTTACTGGTTAAAATCGTCGGTGTACCGACAAGTAAGTCGAATAGCTTACCAAGACTACGGCATCCTCACAACAAGGGTTAACCCTCGTAATACATCGAGATTTGACCCTTGGGGTAATCCGGTCTGGCGTAGCAACGAATTCCCGAAGACCTTGTTTGATTTCCAGTCTTATGAAAAAGGGGCTAACTTCGTGGGGACGGTTAATGGCTACATTGCTCATTCTGGATTGAACGCTGCACGTAACATAGCGCTAAAAGCAATATTGCGACACAGAACTAATCTCGTGTTTAGGACAGGTACAAAGTATCAGGCTAACTCTGCACGAGAGAAAGCCTAGAACAGTAATGTTTTAGGTGTGCAATGAAACTAGAACGAGAATCTGCAACCTCTCACTTTCATTGTACTAGGCTTGGGTAGACTGCCTAATGGTTCCTACCGAACTACGCTCCAAGTGGTTGGGTCTACGATCCGCTTGCTACTGGAAGCGACTACGGAGTGAGCCTAGAAAGTGAAGAAATGATGGTGTTTGACTCCGGTTTACTCCGTTATTTAGCTACTCATTCAACAAACAATGACCTGAAAAGGAGAAATTATGACAACTACATACCATCACAATGCTGCTTTTGATTATATTGTGATTGGTGCCGGTTCAGCAGGCTGCGTTGTTGCCAACCGTCTTACAGAAGACCCTAATACTAAAGTATTGCTGCTCGAAGCGGGTAGTCCTGATACCAAGCCAGAACTTCAAGTTCCCTCAGTGTGGCCTACTACACTCTTAGGCTCGGAAGTGGACTGGGCATACTTAACTGAAGAGGAACCTTACTTAAATAACCGCAAAATTTTATCTTCACGCGGTAAAGTCTTGGGCGGCAGCAGTTCGATTAATGGCATGATTTATATACGAGGCAATGAACGTGACTACAATAGCTGGCAAGCATTAGGTAATATTGGTTGGAGTTATCAGGATGTCTTGCCTTACTTCAAGAAATCGGAAAACCAGCAGCGAGGAGCATCGTTATTTCACGGGGTTGATGGACCACTTAGCATCACAGATCCACTCTCTCCTGCAAAAGTGTCGCAACGCTTTGTGGAAGCCGCGATCGCACAGGGCTATGAGCAAAATCCCGACTTTAATGGCGTACAGCAGGAAGGTGCAGGACTTTACCAAGTGACCGTGAAAGATGGCAAGCGCCAAAGTACAGCAGTGGCATTTCTACGTCCGATTAAAGATCGCCCCAACTTGACTATTCAAACAGGAGCATTGGTGACTCGTTTACTCTTTGAAGGAAAGCGCACGGTAGGGGTAGTGTATTTTCAAAACGGAACGGAGTATCAAGTTAGGGTCAACTCCGAAGTGATTTTGAGCGCTGGCACCTTCGATTCTCCTAAACTGCTCATGCTTTCTGGAATTGGACCAGCTGAACATCTGCGGGCAGTAGGCATTCCTGTAGTTTTTGATTTGCCCGGTGTCGGCCTGAATCTTCAAGATCACCCACTTGCTGTTATTGCCTACCAGTCTACTCAGGACGTGCCCCTTGCGCCAAGTAGTAATGGGGGAGAGGCTGGGTTATTTCTGCATACCAACAATAATTTAGATGCGGCACCTAATTTGCAATTTACAATTGTTCCGATTTTATATGTCGATCCTGCCTATGCACGTGAAGGTCCGGCATTCACCCTTTCCTTTTACATCACCCGTCCCGAAAGTCGTGGTAGTGTAAGACTACGTTCCTCCTCCCCCTTCGACCCACCGTTGATTTGGGTCAACTATCTTCAGAAAGAATCTGACATGCAACTGATGGTTGAAGGACTTAAAATTTTGCGTCAAATTGTGTACTCCGATGCGTTTAATGAGTTTCGGGGTGAGGAAATTGCTCCAGGGAGTTCCGTGCATAGCGACAAAGCAATCGAAGATTATATTCGGCAAACGTGCGGTACAGCATGGCATCCTGTTGGGACGTGCAAAATGGGTATCGATCAAATGGCGGTTGTCGATCCTCAACTCAAGGTACGGGGGATTGAAGGGTTACGAGTTGTTGATGCATCGATTATGCCAACTACGATCGCAGGAAACACAAATGCATCGGCAATTATGATTGGAGAAAAGGCTGCCGATTTGATAAAAGTTGGAACAAAATTGCCTCAATGATGGTGAAAGCCTCAGAGATAGTATTCCGCCGCGTTGTCAAGCGTTATTTGACTCCCTAGCTAGAGAATCGGACGATCGTACGATGGTGATGCCGTTTGAGATGTGGCGAGAAGTGCTTCTCAATGATGCTGACCTCGAACTAGCTCGATCCAGTTACGCACGATTATCACCTGAACCGTATCAACCGTGGCTTGACAAGTTGGACTTGAAGCAGTTTTACTCGCTGCGCATCCCCAAAAGCTACCTCTACTGTACAGAAGATAATGTCCTTCCTCAAGGCGATTGGGGTTGGCATCCCAGAATGTCTAGCCGCTTGGGACTATTTCGGTTCGTGCAAATGTCCGGTAGTCATGAGGTGATGTTTTCCAACCCGGTCGGCTTGGCAGAAAAGATGATTGCGGCAGGGCGCGACTAGCTGATGGTTGAGATGAACAACAGACAATCGCTTATCCCCGAAACAAGGGCGCTAACCGATCGGAATTTGACCAATTATCGTAACAAATATCAAGCAGCGTCATGAAGCAGTGGTTATGGTGTTTTGCAGATGAACAGGGAAAAGACCATTGATAGCGATTTTGATTTCATCTAGATTTCTTTCTCATTTCTTCAACATGTTCTCCTCATGTAGGTGATTTTCATGCCTGTTTCTAATCAAAGTACTTCCATTGACATCGTTTGGCCCAGTTTGCCCTTAGCAGCTTGGCAAGATACCTATGCAACTCTCCATCTATGGACGCAAGTCATCGGTAAAATCCGGTTGGCACTGGCACCTAAACTCAATCACTGGTGGCAATCTACTTTTTATGTCACACCGCGTGGACTAACAACTGCTTCAATCCCTTGCGGAACTCGTAACTTTCAAATTAGCTTTGATTTTCTCGACCATCAACTACAAATCGATACTAGCGACGGCATTGTTAAAAGAATTGCACTGTCTCCTCGCTCTGTGGCAGATTTTTACCAAATGGTGCTAACTACATTGAGCAACATCGGCATCGAAGTCCGAATCTGGACGATGCCGCAAGAAGTGTCAGAACCAATCCCGTTTGATCGGGACTATCAACACACAGCTTACGATCCGGAATATGCACAACGATTTTGGCGAATTCTTGTGCAAGTCGATCGGGTCATGACCTTATTCCGTTCTCAGTTTATTGGTAAATCCAGCCCTGTACATTTCTTTTGGGGCAGCTTTGACTTGGCTGTGACTCGTTTTTCTGGTCGTCGTGCGCCAGAACACCCAGGGGGAGTTCCGAATATGGCAGATTGGGTCACACGAGAAGCCTATTCACACGAAGTCAGTAGCTGTGGTTTTTGGCCAGGGGGTGGGTCAATTGTGGAGCCTGTTTTTTACGCTTACGCTTACCCTACGCCGGAAGGGTTTCGAAATTACCCAATCCAACCCAGAGAAGCTTTTTATAGCTCAGAGATGCAAGAGTTTATCTTACCCTATGAAGCCGTGAGACAAGCTGATGATCCAGATGCAATGCTCTTTGCTTTTTTTCAAAGTACTTATGAAGCAGCAGCCAATTTAGGACATTGGGATCGAATTGCGCTGGAGTATACTCAAAGTTGAGTGTTAGAACTTACTAAACTCCAAGTTAGTTAAAACAAAGACAACTTGAATAGAGGAGAAATTCAAATGTCAGACAAAAATAAAGCCATCTTAGAAGAGGCAAACGCGGCGATCGCCCAAGGCAACTATGAAGGATTCTTGTCGTTCTGCACCGACGATACGGAATGGACATTTGTCGGCGACAGAATCCTGAAAGGAAAAGCAGCCGTTCGCCAATGGATGGCAACGGAGTATGTGGAACCGCCTTTGAATATCGTTGCGAACTTAATAGCTGAGGGGGATTTCGTCACGGCACTCGGCGATCTCACAATCAAGGACGAAGAAGGGAAAGTGGCTCATTACTCGTACTGCGACATCTGGCGGTTTCGTGGCGACAAGATGGTCGAATTAAGAGCTTTCGTAATTCCAGCCGAAGTCAAGGCTGAAACTAGCAATGCAGCGTAAATCATCTGCAAAAGTCAGGATGTATTCTCATGAAAAACGCAACTTATGTGGAGGCTGCTCGGCGAGGTAGTCACCGCTGGTGGCAGTATCTTCTGGGGCTGGTAATCATCTAATTGTTGTTCATCGGCTGAGTCATGTCAGCCACCTAGGAATAGATTATCGCTGAGCTTTATTTACAAAGAATAAAACAATTTACCTTGTTTACTTTCCTATATCTGGCGCTGGGAGTTTGTCTAACAGCATTCGTGATAGGTTAAGGTCATGAACAATTTGTCAATAAGCAGTAGTGCTTAAAATTGAGCCAAAAATACGGTTTGAAAACACAATTTTCGCTCTGGCGATCGCTTAAGATTTAGACCGATCATTTATTCAAGCGCTGAAAAATCAGTACAAACGTGAATTAAATACCTCGTATTTGGTTTATTTTTCAGGATAATTACGAATTGACAAAAGTCATTTAATCTTAATATGTCACAAATGGTTACAGGGCGAGTCAACCCAACAACCTGGGAAGTCCTGGATATGCACGAAAACCCCTATCGATCCCCGCTTCCCTGGAAACAACAGAACATTACACAACCATAAGCCACAGAAAATTTCTAATGAACGGAAAGATTCTTTCAACCAAAATCACAACTACAACCACAATCGCAATCACAATTCTGTTCGGCGTACTCTTACTGTTCAATTTTCCATCCCTGGCTCAAGTCAGTTCACAAGTGATTCCCAGAATCGAAGTGATCGAAAGTTCTAAAAAGATTCCACCCAGCTACCGTTTAGTCATTAGCCGATCTCAGGATTTATCAATACTGCGTCCATTGGCGCACATATGGTAGTGCCTACTGGTGCAGTTTATTGCGCGACCAAGTATGCCGTTTGGGCAATTTCCGAAGGACTGCGCCAGGAATCAAAAAAAAATCCGTGTGACCACTATCTCTCCTGGTGTGGTGGCAACGGAACTCGGCTCGGATATTACAGAGGAGTCAGAAACGCTTCTCGCCACATCTCAAAAGGTATAATCATCATCCGATCGTTTGATTCTCTAACTAGCTCGTCGAGTAATGTTTGAAGATGCGGTGGAACGTTATTTCTAAGGCTCTCTCCATCGTTGAGGACAAAGGCATTGAAGAAGATGAGCCGTCGAATGCGTTGCCTTTGGCCGGCGAAGCCATCGCTAATTGCTTCGGCAACTTTCATAATAATTGTGCCACCGAAACTATGTCCTAGTAGGACGATATCGGTTAAGTCTTTATCAACAATGTAATCAATGATCGATTGCGTGCATTGAGCATGGTTGACGTTTTTATTCACGCCTTTACCATCCCATAGATGGAAAAACCTTGCGTGGTTCCTACGACCGGGAAACTAAACAGAAACCTCTGACGCTGGTGAGTGCATGGGCTTCTAGTCATCGCTTAGTACTCGGACAACTTAAAGTCAATGATAAGTCTAATGAAATCACGGCGATTCCTGAACCTAAGGTTCAGGACATTAGCCAACAACTGGCTAAGATTCAATTCCTCGACACCGAAGCTTAATTGCTGAATGCTTGATTCGTCTATCGATTTTTGATTGTTTTCAGAAAACCAAGATAATTCGATGCTGCTTCCTGAGCGTTTTCGATCAACAGCAAATGTCCTGCTTTGGGTAATTGAATAATTTGACTCCCTGGAAGACAGCGATGTGAGCGCTCGACATCCCGAATATCATAGATTTTGTCTTCCTGACCCCAAATTGCCAGGGTCGGAACCCGACTGTGAGGCAACTGACAAAGCACATCATCATAAAGATTCACAATGTCCCAAGTCTGCTGATAATTTCGATTACGATTCACATAATCGTTCACTCTCTCGGTTTTGACCTCATCCGGAATCGTAGGAGGCGTCACGAAAAGCAGACTGATTTCTAGATCGAACTGCTCTTTGGTAATCGGAATAAAGGGATTGATGCCCTCAATAATCGATTTCCTGACGCTAATTGCCCAATTCGTTATGCCTAGCGGTGAACCGATAAAGGCAAGGCTGCGAACTTGGTTGGGATAAAGCTGGCTGTAAAGAGCTGCGATCGTGCCCCCCATTGAGCTACCTGCAACATCAAGGGATTGAATCTTTAACGCAAGGGTAAACTGGTGCAGGAGGGCTGCCTGAGTCTCTAGCGCATAGTCTTTCACGGTAAATCCAGTACTCTTGGCATAACCGGGTAGATCGGGTGCGATCGCTTGATAGCCTGCTCTAGCCAACTCGCACATCATGCCATTCCACTGCTCTTTCTCGGCAAATAATCCATGCAGCAGTAAAATCGGCTGTCCTGTCCCTGCTTGATTATAGGAAAGCGTTCCACTCTCGATTTGGGTAGAGCGAGTTGCGATGTCACAGGTTGAAGCAGGAGTTGCGCGATTCAGCCAACCAGAGCCAACAAGCACACTGACAACCAGAACGATAATAACTAACCGAAGAATGAACTTTCTCATGAATAGTTTTTCCAGATTATTCCAAATCCCAGGGTAAACGCATCTAAATTTTATTGACAAAAGTCGAAGCGATTTTGATTCATCTCCCCACTGTCAGTAGACCGAGATTGCTTAAAATCATCTTTGGTTGATCGTGGACTGGATTTCATAAAATTGTCCTCAGTCACTGAAAAAGAAATTACAAAAATAAAAGGCATTCACCCAGTAGATTTTTGTGCGCTATCCATCCCCACCCTGTAAGAAAGTGGGGAATTCCGCGAATATGTTAAAAGAAACCGTAAGCTCTTGCCGAATGATTTTAATCAGCTTGTAAACGGCTGCACTTTTAGGACATTGATAATCCCCATACCTCACTAACACCACGGCGGCACTTAGCACACCTTGACTGCGATCTTGGGTTGAAGCTGGCACAACTAAAGAACTAGAACTATGGTCGTCGATCGTCTTTCTACATCTGTATCAAGCCTGGAACCTTGCGATTCACTTGCTCAATCCACATGAATTCAATATAAGCAATTGGCTTTTAGTTGTCGTCTACAATAAGTTAACATTTTTAGGCTGTAATTTGATTGAGCCGCCGCTCCTTCTTAAAATAGAAGGTAGCCTCTAACTCAAGTTAGAATCCAAGTTCTATCGAAAGTTCTATAAGCAGACAATGCCGCGTTTAACGGCAACAATCACAGCTTGGGTGCGATCGCGAAGCGCAAGCTGTACCCAGCTTATCGCTCACATCCAATTTATTCAAAATCCGATTGACATGAGATTTGAAAGTGCCTTCACCGATACTTAAAGCAGTCGCAATATCGGCATTACTCATCAAAAATCAGCATTTTTGACTCAAAATAAAAAATAAGTTGAGAATCGAAGCAAATAGCTTATACTATAGCTCTTAAGAAATCAGGGAGAAAGCACAAAGAGTTGGGAAGCAAGGAAAGAAACACGGGTAGCTCATACTTAGCTGTACGCAGACAATAAAGTTCTTTAGTGGTAAAGGCTGAAAACCTCATTCTGTCGCTCCCAATATTTTTTGTACAAAGAGAATAGTTAGTTGAACCAGAGAATAGTTAGTTAAACTAGAGAATAATTAGTTAAACTGACCTGATTATTATCTAAGCTTTGGTCACTCGGAACTGATTCTACTAACTGTGTGCTCTAGCCTAGTATAAATATTCGCTTGGAGCTACGGGGTTTGCTAGTTCCTGTTCAATACTGCGTCTGTTTACTGGTGCAGATAACACAACCGAGGTGGTAACAGTCCCGTGGGGCACCAACCGATCCATTAGAGTCTCCAGATGCTTGATAGAGGAGACAGCCACCTTCATAATGTAACGGACACTCCCCGTGACCCGGTAGCATTCGAGCACTTCAGGAAGCTGCTTGGCTAAGGTAGTAATTTCAACGCATTCCTTTCCGACCGAGTTGATTTGAATAAAAGCAGTTAGCGTCAAACCCAGTTTCTCCAGATTCAGTTCAGCTCGATATCTGGTGATGATGCCGGCTTCCTCCATCTTCCTTACCCGCTCTGCGACTGCGGGCGAGGAAAGTCCTACGCGTTGTCCGAGTTCCTTGAAAGAAATGCGAGCCTCCTGTTGGAGGATGGACAAGATTTGCCATCCAGTATCGTCAAGCAATTTCTCAAGCTCAAAAGTCATATGCTTAATTTATTAAGGTAAGTAGCCAAAAACTGTTTTTTAATTTAAGTATGAATTAAAAACACTTTATTTTATCTATTTATTAAGCAATTCAAGTTCAATAATATAAAGTGATACTCATGCGTGGTCCAACTGTATGGCTAAACGCAACAGGGTCTCAAAAGGTGCTGACGTAGATAAAAGAATTAAAGAAGGTCGTGGTCAAGGTACTGGCTTTGACTACAAGCCTTGGCTGTTGGTTCAAAACGTACCCTCTCGGGGATTGGTGACGCGAATTAAGGGCTGGAAGACCACAAGGGTTCATCACTTGCTGAGCAACCTTGAACTTAACTATTTTTACGTACTCGAATGGTCGCCGAAGGTTTGTGACATCCGAGAGCAGTATCCACTACTGCCCTTGTCGGAAACTATAGCTATTGCCCAACAGTGCGGCATTCGTCACCCACTAGACCCAAAAACTCAGCAACCCGTTGTGATGACAACAGATTTCCTGATTACTATGCACCAACCTATTGGAGTAAAGGACTTGGCTCGCACAATTAAGTTAGCAAAAGATTTGCTGTCGGAGCGAACTTTAGAAAAGTTAGAAATTGAACGCCGTTACTGGCTTAAAAGAGATATCGACTGGGGGATTGTCACCGAACACGAAATTCCAGAAACACTGGCGAAAAATGTTGAGTGGCTACATCCTTTCCAAAAGACAACAGATCTCTCGCCCCTAACAGAGCCAGAGATTAATCGAATTGCTACCACATTAAATCTGAGGATTACCATTGATAGTAAGGCACTGGCTGATATGACTGCCGAGTGCGATGACCAATTGGGTCTTTTTCCTGGTACTAGTTTGTCAGTTTCTCGGCATCTAATAGCTAATCGACAGTGGCAGGTTGACATGAACAAACCCATCCAACCCAGTCAGCAATTAGTGCTTTTAGCTACTCCAATCACGGAGGTTTCCAGGATACTAGGGGGTGCTGAATGAGCCTGTGCGTGAATATGCTACTAGAATGGCAAAATGCTGAGGCTAAAGCTCGCATTGAGCGTGTGCTGTGGATTGACCCGTCTGTTACCGACGTGGTAACGATTGAAATTAACAACTCAAAAGCTCTTCCAATATGGCAAAAATGTCAGGATTTGGAGGCAGCGCTCACACAAAGAGTTGTCCGCATCCTGGAAGTTGACCCCTATTCCACACTGCTGTGTCCTGAGAGTGCAATTCCCGAAAGTCACAGAAAGTATAGAGATCGGGCGTGGTCAGTCATTGCTCCACTGTTTGAAGGTGAAGGTGTGTTTAATAAGAACTCGCGGGGCTCGCTTGTCTTGGCGGCGGTAGAACGTACAGGACGGACAAAGGCAACAATTTACAGCTACTTACGGCGTTACTGGCAGGGGGGACAGATGAAAAATGCTCTTCTCCCCTTGTTTGAGAAGCGCGGCGGACCTGGTATTGAGCGGCAAAGTCATGGTCGTAAGCGTGGTCGTCCAAGCTCGCTCTCCATTGTGACGCATAGCGAGCTTGGAGTAAATGTTGATCGTGAGATCCGGGAAAGATTTCGCCGAGGCATCAAATTGTTTTATGAAAATCAACTTAGAAGACCTCTAACAGAAGCCTTTCAACTGACGCTGGAACGGTTTTTTCATAAGGGTTATGAAATCAAAAACGGGGTATTGGTACCCGTTTTACCACCTGCAGAAGAACTGCCGACATTTGCCCAGTTTCGCTATTGGTACGAAAAAGAGCGTGATATCAGTCGGGAAAAAATTTCGCGAGAAGGTGAGCGTCGGTTTAATCTACGTCATCGAGCAGTACTGGGAGATTCAACCTCTATGGCTTTTGG
Source organism: Scytonema sp. UIC 10036 (assembly GCF_009725235.1). The sequence goes on from NZ_WJFC01000017.1 coordinate 71,963, forward strand.
TCCTGGGTCACTCTACCAAATTGACGCGACCATCGGCGACATTTATTTAGTGAGTTCTTTAGACCGAAATCGGATTGTAGGTCGCCCTGTAATTTACTTTGTCATAGATACCTTTAGCCGACTGATCACAGGCTTTAGTGTCAGTTTGGAAGGTCCCAGTTGGCTGGGGGCAATGTTAGCCCTCGAAAATGCCACTGCGGATAAGGTGGCTTTTTGTCAGGAGTATGGAATTCAAATTGATGAAGCTGACTGGCCTAGCCATCACCTAAGCGAAGCAATCTTGGCAGACCGAGGTGAACTTTATGGTTATAATGCTGACAATTTGGTAAATGCCCTCAACGTGCGAGTATCTAACACGCCTCCCTACCGAGCGGATTGGAAAGGCATTGTCGAGCGAAACTTTCGCTTAAGTAATGACAAGATGATTCGCTGGATACCAGGGGCTGTCAACCAGGTCCAAGAAAGGGGTGACAAGGACTATCGACTCGATGCAGTCTTAGATCTCCACCAGTTCCGCAAGCTGATGATTTACTGCGTCCTTGACCATAACAAATATCACCGGATGGACTGGTATCGAATGGACGAATTTATGATTCAGGATTACGTTGATCCTTACCCTCTGGAACTCTGGAACTGGGGAGTCAGAAACCGAGGTGGTCATCTACGTAAGATGACACCTGAAATTGTCCGCTTAAACCTCCTTCCTACAGCCTCTGCTGCTGTCACCCCAAAAGGTATCAACTATCAAGGCTTGTTCTATACCTGTGAGCTGGCTTTGCGTGAGCAATGGTTTGTGAAGGCTAGGGCAGAGGGCAGATGGAAAATTCCCATTGCCTACGAGCCCCGTCGGCTTGACACCATATACCTGCGTCTCAATGGTGGTAAGTGTCTAGTGTCCTGCCACCTCATCGACACCGAAAAGGCATTCAAGAGACGAGATTGGTATGAAGCTGTTGACTACTTTGAGTTACAAAAACAAGCGAATGTTGCCGCTAAAACGTGCCAGCAGCAGCAAAAAGCAGATTTTCACGCCCAAGTAGAACAGATTGTCACCCAAGCTAAAGAGCAGACAGAGAAAGCGCTCACTGGTAATAGCAAGCGTGAGCGCATCCAGGGGATTCGCTTGAATCGAAACTTAGAACGCTCGCTAGAACGAGAAACCAAAGCTTGGCAGTTGGAGACAGAGGAAATTTCTCAACAGCCAGGGCAGATTACTCCAAACCAAGGTGCCCCAATACCAGAGGAGAATAATTCTGGGTACGTGGCACCACCCAAACCCATGGTTTGGAATGACCCAAAGAAGAAAGCAAAGCTAGAAAAGCTGCTGACTCAGTTGGAAGCATTAATGCAAGCAGAACCATCATAACTTGGTGGCTACCAATAACGTTATTGGTGGAAGAAAACTCAAGTGGCGATCGCCCTTGGTGCAAGCCGTACCCAGCCTATCGCTTCAGCGCAAGCCGTTCATAGTGCTTAACGCACCCGTTTTTACTTCTTGAATTTTTATGGACCTATTTAACAAAGATTCTCCTCTAGCTGCCAGAATGCGACCCCGCACTTTAGATGAATTTATCGGACAAGACCAGATTGTGGGACCGGGACGCCTTCTAAGACGTGCTATTAGTCTAGACCAATTGTCATCGCTCATTTTCTCAGGACCGCCAGGAACGGGGAAAACCACTTTAGCACGGGTGATTGCCAACACAACTCGCGCTCATTTTATTGCCATCAATGCCGTTTTATCTGGAGTTAAGGACATTCGGGAAGCCATTGATATTGCTCAACAAACACTGAAAAAACACAACCAACACACAATTCTTTTTGTAGATGAAGTCCATCGTTTCAACAAATCCCAGCAAGATGCACTTTTACCTTGGGTAGAAAACGGGACTGTCATTTTAATTGGTGCAACGACAGAAAATCCTTACTTTGAAGTCAATAAAGCCCTGGTTAGTCGCTCGCGAATTTTTCAACTCAAACCCCTCACAGATGAAGATTTGGCTCGAGTTCTCCAACAAGCACTCACTGAACCGGAACGAGGTTACGGTAAAAAGAAAGTGCAAATTGACTACGACGCTAGATCGCACTTAGTAAATGTTGCTAATGGGGATGCTCGCTCTTTACTCAACGCTTTGGAATTGGCAGTAGAGACAACACCACCTGATGCATCGGGTACTATCCACATTACCCTTGCGGTTGCGGAAGAATCCATCCAACAGCGTGCCGTCCTTTACGACAAAGAAGGGGATATCCATTTTGATACCATTAGCGCCTTTATCAAAAGCTTGCGCGGTTCCGACCCCGATGCTGCTTTATATTGGTTAGCAAAAATGGTTTACGCTGGGGAAGACCCGCGCTTTATCTTTCGGAGAATGCTCATTTTGGCTAGTGAGGATGTAGGACTCGCCGATCCCCAAGCAGTAGTAGTGGTCAATGCTTGTGCGTCAGCGTTTGACCGCGTGGGTATGCCAGAAGGACGCTATCACCTAGCACAAGCCGCACTTTATCTAGCAACTGCACCAAAGTCAAACACAGTGATGGGGTTTTTCGATGCTTTGGCTGTCATTGAACGAGAGCGAGCGAGTGAAGTCCCAAACCACCTTAAGGATGCTAACCGCGATAAGCAAGGATTTGGGCATGGGTCTGGCTATCTTTATCCCCATGCCTACCGAGACCATTGGGTTGCTCAACAATACTTACCTAACAGCTTACAAGGACAGGTCTTTTACCAACCATCAGACCAAGGCTACGAGCAGAAAATTGCCATTCAGGTTGCTCGACAGCGCGAAGCTCAATTAGCAGCGTTAGTAGAAGGGATTGCCGGACAACATGAGGAAATTCTAAGTTGCAGTCCTCCAGACAAAACATCAGAACGTTGGTTGCAGCGTACCTTATCTCAAGTCGGGGAAAGATTGGGTACGATACGCGATAAAATTTTCACTTACGCTCAACTTCAGCGCCATCACCTCGTGCTGGATTTGAATGCTCTTAGCGGGCTGTTGACTTGGTCAGCCATACGCTCGACACCAGAGGGGGGAGTCTATGCTTGTGTTCGGACGGCAAAAGACGCCAATGCATTACTCGAACAAGCAACCGCACTACCAGAACTCAGACGTCCTGTCGTTTTACAAGCAACCTTAAACGAGTTACCTGACGTGTTACGAGCAAATACACCTAACGTAAAATTTGACAGAATTATCGGCAGAAATATTTTGATGCATGAAGTCGATCGGGTCACTGTCGCACAAACTTTAGCAAAATTTCTGCAACCAGAAGGAATGGTGGTACTGGCAGAAACAATACCCCGCCACACGCAAAGGCTTTATCGCTTGCTCGAGCCGAAGAAGGTTGGCGTTCGGTTCTATGAAAAGTTAGGGGTTGCTGAAGAACGCATTTACGATGGACAATCAGACTCAAGTCTTGATTGGGATGCTGATGATTTGGAAATGGCTTTTGAAATTGGAGGTCTTGCAGTCGAAATTGAAACTGAGCCAAATATAACTCAAATGCACGTTACGCAAAGCTTCCTCAATCGCTTGTTTGCTCGCAATACCACTCGACCAAGTTATGCTGACCGTTTAGCTAAGAATTTACAACCAGAAGAACTTAAGGTTGTAGAGCAACTCTTTATCCAACACTTACTCAACCAAACAGTCACCTGGGAAAGTACTATTACTTATGTAGTTGCTAGGAAAAAATATTAACGATTCGGCAGTATAGCCGTTATGCTTTGCGTCAGAGCGATCGCCAAATGTAAAGGCAGTTGGGCAATCCAAAAAAGCTGCTCGGGATTTTGTCAGCAGCAACAACTTAAACACCATCCTTGTACAACTTCCAAACCACACCTTAATGAGAGCAAATCCGCTATCTACAGTGGGTACCGCATCAGTTACCAATCTGGACTGGCTGTAATTGGAACCAATCCAAACTGGTTAAAGGAATTAAAAAATTCCCCTAGAAAGTTAAGAACCTTAAAAAATAAAAGTTGCGGGTTATGGAATACAAATTTACTGCTGAATGCGATCGCGCTTTCAAAGTGGTGGTTGCGCGACGCGCAACCACCACTTTGGCGAAATTGAAAGTACAAGTGCTGAATCAGGCTGTAGTATTAATTTTTACTCATTTGATGAATGCCTATTGAAGAGTAAATGCAAAAATAAATGCTTGTAACTTCAGTAAAAATCCTTCCCAGGTACAAGCATGAATCGACTTTGGGAAGACACAAGTGATGCTACTACAAGTGATGCTACTAAATACTGTTTCAATGTAATGCCTGTTATGTTGCTTGATATACTGATTCCAAGGTTCATCTTGACGCTTGGAATTCTTTTGCCGCATGACTTTTAAGAATATTTGGCTACTTTGTTCAAGGTCATCTTCAGCAGTATAATCGGTGTATGCAGAATCCCCATAGACAATGCTTTCAGGCGGTAGATTTAACGGTAAAGCGTTTAATGCACGCACATCAGCTATGGCTACCAGGTAAAAACACAAATTCAACTGGAATACCACTTTTGGTAGTTAATAATTGGACTCTAACTCCATAGAAATATCGTTTTTTAGATGCTATGTAACCTCTGTATTCCTTTGACTTAATTAACTTAACATTAAATATCCGAATATTATCGCATAAGGGCACAGGAAATGAGTCTAAAAGATACTCCGTAAAATCACTACTTTCTTTTAGTATCATTCCTATTTGATGAAATAAATCGTTGATTAGCATTGAAACATTGTGTAATCGTCGATTAAATCGTGATTTTTCTAACATATCTGGTATCAATTTATGGTCTTTCATATAGCTACAAGCCTTATGGTGATTACCATTAAAGAACATTGCTGCAACTACTGCCGTTGTAATAATTTCAGCATCACCGAAACTACCGGCGGCAATCTTCATAGTGTCCGTAGGCGTAGCCCGCCGCAGGCATCGCTTTTAACAAGTCGTCGGTTGACGCATGAGAGGTAATTATTTCCCCCGCGCATTTTCCCCTCCTATTTTTCTCTCTGGAGGGGATTTTATTGCTTAACGTACCCCATGCGATCGCCTAATTCTCATCCCCCATCGTTTCCTACATCTATTACCACTTCACGCCTTGCCATTAAGAAACAAGCAACTAGAGAATGAGCAGAGAAAACAAAATTGTCTGTTGGATAAATTTCCTAGAGGTGTAGGATATGCCCCTAGCTGCCAATTACTCCAACTCAGCCAAAACCAACAACGTCCTAATTTTAGTCAACTGTTTGCTATCCAAAACCCGACAGATGATTTAAGCTACACTAATTTAGAAGTTGAAACCATCAGATCGTTCTTTGCTGAAACTCAAGTTTTAGTTAAACAAAAAGCGACTAAAGCAGCTTTAAATGACAATAATAACTTCAAGTCAGCTAACTGTTGTCACTTTTCTTGTCATGGTGATTTCAACTTAGCATCCCCTTTGGAATCAGCATTAATTTTGGCAGACGATGAACGGCTGACTTTAGCAGAAATTTTTGCATTAAGTTTAAATCAATGTCGTATAATTACCTTATCTGCGTGTGAAACTGGCATCGCAGACCCCACCAGTATCAGTGATGAATATATCAGTTTACCCAGTGGTTTCCTTTATGCAGGAAGTCCAAGTGTGGTCAGTAGTCTTTGGACAGTAAATGACCTATCAACAGCTTTATTAATGATTAAGTTTTATCAAAATTTATATACAGATGTTTCAGTAGCAGTTAGTTTAAATCAAGCCCAGTGCTGGCTGCGGGATGTGACTAAAATACAGTTAGAGGAGTGGATTGCGGAGTATGAGTTAAAATTGGACTCAACACTCAGGATGCAGCTAAACCGTCGGTTTCAAAATATGCTTGATGCTCAACCATTTCAGTCACCCTTTTATTGGGCAGCTTTTTGTGCAATTGGTTTGTAATTAGCTAATACTATAGGAGACTCCAAAGAGATGAAGTCTATCAATACTCAAAACGATGGACTTGCATCATCTATGTTGCAAGTCGTTTCTCTGCTGATTGCCATTGGTCAAAATATTGCTTTTGATTCCACAAGAAATAACCAGCAGATAATAGATTGCTATAAGCAGATTCAAGAAAGACTAAGACATATTAAGCCATCTTTTGGAGAAACATTTCTGGCAAATCTTTTCTTATCCTTCTATCAAGGGATGATGAATCAGTCTGGAGGAGCTGGTTTTTTGACCCAAATAGGCATTGCTTACTCTCTACAAGGACAATATCAGCAGGCGATAGAATTATATCAAACCGCTCAACAAATATATCATAGTAGCAGAAATTTATTTGGAGAAGCTGAGACCCTGCACAATCTGGGTAATGTCTATTTTTTTCTAGGGCAATACGAGCAAGCAAGAGATGACTACAAAAAGGCTAAAAACATTTGGTCGAACCTTAATGAAAAATATCGTGAAGCTCATTGTCTAAAAAATCTAGGTACAGTTCACTTGTCTTTAGGACAATTAGAACTAGGGCAATTAGAGCAGGTACAAAAATCTTATGAAGAGGCAAGAAAATATTATAATCAAGCCATAAATATATTTCAAAATCTCAACAAAAAACTTGATGAAGCTATTACTTTAAGTGAGCTTGGCTTAGTTAAATTTTTCTTCCTAGAACAAGCTGACCTAGGAATTGAGATGATTCAGAAGTCTCTGAGCATCCACCGCCAACAATATAAAAGAAATCCAGTTTTAGAAGCGACTTCTCTAACCTATCTAGGTGTTGCTTATCTTATCTTGGGACAATACCAACAAGCTATCGAGTATCTTCAGCAGTCTTTAAATATCCTTCAAGATATCTCATCTATCCCTAAGCAAGCTTTTACGCTAGCAGCTCTTGGGCTAGCTTTTTTCAAAGCAGGCAATCTTGCAGATGCACAGAGAACGCTACAGGATTCAATTAAAATGCGACAAGATTTGCGCTCAAAGCTAATCGATCTCAATAAAGTGTCCTTTTTTGATTTACAGATTGACACTTACGGTGTTTTACAACAAGTTCTGATCGATCGGGGACAACCAGAAACTGCTTTGGAAATTTCTGAGCGAGGTCGTGCTTGTGCTTTTGCGGAGCTATTGGCTTCCCTATCAGATGAGCAATTGGTTATCCACTCTCCTCATCTTAATCAAATTCGAGAAATTGCTCAAAAGCAAAACGTGACGATGGTCGAGTATTCAATCATTTATGATTGGGTTTTAAATCAAGGGATACAATCTCGTCGAGACTTAAAACTATTTATTTGGCTGATTAAGCCAATAGGGGAAGTGGTTTTTCGTTCCACAAATCTTCAACTGATTTTAGAGCAAATAAATTACGTCTTTTTAGGAGAACTAGTTGACAAAGCTCGTGCATCTATTGGTATTCAGGATAAAAAGGTCGCCGATTTTGAATGGCAGTTTACAGTGGACAATCAAGGAATTAACCCACACTTACACCAACTCTATCAAATCTTAATTCAACCGATTGCTGAACATCTACCAGATAACCCTAACGCTATCATTACCTTTATTCCTCAAGGCTCTTTATTCGTGATCCCATTCTCAGCACTGCAAGACGAAGAGGGCAATTTTCTGATTCAAAAACATACCATTGTGAGTGTACCCTCAATTCAAGCGTTGGAGTTAACCCAAAAACGAAGTGCAGAAATACCAGAAACTTCTCTAGAGGCGCTGGTTGTGGGAAATCCGAAAATGCCAACTATTCCCTTAACCGATCCACCTATACAGTTGCAGAATTTATGGGCGCAAGCAGAAGCACAAGCAATAGCACACCTCTTCAACACGCAAGCCATTACAGGTGGAGATGCTACAAAAGTTCACATTCAACAGCTTCTTCCCAAAGCGCGATTGATACACCTCGCAACTCATTATTTATTAGATAATATCCAACAACTAGGCATACCTGGGGCGATCGCTCTCACTCTCAGTGATAACGACAATGGTTTTCTCACCGCAGGCGAAATCTACGACATGAAACTTAACGCCGAACTGGTTGTACTAAGTGATAGCTGTACCGGACTGGGGAAAATTACTAGGTATGGAGTGATAGGACTATCCCATTGTTTGATAGCTGCAGGGGTAAAGTGTGTAATTGTTTCTTTGTGGTCAGTAGACGATTTGTCCACTGCCTTATTGATGGTAAAATTTTACCAAATTTTCCAACAGGGAGTAGCGGCTAGCATCGCCCTCAACCAGGCTCAACGCTGGCTTTGTGGAGTTACGAAAACAGAATTGGCAGTTTGGGTCAAAACTAACGAGAAATTTTTTAATCCTACGCTGAAAATTAACTTACACCGGAGGTTGCATCAGTTAGATGATAACGCCAAACTGTTTCAACATCCCCGATATTGGGCTGCATTTTGTGCTATTGGTCAGTAATAACGAAATATCGATAATATACATCTAAGATTCTCGGTACAATCTGTCCAAATTATGAACGAAATAACCCAGAATTTTGGACTGCGTAGTCCTAGTATTACTCTTTATGCTTTCCATCTGCGAAACAGTGCCAATCAGGGATTTGCTTTGACTGTACCAGAAGCATCTCAGTTGTGGGAGCAACTGGTAGTATTTGGCAATACGCTCCAGATTCCGGAATTACAAACTCTGCAACAAAAATTGATTTGCTATGAAAACGACCAGTATAGCAAGATTGACAAGTGCGCCATTCAGTTCAATTAAAACCTTTTCTGCTTCCTTTGCTTGCTGAATACGTGCTTCAATGAGTGGTAGCTGTTCGCGCCGCTTCTGAATGACATTATTGATCTGGTTCTGGATACTATATATCATCTTTTTTTCAGTGTAAAAAGTAGAGTTGAATGGTTATAGGAGATAAACTCTTCTAGCTGTGCCTGATTTTCCTTGTATTCTTCATTTCAAAGTAATCCACAACTTTGTAAGAGGATGTTTTACTAGTTTTTTCTGAAATAAGCAGCACAATAAATGCAGGCTGACCATTAACTTTTCCACTAGTACAGGTCGGCAGAAGTTCGGAAGCATAAGGCAGAAGACGCAAAAGCTTTGATTGTAAGATTTTTGGTTGTTATTAATGGTTGCTTTATCTATGCCGTGCTGTACTAGTTTTAGCTACTTCATCTTAAGTCTCAGTTTCCAGTATTTACTCATAGTTGTCGATATATATAAGTTCGTAAAAGTTCGTATAAAGTTATGCTAAAGTACTGACAATAGCTTGGTACTTCATACTTACAGTACCCAATTTGCAAACTATGAACTTTGAACAAGGACTGGAAGTGGCTGATGAAGCAGTCTTTACCAAGGCTGGAACAAGGTTAAATCATGCTGAAATCGCCATTTTACAAGGTTCGTGGCAAAACAAGACCTATGAGGAAATTGCGAAAGAAACAAGTTATTCGGTAAGTTACTTAAAGCAGACTGTGGGACCGAAGCTGTGGAAATTGCTGACAGAAGCTTTAGGTGAAAAGGTAACTAAGACCAACTTTCAACTAGCACTAGAGCGTCGGTGGCGTAGTACGTTGAAAACACCAAGTGTGAAAACCAGGGTTGAAAGTCAGCTTTCACAATACCGCCAGAGTCAACAAGATTTAGAAAACGGAGCACAACAAAATCAGTTCGCAACTCCTCGCACTGACTGCCAAGAAGCAATCGATGTCTCTGAGTTCTACGGACGTACTGAAGAAATCGCTCAATTAAAGCGATGGATCTTAACTGACCGTTGTCGCCAAGTAGCAATACTGGGCATAGGCGGAGTCGGTAAAACCGCCTTAGCTGCAAAATTGGTACAACAAGTGCAGTCTGAGTTTGAGTACGTGATTTGGCGAAGCCTGCGGAATGCCCCCCCTTTAGAAACCCTATTAACTGAGTTAGTTGGCTTTGTGTCTCATTGCAAGGAGAGCAAAGCAGATATATCGCGTTTGCTCCATTACTTACACTCTTCCCGTTGCTTGTTAATTTTGGACAACATGGAAACCATCTTAGATGCTGAAGATACCGGGCACTTTCGTGACGGTTACTCTAAATATGATGAATTGTTGAGGGTTATTGGAGAGAGTACGCATAACAGTTGTTTAATTCTCACGAGTCGAGAAAAGCCTGGTGCGATCGCTACTTACGAAGGAGAACATTTGAAAGTACGCTCTCTGAGATTGAGTGGTTCAAAAGAAGTTGGGGTTGGCTTGCTCTATGCTAAAGGGTTAGTAGGAAGCGAAGAACAAAAACAACAGTTGTGCGATCGCTACGGTAATAATCCTCTAGCCGTAAAAATTGTAGCCACTTCAATTAATGACTTATTTGATGGGGACATTGAGGCTTTCGTAAAACAAGATACCTTTATATTCAATGGAGTACGCCGACTACTGAGTCAGCAGTTTGAGCGCTTGCCACCTTTAGAAAAAAGCATCATGTATTGGTTAGCACTGAATCGTGAATGGACATCCGTAGGCGAGTTAGAGTCAGACTTAGTGCCGATGGTGTCTCGCTTAAAGTTATTGGAAGCACTAGAAAGTTTATGGAGACGCAATCTTATAGAAAAGCAGTCTGGCAGCTATACACAACAACCTGTTGTGATGGAGTACATGATAGAACGCTTCATAGAATTGTTGTGTGAAGAAATTGTAAAAGAGGAACCTCAATTATTACTTAACCATGCACTGATAAAAGTAACCGCGAAGGAATACATTAGAGAAAGTCAAATTCGCATGGTTTTAGCTCCGATTGCCCGTCGGCTAGAAACGAGTTTTGGGTCTAAAAAAAATCTCGAAGACAAACTGCATCGAATTTTAGTTAAACTTCAAACCGAGTTTGCTACAAATGAATATGGCGGTGGAAATATTATTAACCTATTGATTCAAAGCCAAATTGATTTAACAAACTATGATTTTTCTAATTTAAAAATTTGGCAAGCAGACTTACGGCGAGCGAATTTGCATCATGTCAATTTTCAAAACGCTGATTTAACTAAATCTATTTTTGCTGAAACCTTCGGAGGTATTTTATCAGTAGCCTTTAGCCCTGATGGTAAACTTTTAGCTATAGGTGATACCAATGGTGAAATCCACTTGTACCACACTTTGGATTGGAAACACCTTTTAACCTGTAAGGGTCACAATAACTGGGTTGTATCACTTGCTTTTAGTCCTGATGGCAGAAGAATTGCTAGCAGTAGCACTGATTGTACCGTGAAATGCTGGGAGCTCAGCACAGGTCAATGCCTTCAATCTTTAGAAGAACATCAGAACGAGGTTTGGTCTGTCGCTTTTAGCTCAGATGGTGATACATTAGTAAGTGGTAGTGACGATCGCACAGTAAAGTTGTGGAGCATGCGTACTGGTCAATGCCTGAGAACCTTTCAAGAACATACAAGCTGGGTATGCTCTGTAGCTTTCAGTCCTGACGGACAAAGAGTCGTCAGTGGTAGCGACGATCGCACAATTAGGTTGTGGGATATCAATACTGGGGAATGTCTCAAAACTTTTGAGGGACACTGTGATGGAATAAGGTCAGTTAATGTTAGCCCTGATGGACAAATGTTGGCAAGTGGTGGTGATGACCATATAGTAAAATTATGGGATATAAATACTGGCAAATGTATTACAAGCTTTAATGGGCATTCTAATGCAGTCTATTCGGTAAAATTTAATCCAAAAGGAAATATTTTAGCCAGTGGTAGCAATGACAGCACGATAAAGCTTTGGAATATCCACGCAAATGAATGCCTGAAAACTTTACACGGACATTCCAGTCATATATTTTCAGTTGCTTTTAGTCCACAAGATGATTTGTTAGCAAGCGGTAGTGAAGATCAAACGGTAAAACTATGGAGTGTTCAAACTGGTGAATGCCTGAATACTCTAAAAGGACATACCAGTCAATTACTCTCGATCGCATTTAGTCCAAATGGAAAGAAGCTAGCAAGTGGTAGCCGTGATTTTTCAGTTACATTGTGGGATGTCAATACAGGTCAAAACTTACAAACTTTTCAGAGACATAGTGCTGCGGTGCGATCGGTCGCCTTCGATCCCCAAGGAGAAACATTAGCAAGTGGCAGTGTCGATCAAACCATAAAATTATGGGATGTAAATACAGGTCAAGTCTTACACACTTTCCAAGGGCATAGCGCTGCTGTTTGGTCAATTGCTTTTAATCCTCAAGGAACAATGTTAGCAAGCGGCAGTGACGATGGAACCGTAAAATTATGGAATGTAAATACAGGTCAAGTCTTACAAACTTTCCAAGGGCATAGTGCTGCCATTTGGTCAATTGCCTTTAATGCTCAAGGAACAATGCTAGCAAGCGGATCTTTGGATCAAACAATCAAATTATGGAATACTAGTACCAATGAGTGCGAAAAAACCCTGGAAGGACATACGAGTTGGGTTTGGTCAATTGCTTTTAGTCCTAATGGAGATTTAATCGCAAGCACCAGCCCAGATGGCACATTACGACTGTGGAGCGCCAGAACTTTTGAATGCTTGAAAATTTTACCGCTAGATACAGCTTGGTTGCAGTCAATAGCGTTTAGCCCAGATAGCCGAACATTAGCAAGCTGTAGTCATGATTATACAGTGAAACTATGGGATGTCAGTACTGGGGAATGCCTCAAGTCTTTGGAAGGACATACTGCTAGGGTTTGGTCAGTTGTGTTTTCTTCTGATAATCAAATTTTGGCTAGCAGTGGTGAAGATGAGACAATTAGACTTTGGAGCATGACAACAGGAGAATGCTTAAAAATATTAAAATCAGCACCTCCTTATGAGCAGATGAATATAATGGGAGTTAAAGGTTTAACTGCAGCTACTATTTCTACTCTAAAATTATTAGGGGCAGTTACTAACAAAAACTATGACGTTTGATTATAAATAAGGTAGATAATGCTAGCCCTGTCAAGATGACTCATAAAATTTTGATTCAGGCGGCAATTCCTTATCTTTTCTCCTCTGCGCTCTCAGCGCCTCTGCGGTTCAAAAGAAATTTATTTAACCGCTGAGACGCAGAGTACGCAGAGGTAAGAGGTGAGAGAGCTATTGATTTTCTGAAGTTTTTATTTACGTTAACAGGGGTAGGTGGGCATTGCCCACCTACCCCTGTTAAGGAGATGTTTGAAAAATCAGTATTCTCTTTGCGCTCTTTGCGTCTTTGTGGTTAAAAAACGTTTTTGAACCGCAAAGACACGAAGGGCACGAAGGTAAAATACCGAAAATCGGGTATAGTTTGCTCAGTTTTAAGTCACCTTGACAGGGTTAGTATTGTCCACCCTACGCCCATAGGTAATCTTCTGGCAGGAAGGGAGTGAAATCTAATAGGCATTGAATTCCATGTCGCTGGGTAAACCTTGAGTGAATTCAGTGGTTAAGAGACTTTCCAATTCGTTCATTCTGTTGCCATCTAATGTATCTTGACTAATTTCCCACAAGTGATTTTTGAATTCCTTAGTGGAAGACTGTTGTTTGAGAGAGACATTTACTGTAATCATGGCTTTGTTCTCCTGAAAGTTATACAATGAGTCATCAGCAATACTGCTGTTTACAATCTAGGCTAGTTCACAGAAAGACAGGCTAAATTCAATAAGCATTGAATTCCATGTCGCTGGGTAAACCTTGAGTGAATTCAGTAGTTAAAAGACTTTCTAATTCGTTCATTCTGTTGCCATCTAATGTATCTTGACTAATTTCCCACAAGTGATTTTTGAATTCCTCAGTCGAAGACTGCTGTTTGAGAGAGACATTTACTGTATTCATGGCTTTGTTCTCCTTGAAATCTTTGTGAAAAGTACAACAATTGAGCTTTATATAAACTGTCTAAAGCTCTTGATTATGCCGTTAGTAGCTCGCTATTGGATTTCACTTGCATATATGCAGGTAACTCTAACGGTTTCAATATGTGCTGAAGGTCTTCATCTGAGATGTAACCATCTTTAGGTGGGGTAAAGCGTAATAATGCAGTTTTATAACAAGCTTCCGCTATACGATCGCGATCGCAATCGCTAAGCTGTGCAACAACTTCAACTATCTCTTCTACATGCTTGATTTCAGCACCAACAGCAGTGTGTACGCGCAACCAACGTGTAGCACAAATATTGGGTGGTAATAAAGCTTCTACACTTTGGATATACCTTTCCCCTTGAAATGTCCCCAGACGTTCGCTCGCATAAGCGTGACCAACACAATCAATTGGATTTGAAGCTTGTACACTTCGGGTTAAAGAATCTACTAAAGATGTAGCAGCAGATGGAACGAGTGCTTGTACAACAGCAATAGGATCGTATCCCATTGATTGAATATCAAGCAAAGCAAGACGGTCATGACCTGCTTCTTCTTTAGCTTTCTGTACCGCCCATTGTGCTAATTTCTGACGACCAGATGCAGCAAAGCGTTGGGCTGCTTCTTCCATTAATCTCGAAGTATAACGGCTTGAATGGTAGGCACCAGCAAGACGCCATACCCAACGTATACGAGTTAAAGCAGGTGGCTTGCACTTAAACTGCACTGAGTGCCATGCATATACTATTGAACTATCTAAAAGCTTTTGAGTTTTAGCTAAGATCTCTTTATCAACTATTTTTGAAGTAAAGCGATCTTTGTCATTAGCAGAATTAGATTGATGACCCCAAGCACGAGTCTCAATATTCTGCGTTACTTCGTTAAACACAGTAGATGTTGAACCAACATCTACTAAAAAGCTATTATGCATAGTTGATGTCCTAAATTTACTGAACACAATTTAGGGTTAGCTTTCTGGCTAACTCTCTTGTTCTTTCCTAATACCAATAGTAGCTAGTTAAAAAGTAATTGCTAATTAATTATTTTCGGTTTTTAAAGAAGACCTAATTAATTATTTTCGGTTTCAGATTGTTTTATTTACCTGGAGGTCATCTTTAAAAAGAGTTTTATAGAGAAAAATTAGCAGTAAGTGACGTCGCACCCTACTGCTACAAAAATTCACTTGATAAATCTACTTTCTTTAATACTTCATAATTGAGATAATTTCGCTTACGAGTCAAATGTAACAAGAACTCAAGCTAAACAAGCACTGTTATCACAGAATCTACAACTCGTTTAGCTAGCAATGCGGTGGCAATTTTTTGTTCTGACCTAGTTGGCAACGTTGAGCTTCTCTCCAAGCATGGGGGGTAATACTATGATAATCCCGGAACTGGCAATAGAAATGATTGATATTTTGATAGCCCACCTTAGAAGCAATTTGATTAACAGAGTCATTTGTTTCTAAAAGCAAGGTGCATGCTTCTGTAAGCCGACGCAAGATAATCCAATCATTGACCGTTTTTCCAGTTAAACGCCGCACTAATTCGGTTAAGTAACCTGAGGAGTAACCGACTGCTTGAGCAACTTCTTTTAAGCTGATAGATTGATGGTAATTCAATTCAATGAACTTAAAAACCTCATTGAGACGTGGAATGGATGGAAATATAGAATGGATATTACTTAATTTTTCACTTTCTTCAGTGTGAGGTAATTTCTTCTCTGGTAGATGAACACGAACAAGACCATTTTCTGTGTCAATGACTGTAAATCCTGCGGATTCCAAAGATTTAATTAAAAAATTTTTGGCGTCAGAATTATCATTAATTATCAAAATATCCATCATTTTCTCTTTTACTATTTAATACAGTTGTTATTTGATAAATCTGTATTACTTCTACCCCCCTTCTATGTCAAAAATAAGGTTAAGAAGAGGTTGTTAAGTGATACTTTTAAGTTTTGTCAGTAAGTCGGCGAAAACGATCGCTCCTGGATGGTGGTTGCAATTTAGCACACAAGCACGCAACTATATACAGAAATAGTTTAGGTAAATACCAACAATCATTCAGAGCCTTTGCTCTTTACTCTGGTACTGCAACCTTCATTATCTAAAACAAAACAGGTTCTTAACAAAACTTCATATAATCTTGGAGTCTTTTGATTTAAAGGAGTTAGGTGGATAATATATAGAACAAATTTAGTGAAATGAAATTACCATAGTGGGTACTTATTTAATGACAGAACCATATAAAAAAAGTACCTTTAAGGGTACTTCGCGTTGCTTAAGTAGGTTAGTAACAAAAAACACAACTATGTAACGATTTTATTACCGAATCTCTTCAAAACTGCATAAGGGACTTCTGCTTGCACCTATATAAATTATTTGGTTATCTAAAATAACTATTTCTAATCTCTATCTAGAGATATATTTTTCAGTAAAAACACTGTTTATAGATAGATTTTCTGAATTAGGTATGCGAAAATAATTTTCATAAACGTATCAAAAAAAGCTGTTAATTACACATAGCAATAATTAACGTTCACTACTAGAAACAGCAAAAAGTATCAATTTGGCATTTGTTGACTCCAAAATTTGACCATTACATCGTCTGTTGTCGAAGCATACCTAATATAAAATCTGCAACGTAGGAAAGAGAATATTATGTCAAACCCAATTAGCTGGGGAGACCGGAACAAACCCCAAATTGCTCTAACCTTTGACGACGGTCCTTATGAAGAAGTAACACCAAAGTTGCTTGATGTACTCCGCAGGCATAGCGTTAAAGCCACTTTCTTTTGCATTGGTCAACGTGTCGATCGACTTCCAGAAATTGTCAAGCAGACATATGAAGAAGGCCATCTCATCGCCAACCATTCTTATGATGGTAATCTACATCTTCGCAGAGAGGATGATAATAAAGTCCTTAAGGAACTGCGTGATGCTAATGCAGCAATTCAGAAAGCCACTGGATATATTCCAAAATACTTTCGCCCCCCGTTTGGGGAACCTCCTTTTGAAGATAATCAATCCAATGATAATGTCAGTAGGGTAACTGAATTAGCAAAAACTCTCGGACTTGTTCATATCCATTGGTCGCTTGATACGAATGATTGGAGAAGTCCTGGAGTAGACTCCATTGTTAAAGATTTGATGTCTGCACAAAATGGCTCGATTATTCTGTGTCACGATTTGCCCAGGGAGGCGAACCAAACAAGGGGGGAGGATACTATAAAAGCGGTTGACCAAGCAATTCCCGAACTGAAAAAGCGAGGGCTGAGTTTTGTCACTATTGAGGAACTACTATCTAGTATGACACAACCTCCTTCTGAGCGAGAATGCCCACAGGGTTCTATAGTTTATGTAGTACAAAGTGGTGACTATTTATCTAAGATAGCCGAACGTTTTTATGGAGATGGCAGTGAACAATCATGGAGGAAAATTTACGAGGCCAATAAAGACTTGATTGGCAATCCCGAACAGATTGAACCTGGATGGAAGCTTTGTCTTCCTCAATAAATGATTTTAGTAACCATTCTGATTTAAAAAATTATCCTCTGTGGGGCTTTAAATTTCCAATCTTGCAAGTGCAAGTAATACCAATTCACGAAATGCATGATACGTATACATTGGTCGTAGGGGCGCAATGCCTTGCGCCCTTACCAGGTATGGGGTATCACCAAAAAAGTGAAATGATATAAGGTAGGGGGAGTGAAAGAAGATTGACCAACGGTTCTCGTACAAATTAGTTCAATCTCTCTTTAGCAAGATTTGCCAGAATATGGGAACTGGTGAAGATAAAATTATTGTTCTTCCGCCAGTTCTACTGTGTTTAGATAGGCACAACTTCTCTAAGGGTAAAATCTACCCAAATGACTCCCACCTCTGGATTGCTGCATCTTTGAGCCAAGTCCCGACCCATCGTTTGGGGAATAGGTTTAGGTAGGCGCTCCCACCAGAATTTATCAGTTTTGCCAGTTTCATTGTTCTCGACAGCATCATAGCCAATCTGGAACATCACTGGATTCAAGGGAAATTGATTGGCAAAATCTATCATCTCATTCAAGAATCCGTCATAATTGGCAAATCCCTGACTATCATTAATAAAGATAAGATCGCCCCGGTAAGTAGGTGGCAGTTGATACTTATCGTAGTGTTTGAGAAAAAGTTTATAGTTAGGGTTGTATGATTTCACGGTCTCTTCCCAATCTTTCGCCAGTTCATCTGTCACTGGTTGATTTTTACAGCTATCGCATTCGCTCTGATACCACTCTACGTCTATACCAAATCCGATCGCACACGAATGGTGTCCATACTGTTTGAAAGTTGCATCAATTAAAAGCTTGATATCAGCATAGCCCGGTTCAACTTGCAAAAAGACTTTTATTCCTTGGCTATCAAAATAACTAAGATACTTTTCGTACTCGTCTTCATCTGAAAAACGAATTCTTCCATTATCATTGTCATACTTGTTATTAGGATTTGGGAAACCCATTTTCATGCCACTATTTGTGCCATCGAAAATGATCTCTCCTATTCCCCAGACAGCTATAGGAGTCGAATTAGGAAAGTATCCTGCCATGATTTTCATCGCTTTAGCCCATTCCTCTGGCTGAGGAAACGGCTTGATCCCATAAGCGGATGAACGAACTCCTGACGATTTGATTTTTGAGGGGCTAGATGGTTGTACGGGATTCATCATTATTTTCTCTCCGCCTAGTACAATAAAACAGACACAATATATAAATAGTTGCAAGCTTTTTTCTTACACACTTCCAGAAGAATTGAGCAAAACTTTGAAGTCATGTAATTTGCATCAATAGCTTAATTTAATCACAGATAGAGCGATCGCCCTCATTAACTTTGGAATTAGTCTCTATATAATCATCTCCCCAATTGCAACCTAGCTTCAATAGCCCATCTAGATTTAAATCTCGCTCAATATTCCAAAGAATCACGCTCTTGTCCTTACTTGCCGAGGCGAGAGTTTTGCCGTCATGGCTAAAACTGATACTCGTAACCTCATCTTTGTGTAAATCCAGAGTTTTTTGCAAAGTGCCGTCTAGATTCCAGAGTTCCACTTTTCCACTCTTACTAGCTGTGGCAATCATACTTTCTACAGGGTTGAAAGTCACTTTTTTGACTGCATCACCTTGCCAATCAACTTGTATAGTTGTTTGCAAAGTACCATCTTTGTTCCAGAGTTTCACTGTTCCGTTCTCACTTGCCGATGCAATTATTTTGCTATCTGGGCTAATTGCAACTCCGTAAACTGCACCATCATGCTCATTCATGGTATTTAGCAACGTTCCATCTGGCTTCCAAAGTTTTACTGTCCCGTCCTCGCTTGCCGAAGCAATCAGCTGCTTGTCATTACTAAAACTTACATCCCAAACCCGATTGCTATGACCTTGGAGGATTTTTAGCTTGCCGTTCAGTTTCCACAGTTTCACGGTTGTGTCGTCACCTGCAGAGGCAATCATCTCGCCGTCATGGCTAAAAGCAACTGCGCGAAATGCATCATGTTTATTATCTTCATGCAAGTCTTGAAGCAATGTGCCGTCTGTTTTCCAAAGTTTCACTGTCCCCTCGCCGCCTGCGGAGGCAATTATCTGGCTGTCAGGGCTAAAAGTAACAGCAAAGATGCGATCGCTATGCCCTTTGAGTGTTTTCAACAAATTTCCTTTTCTGTTCCAGAGCTTGACATCTTTGTTACCATCTACTGTAGCAATCAGCTTGCCGTCCGGGCTAATAGAAACTCCATAAATTGAACTACTGTATCCAAAAAGAGTTTTGAGTGAGGTGCCGCTTGGTTTCCAGAGTTTCACAGTCTTGTCTTCACTTGCTGTAGCAATTATTGCATTGTCGGGGCTAAAAGCAACTCCGTAGACCTCAGCACTATGCCCAAGAAGGGTAGTTAACAAAGTGCCGTCTGGTTTCCAGAGTTTCACAGTTGTGTCATCACTTACTGAGGCAATTATTCGATCGTCGAAGCTGAAAGCAACTCCTCTAACCGCAGCATTATGTCCTTCAAGTGTTTTCAGCAATTTACCATCGCTGATTCTCCAGAGTTTCACTGTTTTGTCGTCAGAAGCTGTAGCAATCATTTCTCCGTTGGTGCTAAAAGCGACTTTGTAAACTTCACCTTTGTGCTTATCTACTTCTAAGATTCTTTGCAAGGTGCCATCAAGTTTCCAGAATTTAACTGTTCCGTCCCAACCTCCAGAGGCAATCATTTCGCTGTCGGAACTGAAAGCTACTGTTGTCTGTTGAGGAAAATCTCCATCTGGGGTTATGGTTTTTACGAATGTGCCATCAAGTTTCCAGAGTTTTATTGTTCCATCCCAACTTGCTGATGCAATCATCTTGCCGTTGGGACTGATGGTAACTCCTTTGACGGCATTACTATGCCCTTTGAGTGTTTTCAGCAAGGTACCGTCAAGTTTCCAGAGTTTGATCGTCTTATCCTCACTACCTGATGCAATTATTTGGCTATCGGGGCTAAAAGCAACTGCATAAACTTGAGCATCATGCCCTTTAAGTGTGTTCAACAGTGTACCATCTGGTTTCCAAAGTTTGACCGTCTTATCCTGGCTTGCTGTGGCAATTATGCTACCCTGAGAGCTGATTGCAACTGCGTCAACTGGGCTCTTATGCCCTGACAAACGGTTGTACTCTTTTATTTTGTAAAGCACATTTTCTAGCGCCTTGACAACTGTAGTCTGGGTATCTGTTTTTATCCAAGGTAACTTTCTCAATTTTTTCCATTGTTGCCCTGCCTTTATTGCTTCTGTGAGTCCCTCCAACTGTTGATTTGAGGTGAAAAGCGCTTCTGAAGATGCACTAAGAGCTTGAATTTCGCTATGAACTGAATTCTGCCATTGCCATCCAGCGACCCCAGCTAATATTAAAGCTAAAATTAAGCCAAAAGAGAGCCCTATAACGGTAAATTGTCGCCTGCGCTTTTGCTTTTTGCGCTGCTGCGATCGCAATTCCAAACTCAGCCCAATAAAACTCCTCTCTCCCGAACTCAATTCCATAAAACGTTTGAAAAGCCAATCTTCCGCATCCGCCAGTGGCTTTCCCCTCAACAGCGCCCCTTCATCAAAACCGCTACTTTCCCAAGTACGCATTGCCGAGCGCAACTGTTCTTGCCAGTGGCGAAAGTCCCGGTCTAATTGCATCCACAAATTAAGTTGTCCCCAACTGCGAATCAATGCCTCATGGACGAGTTCCACAGTATCAAAACCAGTTTTCTCATCGTATCCCGTGACTACCAAGCGAGAAGACGCCAAACGGGTGACCAGATCCCAATTTTCCTCACCTACCTCGCAACGGGTAGCAACACGGCGAGTATCCTCTGTCCCTTGCCCTGGATGCACAAGTTGAATAAAAATTCGCTGTGCCCTTTCTTGTTCCTCAAAATTGAGTTGGTTGTAGACTTCATCTGCATAACGAGCTAATGCTGCTTCTACCCCTCCAATTTCATCATAAGCTGTATGTGTCAATTGAGCATCCTGTTGTTTAGACCATAATTGAGTTAGAGCAAACTCTAACAAAGGCAAATCTCCACCAGAAGCACTCATAGAAGACAGAATACGTCCGGTCAGCCCGGACTCAACTGTTACCCCCAGTAATGCCGCAGGCTTGTCTACTGCATCAAGCAGTTCCTTTTCTGTCATCGGACCTAGCTTTAAATCTGCATACTGCAAGGCATCAGCAAAGGGACGGTAAGACAATACTTGTCCTAAAAAGTCTGCCCTCAAAGTCAGAACAAAAGTAAAATTTTGGCAAGTATTTATTGCTTCTAATAATTCATCTAAAAATGCTTTGCGCTCAAAGGAATCTCGGCAAAGGGTGTAAAGTTCTTCAAACTGATCGGCGACGAGCAACAGCCGCTTGTTTTGCTCTAACCGAAGAATATCATTAACTACATCCCGCAAACCATTATTACACTCTTGTAAGTTGGTAGCAAGATTTTTGATGTCCTGCAAACGTTCAGTACGGCTCCAATAGAATTCCTTGTCAGTTAAGAGCGCAGTCGCTAGGGCTGACATTGGTCTTGAACCAGGTCGAAACTCAACAATATGCCAGTTACCAGCATTTCGCAAGTGCTTTACTAAACCAGCAAATACCACACTCGATTTACCGCACCCACTAGGACCAATCACCGCAACCATTGGTTGCCTTTCTACAGCATCCACCAACATCTTGGTGAAAGCTTCTCGTCCAAAAAAGAACTGTGCATCCTCTTCTCGGAAGGCGAACAAACCACGATAAGGACTGATTTGGGTAGGACGACGACCTAAATCCAACCAACTCGGTGGAACTGCGCCGACGTTTTGACAAATGACTGGTAACAAAGAAGCACAGGGATATTTATCCTCTAGACCGTGCAGTTTTAACCTTGCTTCCTTGACTGCTTGATATAAAGGATTACCATCAGCAGCATAAGCCACCAGAAAATATTTTAAAAATGCCTGTGCAACTTCATCCGGCACTGGTTCCCGCATGACAAGAATTTGGGGAATCTGTAGCGCTTCTAAAGAAGACGCTAATCCCAACCCATCACAGGAATTAAAAATTGCCAAAGGCAATCCATTGCGAACAGCTTGTCTCAAGCCATATTTCAGGTCATCAATTGTTAAGCTTTCATTGTTTTGATTAATGTATATTCGACCGCTCTCTCCTACAGTCTGGCTGTGACCTGCAAAAAACAGGATATCCCAAGGTCGAGACCATAAAGAGTCGTTGATTTCGTGACGTTGGGGCTGCACCAAAAACGTGACATCAGCATCCGGTAAACTGTTGAGCAACTTGCGGTCTGTTTCAACATCAATATGAGTACTATTGCCCAGAATCGCTAAAATTTTAACTTTATCCCTTTTAGTAGGCGTTTTTGCTGTTGTAGGTTGGTGATGATAATCCGGCGCACTCAAAGCCAGTTCTGCATTTGGATATTCCTCCACCAAATCCCAAAGATGCCAAGGAATTTGTCTTATTTCAGGGTTAGATGTACGAATGAGCACTCGTATTAAGTCTTGGTCTTTTAATTCCTTCAACCATGTCTCGCGTATGGGGCGAAAAGACTCAGAGAACAACCATTTATTCAGTCGCTTTTGTAACTCAGTTGCAGCATTTTTGCACTCATTGTACTTTTGGGTAATGGAACCATCGTAAGTCACTTTTATCGCTTTGAGAGCGCGAGTTTCTGAGCCCAAACTACGGTAGTGCGATCGCCATCGGTCAATCGTCGTCTGCAATTGTGGAACTGGTGGTAAACGCCCAGTTACTTCTTGATGTGGGCTAATACCTTCGTAAGAGATAGAAAGTGTGACCCGTACACCCATGTGTAAATCGCCATCTAGTTTCAGGACAACTAACTTTGTCATCAAGAATACTAATAGTGATAATAAATTTGGCTTGAACTTTTTATGTTCTATTTTTAGCTAGATGTTAGCATATGAAACTTATGCAGTTGGATTTATCCGAGATAAGCTTTGTGTCATCATATCAATACCCATACTCAGTACGGAAGTTGGCATGAGCGGGATTGCCAGCAATACTAGCACAAATCTAAATCAATTATTAAATTTAATGATGGTGCAGTGACATTTTTAGCACGAGAAGTTATTGATTTGGATATGGCTGCAAGCAAACAAAAGCAACTATAAATTAGACAGCAACGAAGTATGTTAATTTTCAGGCAACAAAATTCTCTATCACACTGACATCCCCCAAAGCTATCTTGATGCTGAAATTATCTCCAGCAGAAGCGCTAAACTGTAATTCAATTTTTTTATTATCGTTTTTAGCTTTAGCTTCCATAACAGCAGTTCCCTCTTCATCTAAAATCATCACATGAAGCAAGGGTGGCAAGTACTCTTGACCATTTGTTGGATGCAACTCCACAAGAATTTTCATTTCATCAAAATTGTCAAGGTCAGTCATGACCTTAACAACTATTCCTACAGAGACTCTCGACGCTTGAATACCAAAATCAATCAACTTAGCCCGTTCAACAGAGTTTCTCAATTCTTCTTCAGAACTTCTAAATTGCAAAACTGGTTCAGTGAAAACTATAGATTCAATTGATTCCCAACCAAATTCAAAAATATTCTCAAACCATCTTTTTAAATTCAACCAATTCTGATTGGGCAATGTGGCTTTTTGTAATTCTAAGCTTTCTAAATGCTTTAGTAAATTTTCTAAAGGTTGTAAAGAGTTAATGGGTAAGTTATCAATTGACACCTCTTTGATAAACCCTAACAACTTAGCTTCTTCTAAAGATTCACTTATTTGCACAGCTATGTAGCCAATCCGATTTGACTGAACTTCCGGTGGCACATAGACAAATTGTGCATTTTCCAACACTGGGCGGCATTCTAATCTGCCAAGATTTTTTATGAATAAATCAGCTATGTCCATCAGAGTTTGTTGTACCGGATCCCAACTGTCACTAGCTTCTAGGTCAGTTTCAAACCCCATACACTGTAGATAAAAATTTACGAAAGCTACAGACAAGGTATTGAGCAGAACCTGCCGACTTTTTTCAGCAGTGGCTTGCTGTCTTGACCATTTTTCTGCAAGCCTTCTTCCAACGGGAGAAATAGAACCCGTGAATGTAGAAAGAGTGGTCATACGATCCATGATTTTTTCCTCTAAGTTAAGTTTTCAACACCACACAAATCTCTAAATTCATAGCGAAATCGTTCTAAACTCCGTTGATAAAAGTTACTTAATGTTGGAATGGGGATATTCAACTCCTCTGAGATTTCTTTCCATGATACCCCAGACCATCTCTTAATAGCTATTGCTTGAAAATTGGCTTGGGTATACTTTTTGATATATGTTTGTCTAAAAACACCTGAGGGATCTAGTTCTATATATCGTCTAATTTTTTGAAAAGCAGAAATATAACTATCCTCTTCCTCCCTATCCTCAACTACCAAATCTTCCCTACTTTCTAAAACAGAGTTTTCCAAGTAAATTTCATGACCGGAGCCAATTATTTTAGGAATCGCCTCTTTAAAGAAACGTTGGGTCAATAACATATTGACCCAAGTCATAAATTCGCCCCGTTCCGGGTCGTATTTATCAATATTTTTACAGATATACAAACATAGGTCTTGTACTGCTTCATCATAAATCTGTTTATAGACTCCTTGGAATTGACCTTTATATGGATAGCAAAGCCTACCTCCTCGATAAATACTATCGATTAGCTTTGATAAAGCGACTCGTCTAGCCGTTGTACCCAAAGGGTTCTGTTGGGCTGCAAGAGCTAGCTCTTTTAGCTGTTGCTCGTTCATAGATGAGAATTGCACTCCTCTAGAAAGTTATCGGATGATAAGTAAAACTATTATCCAAATCTTTTTGGAAGTTTTACAAAATTTTACAATAGTTGATTTTAGGAATTTTAGGTTAATTTTAGGGGTTATGTACAAATTAGTTGACTTCGAGCTGGTTCAATACTGAATTTTAGACTAGTTTTCGGTGCGATACTTAAAACCCTTACAGTGATTGATATACGGTAAATATTACCCGCACATACCCTCAACAACCACAACTAAACTCTAGAATCTTGCCAGTACAAGTGAACTAAATAGAAGATTAGTACTTTACCAGAACTTTATGCGAACTTTTACGAACTTATATATATCGACAACTCTAAGTAAATACTGGAAACTGAAATTTAGGGGGACAATATTTTTTGTCAGTCTAGATGGGGGGCGTGCTTCTCAATTGCGTATTTTTTGTAACACAACTTTCATCTATTTTAATTAGAGACAAGCTTTGCAGTCCATACAAGAAAGTGTAGTTTTAGATATCAAAGTTGGTCAGTATCTGTACGAGAGGTAAAGTAGCAATTTTGTATAAAAAGCATCAGCATTTTTTCAGAACACTAAGCCATAATCTTTTTTATTTGCTAGCAATAACCTGCCTGGTTTCATAGATGGTTCACATTTTATAACAAAAAAATTTGGAGTAAATTTTTCTCCAAACCTGACAAATTAAACCTAACAAATATAGTATGAATCAAGAACGCAAACAAGTCTATTATAATTTAATTGAAGCGTTATTAAAATGTCGTAAAAATGAAGATATATCAAGAATTTTAGAGACCAATCAACACTTGTTTGATTTGGATTTCGTGAAGACAATACTACAAGTTGCAGCCAATCTGAAAGCTCAGAAGAACATAGAAAACTTTAAATATTTAATAAAGATTACATTTCATCTATTAGTTACTATTGGAAATAGGTTCTTGGAACAACAGAATCTTGCCAATGCCAGAGAGTACTACGAACAAAGTTTAACTATTGTCAAACAAATAGAGACCGACACAGTTAGATTTAAATTACAAGTAGATATTCTTAACATTCTGGGTCACTCTTACAATCGTCCCTATGACTGGAATTTAGACAAAGCAATAGAGGTTTGTGAGAAGAGTTTAAGAATTGCTAAGGATATAGGCTATCGTCATGGAGAAGCTGTTGCTCTGCTCTGCATAGGGAAAGCTTATTATTGGTATCCCGGTAAGCAGAGAAACTTTTCTATGGCAATAAAGTGTTACGAGCAGGCTAAGGCTATCTTTCAGGAGAGAAATAATCTTCAAGGAGTGCTGGATGCTCTGTATCATTTGCAAGATTCTTATTATTATACGAGCAACTACGCTAAAGCAATACAGTCAAACGAGGAGCGTTTGGCGATCGCTCGGGATTTGAAGGATCTGCTTTTAGAAGCTAGTGCTCTATTTTGTCTGGGAAACAATTACCAAGGCTTGGGCAACTTAGAGAGAGAGACAGCGAAAAATTACTATGAGCAAAGTTTGGCGATCGCCAAGAAAATAACAGATAATTATTATGCTTGTTGGTTGCAGGTACGTACTTTGCAAGGTCTGGGAAGTTATTACAGAGTTAAAGGGTACTTAGGTGATGCAGAAAAAAATTACCAAGAAAGTTTGAGAATTGCTAAAAATATACGTGAAGAACAGGGACAAGCTAATGCTTTACAAGCTCTAGCTGAGATTTACTATTACCAAGGAAATTTAGCTCGGGCGTGGAATTACAACGAGCACAGCTTGGAGATCAAGCAGCGACTTCAGGATCAGATCGGTACAGGAAACTCTATAGGTTTTCGGGGAAGCATTTGTCTTATACGAGGTCAATACTGCGAAGCCTTAAATTACTTCGAGCAGAGTTTGACAATTATGGAAGAATTCAACAACACCTCTGGAAAAGCAAGTACTTTAACTGATATGGGAGTTGCTTACCTCGGTTTAAATCAAATTGAACAAGCAGAAACTAAACTACGCCAGGGAATTGAACTTTGGGAGTCCGTTCGGGGAAGATTGGGCGACCGTGATGACTTTAAAGTATCAATTTTTGAGCAGCAAGCTAGAACTTATCATTTACTGCAAGCTGCTCTCATTGACCAGGAGAAACCCTTAGCAGCTTTGAAAATTGCCGAACGCGATCGAGCTAGGGCACTTGTAGAGTTATTGGGTAAGGAGTTAGAGGGGCAATTAGCTGAAAAAACGGAAATTACTTCTCCCACTCTCCAGCAGATTCAACAAATTGCTAAAGAGCAAAATGCTACACTGGTAGAATATTCTATTTTGTGGGCTAGAACTTTATTGATTTGGGTCGTCAAACCTACTGGTGAAATTGCCTTTCGCCAAGTTGACCTCAAACCCCTATTACAAGAATTTAATAAATCTCTGGAAAAACTGGTTGCGATCGCTCATCATTCCATTGGCGTTAGGGGAACGCGCTTTGTTGGCTTGGATGGGGATAATAATGATAACGAACTTATTCAAGGAAACAACAAACAATTACAACAACTTTATCAAATCCTGATCGAACCGATTGCTGAGCTTTTGCCAAAAGATGCAGATGAGCGAATCATTTTTATCCCGCAAAACAGTCTGTTTCTTGTTCCCTTCCCAGCTCTTCTAGATGCTTCTGGTAAACATCTGATTGAGCAACACACCATCCTCACCGCTCCTTCTATTCAAGTTCTAGAACTAACTCGCCAACACCAGCAACGAGTCCAAGAGATGGGACTTCAGGATGTACTGGTGGTAGGCAACCCAACTATGCCACCTTTTAAATCTCATCAATTGATTCCTCTTCCAGGTGCAGAAAAAGAAGCCAGAGAAATCGCTCCGCTATTGAATACTAAAGCACTTATAGGCGCTGAAGCTACTAAAGTCGCTATTGTCCAGCGAATGCCTACAGCACGGATTATTCATTTAGCAACACACGGGTTACTCAATGATGCTGAGGAATTAAAGGTGCCAGGAGCGATCGCTTTAGCGCCGTCAGGAACAGATGATGGTTGGTTAAAAGCTACAGAAATTATGGATTTAAAGATGCTCAAAGCTGAGTTAGTCGTTCTGAGCGTCTGTAACACTGGACAGGGACGATTAACCGGGGATGGTGCGTTCGGATTATCTCGCTCCTTTATTTCTAAAGGCGTTCCTAGTGTGATTGCATCCTTGTGGTCAGTACCTGATGCTCTCACTGCCTCCTTCATGGTGGAATTGTATCAAAATTTACAACAAGGCTTAGACAAAGCCCAAGCCCTGCGCCAAGCGATGCTAACGATTAAAGAAAAACATCCTAACCCGCTGAATTGGGCTGCTTTTACGCTCATTGGTGAAGCCTCGCAAGCCATCTTTCAAAAAATTACACAAGTTGTTTGAAAACCCGATAATACCTGCGAATTTCATTTCTGGAGATAAATTATGACGGCACAACAACCTCATGTTACTAATGGTTCTTCCTTATCAATACCTTTGCCAATTTTGAAGAGAGGTAGTGGTAGTGAAGAGAGGTTAACTCTCAAGAAACACATCCGATAAAGTCTATGTAGCGAGGGTTGCCAGAAATTGTATGGGTGTAATCTATTCGGCTTTGGCATTGGCTGAGAGTTGTTGGTTAAGCTTTGTGCAAGTGTGAAAAGGAGGCAATTGTCGTGTTGTGGGTGAGTAGGGTGAGCGAATTGAGTGAGTTTTATGTATTTAGCGATTGCAGGATTTGTGTAAATGTGGTGCGTGTTATCTGACGGGGTGACAAAAAGGGTTAGGATGCAGACTGAATAAGCTTTATAGCTCTTAGACCTCGTTGATAATACTTCCACTTGTTGCGACATAATCTCATTAATTCTGAGACTAAATCTTCACATGGTTCCATAAAATTAACCCATGTTTGACCGTATAATCCAACATAAAAACTACTGTGTCGCCTTTCTGCACGCCCATATTCTTTCACTCGACCAATATATTTTTGTACACCTTTTTGTTTAATTTGTTGTCCATGTATTGTGGCAGATGTGTAGGCGTTCGCGTAGCGGCGGCTTCCGCATCGCTATCAATAAAATCAGAGATATTAAGCGCTTGTTTGAGACTTTAGTTCCCTCTAAATTATAACCACCGCTCTTAAAGTCACGAAACATTTCTTCAATATCAAATCTCTTTTTATAAGCTGCGAGCCTCCTAAAGGAGGAGCTTCGCTAACGCTAACTTTAGAGTTTCCAAATTTGTGATAATAAACCATCCTTCTTTTGGAGCAACTCCTAAGATTTTACGTCGCCATTTACAAGCTAAATTAAAACCCTTGAATCCTTTCTGTTTGGTTACCTTAACTCCTTGTAAAAAGAGAGCAACTCCCGGTGATAAACCTAAGCCATTTAACTCTCGCCAAACTTCCGGCTCAACTTCAACAAATTCATTCTTTTTAAGACGCAGGCAGAAAGATAGATTGTTTTCTCTGAGCCAGTTTGCTAATTTTATTGAGCAAAATTCTCTATCCCCTAATAGGCAAACTTTGTAATCTTTAAACAAGGGTAATACTTGAGATATAATCAATTTTTGTTCATCTATATTACTGCTCCCTAATTTGGGTAAGAGTTCAAAATATACAGGAAAAGCTCTTTTATCCCAAACTACGCTAATCATAAATAAATTAATACAACCCCATGCAGTCCGATCAATTACTACATAAATTATTTTGTCAGGGGAAAAATATGTTGATAACCATATACTGACAATCGGGAGCCAAACTCTTTCAATTGTTAGATTTGGTAATGACAGAAATCTTTGCAATCTCTTCCTTCTGCTTTGAAATAGAACTGGAATAGGTAAAGCAGTTGCTAAAGCTTCCAAATTCACTTTTTTAATTGACTGTAAAACGTTAATTAAAATTGTTAAAAACAAGTATTCGGCTCGACTAAAGTTCTCTTGGAGGTGTGTTTGATATAATAAAGGTATCATTGTCAATAGATAGGTCTTGTTGACAAAAGTAGACCTATCTTTTTTTACCACAAATTGCTGCACACTTTATCTCATAAGCTTTTTAAGCTATTTTGTCGCCCCTTTAGTCCGGTTACTCTATCTTAGAATGTCTAAATCCAGATGAGCCGTTTTATACTGATAAAACTTATTACTTCCGCGTTAGCGTTCGCAAACGTCCGCCAGTATGGTATCAAGAAAGATTGATATGTGCCGAAGAGCTATCGAAGGAACTGCGGGCATTATTTATAGTTCCCGGTTTACAAACAACCTTTCCCGAACCCGTCCAAATGCAACCAACGAGTCGCAATATCCGTCAAGCTACTATGTCCCTAACTCCAGAACAAGAAGGTGATTATCAACTCGTGGTACAACTGCTCGAAGGCGACGAACTGGTGAAAACACTGCAACTGAATATGAAAGTTCGGGGGAAAGTTAATGGGTAATTCAGCTGCTAGCACGCTTTCAGGCAAAGGCGATCGCCAAGAATCCCGCTATCACCTTCAGGTAACCGTTATGAAGGGTACCCCCACCCTGGGTGTTGGCGCTCAGCCGTTTCCCCTCACCTTTACTGAAGGAGATGCTAAAGCGTTCAATCACAAATTTATTTCTATTCTGGAAGAACTCGGATCTGATGTCATCCGTAAAGGAGTAGACCTGACGAGCTACGACCACAACTATTTAATCCGCCTGCGAAATACTGGCAAAGCCGCTTACAACACATTTTTGCACTCGTCCACCCGTCAGTACTTTCAAAAAAAGGAAGAAGCAGAACAACAGCGAGGGGGTTTAAGTTTAACCTTTCAAACACCGATAGAGTTGTCCTTTTTTTGGGAAATGTTGTACGCGGGTAAGCCTGAGATTGAACCAGAACAATTTTGGGGCTTTCGCTATCCCATCGGTCGTACTTATTGGGGGGAATTCGATTTAAGCGATCGCGTCCAACTTCAAAGTGGAATACTTTCTGCTATTCACCACAAACTTAAGTATTCTCTGCAAGAGGTGGAGCAGGTGGGAATACACTTGCAAAATGCTTGTCAACGTCTGCGTTTAAAGCTAAGCTTACAGCTGCTAGAGCAAATTATCTCAGCGGAATCGCTTTGTCAAGACAGCTTTATAGATACTTTATTAGAACTGTTCAACGATCCAGATTTCAGCTATGGCATAATTCACTTTGCCTGTCACTGCTGGCAATCTCAGAATGAACCAGGTGGTGAATCAGTCGCTACCCTATGGGTAGGCACGTCATCAGGGCTATTTCGCTACCGACCAACTGTAGGTTTGTGGGATGGTGCGTGGAATTTTGCCTCAGGCGAGTTGGAACGACTCTCGATTCAGGCATTAGCGTTAGATCCGATAACTAACCGTTTGTGGATTGGCACTTCAATGGGACTTTTTAGCGAACATACATGGCAAAAACATCGGGAAGTTGATGTACAAGCCCTAGCCTTCGATCCAGAAGGGGCATTATGGCTTGGTACAGCAACAGGTTTGGAACACTGGGTATCCCCAGGGGAAGGAAAATGGTTTGTGGGAGAACCAACCGAACTATTTACAACAGGTAATTCCGGACTAGCGGCGAATGTAGTGACTGCTCTATGTACCAATAAGCTTCAAGACGAGTTTTTATTATGGGTTGGTTCCAGTGCGGGGGTCAGTTGCTATCCTTACAAAGCCGAAATGTTTTGATAGCAGACTGAATTTAAAATAAACACAAAAATCATTTATTATTAATTGCGAATATGTCAGAAATTATAGGTATCGATCTAGGCACAACGAATTCAGCAGTCGCTATTTGGCGTGAGGGAGAGCCACAGATTATTCGTGATGCTGATGGTCATACTTTGATGCCATCAGTAGTAGCAATCGATCCAGCTAACGGGCAGTTAGTTGTGGGTCGTCGTGCTTATGCGATCGCTTCTTTGAATCCTCATTCCACTATTTATTCCATCAAGCGCTTCATGGGTCGTCGCTTTCAGGAAGACCAAGTACAGGAAGATTTGCAAAAACTTCGCGTACTTTATGAACTAGAAGAGTCAAATCAGCGTCAAGGTGGAATTGAGGTAGCAGTAGGAAACAAACGCCTGACACCGCAAGAAGTGTCAGCCAAAATTCTGCAAAAAC
Source organism: Scytonema sp. UIC 10036 (assembly GCF_009725235.1). The sequence goes on from NZ_WJFC01000017.1 coordinate 104,123, forward strand.
TCAAAGCGGATGCTGAAGCTTTCTTAGGTCATAGGGTAGACCAAGCAGTTATCACCGTACCCGCTTACTTTCACGATTCCCAACGTCAAGCGACCCGTGATGCTGGTCGTCTTGCTGGTTTAGAAGTCAAGCGGGTTTTGAATGAACCAACAGCAGCCTGTCTGGCATTTGGATACAAAAAACTGACAGAAACCCGTCAAAAAATTGCAGTTTACGACTTAGGCGGTGGCACATTTGATATTTCAATTTTAGAAGTTGGTCGGGGACCGTTTCGAGTACGAGCTACTAATGGCAATACCCATTTAGGCGGTGATGATATAGACCAACGGATTGTGGAATGGATTTTAAATGAAATTGGCGGAGACGAGAAAAGGAGATTGCAAGAAGATTTACTGGCTCTTGCTCGTTTGCGAGTTGCTGCTGAGCAAGCAAAGATAGATTTATCATCTGTGGATGTGGTGCAGGTGCAAATACCCGGACAGCTTAGCCCTATTTCTAATGTCCGTGACTTAAACTTAATGCTGAGTCGCGCTCAACTCGAATCAATGGCTGAAGCTTTGATTTCTCAAACATTAATACCTTGTCGCCAAGCGCTTCAAGATGCAAGACTCCTGGTTGACGATCTTCAAGAAGTGTTGCTGGTAGGCGGACAAACGAAAATGCCAGCAATTAGAAAGGCGGTACAAGATTTTTTTGGCAAAAAACTTAATGTTTCCCTCAATCCTGAAGAAGTTGTAGCTGAGGGAGCCGCTGTACAAGCCGCAATGATAGCAGGTGTGACCACTGGACTGAAGCTAGCTGACGTAGTACCCCTAACACTGGGCGTCAACAGTAAAGGGCGAATGGATATTATCATACCGCGCAATACTCCAGTACCATTTGTGAAAACTAAAGTCTATTCCACAGCTTATGACAATCAGGAAAGTGTTGAGGTGCAAATTTATCAAGGTGAACGTCCGTTAGTAACCGATAATATCAAGTTGGGAGGATTTATTTTGAATGGTGTTGAGCCTGCTTTAGCTGGTTTACCAGAAATTGAAGTCACCTTCCGGGTAGACCAAGACGGCATTTTGCACGTATCAGGTAAAGATTTACACACTGGTAATTTTAAAGAAGTAACTATTACTGATTCCGTGCGGCTCAGCGAAGAAGACATCGAAGCTACGATCCAAGAAGCTGAAAACCATGCTGCTGAAGATGCTGCTCAACGCCAGCAAGGAGAAATGGAAGAGCAAGCCGAGCAATTAGTCAAACGACTCAAGGAGTTGCTGACAGAAAAGAGGAAAATTTTATCTGTTGAATTAGCAATTGCTATCTCTGAAGTACTAAAGGTAAGCTCACCCAATGATTGGACAGAATATGTGACAAAGTTAAAAAATTTATGGCAGCAAGCTATTGAGATTTTATCTGGTGAAAAAAAGTAAGATTGAAGAAAGCAGTGGAGTTGTGCGATCGCGTAACACCATCAGCCATTCTTACTTTTTTGGAACCATTTCACTTTCAAGAAGGTGTCCTTAAGCTACACTGAGGGCATCCGCCTTTATGTCAAAAATTACATGTCTCGTTGGTTCAACACTGCAGGTCCTTGTAAAGCCCAAAAACATTATATGCTGGCACCAACTGCTAGGTTGCCCGACTTAGAAAGTTTAATTGCCCAAGAAAGTTATTTTGTCATTCATGCACCTCGTCAAACAGGTAAAACGACTGCAATGCTAGCGCTAGCAAAACAATTGACTGAAAGTGGGCGCTATGCGGCAGTTATGGTATCGGCAGAAGTGGGGGCACCTTATCGTCATGACCCAGGCATCGCCGAACTACCTATTTTGGATGCTTGGCAAGCACGTGCTCGATTGCATTTACCTTCTAATTTGCACCCCCCTGCGGGTTGGGATGAGGCGCAGCCCGGACGAAGAATTCAAGCGGCTTTACAAGCTTGGGCACAAGCTTGTCCAAAACCTGTGGTATTATTTATAGATGAAGTAGACTCATTGCAAGATGAAACGCTGATTTCATTTCTACGACAGTTACGTGATGGCTATCCCGAACGTCCAGAAAACTTTCCGTTGTCCATAGGGTTAATTGGAGTACGGGATGTGCGTGATTATAAAGTCGCATCCGGTGGAAGCAATCGATTAAATACGTCGAGTCCTTTTAACATTAAGGTAAGTTCAATAACATTAAGAGATTTCAACGCCTCTGAGGTACAAGAACTATATCAGCAACATACCTCGGATACAGGACAAGTTTTTACTAATTCAGCAACAACAACGGCGTTTTATTTAACTCAAGGACAACCTTGGTTAGTCAATGCGCTTGCTAAAGAAGTTGTAGAAAAGATAGTGAAAGATAGAAATGTCGAGATTGCACAAGAGCATATTTTAAAAGCAAAGGAAATACTCATTGCACGTCAAGATACTCACCTAGATTCGCTGGCTGAAAGACTTCGAGAACCAAGGGTACAAGCAATTATTGAACCAATGCTAGCAGGGTTGGAATTAGGGAATGTACCTAATGATGACATCCAGTTTGTTATCGATTTGGGTTTATGTAAAATGGACCCGCAAGGTGGGTTAACAATTGCAAATCCCATTTACCGCGAGGTTTTACCTAGAGTATTAACTGTTACACCAATGGCTTCGTTGCCTAAAATTGCACCGACTTGGTTAACTGAAAAAGGCGAGTTAAATACTGACGCTTTACTCCAAGCATTCTTAGTATTCTGGCGTCAGCATGGTGAACCATTATTAGGTAGTACTGTGTACCACGAAATTGCACCCCATTTGGTACTCATGGCATTCTTACATCGTGTCGTTAATGGTGGTGGAACCTTAGAACGTGAATATGCCATTGGAAGCGATCGCATGGATTTGTGTTTAAGATATGGCAATGTTACATTAGGAATCGAATTAAAAGTTTGGCGCAATAAAAAGGGCGACCCACAATCTGATGGTCTTGAACAACTAGACTCTTACTTAGCACGCATAGGTGTAAATTATGGTTGGTTATTTATTTTTGACCGACGTTCCAATGCACCAGCTATTGAAGAACGCCTATCAACACAAATCACAACTACAAAAAATGGACGTTCTGTCACAGTTGTGCGTGCATAGCTAGCTATTCCTAAAAATAGGTTGTATCATCCTAAGCTGATAATTTGTTTTTCATCTCAGCAAGTAATTTCTCTGCTTGGGTCACATCGCGTCTATTAATTGCAAATTGCAACTCTTCCAGGGTTTCTAACAGCAGATTGTTAGTTTCTTGATTGATAATACACCGCATTCGGTTTAGCTCCTCCTCTAACTGGAAAAGACGACTGGTTATGGTATCTTCGTCTCGGTAAACTTCAGCTTCTTTAAGCTTTTCTTCCACCTCTTGCTGTGTTAGGCGGTAAAAGCGGTCAAAAGTCTTTTCCACAGGTTGTCCGTCCGTACTGGTATCTTGCGCCAACACGTGGAGAATTCCATCGTGGTCAACTTTAAACATACAGTTTACCCGAACTTCAAGAGCCGGACGGGCTGTTGCTAAGTTGAGAACAACTTCGCCAACAAATTCATTATCTACTGCAATAGGTCGCTCTCCTTGATAAATGCGGAAGCGGATGCTTTCTTGACCATCGCGCTGGGTGGTAAAAGCTTGAGAACCCTTGCGCCACTTGGTAATTGGTATCTGTTCGTTAGCGCGAATGATAACATCCATTTTGCCACTGGCTAACTCAATTCCCAGTGATAAAGGAGTGACATCCCATAGTTTCACCTCGTCTTTAAGATAGCCACAAAGCCGTGCGCCTAGGACTGCTGCACCTCTTGCAACTGCTTCATCTGGGTTAACAGAGTCGTTAATTTTCCAGCCGTAGCGATGCAAGAGTGCTTCTTTGATAGCAGGTAATCGGGTTTGTCCGCCAACTAGCAATACTTGATCGATGTCAGTTGGTTGTAAATTAGCTTCTTTTAAAGTGGCGTCGCAAACATCTAAAGTGCGTTTAATAAAAGGTTGCACGAGTTGGCACGCGAGTAGCAACGGAACAAAAAACCGGGATAAGAAAATAAACTCAAAAATCTCGGCAAAACTTCTGCCATGTATATACATAGAGAAAAGCGCATAATTACGTGGTTTATGGCTTTTCCCATGTATATACATGATAAAAATTGTTACATTACTTAAGAACAGAAAACCGGGATAAGCTTTTGGCGTTGCATAATAGAGGGAGGATTTGAGGTGTTCTACTATGCAATGTCCATACTGCGAGTCTACGGAGATTCTGAA
>NZ_WJFC01000018.1 GCF_009725235.1 Scytonema sp. UIC 10036
CCACCCTAACCCTCCCCTTGGAAAGGGGAGGGAATTGGAAATTCAATTTCCCCCCTTTCTAAGGGGGGATTAAGGGGGGTAATAATGCAAGAAAAATCACAGCCAACCACTTTTCAAACATCCTCTAAGGTTCATTTTGGGCGGTTGTAGGGGGCTATCATACTAAAATTTTTTCAAGCTTGCTCTGATTGTAGCTAATAGTTAGCGTATAAATAATCTAGCCATCATATATCGTCGGTAATGCCCATCCACTTCATGGCTGGCGATCGGCAAAAACGAAATGCTAGTTTAATATTTTTTAATGTTTACCATTATAGGTTGCGGAAATCTGAATCGTAGCGATGATGCTGTAGGTGTAATTATTGCTCAAAAGCTACAGCAATATCTGAGCCAACATCCCCATCCTCAAGTGAGAGTTTATGATTGCGGTACAGCAGGAATGGAAGTGATGTTTCAAGCAAGAGGTAGCAAAAAATTAATGATTCTGGATGCTAGCTCAACGGGTTCAGAACCGGGTGCGATTTTTAAAGTTCCAGGAGAAGAACTTGAAGCGTTACCCGAACCCAGCTATAACTTACATGATTTTCGTTGGGACAATGCGTTGGCTGCAGGTAGGAAAATTTTCAAAGAAGATTTTCCCGAAGAAGTCACAGTTTATTTAATAGAAGCAGAAAATCTTGATTTTGGTTTTGAGTTAAGTTCTGCAGTCAAATCTTCTGCTGAGATCGTTTTTCAAGAAATTATTTCTACGATTCAGCGATCGCAGTAAAACGTTTAGGAAAAGTCACCCCACAGTTTTCCAGAAAGGCGTAAGGAGTCAATGACTTGGCGCAACAGGTCAATTTAAACACTATCAGAAAGCATACCTTGGAACTGTAAGTCAAAACGCTGTGTACTAAAAAATAGAGAGAGTGATGATGAATCGCTTGCAGCTTGTTAGAACAACGGGTGCTTTGTTTATTCTTTTCTCCTTTTCCATCAATGTGCCTTTCTGGTTGTTAACTCAAAACTTTGAGTATGACGATATCCTACGCAAACCTACCGACTACGTTCTAACTCAGTTTCATGCCGGTGGAACTGGACTGATCTTAACGTGGTTTTTCTTTGCTGCGATCGCATTGTTATTCATCCCTGCTAGTACCCTTCTTGAAAAAGTGTTGGCGTCCGAAAGCACGCCGTATCTATCCACCGCTACCCTAATGGGGGTGATTTCCGGGACGCTACAGTCCATCGGGCTAATGCGTTGGGTGTTTGTTATTCCCTTATTAGCTAAATTATATGTCGATCCATCTGCAAGTGACACAACCCGTGCAGCAGTTGTTGTCGTTTACCAAGCAGTTCATCAATATGGCGGTGTGGTGATTGGCGAGCATCTAGGACAAATACTGCTAGTAGGTTGGACATTAGGCGTTAGTGTCGCAATGTTGCGCTCGCCCTTGTTCAAGCGTCGGGTTGGTTGGATGGGAATCATGACAGTTCCCTTGTGGATTCTGGGACAAAGCGAGATGTTTGCTACAGTAATCCCTTCAACACCAGTGTTCAAAACAGCTTCAATCGGATTTATGCTTTGGGAAGTTTGGCTCATCGTGGTAGGAGTTTCTTTATTAAGAGTTAATAAACGTCGATTAGCTGTGGAAAAATTTAGCGAATGGTGGGTCTGACCCCTCACCTCGTTCCTGGGCTGCAGCCCAGGAACGAGAGGAAAAAAGGATTTGTAATACCCATCACACAGGAAATCCTTGCTTAAGATAGATGCTAAGTTGTTTGTTAAAGAGATATATCAAGCTATGTAAAGAATTTAGTCTAAAAATTCTCTTTTTTTGAGGATATCAGCTCCATTGGTGCATTTTTTACCGCTATCACTCTTAACTAACTTATAAAGGTATGTATAAAAAGATGCATTTGACAGCAAGAAGTGCCGCCCTAATTGCCCTCGGAGTGGCAACTGTAGCCGTGGCTCCCAATTTGATTTCTGCTCCAGTTTCAGCGCAGATCGGTGCTCCAACTGTAGCTCAGAACACGAACTTCCCTGATGTTGGCTCGAATTACTGGGCGCAGCCATTTATTCAAGCCCTAGCAGCAAGGGACATCATTGTTGGCTTTCCTGATGGCACCTACAGACCGGATCAGCCCGTCACTCGTGCTGAATTCGCGGCAATGATTCAAAAAGCTTTCAACCAAAACCAGGTTCGGCAGTTACCCCAAGGCGGGTTTAGAGACGTGCGTTCTGCTTACTGGGCTGCTTCTGCAATTCAAGAAGCATATGAAACTGGATTTATGTCAGGCTACCCAGGAAACTTGTTTGTGCCAAACGAGCGAATTCCTAAGGTACAAGCAATTATTTCTCTGGCAAGTGGTCTTGGTTTAACAGCAAGCAGTACTTCAACAGAGCAAGTTCTTACAACTTACTATACAGATGCCAGTACTATTCCCAGTTATGCTCTAAGTGGTGTCGCAAGTGCAACACAAGCTAATCTTGTGGTCAACTATCCAAATGTAAATGTGCTCAATCCTCTTACAGCCCTAACTCGTGCGGAAGCCGCAGCACATATATATCAAGCTTTGGTTAGATTGGGACAGTTACAACCCATTCCTGGCAATGTGGCAGCTGCTAGTTATATCGTGGGTAGGACGGCTGGTGATAGTACACCAAACAACCAAGATATTGTGTCCTTGGCTGGGGCTAGCGGTTCCTTTACAGTTCTGACTTCTTTATTAAAGACAGCAGGTTTAGCTGATACTTTACAACAACAAGGTCCTTACACTGTTTTTGCTCCAACAGATGAGGCATTTGCTGCTGTGCCTCAAACCACTTTACAGCAGTTACAACAGCCAGAAAACAGAGAAACGCTGCTCCGAATTTTAAGATACCACGTGGTTCCTGGTGCGATCGCAACCAATGAACTCAAGAGTGGAAACATAGAAACCGCCGAAGGTCAAACCTTAAATCTCAAAGTTAATACAAATACCAATCAAATCACAGTCAACAACGCGAGTGTTCTTCAGTCTGGTGTTCAAGCAAGCAATGGTGTTATTTATCCTATCAACCAAGTACTCATCCCATCTAATGTCAGCTTAGGTCAAAAGCCACGGAATGGAGGAGACGATATTACACCAGGTAGAGCAACTCGCGGTGTTTCTAGTTACATTGGAGTTGGTGGCAATATTGGTTTGGGTGGCGATTCAGCACTTGCTGAAGGTAACTTTGCAGTTGTCAGCAAAATTGGGCTGACACGATTCATCTCTGTCAGACCATCAGCAGTTATTGGAGATGATACTGTTGTTTTAGTTCCTATTTCCTTCGACTTTGCCCAGCGCTCCACGGATGCCTTCAACAACACCTTTGGTATAGCTCCTTACATAGGAGCTGGTGTTGCTATTGAAACTAGCGATGACGCTGATGTTGGTTTCCTCCTCTCTGGCGGTGTGGACGTGCCTTTAGGTCGTCGATTTACATTAACAGGTGCTGTTAATGCAGCCTTTCTGGATGATACTGATGTGGGGATTGTACTGGGAATTGGTTATAATTTCCGCTTCTAATTTGGTTAGTTATTAGTTGTTGGTTGTTGGTTGTTGGTTGTTGGTTGTTAGTTGTTGGTTGTTAGTTGTTGGTTGTTGGTTGTTATATCTATAGTTTGAGCTACTATCTATTAACCACTAACCACTAACCACTAACCACTAACCACTAACCACTAACCACTAACCACTAACCACTACCACTAACCACTAACCACTAACCACTAACCACTAACCACTAACCACTAACCACTAACCACTTCATGCCCTATTCCGGTAAACGGATAGCTCGTCAACTCTCATTTCAAAAGGCATTCCCTGTCCTTTTGGCGGGCAAACGCGAATTTTAGCACTGCTAACAACTTTGTGTAGTAATTCTGCCATATTTGTTAGCTGTTGCAAAATCCGCCAATTTGTGATTTGATCGGTACATTCGATAACTAAGGTCAACCCAGTTGCCTGAGTAGTGACATACCACCTACAAGCAGCTAATAAATCTTGGATGGTGCGATCGCATCCTTCATAAAAATATCGACTTATAGAATATTCCAGTTGCTGACGTAAAATAATATCTGCTGATGTTAATTGAACAGGATGTGAATCATCCTCGTGGTAGAAATGCCTTCTCTTCATCTTCCTTGTTCCTTGATTGTTTCATTGATTGACCAATTACCAACGTGTAGAGAATATCTTTCTTCGTTTCTAAGAAATTGCTTGTTTCGTCATCATAGAAAGCGCCAATACCACTACACTGAACTCCCCAATAATTGCTAAATAAATATACTCTTTGCCCTGAAAAACCTGCAATTTGCATTGCAGTTTGATAGTTACTGTAATCAGATACAAGAAACAAAGTTACAGCACTATCTTTGGCAAGAGCTTAGTTTACGCACAAGTATCCTACCCTGTCACTAAAATCACCTTCTTTAATTCTGTGATTTCGGTAGTATAAACCGGGCAATATTCCTTCAACTCTGTTAACAGCAGAATAAATTTCTATCTCCTCAAAACTTTCTGTTGGTATTGCTTTTTCCACTTCCTGCAAAATACTACAGAAAACGCTTGCAGAGATAGATCCTTTAAGAAAGCGTCGGCAAGAACGCCTGTTCCAAAGTGTTTGGAAAAACTTTTCCTTGTCAAAGCTGAACTGCGGGTATTCAAGTTGCTTTTGGGGACTTACCTGCGAAGCCGTTTCTATATAGCCATCTTCAGTTTCTATATCAAAAGAATCAGTTCCACAGACAAAAGGAACTTTTAGCCTGAGGCGTCTGACTTTTTTTGCTTGAAAACCACCAGAAATGGCACAAGCTGTAATAAACTCTTTATTCTCAAAGCCTAAGTCTAAATTGAGAGCGAGTTTATCAAAATCAAAAATAAGTTGGATATCTTTGTTGTGAAAGTAAGCTGAGGCTGCAATAGCACCTAAATGATGACCGCTATCTAGAATCTGTACCTCACACCTCTGTCTTGATATTTCCAACTAGACCTATAATAAACGCAACTGATAAAAAAAATGAATCCATTGATACTATTATTCGGTGAAATATAACTTTCTAATCCATCATCAATTAATTCATAAATAAGACTTAGACAACAATTGGCAACTTCAAGATGGTAGATTCCGTCAACTATCAATACTTGTCCCTTAAGCCTAAAAATACAAAAACACGTAGGTTGGGGAGCCACTCACATGCTCTGGTTTCCAGAGTTGAGTGAAGTGGCGTTTGAGGAACGAAACCCAACATTGACAGACATTTGTTGGGTTTCCCCACGGGTTTACTCAACCTACAATTTCCGAGATCCCTTGCAGTATTGCGTCAACTATCCCTTCAATTCCCCGAATTTGGACATAAATCTCAGTAGGATAAAGAGCACCTGCTGATGGATTGACGCGCAACCTATAGGGGCTATCTTGACAATTTTTCTCAAAAGTTATGGGACTTGTTAGCCAAATAAATGAATGAATCGGATAAGGTTGGGTAGAGGCATCCACATAGTTTGGATTTGTCAGCACCGAAACATATAAGTGTTTTGTAGCGTTGTGGTAATTCTTACCTACTGTTTTGCTGGCTGGCATTTTTCAAAATTCTTAAAACGTCTACATTACTGGCAAAATCTATTGCTTTATAATCATTAAATTCTTTAGCTCTAGATTGGGATTATGTGTCAAAAGCAACTTGACAATTTCAGTCTTTCCGGCTGAGGCTGCATACATTAAGACAGTTGCACCGTTATCATTTTGATTGTTAATATCAATTTTTACAGATAGTAACAACTCGATTAATTGATAGCGATCGCCAAAACAAGCAAACCACAAAGCATTATAGCCTTTCTCAGTCTTATAAGGTACACCCCCAGGGCAAACGCATCTAAAAGGCAGGGGAAGCAGGGGAGGTTAATCGGTCAAAATATCAATTTTAAGAAAGTACGAACGAGAATACTTGTTGCCTCTTAATAAATGCGACATATATTATAGATTTCGGGATAATTTTCAAAATTTATCAATTAATTATATAATATAGCTGACTTATAAAAAAAAAGAATTTTCTATCCGAAATGAACCAATCAGTGATATGTTTAACGCTCAATAATTCATTCCACAGACATAAAGTAAAGCTACTCCAAAGGTAGAAGATTTCAACAACAATAATGGATACCTTTTCATTCAGAAAGCCAACACCTACTTAATGGTAAAAACTATGCACAATCGAACACAATTCATCAAAAATTTTGTTGGCAGCTGTCTGGGAGTCGCTGGCATAAGTGCTATTATCGTTTTTCCTACTATAGGACAAGCCAATACTAACTCGGATACTTTTAAGAATTCCGAGCAGTTCATCCTTGCTCAGAAGACTCCAGGTACGACAAGCCCTGCTCCTGGGTCTACAAATCGTACTGGTTCCCAAGCTAACATAAACCAGGAATTTGCCACCCAGGCAAGGCAAAGTGACTTGTTAGAGATCCAAACAAGCCAACTAGCTCTTCAACGTGCAAAAAGCCCTGAGGTGAGAAACTTTGCACAGCGAATGATTAAAGAGCATACAAATTCGAGCCAACAATTGACAAAAATAGCTCAACAAAAGGGTTACAAACTACCAACAACTCTAGGTGATGCCAATAGAGCTTTATTGACGCAACTTACAAATGCGAGTGGTACAAATTTTGACCAAGCATATATGCAAGGACAGGTAACAGCTCACACTAAAACTTTAGCTAATTACCAAAACTACATTAGTAACGGCACTGACGCTGAGTTAAAAGCCTTTGCTAATAAAGTTGCACCAGTTGTTGCCGAGCATTTAAAGATGGCACAGAGTATGGTAGGAAATGCAGGTGATTCAGGTTCCAGTTCCGGAACTTCTCCTAACAGGAATACACCCGGTACAAATACGCCTACTACAAATACTCCGGGGACGAGAACTCCAGGCACGGGAACGACTAGTCCGGCACCAGATACAGGGCGTTGAAATTTCTAAGTTCTTCTGTTGTGGTGCAGGTATCTTACTTGGTATTAGTTTAGAGACGGGTAAGGACGCTCGCACCACAAAATACACCACAGTATCGGTAATTCATTTCTTGGAAAGTTCTTCAGCGACTGCTTTCATTTTTTCCGAGCAACAATTTGAAAAAGATGCCAATATTTATCTTCTCCAATAGCAGTTTTTCCAGGGTGCTCTTCTTCGTCAAGCATCTCTATTTCAAAAGGTTGCAGTAACACTTCCACTTGTTGGCGCGTGTGGTGGGTAAGCGTTGGAAAAACTGCCCAAGAATCGCGATCGCCAAACAATTGGCCGCAAAATCGTCCTCTAGATCTCAAGGATAAAGTTATTTTTTCCCATAACTCAGGGAAATGTTCCGGAGAACAAAACGGTAGCGAAAAACTGGCGTTTACCATATTTACTGATTCTGGTAAACTCACATATTCAAAGCGGCTTACGCGGGTTTCTAAAAGTTTGCGATCGGTATCCGGACGATTCAACAATCTAGTAATTGCTTCCGTTTGACCATCAATAGCTAAAACTCGCCAGCCCCGACGCAAAAGTTCTACTGTATCTCTTCCTTCCCCACAACCCAGATCGACTGCAAATTGTGATGCACGAGTATCTTTTCTGCTATCTTCAACCCTTTCCAATTCAAAGTTTGCAAGAGCTGTCAGTAAGGTATCTCGGGGAGGACGACCCACAACAGCGTCATAATAAACAGACCATCGGCGCTCAAAAACTTCTTGAGAGCGATCGTTGTTTGAGTCTAACATAAGCAACCAGGAATTCCGTATAAATAAAGTTTAAATTTTTATTGTATAAATATTTTCTAGTTGAACAAATATTAGTAGCAAGCAAATTATACCACTTTTCTAAAACTAGGTTACAGATAGGAAAAGCTGTGTAATCCGATCGCTGAATCGTTACGAACAACAAGATTTTACGTGAAATTACAGAAATACTTTATTAGCTATTCTAGTAGATTTACGGAAGACGATAATCATGGTAGAGAGTTAGTATTAATTTGCTAGAATAAAAAAGTAAAAAATACAGTATAAGGGTTAGCAATCTCCAAGCTAGCAAAAAACAAATTTCCTATTTGGATGTGAGATGAGCATTTAGACAAAGGCGTAAGGAAAAAGGTAATCATTTTACCTTTTTCCTTCTTCCTTTTTATACTCTTTTAACCGGTCACCAATCGTTGGTCACCGGTCACTGGTCACTGATTACTAAAAACTCTCCCACCCTGCTGTTGAGAGCGAGAGTGGGAGAGGCGCAAGTCTGAGATCTATACCAATACTGCAAGGGGTCTCGAGTTTTTGTAGTAGGGGTAAACCCGTGTGTGAAACCCAACAAATGCTTGTAAATGTTGGGTTTCGTTCCTCAAACGCCAGTAAAGGTGCGGAGGGAAACCCTCCTATGGCGCATTCGCGCCACGCTTCGCTATCAGGGCTGGCTCCCCAACCTACGTATTTTCGGATTTTTAAGCAAAACCTACGTAGTATTGAGATCTATACCAAGTAAGGTTCTTGGTGAGTCTTAATTGTGCAGTTAGAACGTGGGTAGGTTACACAAAGCAGAGCAAACCCTTGTCCTACTTGCTCGTCGTCCAAGAATGTTTGGTCAGATTGGTCGATTTCACCTTCAACAACTTTTCCAACGCAGCTAGAGCAAGCACCTGAGTGACAAGAGAAAGGCAAATCAATACCTTGTTCTCCTGCTGCGTCTAAGATAGTAGTCTCTTCATCGACTTCAATTGTAGTGTCGAGATTTTCTTTCTTGTTGATCAGTCTAACTTGATATGTAGCCATTTTCCAAATCCTCGCACACTCGGTACATAATGGTTTTATGGCTTCAAGGGTGTTTGCCAATTCATAATTCATAATTCATAATTCATAATTACGAATTATTTACAGGGTGTACCTGCGGATGAGCAGTCAGCTGTTTTAAAGGACTTTCCACAACCGCAAGTTTCTGTGGCATTGGGGTTGATAAATTTAAAGCCGCTTTCCATCACCCCATCCACAAAATCAACAATCATTCCTTGCAACAGCGGCGCACTTTTGGCATCAACATAAATAAGCACTTTACCTTCTTGGCTTACTACATCATCTGGTCGCGGCGAACTTGTGATTTCCATTGCATACTCATAGCCACTGCAACCACCGTCTTTGACAGAGATGCGGATGCCTTTAGTTGGCGTAGTTGTTTCGGGATTAGAACCTCGCAGTAATGCCCGCAGGTGAAATTCTGCTTTTTCTGTCAAAGTCACAGTCATTGAATATTCTCCTGAATTGCTAGTTGCTAATGGCTAATGGCTAATGGCTAATGGCTAATGGAAGATTGACAATTAGCAGTTAGCAATTAGCAATTAGCAATTAACCCATTAATGATTCCATCGGCGTAGATTGTGAGTATCGCCAAGGGGCATTGTTACCACAGACCGGACAAGAGCGATCGCGATAAGAACGGCGTTTGGCAAACTCCATCCGAGCTAAGTCTATGGTCAACAATTGCGATAACAGAGGCTGACTTAACCCAGTGATCAACTTGATAGCTTCTAAAGCAGTTAAACAAGCCAGTGTGCCGGAAACAGCACCCAGAACTGAAAAACCGCGCCTATCCCAATCAGGCTTTTCTGGGAACAAGCAAGACAAGCAAGGAGTCACACCAGGAATAATCGTTGTGAGATATGCCTCCATTCCGTCCATTGCTGCTTCCACCATAGGCTTACGCCAGCGCACACAAGCTTCATTTAGCAGATCGCGCTCTGTAAAGTTATGAGCGCAATCAAGAGCCATATCAGCTGATTGTACTAAGGAATCCACATTTTCCGGAGTGACATATTCATGCACTGCTTCTATGACGACATCAGGATTGATAGCTTCCAGAGTTTCTTTTGCTTTGAAGACTCTTGGCTTACCTACCCAATCATGAGTCATAAGAACCTGACGATTCATGTCGTCAAGCCGCAGATCACCACCACGAACCAGAATCAGCCGCCCAACGCCAGCTACCGCAAGGTATAGCGCCGCTGTACCGCCCAATCCTCCTACACCCGTAACTAGAACTGTCGCTGACTTGAGGCGCTTCTGTGCTGTTTCTCCAAAATTAGGAAGCATCATTTGGCGACGATAGCGTTCTAATTCGGTAGGCGTTAGGTTTATCACTTTTTACCTCCTAATCAGAAGTGATTTCTGTCAGCGTAACTACATTTTTGGGCTTCTCATTAAACACTTTGAACAGCTTTTGTTCTTGAGGTGTTGAAGAGAGAAATACCTGATAAGCTTGTTTTAGCGCCTCACAATATTTACTTAACCGTTCCAGATCGTTGAGGTCAGTATAATTATTATCAATTTCCCCAATCAATTGAGAAAACTTTTTCAAAATATGTAGGCGATTGACATTAACAATCTTTTGATCGTAAGGCAGTCCAAAAAACTCAAAATATTCCTCTGCTTGTACAATTTCTTTGAATTTACTATAATCCCAGGTCATTTTCCCTGCTCCAGTTTTTTTAGCTGTTGCTTAAGTTCATCTAATTGACGAAAAATTTCATAAGTGGCGGCTGCAACATCCATCAGTTGTTGGTAATCTGTAGGCAAACCTTCAGCTAGATCGTGCAAGTCCATTTTCATTTGACCTGCCTTACTATTGAGGCGTTTTATTTGAGTTTTTAAATCCTCAATACTAGTGGTTTCATTACCAGTTTGAGCCATCGACATCTCCTCATTTTGGATTTTGGATTTTGGATTTTGGATTATCTAATTTGGAATTGTAAGTTTTTGAATTTGAATTTTAAGTTACTGTTGAGCATTAAGGAATAACAACAAATTTTGGAGCAACTGTAGCTTAAACAACAAAATTAATTGACTTGCAAAAAAACTTTTTTCGTTGTTGTTTTTAGAAAAAACAAATCAATTAAAAATCTTATTGCCTATTTCTAAGTTTTCCAAAAATCATTGTTATATCCAATTAACCCATTTATGACAATCACCAAATGATCAAAATCCAAAATCCAAAATCCAAAATCCAAAATCCAAAATTCTTAGATTTTGCTGACTTCAGGGTAAATTTTCGCTAGTTCAACTCCTTTTTGAACTAACTTTTCTCCCTCTTCTGACAATTTCTCTAATGAGTCAAAGCCAAAACGGTGAGCATCTCGTAAAGTTTTAACAACTAACAAAAGACGACCAGAAAAGACTAAAGCCCAACCAAAACCTTCATGGCTTAAATCAACGACAACTTGAGATAACAAACCAGTTTCTTGTTCAATACGAGCAGCTATAGCACGGTAAAATATCATAATCCGCGATACAGTCATCGGGTCAACATCACCATCAACAGGTATTTCCCGTTTCTGTTGTTTGCTAACAATATATGGTTTGAGCAATAAGTCATCTGACCAATTGCGAAAAGTTCCATAACTGTCTTGACCTCGGATTTGCTGCACTATTGCCTTGAGAAAAGGCGAGTTTAAAATATCGGCTGCAGCAGTTCCGTTTACACTATTAGATAGACTCATACAGCAGCTTCCTCTTCTAATTCATTTTCAAAAGTTTGGGGGTTTTCTTGTAGCGCTTTACGCAACCAAGGTGGCGGGCTTCCGTTTAAAGTTTGTACTAAATTGTTTAAAACATCAGCGATCGCATCTTCCTCAGAATGTGCTTTGACTGGGGTTACTCCTTTTTTGATTAATTTAGCAGCCGCAGTACTACCAATCGCAGAAACATAAACAATTTTGCAATCAACTAAGGCATCAAGCTTTGGACCGAGTTTATCCTCATTTCCATCTTGTTTGAGATGACCATCAAACTTGAGAGTTTCTAGAAACTCATATCCATCTTTTGAAACTTCATACACATCAATCTCTTTTGACCATCCAAAATGAGCATTAATATGTATTCGATCGCTGGTTGCAAAAGCTACTTTCATCCTTATTCTCCTCTCATCATATTTGCTAATAGCTAATAGCTAATTGCTAATTGTTAATTGTTTGCCATTAGCCATTAGCCATTAGCCATTAGCCATTAGCCATTAGCCATTAGCCATTAGCAAGTTACTAACTCTCTCAACTGGTGAGCTTTGGCTTCTTCCTCTTCCATAAAGATGTTGGCAATATCAAACAGAATCTCTATGGTTCCTCGGTAGCCTACTTTGGTATACAAACCATTACCTAAACGGTCAAAAATGGGAATACCTTGACGGTAAACAGGAACGCCCAAACGTTTTGCGATCGCAACAGTATGAGAATTTCCGATCAGCAAATCGGAACCAACAGCCAGTTGTTCAAAATCTTCCAAATCACCTACAGTCACTGTATTGATAGGAAGTTTTTCCAACATGGGAGAACGAGTTGTTGTAACGGCTGCGTGAATTTCAGCACCCATGGATTGTAGAAAATAAACCGTTGAACCGAGTAAATCCGGTTCTAGTGCTAGAGACACTCGCTTGCAACCAAAGAAAAAGTGAGTATCTAGCATGGCGTCTTGCAACTGACGGCGTTGGCGGCGGTATTTTTCTGGTACCGCAGTTCCACTCAAATCTGCCAATGCTTGTAAAAAGTTATCAACTGGTTCTAATCCAGTCAGTTCGCCAAAAACTTCATAGGGAATGTTAAAGCGATCGTGCAGAATTTTTGCTGCACCCCGCATACTTTCACCTAAAGCTAAAGTGAATGCAGAATTACCAATTTCTCTCAATTCTGCTAAACTTGTACCGTTGGCTGTAATTGCACTATAAGAATCTTCCAAATGACCATCCAAAGATGCAGCCAGATCCGGTACAACAATGGGTTTCAGTCCAAAAGCAGTGACAATCTCTTTTATCTCCTCAACATCCCCAGGAGTAAAAGCAGAACTTGGCAAAATCGCAATTTGCATGGGATGGGGATTTTGCTCGTCACTTTTTTGAGCAAGTTCTCGGACTATGCTCTCTACAGCCGCAGCATATCCATCTTGCAAAGAACCTTTAAAATCTGGAGAGGAAACCAAGACAACTGGTAAGCTATTTAATTCTGGGTGACGTTTGCGAATACCCTTAAGAATGTGGGGCATATCATCCCCTCTGGTTTCCGTCAGTGCAGTAGTACACAAACCAATGACATCTGGCTTCAATCTTTCTGCTAAAGTCAGAATAGCTTGTTCAACATTTTCCTCTCCGCCCAAGATAGTGCTGACTTCCGACATTGCTGTTGTAGATAGGGGAATTGTCTCAGAGAAATGCTTCACCAATAAAGACTTAGCAAAAGCAGTACAGCCTTGGGAACCGTGGAACAGTGGTATCATCCCCTTCAAGCCCAACAAAGCTAAAGCAGCACCCAAAGGTTGGCTGAGTTTTAAGGGATTCACTGCAACTGAGGAATTGGTAACAGTAACGATCGCCATTTTAGATAACCTCTAGAGATGGGGAGTGGGTAGACAAGGGAGATGGGGTAGACAAGGAAGATGGGGTAGACAAGGAAGAACATTCTACCTTGTCCCCCCTGTCCCCCTTGTCCCCAATGACCTGGGCTTCTGCCATCAAATCTCCGATGACTGTGAACTTGTGAGTATATTTTTGAGGGATGCGTGCTGCTACTTCGGGCTTCATCACTCCAAAACGATCGATCCAGTTATACCAGCGTGCTTCCCATTCGGCGTAAACAACTGTACGGTATCCCAATCTTCTGCCAACAATAACTGGGAAAATTTGATCCCCACCCAAAAAAACAACAACACCGCACTTGCGCCATTCCCAATTTTCAAAGGTTTTTCCCCAAAGCAAAAAATTCCAAAAATGTTCTGCGGCTTGCACTCTATCTACTTCGGGAAAAGAACGAGCTATTTCTGCTTCTTTGCCACTAGAGTTGGGACAAGGTGACAAGATGATGGAAATTCTAATTTGTTCGCGGTTATTTCCCAATTGTTGTCGCAATTGCTTCACCACTGGGCGTACCCAAGTTGTGACTTCTCCAGGTCCGTTTGAAAGAATTAAAATATCGGCAGTCATTAGGGGTAGGGGTAGGGGGTAGGGGTTTCTCTCCTGCTGTTGTTCCTATGCAGAAGCTAGGAAGGAGGGTGAGAATACTACAGTCGGGCAACTTCTATACATTCCACCATTGTCATTTTTAAGGAAATATTTGTTCCTTGTTCAGTTAACTGTTTAAAATTCTGTACCGAACTCCTACCCCCTAACCCCTAACCCCTACCCCCTAAAAAATTGTTGCGAATTATTTACAAATTGTGAGTGAATACTTTGGAGAATTGTCAAACAAGTTTACAAAATATTTCATTTTTTATATCATTTTGTGTCAGATAGGCGACAAAATGCCCTATGGGTAAGCTTTTTCTGGTAAAAAACTCATATTGCCGACCAGAAGAAGACTCAATAGGCAAATTTGCCGAAAAGTTCTTCCAGTCAGAGAACACGCATCAAAGGAGCCTAGGAAGCATGTTCACTCACGTCAAGTCCACCATTAGACACATCGCCCCCAACCAATTGCAGGGGCGTCACTTAATTAAGGTGGTCTATGTCGTGTTAGAGTCCCAGTACCAAAGTGCATTGTCACAAGCGGTTCGGGCGATTAACGAAAACAATCCCAATCTGGCGATTGAAATCAGTGGTTATTTAATCGAAGAACTCCGCGACAAAGAAAACTACGAGGAGTTCAAAAAAGATATCGCAACTGCCAATATCTTTATTGCCTCACTGATTTTTATAGAAGACTTAGCCCAGAAATTAGTAACAGCAGTAGAACCATACCGCGATCGCCTGGATGTAGCCGTTGTGTTCCCCTCAATGCCTGAAGTTATGCGCCTAAATAAAATGGGCACCTTCTCCTTGGCACAGTTGGGGCAATCTAAAAGTGCAATAGCACAGTTCATGCGAAAGCGCAAGGAAAAATCCGGCGCGGGTTTCCAAGATGGAATGCTAAAACTGCTGAGGACATTGCCGCAGGTACTCAAGTTCCTGCCAATGGATAAAGCACAAGATGCCCGAAATTTTATGCTCAGCTTTCAGTACTGGTTGGGAGGGTCGCCAGATAATCTGGAAAACTTCTTGCTCATGCTGGCTGACAAGTACGTTTTGAAAGGTGTTGAGACTAGCAACAACAAGTCTGTACAATACCAACCACCAGTGGTTTACCCAGATATGGGGATTTGGCATCCTCTTGCTACCACAATGTATGAGGATGTGAGGGAGTATCTAAATTGGTACAGCAGCCGCCCGGATATTTCTCCCGATCTCAAAGACCCCTTAGCACCATGTATTGGATTGGTCTTGCAACGCACGCACCTTGTTACTGGTGATGATGCTCACTATGTAGCGATGGTACAAGAACTCGAAGCAATGGGAGCAAGAGTTGTTCCAGTGTTTGCAGGAGGGTTAGACTTTTCCAAGCCAGTAGAAGCATTTTTCTATGATAAGGGAACTGGGGACTGGGGATCGGGGAATGGGAAATCTCCAAGTCCTCATCCCTTAGTGGATGCTGTTGTATCCCTGACGGGCTTTGCTTTAGTCGGTGGACCTGCACGTCAAGACCATCCTAAAGCAATTGAGGCGCTGAAACGGTTAAACCGTCCTTACATGGTGGCATTACCTCTGGTCTTCCAAACTACAGAAGAATGGCAAGATAGCGATTTGGGATTGCACCCGATTCAGGTAGCATTGCAAATTGCACTTCCTGAATTAGATGGAGCAATTGAACCGATAATTCTATCAGGACGGGATGGCACAACAGGGAAAGCGATCGCACTGCAAGACCGCATTGAAGCAGTTGCACAACGTGCTCTCAAATGGGCTAATCTACGCCGCAAACCGAAATTAGCCAAGAAAGTTGCCATCACTGTGTTCAGTTTCCCACCGGATAAAGGGAACGTGGGAACGGCTGCATACCTGGATGTGTTTGGTTCCATTTACGAGGTGATGAAAGCACTCAGGAACAACGGGTATGACGTGCAAGACTTGCCAGAAAACGCTAAGGAGTTGATGGAACAAGTCATCCACGATGCTCAAGCCCAGTACAGCAGCCCCGAACTTAACGTGGCTTACCGGATGTCGGTTCGCGAGTATGAAGCACTCACGCCTTACTCCCAAAGATTGGAAGAAAACTGGGGACCACCTCCAGGACATCTCAACAGTGACGGTCAAAACTTGCTGATTTATGGTAAGCAATTTGGGAACGTTTTCATTGGAGTTCAGCCCACCTTTGGTTATGAAGGGGACCCAATGCGGTTGTTGTTCTCCCGTTCTGCAAGTCCCCACCACGGTTTTGCGGCTTACTACACCTACTTAGAGCAAATTTGGCAAGCAGATGCAGTGCTGCACTTTGGGACTCACGGTTCCTTGGAATTTATGCCAGGGAAACAAATGGGGATGTCTGGAGAATGTTATCCAGATAACTTGATTGGAACAATTCCCAATCTTTATTACTATGCTGCTAATAACCCCAGTGAAGCAACAATTGCCAAGCGCCGCAGTTACGCTGAAACAATTTCTTATCTGACTCCTCCTGCAGAAAATGCTGGTTTGTATAAGGGGTTGAAAGAACTCAGCGAGTTGATTGCTTCTTACCAAACTCTTAAGGATAGCGGGCGAGGTATTCCTATTGTCAACACCATCATGGATAAATGCCGGATGGTAAATTTGGATAAGGATATCGCTTTGCCAGAGATGGATGCCAAGGATATGAGCGGTGAAGAACGCGATAATATCGTTGGCTTGGTGTATCGTAAGTTGATGGAGATTGAATCGCGACTGTTACCCTGTGGATTGCACGTGATAGGGAAACCACCTTCTGCAGAAGAAGCGATCGCAACTCTCGTTAACATTGCCAGCCTA
Source organism: Scytonema sp. UIC 10036 (assembly GCF_009725235.1). Next base: position 16,821 of record NZ_WJFC01000018.1, read on the forward strand.
GACCGTCCTGAAGACGAAGTACTCAGTCTTCCTCGTATTATTGCAAGTAGCGTGGGACGTAATATTGATGAGATTTACCAAAACAGCGACAAAGGCGTTTTAGAAGATGTTCAGTTGCTGCAAGACATCACAATAGCAACCCGTGCTGCTGTTTCAGCCCTTGTGAAAGAGCAAACAGATGCAGAAGGACGAGTTTCCCGCGTTTCCAAGCTCAACTTCTTCAATATGGGCAAAAAAGAACCTTGGGTTCAGGCAATTTTGGATTTGGGATTTCCGATTTTAGACCCTAATTCTCAAATCCAAAATCCAAAATCCAAAATCCAAAATCTCTTTGAGTATTTGGAATTCTGCTTGCAACAAGTTTGCGCGGATAATGAATTGGGAGGATTGCTCCAAGGGTTAGAAGGTGAGTACATTCTTCCCGGTCCCGGTGGCGATCCCATCCGCAACCCAGATGTATTGCCTACAGGGAAAAACATCCACGCCCTCGATCCCCAAGCTATCCCCACAACGGCTGCAGTACAGTCAGCAAAAATTGTTGTAGATCGCTTGCTAGCAAGGAATAGGGCAGAAAATGGCGGTCAATATCCCGAAACCATCGCTTGCGTGCTTTGGGGAACCGATAACATCAAAACTTACGGTGAATCTCTAGCACAAATTATGTGGATGGTGGGAGTGCGACCGGTTCCCGATGCATTGGGACGGGTGAACAAGTTAGAATTGATACCTTTAGAAGAGTTGGGACGTCCCCGCATTGACGTGGTTGTTAACTGTTCTGGAGTCTTCCGCGACTTGTTCATCAACCAAATGAACCTGCTAGATCAAGCGGTTAAGATGGCAGCAGAAGCGGATGAACCTGTAGAAATGAACTTTATTCGCAAGCACGCCTTGGAACAAGCTGAAGAAATGGGTATTAACCTGCGCCAAGCAGCAACTCGCATCTTCTCCAATGCTTCTGGTTCCTACTCATCCAATATTAACTTGGCAGTAGAAAACAGCACTTGGGATAGCGAAGCTGAATTGCAGGAAATGTACCTCAAGCGCAAGTCCTTTGCGTTCAGTGCCGATAACCCCGGTACGATGGAAGAATCAAGAGCTATTTTTGAAAAGACCTTGAAAACTGCTCAAGTGACTTTCCAAAATCTCGACTCTTCCGAGATTAGCTTGACGGATGTTTCTCATTACTTTGATTCCGATCCTACTAAGGTTATTAGTGGCTTGCGGGGTGATGGGAAGACACCAGCATCCTATATTGCAGATACGACGACAGCCAATGCACAAGTCCGCACTTTATCAGAAACTGTACGTTTGGATACTCGTACCAAGTTGTTAAATCCCAAGTGGTACGAGGGTATGCTTTCTCACGGTTACGAAGGCGTGCGAGAACTCTCCAAGCGATTGGTCAATACAATGGGTTGGAGTGCAACCGCAGGTGCTGTTGATAACTGGGTGTATGAGGATGTTAATACCACGTTTATCAAAGATGAAGAAATGCGGAAGCGTTTGCTGAATCTTAACCCCCATTCATTCCGCAAAATGGTTTCTACTTTGTTGGAAGTAAACGGTCGCGGTTACTGGGAGACGAGCGAGCAGAATTTAGACTTGTTGCGCGAGTTGTACCAGGAGGTTGAAGACCGGATTGAGGGAATTGAGTAGGGTGTAACCTTGTAACCCACGATGTAGAGACTAGCCATGCTAGTCTTTACAGAAATAGGGACAAAATCTTTAAGGCTTAAAGAAGCATAGAATAACGTGAATCCAATCAGCGGATGAAGCACCTCTAAGTGAAGTGGAGTCAATACTGCGTAGGTTTTGCATAAAAACACGCAATTACGTAGGTTGGGTTGAGAAACGAAACCCAACATTTATCAAGAAAGGCAGAGGGCAGGAGGCAGCTATGCTGAAGGGAATCTGTCTCCTGCCTTCTTCAACGGCATTTGTTGGGTAACGCTTGTGCTCTACCCAACCTACAATTTCTCTCAGCCCTTGCAGTATTGGAAGTGGAGTCACCAGATGAATGCTGAAAAACTAGAGTCCAAGCAGCACGGGCAGACTCTTGGCGAGCGAGCGAATTTTATTCGAGAGTTTCACACCCATCGCTTAACGCCTTGCGAACAGCAAATTGCCAACTTAGTTGCGTTGGGGCGATAAGCTGAGTACAGCTTGCGCTTCGCGATAAGCCGGGTACGGCTTGCGCTGTCATGCGATCGCATTCTCAACATCACACACCACATAAACATTTGCTGATGACATCTTTTGGAAGAAAACAATGATTCTATTGATAGATAAGCCGGAAAAAAAGTTATTAGAATTGAAGTTAATAAAGCGAAGTGGATTTGGCTTTAGGAATTTTCACAATGCGTGAAATTAGAGCTTTACTTTCTTGGCACTATGATATTGATTTAGCACGCTAAGTACGCAAGAACCACAATGGCTAACTTTCTTGGCATTACTGCTTAGAAATACAATACTTATCGCTACATAATATGACTTCAAAATCAAAACGTCAATGTCTTGGTGAAACCGAGAAAAATATCGAGAACTTTGAGAAGTGCGCTCGCCCTTCTACCCCCCCCAGGGAAAACGTATCTAAAATCAAAGTAAAGGTGGCAGGCAGGGGTAGCAGGGGAGGCTCTGAGGCAGGGGAGGAAAGAAAACTGTTGGTAATTTTTACCTAACTTATTAGACAAATTTTATGAGTTTAACGATTAATCAACCAGGGTGATGGATTGTTAATCATGTTTACCAAACCAGATAAAACTTGGTTGAGTGCGAGCGTAAAGTTCAAGTCCGGCTTCGGCATTTATGTAACCACATTTAATGGCAAAATCCAGCCAAGTCCTATCTTCGTTAGCTTCGGCTTCACAGTCATTTAATTTGGCAATAAAAGCTGCAACAAGACCGCCGTTTCCTCCAGGCTTCCGCAAGATTTGCACAAACCGAGCGTGAAGAACGGCGAATTTGGTGAAGCAGCGCGGTCTTGGGGGTTTCCCCCATGAGCGACTGCTGAACCCGGAGGGTCAGTCAAAGCAAATCTTTCATCTGGAGGAAACTTTTTGGACACCTCAAAAATTTCCATGGCTACAGAAAAAGCAATTTTATAAATTCCCAAGTCTTTATGGTCTTTTATCGGTTCTCTAGTCATTTTATTGAGCCTATTAGTGTTAATAGTATTTGACTTTTGAATAACAAATTCATCTAGTGTTTGGCGGATAAATAATGATTTTTTTAATAGCACTAATTGTAGAACTTCGTTCAAATACTTGTCGTCCATTGCTGCTAAAAATTGTTTGTTTTTAATCCCTATCTTCTTAGTCTTTTCTTGACTTAAAAGATTAACGGCTATACGACGAAGAACCGCAAAAATAGTACGGCGCATTATCTTTTCGGATTCGACATTCGTCTTCACAAGACAGCAACATCACTTCCCCCAATGGAGAGAGTTTTCAATTCCCCAATGATTACGTATTGATCTCCCTAGTTTTTCTGCATCATTACTCAAACTACAAATAAAATAACGAGTTTCTACACTAGTTTTACCATTCACACTTCTTATTGATTCAACCATTCCTATACTATTCAAATTAACCCATTCATAATTTGGATCTACCTTGGTCACTATATCTGACAACATTATGTAATGACGTATTTCATCTCTTCCATGATTGTTTTCACGGGTATGGTAACTGCTATGATTGTATCCATCAAATTTATTTGCAATTGCGTCTTTAAATATTTCCTCTACATTTTTATATAGATTCTTTTGATTTTTTTTCAGTGTAATAATGTAATCGCCTTGCTGATGAGTAATTAATTTTACTATTTCTTTTTGACAACCCATGGCATCAATTGTTACAAGACAACCAGCTACATCTAATATTTTAATTAGCTCTGGAATTGCTTTGATTTCATTAGATTTTTTATCTACCTTTCGTTGTCCTAAAACTAAACGATTTTCACTGGCCCAAGCATTAACCCTTCGGGTTCGCCAGTCCCCTACGAAAGGAAACCTTTCTACAGGGCTGGACTCACCATATGGATAGCTGCTTTGTCTTTCCCTTTATCATATGACCCTCTTAAAGTTTTTCCATCAATTGCTATAACTTCTCCCTCCGGAATTTTACTGAGAGATTGAATCCAACTTAAAAAACATTCTTGAAACTCTTGTGGGTCGAGCCGAGAAAAAATTAAGCGCAAAAGTATCATGTGATGGTGAGACCAGTCCTGAAGGAGGGTCTCCCTCCGTAGGGAACTGGCGAACCCGGAGGGAATTCCATTTGGTAATTCTAAAAACTGTTGCAACCATTTATATTTTGCTTTTCCATAAGTTTCAATCGCTACCCACCATAAGTGCTCCACATATGACAGCGCAAATGGCAATAGTAATAATATCAATAAGTTTATGCTGTTTTGTTCTATCTACTCTCGGATCTGATAACGCACGCAAAATGCTCGACAATTTTTATTTTGGGTTGAAGTTTCATATATCTTGTTAAAAAAGGCACCCTTTTATAATAGAGTACCACAAGGCTTCTCTATTACCTGATTTGAATGATACACTTGAAAATCATCCTAAAATCTATGTGTATGTCACATTTGTCAACAAGTAACAAGTATTCTCGTTTATACTCTCTGAAAATTGATATTTTTGCCGATTAACCTCCCCTGCTTCCCCTGCTTCCTCTGCTTCCCCTGCCTTTTAGATGCGTTTTCCCTGCTACCCCCCCTGAACGGTTATATGCAAACTCACTACAACTGGTACATAACAATTGAGCCATTGAGTGGTGAATATTTTCTTCTGTAATAATTATTGCATTCGAGACCTGACTTCTTCTATGGGCAATGAAAGCGCTTCGGCTATTTGTTCAATAGATAATCCTAATCCAAGTAGCCGGGGAATTGCATCTCGCTGTGCATTTTCTGCTACTTCAGCACGCTCACGCTCAGTTTCGGCACGCTCACGCTCAGTTTCGGCACGCTCACGCTCAGTTTCGGCACGTTCCCGTTCAATTTCAGCACGTTCGCTACCAATTAATAGCATATTTCCTGAAGTATCCCACCAACGTAACCAAAGTTGGGTTTGATTTTGATAAGTTCCTGACCATAAACCTAATTCGACTTCCAATGGCTCAATCAAGTAACGTCCTTGTACATTTGGTTGCATTTTACGATAGGAACCACCTACTAATTTGTAAACTTCTAGATTACCCGTTTTAATTTCGTATATTCCATAATAAGGTATATTAATAATACGTTCGTAAACCCAAAACTTGCCTGGTTTAATTATTTCGCCTTCTTTATTACGAGATAAAGGAGTCGTATCTCTTTCTTCTGAACCGTCACCACTGGCAAATTCTAGAGCAATTAATGGTCGGATATACTCTAGCCTAAGTACGTAGGAGCGTCTAATTTCTCCATTAATAGTAGGAGGTACACCACCAACATAAAACCAGTCAGGTGCCTCTGCACCTTTTTCTGGGGGGTCAGTTTCTCTCCAATAGATTCCACAATCTTGCCCAATAGCATATTGACCATCAGGATGAATTTTTTCTAAGACTGGGCCAATAGAGTCTGTTAAAATAAGACTCTGAGGATGCTCCTGAAAATTCTTCACAAAAGTTCCGTCTTCGTCTGGTAATTGAGTATGGTCTGGGAAAGGAGAGAGTATTGCCGTGCGCTCAATGCTTGTAGTCATAGTTTTCAGCCTCCGTTTTTCCATTTATCCAAATATAACAATCCTAAACGCGGCAAATATCTACACACACTTTATACTTCGGCACCTCAATTAAAAAATTAGCATAAGTAACTAGTTTATTTGTACTGATTTTAGATATGTCAAAATTTACACTAAGGTATCTATGGGTAAGTAGCCTTATGGATCAACTGTGTTAAAAGTAGATTATGGAAGAGCAATACTACGATGGTATATAGTGACTTTACGCTAGAAATGGTTCTCGAACAGTTCAATTTTAGCATTCGGGAAACGCGATCGCTAATTCAAAGCCAACCCGTACAACCGACAAAGTGTCTTTTTTGGTCAGTCCGGCGGTACGAGTTAATATAGAGTGTTTGAGATCTTCCCCCAACACTTGAGCTATGATATCCAGTGCGGTAGTGAATTGAGCATCTCTCTTGATAGTACGCTCGCCAACTTTGTGTTGCTCAGCCAAAGTTTTTGCTGTGCTCTCCGAAGGGTCAAAATGGCCCTTCGGTAAATTCACGTTCTCAGGTTCTTCTTTCGATAGGAAACTTTTAACACTATCAACACCCAATCACTAGCTTCGGAATTGAAACCCCAAAACCCCATAAAACAACCTCTTTTTTGGCAAAACGATCGCGCCGTCAAACAAGTCTTAACTTTATCTTACTTTTTTCACTTTTATTGTGGTGCATAAGTTAGCTTGATTTCTACCTATAACTTAATGAGAACTATTTCTCTCTTACCACACAAGCTAAACTAACCCTTGACGCGACAAGCTGATGGGGTTTTTATTTGGGTGCAATCTTGTAAACCGTTTGTGCCAGTTGCTTATTTAGAGTTTCAAGATCGATTCCGTAACGTTTCAACAAGTCACCCAAAATTGTGTTGAGAAGAGACCTCTAGCAAGAATTTGAGAAAATGTTGTATCATTACTTTTATCTATCGTTTTGAAAACAAAGAGTATTTGCTCTTATCGTTGGCGCGGCGTACATTAAGAGACATCAGGCAAAACACAAACAAGAAAAACGCCGAGGTGCAAGATGAAACTGACAAAGAAAACACTATCAAACACTGTTGATACAAAAGCCGCTAACAATTCCTCTGTGATTGAGAAACAGCAAGTCACTCCAAATATAGCAACTCAAGAATTGACTCCGGGACAGCGCCTTGCAGATAAATTAGCAGCACAGGTGGGATCTTGGGGATTTCTTATCGGTCAAAGTGCGATTTTAGCAGGATGGGTTGGTGTGAACTCTATACCAGGATTGCCTCACTGGGATGAATCACCGTTCATGATGCTAAACTTAGTGTTTTCCTTTGCATCAGCCTACACAGCCCCTGTCGTCTTGATGAGTCAAAACCGTCAATCTGACACTGACCGTAAAAATGCTGAAATTGACCACCTAGTGAATCTTAGAGCCGGACAAAATATTGAACTGCTGCATGAGAAATTAGATGAATTCCACGCTCAAAAGTTAAACGAACTGACACAAATTATTAAAGAGCAACAACAAGCTTTGAATGAGATTAAAGTCGCTTTAGTCACTGAATCTCAAGAGGTTAAAGTTCATTTAGTCACGGGAAATAATGTTCAAACCAATCAGAAATTCCTGAAGTCAGCTTCCCACAATAAGCTTTCGAGTATTGAGCAACAAATTGAGGACGATCGCAAAGTGGCTGAAGAGTTGATTCGTTGGTAAGAGAGAGCCATTAGTACAGTTGTCATCGCTGCGATCGCGAAGCGCAAGCCGTACCCGGCTTATCGCTACAAGTGTCGCTATGTTACACCGAATTGATACGTTTTTAGGTTAGGCTCTAGACTCTCTTAAAGATTTTGAGACAAAAGAATATTTGCTTTGATTCAGCCCGTTTTTTGGGTGAAATCATATCCTTTCCACTTGACGAAGATAGTTCAGCTGAGGGCATTTCTGGCAGAAAACAGTATGAAAGTGATACCAATTTGAACAAAAAATACGACAGATACTTGGTTGAAATCAAGTATAGGCATGACTTTCTCAATCCAAAATCTAAAATCTAAAATCCAAAATGGTATGAGACGATCGCCAATGCCCAGAGCCTCTTGAAACAAAAGCCTTTGCAGATATAACCACAGCTAGTTCAGACATGACTAGCAAGAAGATTAAGGAGAAATAGAAATGTACTCATTTGTTACAGCTATCCCTACTGGAGTTACAGCTTTTACAGCCACAAACTTGGATGATTTAGTTATCTTGACGCTGTTATTCTCGCAGGTAAATGCAACTTTCCGTCGTCGGCATATCGTCATTGGTCAGTACCTGGGCTTTTGTACTCTCACGATCGCCAGCCTAGTGGGTTTTTTGGGAGGTTTAGTAGTCCCATCTCAATGGATTGGGTTGCTAGGTTTAGTTCCGATCTCCATTGGGCTAAATCGTCTGCTCAATCCAGAAAGCGATTCATCATCTGAAAGTGGGTCAGAAACCGAGTTGTCTCATTCTTCTCCCTTTGCTGGGTTCCTTTCTTCCCAAACTTATAGTGTGGCAGCTATTACCATCGCTAATGGCAGTGACAATGTAAGCATTTATATGCCATTGTTTGCTCACTCTACCTTTGGGGATCTGTTGGTCATTATTACAGTCTTCTTGTTACTGGTTGGGGTTTGGTGTACTCTGACGTACAAACTTACTTGCAAACCAGCGATCGCCAATCTCCTAAACCGTTATGGTAATAATCTTGTACCGTTTGTCTTGATAGGCTTGGGTGTGTTTATTATTTTAGATAGTGCCTCCCTAACTCCAATGACCTTAATCGCTATTTGCCTGAGTTTAATGGGGCTTATCAAAATCATTCAAAATACCAAATTCAAAGCACAAAGTTTGTAATTCTTAAAAAACATGAAACTTTTTCGAGTCTTTTTAGTAGTGTTAGTGCTTGTACTGAACCTAGTCATGGCTTTCCCCACTTGGGCAAAAACTCCTTCCTTAGGTAACAATGCTGATGATTTTCAAGTGGGGCAGAAAGTCATTTGGCTTTACAAAGCTCGTGCCGACTTTAATGAGATTCACAAAATTCCTGCTGAAGTCGTGAAGTTAAGCAACAAGCAAGTACAAATCAAAGTCCGCAAAAACAACGAATTTATCAATCGTTGGGTGAATCCAAACAAGCTGGAGAAGTTCCCTACTCTTCAAGAGAAAGTTCAAACATTGGCTGGAGATTTCATAAATTAAATTTATTAAATTAACAACTAAAACTATTTGTTATTCGCGATTTCCTAGCTGAAAGTAATTTTTGGTCAGAACGCATACTCAAGTCAAACAAAGGAGAAAAATATGCAGTTTATCAAAGTTGTTCTTGTTGCTGTTTTGTTTATCGTGAACAAGCGCGATCGCTCAGCCTTCTTGGGCGGGTAAAAATTTCACCAAGGGTGCGGACTATGCTGAGGTTACTCAGGGACTGAATGAACTGTTGAGAGTGCAAAATGCTCCAGAGCAAGCAGGCTATACACCCGAAGAACTTCAGACCCGATTCGCACAATTACAGTTACAAAAAAATATCATCGAAACAGCGACGAAACGAGCAGAATGCCGCAATGAGACTGGAGTACGATCGACCGTTGGGGTAGGTTGAAAAATATTTTCGCAGAATTACGGAATAGCGGCATTTCATCTTGTAGGTACTTACAGACAAATAAAACCGAGGTCAACTGATGGCAGGTCAATGCCTGAAATCTAGCAAAACCTCACAGTTTATAACTTTTAATTTATTAATTTGAAAATCTTTATAAAAATCCAGACCGCACCACTTTTTAAGTGGTGCGGTCTTATAACCTGGAGTTGAGACGAGCGTTCCCAGATGCCTTTGATGAGGTTCCTACTACTTACCTTACTAGGTTTATTTTCAACACCTACTTATAAAATTTTGTAAAAAGCAATAGTGAGAAGAGGTGAGGCAAGCGATAAGCTTCGCATTACGGCTCAATCTGTATTGCTCGTTTTGTCCCTAAAAATGTTATCATTCTTGCTAAATATGCTATTGTATAAAGTGCCAAGTAAATCCTATTTTTTTAGGTAAAAACTATACAGCGTTATTTAGTATTGTACATATCTAAAAACTTTGAATAGGGGTTAGTAGATGATATACCGCTTAAATACCACATGGCTTTTTTCAGTAGTGCTAACATTACTGAGTGTTGTTTCGAGTACAGCCAAAGCGATCGCTCAAACCACGTTTGAGTTTGACACGTTCTATGATACAGAAGTTACCCTTGAACCCCTCACGCCCCTTATCTCAAAAGCAACTGTCATAGGCTTTAATCCTAATGCCCCATATGGTTTAACTAACTTCACAAGTATCAATAACTACAGTCAGTTTAATCCAGCTACAGGCGTATTCACGTTTGTTTCCAACCCAGCACAATTTGGTCTAACGGGTGAAATAGGTAGCGACTCGTTCTTTGGAAGTGGTGAAGATCGGCTGTTTGGAAGTAGTAACGCTACAGCTGCAATCGACCTCACAACCAACTCGTTAAATGGTTCTGGGACCATAACTATAACTGGTGGCTCTGGTAGATTTATTGGTGCTACTGGTACATTCAGCTTTACCGAAACTGAGTCACTCGATCAAGATCCAACTGCTGGTCCCTTAAAAGGAAAAGCTTTCTTGAGGGGTTCGTTTCAAATTCCCCAGAGAGTTCCAGAAGCTAGTGCTAACATTGCTCTAATTGGGGTAGGTGCAATTGGAGCTGCTTATGAGTTCCATCGACGCTTTTACAAGCGGAGATTTTTCTGATAAAAAGCTTTACACGATCGCAGTTAATGAACTCAATTTCACTCTTGATAGCTTCGTATTTGCCATCATCTAGAATTGCGAGTTTAGTATCACGTTTGCATAAACAAGTATAATATATGAGCCGTAGTATCTATGCTCTGCTAGTAGGTATTGATGAATACATTGAGCCTGTTCCGCCTTTAAATGGTTGTGTGAACGACATTCTGGCAGTACAAGAATATTTACAAGGACGGGTCACTACAGATGGATATCAACTTCATATTCGCACGCTTTTAAATCAAGATGCTACCCGTCAGGCTGTTATTGATGGTTTTAGGCAGCATTTGTGTCAAGCCAGGAACGAAGATGTTGCCTTCTTTTACTATGCAGGGCATGGTAGCCAAGAGCAAGCACCACAAGAGTTTTGGGCTATCGAGCCAGATCGACTGGATGAAACTTTAGTCTGCTATGACAGTCGCTGTTTGGGAGGGTGGGACTTGGCAGATAAGGAGTTAGCAAAGCTAATCGCTGAGGTAGCCGAAAAAACCCACGTTGCCATCATTTTAGACTGCTGTCACTCCGGTTCTGGCACCCGTGGCGATCTAGAAGGAGAAACAGCAATTCGTAAAACTTCTACCGATAAACGCAAGCGCCCGTTGGATAGTTTTATTTTCTCCTTGAGTGAAGCCGATAAACTTTCACCTACCCTTAGCCCGGAAAACAATCCCAGTGGTTGGAACTTCCCAAAAGGAAAACATATCGTCCTGGCTGCTTGTCGGGATAGTGAAACAGCGAAAGAATACTACGTGGATGGGGAAGCAAGGGGAGCATTTTCTTACTTTTTACTAGATACCTTAAAGAAAGCCAATGGCAGCTTAAGTTATAAAGATTTATTTAAGCGTACCAATGCCCTAGTTCGCAGTCAAGTTGATGCACAATCTCCACAAATCGAAGCCACGGAGTTGAGTGACTTAGACCAACCTTTTTTGGGAGGTGCGATCGCTCACCGTACACCCTACTTTACTGTCTTTTACGATCGAAACTACGGCTGGGCGATCGATGGCGGTGCGGTTCATGGCATTTCTCAACCAGTTGGGGATGAGACAACGATACTTGCATTATTTCCCTTTGACACACCCACAGAGGAACTTCGCCAATTGTCAACGGCAATAGGTGAAGCAACAATCTTGGAAGTGATGCCGCAATTAAGTCAAGTAAGAATAAGTGGCATCGGGGATTTAAATCCGGAAATGACGTTAAAAGCAGTGGTCACCAGTCTGCCTCTACCACCCAAAGGAGTTCTCTTAGAAGGAGAACTTGCAGGGGTAGAATTAGCTCGTGCCACCCTGCTCACTGCTGCACGCGATCGACCCTCACTTTACGTCCGGGAAGTAGCAACACCTGAAACTGCCGAGTTTAAATTACTTGCCCGTGATGGTAAATATTTAATTACACGACCAGCAGATGACCGTCCCTTAGTTGCTTCTATTTCAGGTTACACCAACACCACCAGTTTGCAGGCGATTCAGCGATTAGAACACATTACCCGTTGGATGAATATCGCTGAACTTTCCAGCCCAGCCACCAGCCGGATTCGTCCCGATGCCGTAGAAATGCTGATTTACCAGCAAAATGGGCAACCATTGTCCGATCTTCAAATGCGCTTAGAATATCAACAAGAAAATGGCAAGTGGAGACAGCCCACATTCAAAATTAAGCTGAAAAATACCACTCAAGAACCACTTTATTGCGCCCTGCTTGATTTGAACGATCGCTATGCAGTCACAGCTGAGTTGTTAGATGGAGGAGGAATTTGGTGACAACCAAGCGGACAAGTGGGAGATGAAGCATGGGTGAATCGAGGAAATCCAATTTATCCAGCAGCACCAGCAATCGGGATGTTGCTCAAGGCAATTAACAAATTTGCCGATGGGATTGAAACTGTTAATATTTCCATAAACCAGATGCATCCCGGTTCTGAGTTCTTGCAAAAATTAGCAGCTAGCCCTGACCCCAAAATACCGTACTCAATTATTGCTGGAAATACATGTGTTATTCGCGCCGCCCTAAAAGCAGAAGCTAACCAAACTTCAAGTTCCCTAGAACGGCTCATGCAAAAATTATTTCATAAAGCCGTAGCGGTGCCCTTTTTCAGTCAACCTAATGACATTGCCGTTACAGTACAAAGTATGAAAAGCGTCAACATGGAAAGAAATCCACAACCACAAATTCAAGAAGTAGGTTGCGATCGCTTCGGTTACTTTACCAAGCCAGCAGGATTAAACGCACTCTCTCAGGCGCTGCTTCAAGCCCTATAAAACACATCTGACTTTGTAACTACAAGTCCTGAAGTAGTAAATACTGGAGTCAATAATACCAAAAATTTTCTCGAAAAGAACCCACTGAAATGGTGATTTTTAAGATATTTGGGGCATTAGTAGCCGCTCTTCTCGGTTGCAGGTATTAAAGCAATTAAATACCACCCAACCTATGAATCCAACTCAACCCAGTCAAAATCTACGGGAATGATACCCAACAAATAAAAATACAATAGGAAGCAAACTTAAATCACCTTGAGCGCTATGAAAACCTCAGCACTTCAACAAGCTATTGAATCAGTAGAAAGTTTACCAATAGAAGATCAAGAAATCTTGCTCGATATCCTGCAAAAACGACTACTTGAACGGCGAAGAACTAACTTATACCAAGAAGTTCGCGAAATTAAACAAGAATTTGCTGAAGGAAACGTAAAATTTGGGTCAGTCGATCAATTTTTAGCAGAATTAGATCAATTATGAAAATCGGTTGGACTCCCAAATCGCTTCGTGCTTTTAAACGTCTAATGCGTAAAAACCCAAATCTGAGACCCCTAATTGAACAAATATTACGCCAGTTAGCTGAAGATCCCTTTCATCCTAGTTTACATACTCACAAGCTCAAAGGCGATTTATCAAATATCTGGTCATCATCAATTGCTTGTAGTTAACTCTAAAACTGCTCTTTTATTTATATCTAGAATAGGATTCCAAGATAGTTGGAACTTTTATAAGGCTTCATCTTAGCATGAAGTACGCTCTATGTTGGGGTATAAACTTATATATTTCTCAACTCCAACTATGAATTTGAAATTAACTGCCATCACAAGCATTTTTGCAATTGCTGCAACATCTATTGTCAATCCTGGACTTGCTCAAGAAACAACGAAATACAAGGCAGGAGAATTTACCATCACTTTAGGTAGTGATGATTCTTATCAAGGATGTGACAGCCGCAATCGCTGCATCAAACTTCAAGGCTCACAATCTGTACGTGATGACGGATACAGAGGTAAGCTCTGGTTTAATGGAGAATATACTTACGCAGTGTCCTGGCGTGAGAACCAAGAAGGAAATATGCGTCTGAATATTCTTAAAGGCGATCGCCGTATTTTTAGCAGCGAACTTGTACCTATAGTTGACTTGAAGTGGATAACTTGGTGTGATGTCAAGGGCATTCAAACAGGACAACTTGCAGTGCGCTTTTCTCCCGGAGGCAAATCAAAAGCCGGATTAAACAATGGCAACACCGTTCGTGTCATTCGAGAGCAAGGAAATTGGGCTTATGTTGAAGTTGAGCAAGGTCCGAATGCCAGAGTTAAGGGTTTACAGGGTTGGGTAAATTCAAGTTATTTGCGTTGTACTCAAGAACCTATTGACTGAGCTTAAAAATGAAAGCGCATCATCTTATTGTGGTGGCGAGCACCCAATTTGGAAAAAACACGCCTGCGATGTTCGTAATCGCGTTTATACAGACTAAGTCCGCGTAGGCGGACTTGGTTTGTATAGCCGAGGCAGCGCGTTGCTCTGGTTCCCAGAGTTGAAGCGCCTGCCGTCGGTGAATTCTATTCTGAGGGCAATGTTCCAAAACGGGATGCTCCCATTGTGGTGCATAAGTAGGCTTGATTTCTACCTATAACTTAATGAGAACTATTTCTCTCTTACCACACAATTGCTAAACTACCCCTTGACGCGACAAGCTGATAGGGTTTTTATTTGGGTGCAGTGGTTTTCGGAGGCTCTACTATCTTAGTAGGAATATTAGGGAGCAGGCTGGTTTCATACCACGGAAGAATAATCTGAAAGTCTTGAACTGTCGTTTGCTCTTCATGACGTATCAACAGGCAGCGAACAGAGAAATAAGAGTTGATAATTTTTCTCTGACTGTATGAAAACACACCGCAGTAGGAATATTAGGAAGGGGTTCTGAATTAAACTGTTTGTGCAAGTTGCTTATTTAGGGCTTCAAGATCGATTTCGTAACGCTTCAACAAGTCACTCAAAGCAGTTTTGTCTGTCTCCACCAGCCGAGTTAAACCCCACAACAGGTGTTCAGTCCCAATCGACTTTTTACCCTGAAGCCGAACAACTTGCAAGGCAAGTTCTAGCACGAATTTACTTTGTGGGCTGAATTTTGTATTCTCACGGATCTCAAAAGAATGTTCATCGGTTTCAATAGAAACCAGGCAGCCATTGGCTCGAAGTAAACGAGCACTTGTTGTCGTTGGATCGGCTAACAAGCCAGCAAGCAGGTGTTCTGGCTCAACTTGTGAGTTCTGCGATCGCGTTGCCTCATTTCTGGCAAAATTGAGTGCATTGATTGCTTTTTCAGTAAACCGCTCAAAACCGAACTCGAAACCAAAGAAGTTTTTGACTCGTTCAGCTAGTGTTTGCATGGAATTCTTTGCCTCATAAATGAAAACGTCTTCGATAGCAACATTGAACAGGCTGGCAATTTTGAAAGCCATGTCAAGGCTGGGATCGAACTTGCCGGATTCAAAACCATTGACTGCCTGACGACTAACTCCTAATTCTCTGGCGAGGTCAGATTGCGACCACTGGTGCAGTTGTCGAAGTTCTTTCAGTCGGTTTTTCATGGCTTTATTGGTCGGCTGTCAAGTATTACTTTACATCACAATCAAAAAAATTGTCAAGTTTAACTTGACAAACGTGTCTGTGGTATCGTTTAGAGTCGTTGAGAATCTCGCTTCAGACACGCCATAACACGCTCCCCGACTGCTGTAAAGCTTGATATTTGGTTAGTAGTATAGAGATGCACTGTTTGAAGCATCTTTACGAAAAACATCTTTTTTTAAGATTAATGTATTCGGTGCTCTAGATTATTCAATACATTTACTAGTATTTATTAAATTAATTTAATCCTTCCTGTATTTTTCTATTTTTTAGAACTAACAAAGTCTTTTCTACTGTAGTGACCCCTATACCCTTGGTTGATAAAAATCTAGATAAGCTGCATATGTGCTCATCTTCCATCACCTTCTTAACTTTTTTCAGGTAAGCCTTTCCCAAACCAGTTACTTCTGTAAGCTCTTCTTCTGAAAGTGAGAAGAAAGTAGATTTGATTTCAGTAAAGATGTTATCGGGTGAGTCGGGATTGTAGATGTATATTTCGATAGGTAGGTCACATTGTTCAAGATATTTTTTCATAACTTCTAGCGATTTTTCTTCAGGAATACCTCCATTTTGAGTTCCAAGAAGTGGAAAAGCGATTGAGGTAATTCCCTTTTCCACATATGTGTCTACAAATTTTTGCAAACCTAATTCAAGAAATATCACCTCTGAAGGTTGTTTCCAATGCTTTTTAGTGGGAAAATTAAGAATCCATTGCTCCTCGGATTTATATAGCCACAGCTTACCAATATCAATGAGGTTTTTCTTACAAAGTTCTACATAACGCTCATACATTTCTGGATATCTCAAACGAAATTCTAATGCGATACCTGCTCCCATTACTCCTACACAGTTGATAGTGTTTACAATTGTTTGGCACTTGGAGGTAAATAAGTTTCCCTTAATGATTTCGAGGCTCATTAGTGTATATTAACCAATTTTTTCCATATTCTTTAAAATAAACGCTCATCCGAGTATTTGGCTTATATTGTAGCTGAATATTACGGAAAGCTGTGACAGAGGTTGATTCCCCTAGCAAAACTTTAGAGATGTCATGAAATTTAGAACTAATTTCACGATTTAACAGGGTTTCTTGAGTAAATTTAAGATATAATTCACCCTCGATCGCATTGACCGAACTTCCATATTTCTCAATTTCCACCTCAAAATATTGACCATGATTTGTAATTTTTATATGAGGATTTTCATGATAAAATAAATTTTTATCTAATATATCCTTTTCTTCAAAAACTCTGTGGGCGTATTTGGAATCTCTACCCATAAGATGTAGTAAAAGCTGCTTATCATGCGTGTTTCGACAGATAAGGCTTATGTCCTCTAAATTTAGCTTAGTAAAGTCAAGGTAATGATGAATAATAAATTCTTGTTGAGATGCTCTCAAATAAGTGTCTTTACCAACTTGCTGTAATGTAGAGTAAACGTGATTAAAATCAAAATACTCTTTCAAAAAATCTACACTATTGCCGTAATGAGAGCCTGAAGCAGCAAGGTTTCCATTACTAATACCACATTTACCACCATGTGTTTCCAGTACTCGTTCAAGATTTACGCGGAAGAAAATTGGTACGGGACACAGAGCATAAATGTTTCCTTTTCGCTTACCTAGTGATTCGTTATGCCATTGAGTAGGAGTTTTGGGGCGAAAATAGAAGCGTGCAAAATCTTTTACATCTTTACTAGTATGGGCAATCAAGCTTGCGCCCGCCGAATCTCGAAAATTATTGCACTTGTTCCTTGCTAGCAAGCGTTCACCTTGAAGAATTGAAACAGCATTCTCAATGTGGGTAAAGTGATAAATATATCCCTTCCAAGAAGAAGATTGGCGATTAAGCCCGTCTAGAAGCACACGCGCAAATGCTTCCTGTTCTTGTTGCGATCGCTCTACAGAAAAATCATTACGAGTGCAAGTTGATTGAATTTCTAAGAAAGGATTATACTCCTCTATCTCTTCATTTTCTCTAGATGTCTCTTTGGAAGGTTCTGGAGAAAGAAGAACTTTTTCTCGTTCAATGACTATCAATACCATGTATTCGAGGATGTCTATTATCCGTCGCTCGCTGCCAAACCAGGAACCTTCACGATTACAATACAAAATAGGAGCTATTTCTTCTCGTTTTTCTCCTCGTAAAAGGTAAATATACACCGCTTGGCGCTGTTCGTCAGTTTGTGCTTGTAACGCCCACATAACAATTTCATCTTTGGAAATACTGTCTCTCCTCAATCGACAAGCATAAAAGAAATTGAGAGATGCCTCGTTATAGTCAGAGTGAAGAATGCGATCGTCTGGAGCAAACCTAACTAACAAATTTTCCTCAATAGTATTGGATTGGCTGTCCAACAATTTCTGAGATGGTAGATAAGTACCAGCCTCAGATAAAAAGCGAACTGTTTCTAAAAAGCTTTGCAGATGACTGAGTTCTGAGGTTATACTGAAGCCATTAAAAAATTCTTTTGAAATAAGTTCGCCAATATAACTAGCCTTGTATGGTGTCACCTTTGGTTCATCCATTCCTATTTCGTTTTTCAAAACGTCGAGTAGCTGCAAGTCTCTGACGGTATAACGCCGTTCATCAAAAGCTGCTTCTAAAAGTTTCTTGACTTCTTCCCATCTCTCACGCGCAATGAGGTTACCCTGATACTGTTGTTGAAAATTAGACCAGTTCGCAACTTTTAAAAAACAACTTTGCTCTAAGAGTTTGCCTGTGACTCTATATTTAACATTATCAAGCGAGATGAGTTGACGATGGTAACCGTACAAGCCACTGGGTAGAGACTGACAGTGAGTAATCAAATAACCCATAGCGCGATCGCCTGTCAACATATTACGGATAATGTCAATTCCCTCGCTTTGGTCTTTCTGTTGCCAGCTAACTGCCAAAGTATTCCATAAGAAGCTCCAAAACTCGTACTTATCAATATTTGGAATACCCAATGTTGCTGCCAGTGCCTGCCAGTTGTCTTCACTCGCACGCTTAAGGTTATGAAGAACTTCTCCTAATCCCTGCCCTATACGTTGTGCTAAGTGCCGATTGCGAGTAGATGATTTCACTAAGCTTTCTCGCCCTGGAGTAATATCTAAGTCAGCATTCAATACAAAACCAAGGAAAAGTTGTTCTCGTGTGGGTGCTGTTACCCAAAAAGTTGGAGTATCTTTAGGAAGCGCAGGATAGAGACGACCGTTTTGCTCAAAAATACCCAAAAGCAACGAAGCGTCTTCGCCCGGAAGTTTAAAACATAGCAGTATTGATTCTCGATCGTCACTTGCCCTGCGACATTTACTTGTTTCTACTCCAGGAACATTTAAGACAGGAGATGGATTCCAAGATAAACGCTCTTCTAGATGCTGTTGGTTAATAAATCTACAAGTTTTTATTCCTTTTGCAAAAACTAATAAAATGCTAATAAGCTCTTGAAAATCTTTTACTACATCTTGGACATATCTCTTCTGCTCAAGAGCTAATTCTACAATCGTTGCATCGGGTAACTCAATATAATGCTGTAAGTATTCTCTGAGTTCGTTAGTTTTTTCGTGATTAAGCCGTGATGGTATCAGCCCACCTGCAACAGAGAATCCTAAATTCTTACTAAGCACGCAAGGTTGCCTGCAAGCAAGATAAATGCTTTTAAAGCCCAACCCAAATTTGCCCGTTACACCATCTCCTTTGTCGGAAATGTTGAAAGTCAGCATTTTCTCTAAGTCGCGATCGAACCCCTTATCGTGATATTGTATTTCAGGATGGTTATGATGTTGAAAACAACCAATCGGTCTACCAGCATGGATAAATAAGAGCTTGTTTTCAGAGCATACTATAATAAACTGCTTTCTCTTTTCCTCCAAGTTCTTTGTTCTTGACATTTCCATCCATTCGACTACCGCGTCATCTGCATTTTGAAATAACTCAAAGGCAATACTTTGCAAACGGTAGCCTTGCTGTTCTATCTTTGCTCGCACAGCCTGCCATAATTGCTCTCGCAACTGCTCGCTGTCAGAAGACTCACCTTCTAGTAAATTGGATAGCTCAGAAATAAGATTTTCAATTTGCTGCTCGCTCTTCTCTGTAGATTTTTTTTGCTGTCTCAGTTCTGCCCTCAAATGGCGCAAGCTATCCCAACGTGTTAAGATGCTATTGATTGCACGACTCCGCTCGTGTACCCCTAACATCCTCATCACGTATGGAGCACCTTCTAGCAAAAAGTTTTTTGCAACTTGAATATCAAGCTGATCTGACAGAAGCAAATCCTCCCAAATCTCATCGAGTGAAGAGGGAGTTAATCTATAAACATCTTTTAACAGTACTCTTGTAGAGTCTTCCAATAGTTGAACTAAGTCTGATGAAGCAAACTCTTGAGGTTGAATGGGTATGAGTTCTAAGTCTGTAACATCAGGTGCAAGTTTACTAACGAAAAGATGGGAAGGACGTTTTGTGTTGGCAAGGCTAACTTTAAAAGTTTGTCCTAACAAAGATTGTACATCTCTGACGCGATCGCTTGCTTGACCTACATGAATCCGAAAAACACGATTTGGTATTGGTTTATCTTCAAAAATCCTCTGACGTATATTGCCTAAATCTCGTTTACCCAAATAACCGCGAGCGAGATGCTTGACATTACCTTCACCACCATACAGCAAACATAAAAACGCACCAATTGGTTCTGAAGGGCAATGCCGATACCAATCATGGAAGTATTTTTTGAGCACGCTATAATTTGTTTCTTCTACTGCTGATGTTAAAGTTGATAAGGCAGTCAAATTGGTTTTCGGTAACAAGTTCAGATAAGAACTTATAATTTCTGCTTGCGTGTTGTCTAAAACAGAAGCAGGATCGATATTGTCCATACTACCCCAAGTCAGTTGGGCAGAAGCCTGCCATTGGCGGTTACGGTTTAGTAGACGAATTTTTTCTAGAATCTGTTGAAACGTATTGTACCTAACAGCTAATTCAAGATAACAATTGAAAACCTTAAGAATGCTTTCCTCTGGTTGAGAACTGGTAGAAGCAAGAGTTAGAAATAACTTCACAAGTTTTTTTTCATCAATCTTGCCTAGTAAGTTTGGCAGTAGATATTTCTTAAAATTTTCTATATTAATTTTTTTAGCCAAATTGCATATTGATAAAAAACTAACATCAAGCTTGTTAAATACCTGATAGACATCTTCTAGAAGATATTCGTCAAGCTTAAATTCTCCTAGTTGATACTCTGGAGCCTGTTTGAGCAATTCCCCAACTCTGGCTAAAACTTCATCTTGAGTCACAAATAACTCTTGAGTCAACCATTGCCAGCAGTTTTCATGCTCGCTGATTGAGGTTGCTAACTGTGAAGAAGCAATGTATGTAGAAGGAACTGCTAGAAGTAAATCTTCAATTTCATATGTTATGGATGAGTAGTAAAGAACATTGTGAGGACATACAGCTTTCCCTTGTTCGTCTGCAAGCCATGCAGTTTTTCTAAGACTACTATCATTGTTAGTATTGAGACGCCGAGAATTGCTGAAAAGATAATTTAAGATATCGAGAGTAATATGCAGATAGTCGTGAGGCTGGTGCTGTTTCAAAATCAAAGAAATGATATCGTTCTCAGACCACCGACAAAAGAGCTTACTTAATGTTTTGAAGTTCTCATGATTTTTGATTTCAACTGGAAGCCGGGAATATTCCGTATACTCATCAGGGCTTAAATCAACTAGGGCAGTTAAATGCTGCTTGAGTTCTTTGGGTATCTCGATAACTTGCTCTGGTGCAATGTGCTTGTCTCCTAAGAACAACCATTTCTCTGTCTTGAGTAATTGCTCTAGGTCTTTTTGAATTTCCAAATCTTGAATGGCGTCTAAAATAACAACAGAGAAGCGGCTCCAATAGTTGAGCGATTTCTCAGCTTGAGCCAATACCTTTCTAATGACAGTTTCTACATTCCAATAAGTAAATAACTGGGTAACCCAAGCATATGCGCTACTAGTCCGAACGGAATTCGGCAGAATCCTTTCAGGATTTTTTGTGCTATCTAAAGTGGCGATCGCTTGCTCGTGTCTCTCTAGATTGTCTGGCAATTTTATAACATCTTGTGGGCTGATTCCCCCACCTCGACCTGGTAACCAACTTGTACTTTGTAGCTTTGACCTCCATGATTCTCTTTCTTGAGATGACATCCTTTGCAGTGCATCTAAAATCAATTCCCAGTATTCGTGAGGATTAGAGAGCTTGAAAATTGTAGCGATCGCTCTTTGGGGAGTCCAACGTGGAATCCAATCTTGAACGATCTCTTGCTTGTTCTCTCGAATCAAAACGACATAATTCTGAAGTCGCTCATCAAGAGAAAAGCCTTGGTTTTCCAAATACATCTTATCTGCTTCAATGCGGACAAGCTGCCCGTTGGTTGCTTCATGTACTTGTAATGCCTTCCATAAGTCTTCATTAGTCGGTCTTTGGTTGATGTGGCGCAATAACTCATATCGTTCGGATGGTTCTAGTAAATGACCATCTACACAGTCCGAACCTAATTCTCGAATCAAATCAACAACTCGTTCGGGTTGTAAAGTCGTAATCCCCAGACTTTGACGTTTAGCTGTAGGAATATGCTCAACTAATATAGAATCGAGCAAGCGCCAAGCCTCTCCTTTTCTTTGTAAAACCTGCTCGCCGATTTTCTGCCACAGTGTACTTTCAGAGGAAGTGATATACAAAGAAGTCGTAATGTCTTCATACTTCTGTTGATTTCCATGCAACAAATACCGCAGTTCCTTAGACATGATTTATTAACTCCCTTAAAAGATTAACTCGATTTTCAGAACTTGCCAGATTTGGTTTTGTGGACAGAAGTTGCAAGCAGCTTTTAAATTCACACCTAGGTATACCGTTCATAGAAGGAAGTCTCTCTAAGGCTCTCGCAAGTCTGTCATTAATAAAAATCAACTCACAGTTAGGTAATGCTTCTTGTAAAGCGTTAGCAATCGATGTTTGCCCGTTTACCTTAACCTTAAACAGTAAATTTCTTTGATGTAATTTTTGCAATCGTAAGTACGTGTAAATATAGATTTTTCTCTGACATAGATTGAAGCCCAAAAATAACGGAGTATTTTGCAGATTATTAAAAACAGCTACTGGATCGCTAATTTGCTCGATAATTTCCTCTATGATGCTTTGAGAAACTTTTTGACTGGATAAGTCTGTCCTTAATATATCGCTAAGACAGTTACCTCTCTCTTAAAAGGCTTTTAATATTATTGACAATTGTTCCAGGTGGAGTTTTGTAACCTGCCATAAATCATTGTTGCTCTTTTTATTAGGTATATGCTTAATGTCAAACTAAAGTTAAAAATCTATCCACTGTCCCATCATAGATGCACCTCTTAACGTTGTTTTTAAATGAAATAGAGTCTTTACCCGTTGTGGGTTTAATAAAACACTGAAAATTTACTACATAAGTAGTGAGTTATATATCAAGTTATATGCTATCCGTCAGGCTGTAAAAACGTCATCCCTCGGAATCTACTAGAGACAAACTAAAGCCCGAAGTAGGCGTCATAGTAAAAAGAATCTTTTTCAAATCTTTACCATTCACCGTAATATTAGGTTTATTTGATCGAAAACTTGACTTTTCCCTAAGTACAGATGCCCTGAATACAGAAAGAGTAATGTAATTTATAATAGTGTTTCGTTTGGAGCTATACGTAGAAGGTGCGATCGCAGAATTCAAACACGCAGGACAAGTTTCGCCCTACTCCTGTAGATAGCAGCCATGCTTGGTCTGTAGAACCCACACCTTCATTACCTAAGTGTTGTGATATTTTTAGCTCTAAGCAATTTCTAAGAACCAAGCTTTTAGCTCTTTAATATCTTCAGCAGTTGCAGCACTGAGATCGAAAGCCCGTTCTATCAGTTCTAATTTGCGCTCGAACTGAGCAGCAATAGCTCGAAAGCCGCTCATTTTGCTATGGCAAGGTAAATAGCTCTTTCCTAGTGCTAAAATCTCATTTACAATTCTTTCATGAAGTTGAGTTTACTTAATCCCAACCTTTCACTGCAAGAAGTGCCACCTTCTCCTGTCACTTCTAACATTTGTTTTAAAATCTTTACGTGTGACTTGAGCTTGAGATGCAGAAACTGAGTTACAGCAAATTCCAACCTAGTGAGGTACAAAAATTACCCCCCTCTGTCCCCCCTTACCAAGGGGGGATGAAAGGGGGGTGTACCTCATTAGACGGAGAAAGGCTATAAGTTGAGAGGGTTGAGAGTTGGAGTTTTGTGCTTGCGTCTGACTGCTTGACACCATTAACGTGCTTGATAGCAGTACAATCGCCAGTAAAAAATTCTGGGGAAGGGTTGACAATTTCATTAACCTTCTCCTGTCGCTGAGCAATTGTATTAGGTTTCCACAGATTCTTTTACTGGAATGATAACCGTTCAAGGATATTACCCAACCCCTCTAAGGTTAGAAATGTAGTAAGGATGCTGTACAGATTCATCTGCTACAGGCTGCTACAGGCTGAGGTTCTTATTAAAAACCCTTATGATAGGGTTTGATTCGACGTACAATTTTTGACAATAAATTGGGAAAAAATCGCTTGAGATACACTCCGGCGATTTCTGTACCACCAATATAAATTTCTTCTTTATTTGATTGAATAGCTTTGACTATTGCTTTGGCACATTGAGAAGCGGGTAATCCTTTTGCTTGGTTTTTGTCCATTATATTATATTTATCTCCTGTTTCTGTTAATGCGTTGAGCGAGACATTGGTTTGAATATAGCCAGGGCAAATTATCGTAACTTGTATGTTTTCTTTCCAAACTTCTGCTCTTAAAGAATCAAAATACCCATGCAATGCGTGTTTGGAAGCAGCATATGTGGAACGAAATGGTGTACCAAATTTTCCCACAAGACTGCTGATAGCAATAAGATGTCCCGATTGTCTGGCTATCATTCCTGGCAAAATATATTTTGTTAATGCGATCGCAGAAAAGAAATTGACTTCCATAATTTCTCTTTCAACCTCTATACTGGTTTTAGTGGCAAGAGATCGCTGGCTAATTCCTCCATTATTAATGAGAATATCGACTCTTCCAAAAAAGCTTTCGGCTTGTTCGGCAGATGATTTCCATGTTTCTGCTTTATTTAAATCAAGAGGAAGAACTTTATAATTATCGGATTCTCCAAGACAATTATTTTTGACTCTATGTAATTCATTTTCTCTGCGTGACGACAAAATAATTTTAGCCCCTTGTTTTGCTATCTCATAAGTTAGTGCTTCTCCTATACCTGAAGAAGCACCAGTTATCCATACAACTTTGTCTAATAACTGTGTCATTTTATTAATAACATTTCCTGATTTTTCAAGTACTCCTTTATTGTCTCTGTCTACGTGCAGAGACTGTAGCTAGCCTAGATGATTCGTGAAAAATTTTAAGTGCTGTTGGGTGTATATTACCCTCCAAAAGCCTCAGTGGTGGGAATTGTCCACCCTACTTGTATTTCACAAATCGAAGAGGATAGATCTATTTCAGACTTTAGATAGAAATATTTTAGAATCTAATTTTGGTATTTTAGAACAATTGCGGGTGTATTTTCAAGATAATGTATCATTTTAATGAAAAAGACTTATAGTAAAAGTCTTTTAGAAAATCATTATTAGTTGTGAGCCATTTGAGTTAGGTAACAGTCATGAAAGCAACAGAACTCCTCTCACAATATGCAGCAGGTGTTAGAGATTTTACAGAAGCCGAACTGAGCGAGGCAAATCTTGAAGGAGCCAATCTCAGTGAAGTTATTTTAGATCGGGCTTTACTAGATGGAGCCAATCTCAATGGGGCAAATCTCAGCCAAGCCAGTCTGACAAATGCAGATCTCAATGGAGCGAATTTAGCCCAAGCAAATTTGAGTGGAGCCGATTTAACCGGAGCCATCTTAGATGGGGCAATTCTAGACGGAGCAATACTCGATAATGCTAACTTAACTCAGTCTGACTTGACCGTTGCTAACCTAATAACTGCAACTCTCAATGAGGCTGATTTACATGAAGCGAATTTAACGGCTGCAAATTTGGAGCAAGCAAATTTGAGTGGAGCAGATCTAGTTGTTGCTGACTTAACAGATGCTAATTTAAGTCAAGCGGAACTTCAAGATGCTAATTTGAATGGAGCTAATTTGGAAAGAGCTAATTTAGAAGGAACGCTTTTAGATTCAGAACAAACATGATGAATAAGTTCGTAGTAGCGCTGTCTTCGACGGCGAAGACAGCGCTACTACGAACCGTTACGTTTATGCGGTAATAACTTCATAAAAACTGCACCGATAACTATTCCCGCACCATGTGCCCAGTAACCAATGCTTAAGGGATTGACACCACCAGGAATATTTAAGCTGCCAATGCTATACGATAATTGCTGCACAAACCACCAAAATAGGTAGAAAAAGGCTGGTAGTTGTATGGGAATAAAAATTATCAATAAAGGTAAAATAGTGTCAATTTTACCTTGGGGAAATTTCAGAGCATAAGCTCCTAAAATAGCTGCAATAGCGCCATTTGCGCCAATCAATGGTATTGTTAAACTAGGTTCAACTAACACTTGTAAAAGTCCAGTTAAAAAACCAGACACTAAGTAAAGTAGCAAGAACCTTCCATATCCCAGAATACTTTCAATGGTTCTACCAAAAACCCAAAGAAATATTAAATTTCCTAAAATTTGACTAAAACTACCGTGCAGGAACATTCCGGTTAGCAAAGCAGTCGCACGCATCAGGAAAACTATCCAAGCGGCTGGGTTGCCAGATAGCCCTGCTGCGATCGCACCACTTATCTGTGCGGGTACTATACCCCAAGTATTGACAAAAGTGCCCAACTCACCGCTTAACTCTAGTTTCAGTTCCCAGAAAAACAAAGCAAGATGAATGCCAATCAGCAGATAAACAATGACTGGCTTTCGGCGTGCGAAAAAGAAAACGTTATCACCAATAGGAATCATGCTGATTTTGGGTTAGTAGTTCGTAGTTAGTGGTTAGTGCTTGGTGGTTAGCTGTGGCAATATTGGAATCAGAATCGTCAGGATTAGGCTGGGTAAAACGAATGTTAGGAAACACACTGGTTGGAAGATACCAAATTATCAGTCACTTGGGAGGAGGTGGATTTGGCGAAACTTTTATCGCTAGTGATACCCATTTACCCGGTTCTCCGCAATGTGTTGTTAAAAAACTTAAACCTCAAGCCAATGACCCTGTTACTTTAGAAACAGCGAGACGTTTATTTGATACGGAAGCTCAAGTGTTGTTTCGATTGGGGACTCATGACAGCATTCCCCAACTTTTAGCTTACTTTGAGGAGAATGAGGAGTTCTATCTCGTACAAGAGTTGATTGAAGGGACGGATCTCAGCCATGAAATTGTACCCGAAAAACCTCTCTCTCAAGACCAAGTCATTGCCATTTTAGAAGAAATTTTGACAATTTTAGACTTTGTTCACCAACAAAAGGTCATTCATCGCGATGTCAATCCTTATAACATCCTCAGACGCCGTTCTGATGGAAAATTAATCCTCATCGATTTTGGTGCTGTTAAACAAATTGCTACTCAAGTGGTTAGCCCCAATAACCACACAAAATTTACTGTTGCTATTGGAACTCCTGGCTATATTCCTAGCGAACAAGCGCAGGGAAACCCAAAATTTAGCAGCGATATCTATGCTGTAGGAATCTTGGGTATTCAAGCATTGACTGGATTGTCTCCTGAGGAATTGGATAAAGACGCTGACACTTGTGAAATTATATGGCGCGAATGCGTCTCAGTCAGTGAAGATTTGGCAAAAGTTTTAGATAAAATGGTGCGCTATGATTTTCGAGAGCGCTATTCTTCAGCGTCTGTGGCTTTGCAAGCACTGAAAGAGTTAAAAAAATCTCAGTCGCAAACTATAGCATTGAGCTTACCTTCAAGAAATCAACAAAATGCAAAAAGTCCGATAAAAACGAGTGGCAAACCTCGAAAAAATTTAGTCCTAAAAATTTTAGCAGCCGTAACTTTAATAGGCACAGGCACAGCAGGCTCTATTTATGTGGTTAATGCAATTAATTCTACAAATGCTATAGAATTGTATCAACAAGCAAATACACTTTACGATCTTCAACGCTACAAGGATGCTCTCTTAACCTATGACAGATCATTAGAACTCAGACCGGATTATGCTAAAGCATGGAATGGTCAAGGAAAAACATTATATGAGTTAAAAGAATATCAGGAAGCACTTGCTGCTTACGATAAAGCTATTCAACTGAAACCAGATTATTTGGAAGCATGGCGCGGTCGTGGCTTTACTTTGAGTCAGTTGACAAGATATCAAGAATCTGTTTCTTCTTTGGATAAAGTTTTGTTATTAGATAAGAATCAGCCGGAAATTTGGAATAAAAAAGGAGAGGTTTTAACAAAAATTAAACAATATGACCAAGCCATTGATTCTTATAATAAAGCTATTGAATTAAGGCAAGACTATTATGAAGCTTGGTATAATAAGGCGCTAGTTCTCAATAATTTGAGACGCTATGATGAGGCGCTTGTGGCGTATGATAATGTCACGGAACTCAAACCTGCTTACGATCGCGCTTGGTACAGTCGCGGTAATGTTTTGGCAAATTTACGACGCTATCAAGATGCGATCGCATCCTATGATAAAGCAGTACAATATAAACCAAATGACTACTTGGCTTGGCTGTCTAAAGGAAATTTACTCAACAGTTTGCAACGCTATCAAGAAGCTGTAGACTCTTTTGAGGAAGTCATTAAATATAATCCCAGTAACTATCAAGCCTGGTATGGGCGGGCTTGGTCTTTTCATCAAATGCAACGTTATGAAGAAGCAGTAATATCTTATGATAAAGCTGTTCAATTCAGACGCGGAAACTATCAAGCTTGGTACGGGCGGGGTAATTCATTGTATAAATTGAAAAAATATCAAGATGCGATCGCGTCTTACAATCGAGCTATCACTCAAGAACCGAACCATTACGAACCTTGGTATAGCAAAGGTAATGCTTTGTTGAACTTGAAACTCTATCAAGATGCTATTTCAGCATACAACAAAGCCCTTAAACTTAAGCCGGATTATCAGCCAGCAATCAATGCTCGCGAGCAAGCACGCGAACAGTTATTATTACCAATTCAAAACACTGTAGAGACGCCCAACAGCCCACCTCCACAGTAGAGATGTGCCATTAGTCCTCTCTACAGAGTCTAAAGTTTTTTTGACCATTGACTATCTTATATTCACTTCATGCAACTCATTGCTCAGGTCCAAATTTTGTAAACTTGTTGTGGAACTACTATTTATAAATGGCTGAACCATATCTAAAGAAGTGTTCGTTAACTTTGAGGAAGCTACCTTTTGACCTTCAGCTTGTGCGCGTTGCTTTTGTGTATACTCAAGTAATTTAACTTGAGCTGTCGCATAGATCGGCGTATCTTTAGGAACCTGTTGGAGAAATTGAACAGCCCCTTCAAAATCCTGTTCTGAAGCTTTGTTATAAGCTTTTTGTAACAAATAAGAAGCTCTAACTTCTTTCTTGTGATTGTACTCAGCTAACTTCTGTTGAACGAGTGCTCCTTCAGAAGTTTCTTTAGGAATTTGGCGGAGATAGTTTAGCGCCGTACTAAAGTCTTTTAATTTCGCCTTTTCATAAGCTTTAGATAGTAAATCTTTTGTTTGTTCTTCAATGCGTTCTTGTGCTTGCTCGACTAATTTGTCAGTTTTTGATTGCCAATACAAATTATCAGGAATTTTAGAGGCGGCGCGACGAACATCACCCCAGCGAGCTTCATGAAAGGCTTTTTCAGCTATTTTGTACTGTGCGTCAGCCGTTTGCCATTCTTTTTCCCATTCATCAATACTACTTTGTGCCTCAGGATAAACATTACTATTTGAGGGAATGGATTTAGCTAAAGCGATGGCTTCTTGCAAGTCACCCGACTGAAATTCCTCGGTTGCTTTGTATAAAGTTTCGGTTTCTGAGTAGGCGGGAGTGTTGTAAATAATCGAATAAACACCAAAACCCATAACCAAAGAATTAGCTGCTAACCCCACCTTCATTCCCGTTAAAAGTGGAGACGATTTCGCTGAAGAATAGCTGCTGTTAGTACTGACTCTTGGTTGACTATCGCCATCCGCATCTGAAACTCTATACTTTACATCTACAACTGTCTGCGAGTCCCAAGTGTCAATTGGCATTTGAGTCAGCGATCGCAAGACTTCACTGGCTGATTGATAGCGGTTTTTGTGGTTGTGGCGAATCATTTGGCTGATAACTGCAGCCAGATAATCACTCACAGGGGTAGTGCTAGAACGCCAAACAATCTCTTGAGTACTGGGATCGATCTTTAATTGCAGTGGTGTTTGTCCTGTCAAAGCCTGTACAGCAATCATACCCAAAGCATAGATGTCACTATTAGGCTGCGTCTGACCGATGAACTGCTCCGGTGGAATGTAGCCCAACGAAGTGACAGGTATTCTATATATGGGCAGTACTGTCTCTGACCCAAAATCAATCGGCTGAATCGATCCAAAATCAATCAAGACCAGCTTACCATCACAAGCACGTCTGATTAAATTCTCTGGCTTGACATCACAGTGAATGACACCTTGAGAGTGAACAAAATCCAAAATCCTCAAAACTTCTTGTAAAAATTCAGCAACTTCGCTTTCATTCCACAGATAACCCAATTCTGGATTAACCGGCAATTCTGCTGTTACTGAGTGACCTTCAATAAACTCCTGTACTAAATAAAACCGTTCGTTCTCCTCAAAACAGCTTAGGAGTTCGGGAATTTGCTTGTGATGTCCGAGATGTTTTAGTGTTTCAGTTTCTGTTAGAAACCGCAATCTAAGAATTTGTAAGTAACTAGGTTGTGCGCTAGTAACTTTTAGTTGTTTAACGACGCATTTGGGGTTCTCTGGATTTTCGATATCTACAGCAACGTATGTTTCACCAAATACCCCAGCCCCCAAGCTCTGGACAACTTGGTAACGTCCTTGTAGTACCTTGCCTATCATATAGTTTGTCATTAGCTAGCTACTGAGTCACTGCTTATATAGGTTTTCTATTTTTGCCCCCTGTTTCCGGAATGCCGTGTAAATAAATGAACAAAGTAAAGCCCTAATTTAACAATAACACACCTATTAGCTATTTTTACGGATATCATCCTAAAATATAGTGTTATGTATTACTATTATTGAAATGAATATAGCTGATACTGAAGGATAATAACAAAAATTTAGAGTATAAAAAGAATAATAGCGTGTTTTATCAGTTACCTTAGTTTTTTTTCCCGCAACCATGTATCAATCCAAGCTTCATCTACCTCCGCTAAAGGCGGTACGGGTTCGCGGCTGTAATCAATCACAAAACCATAGCCCGAGCGATCGTAGACTCCATTCAATAAGTCTTGTAAATTAATTAAGGGTTCTGTATCCTCACTACGTAAAGGCAATTTAAAACTAGGAATGGGGTTTGGCAAATTAAAGGCATAGAGATCGGCTATAGGACGGCGAGAACTTTGACTGACAAGAATTCGATAATGAGTCTGAATATTATTACCCAAAGCGAGCATAGGTTCCCAATGCCGCAGCAAATCAATTTCCACTAAATGAGTCGTACTCTCTAATATAGTTTGACGCTTAGTTTCGTATTGTCTTCTTCCTTCTCCCGATCGTTTATTAGCTGGAGAGAGCACTTCAACCGCTGTCACCACTTCACTTGTTGCTATATCTCGGATTTCTAAATGCCCTTGCCTCACTTTCTCTGACAACGGTAATATAACTGTTAGTGGTTGAGTTGGTAAAGAAACAGCAACATTCGTCTTCACACCAATAGGTGTTGCCTGAGTTGGCTTGACAACTGCATCAGGGATACCAACGAGGAGCGAATCTTCCCCAATAGTTTGATAAATTCGCTCTTCAATCAGAACTTGGTATTTGGGTAATAGTTGAGGAGATATTGAATCAGCGATCGCAGTAATCAGTCGATGATGAACGTTGGGCCAAGAACTAGGATGCTCTAAATAGGGGTCCATTCCAGGAAATGGAGAAGGCATAATCATTACTCCTGTCATTTGTCATTTGTCATTCTTCCATTAGCCATTAGCAATTAGCCATTAGCCATTAGCAATTAGCAATTAGCCATTAGCCATTGGTTTAACAACTCGTGCGATCGCTTCTTGAATGAACGACTTCATAAATTCATCCCGACGATTGAGTTGGAACTGACGCTGTACAACCTCAGTTATACCTCCATCACCCCAATCTTGGTCATTGCGAAAATACTCAATAAAACTTTTCCCTGCAATCCGCGTCAGATAAGCCGCCGTCACGCCTTGAATGGCTCTACCAAGAATAAAAGTACCAATATTTGTCTGTAATGCCACAGAAAGTAGCTGCAGCGCTCCTTTAACTATTCCCAAACTCGCAAGAGTTTTCCCCAAAGACAGAGCTAATTCCTTTCCTCGCTCCAAATTTAAATCACAACCGTAAACTCTCCCAATTTCTACCACCATTTGGGCATTAACAGCAGCTGTTGCCAGCAAATCAACCACTGGTATAGGTGTCGCGGAAACCACACCAGCAACAATCCATTGAAATCGCTCCACTATTTTAGTAGCTTGTCGGCGACGTTGGGCATCTATAACTTTTCGTGCTTCTTCACCCAAGCGTAGGGATTGCAGGAGGATATTATCAGCCACCAAATCTTCACCCTCTGCCCTCAAAATTGCTGCCATCCGTTTAAGTAATGGTAGAATTTCGGGTTCTGGTTGAAAGATACCGCCTTCTTCTAACTCTACCACTTGAGGATTGGCAGAAATTGCCACAACATCACTTGGTGCAATAAATCCGCGCACTCGTTCCCGCAAACGTGCCAAAATAACTTCTTTATCCTCATCTGTATATAAGTCTATTTTATTTAAGACAACAAGCGATCGCTTGCCAATTTCTGCCAGAGCACGCAACGGTTCGTATTCGGACTGCCGAATATCATTATCTACGACAAATAACAGTAAATTTGCTTCTGTTGCCAGTTCTCGTGCAACCTGTTCCCTTTCCGTTCCCGCCACCCCTGCTTCTAAAATCCCTGGTGTATCCGTAATTAAAATTTTGCGTTCTAATCCCTTTAGCCTCAAACAGTAAGTTTCTCCAACTTGAGTGGTTCCCATGGGAGCATCAACCTTACCAACCACGCGTCCCAAAATTGCATTCACTAAAGAGGTTTTCCCAGCACTCCCCGTACCAAACACCACAACTTGAATTTCACCACGGGCTAAATTTGTTTCAAGTTCTCGCGATTTGCTCAGTAAAGCTTGGCGGGTGACTTCATCTTGAACTTGCTCCAACTGCTGTCGCACAGCTTGTAAAGTGGAAGAAGCGGCTTCGGGTGTGGCGTCTGGAACTTGGATATTTGCTTGCTGCCTGCGCTTGCGGCGTTGGCGCTGTTCTCCTGTCTGAATCACTAATATATAGTAAACAAATCCAGCGATTAACGCTGCTATACAGATAACGACTAATATCAACAGTAAGTTACCCAGCAAAGGAGAACTCCAAGATAATTGCCAATAAAGCTGAATCAGAGAATTAATCAACCACAGGCTGAGTCCGAGGATGATAATAATACCAATAATCAAGGCGATTGTACGGGATAGAGGCATAAGGCAAAAGGGCTATTAATAAGTATTTTCATGCTTCGATCTTAATGGTTTGAGCATGATTTCCGTATTTTTTCCCAGCATATTAGAATGACAATTTGCTAAACTAGTCAGGTATTTTGTATAAAATTTAGCGTATCATTCTTCCGGAGTGGTTCCTCGTTTTTATTGCTCTACTAATTGCTAAAAAAGATTAATATCGAGTGCAGCATGACTTCAACACCTCAAGCAAGCCATTCTAACTTAGCGAAACGAGCATTCCACCGACTCAGTATTCGACAAAAAATTGTCGTGGGATATGCTGTAGCTCTGGGAATTGCTATTTTGGGGACAATAGCAGGATTAGAAATTGGCAATCGCTACTATCAAAAAGCTAGATATCAAATGATAATGGCAGATGAAGAAGGAGGATTGTTAAGTGAACTGCAAGGTGCTTTCTTAGAAATCCAAAGCCATCAGCAAGAAATTGTACCTCTTTTGAAACAACCCCAGATTTTGCAAGCAGAAAACTCTAAGTTATTGATTCATGTAACGGAAACAGAAAAGTTGCTCGAGCGCTTGCAAGAATTTAGTCAAACGAATTCTCAGAAGGATTTACACGCTTTTCTAGAAAAGCACGAGATGACAGTCACAGAATATTTTCAACAGTTTAAACTTTTGCTTCAACAACTGGTGTCTAATGGAAAATTGCAAGAAGAGTCGGAAGCGCGATCGCTCATTTGGCAATTTTATCAAAATCCTGCTGCCATTCGATTTAATGAATTTATTCATGAATTAACAAAATTCACTATATTAGTTCAGGAGCATCAAGAACAAGCTGATGTCGCACAAAATCAGGCAGCGACACTGCAAGCTCAAATTATCATTGGAAGTATACTCTTCTCTACAGCACTTGCTACAGTTTTGGCTCTCTACACAAGTCGTACTATTGCTCACCCCATAAAAGCAGTGACAGCAGTTGCCAAACAAGTCACCAAAGAAGCAAATTTTGATTTACAAGTACCTGTCATTACAAAAGATGAAGTAGGGGAATTAGCAATTTCTCTCAACCAGCTAATTCAACAAGTCAAGAAACTTTTGGATGAACAACAAGCAGAAACTCAAGCTCGACTCATTCAAAGTGAAAAAATGATTAGTTTGGGAAAGATGCTAGCAGGAGTAGCTCATGAAATTATCAATCCTGTTAATTTTATTTCTGGTAATCTTGTTCATGCAAAAAACTATACTGATGATATTCTTACCCTGTTAAAAACTTACAAAACTGAAATACCAAACCCTCCAATTTCCGTCCAATTACTAGCGGAGGAGATAGATTTAGAATTTTTAGAAGTCGATTTGCAAAAACTATTGAGTTCTATAGAATTTGGTGCCGATAGAACCCGTGAAATCGCTATAAGTTTAAAAGATTTTTCCCGATTAGATGAGGGAGAAATTCAATTTGTAGATATACACGTTTGTTTGAACAGCACGCTCGTAATTTTGCAAAACCGCTTAAAAAAAGGCATTAATATTGTGCGTAACTATGGAGATGTTCCGCATATTCCAGGTTATCCTGGGTTGCTATATCAGGTGTTTATGAATTTATTATCTAATGCCATTGATGCTTTGGAGGAAAAAACTAAAGACAATCCTCATTTTTTGCCTGAAATTACGATTACGACTGAATTGGGCGATTTAAATTTAGTTTTTGTGCGAATTGGAGATAATGGTTCGGGTATTTCGCTAGAAAATCAGAGCAAAATCTTTGAAACATTTTTTACTACCAAACCCAGAGGTATTGGCACAGGTTTGGGTTTAGCTATTACTTATCAGATTGTAGTGGAAAAACATGGTGGCAAAATTACTTGTAAGTCGGAGTTAGATAAAGGAACTGAGTTTACAGTCTTTCTCCCAATGAATTCTAAATAACTATTATGAAAATCGCTCGCAAAGGCGCAAAGGCGCAAAGGCACAGAAAAACCTTGGCGTCTTTGCGTCTTTGCGTGAGGCTAAAAAATAATTAATATTTTAATGTCGTTCGCAACTATGGGGATGTTTTCGCGATCGCAGGTTATAGGTTAGGTTTAGCCATTACCCATCAGATTGTAGTGGAAAAACATGGTGGCAAAATCACTTACAAGTCAGAGTTACAGAAAGGTGCATAATATACCATTATACCAATGACCAATGACCAATGACCAATGACAAGTGACAACCGTATATTCACAATTCCTTTAGAATGCCTATGGATGTGAAAGACAACTTGCATGTCACAATTTTCTTTGGATGGTCACATAACAAGGGAGAAACGATCCTATGGGGCTTTTTGACCAGATTATCAATGCAATTGACAATCCCAATCAGCAAGGTAACACCAGTCAATTGGGTAATATTATTAACACAGTACAGCAAATAAGTGGCAGTACTGGTACAGACTCCTCAACAATGCAGTCAGCTTTGGGTATTGTAGGGAACTACGTGCGTTCTGCGTTACAAGAAAAGCAAAACACAGAAGGCAATGAAGCAGCACAAGATGTTGTGAACGAATACGGTGGTACTTCCCCTAACGCCCAAGCCGTCGATTCTTTATTTCCTCCTTTTGTACAGCAGCAAGTGGCAGATGCTGTTTCTCAGCGCACGGGTTTAAACGCTGGTATGGTTCAACAACTATTACCAATTTTGGTTCCTTTAGTGCTAAATCTATTGAAATCGGGATCAAATGCTCAAAATCCCCAAGCTGGAGGGAATTCTGTATTAAATTCTTTCCTTGATTCTGACAGAGATGGTGATGTTGATATCATGGACGCTATGCAAATGGCGAGTCGATATCTAGGAAGGTAAACCTCTGCTCTTCTCTGGTGTGTTCTCTGCGCCTCTGTGGTTCAATAAATAACTTTTGAACCGCAGAGGCACGGAGAACGCAGAGCAAAGAGTGACGATAGACAGCCGATCGCAAAAATTTACATCATTCAGTGAATTAACTGGCACAAAATAGTGGCGCATTTACCTAAATCAAAAAGATGATGTAAGTGTCGCGCCACTAGCGTGCTGCTTATGTCACCAAACCTCGATCCTCCGCTTAAAATAGAACTTCGACTGCCATCTACTCATCCCGATTTACTGCAAGGGCTTGATATATGGCTGGACTTAGGTTTGATATCAGATGCTCAAGTTCGGCAGATTTGTCAGGAACACTTAGTCTGTCGTGTGGTATCGCAACCTCAGGCATTACCGAAACTACAACCACCAGTCGCCCATAATAATGTAGGAAAGTTACGTGTAGCGTCTCTACCTGAAGCTAAACAACCACTCCCTCAAAAACCCAATATTCTTGCCCAAATGTTACAGTCACTGGGAGAAGAATTGAGCGTCCGTTGGCTGCTGTTTTTAGGGATGTTCTTAGTTGTATTGTCCTCTGGGGTACTTGCTGCTAGCCAATGGGATAAGTTTCCTTCCTCTGGGCAATATGGGGTTTTGCTTGCTTACACTTTAAGTTTTTGGGGAGTTAGCTTTTGGACTGGCAAACAATCTAATTTAAGCTTGACGACTCGCGCTTTGCTGATTGTGACTCTTTTGTTGGTACCAGTAAACTTCTGGGCAATGGATAGTTTTCAACTATGGCAAAATCCCCTGAACTGGATTGTCATTGCTATAGCCTCGACTGTCTTGACAGCTGTCACCGTCTTATCCAGTCACAATCGGGTATTTGAAACTAATAAGAAAATTTCAAAAGCAATTTTATTTAATATCTTAGGGCTGTCGTACTTGCACTGGGGTTGGCAATTATTGGGGTTTCCTATTGTAGCCGTATATTTTGCCACTATAGGAACAGCGATCGCGAGTATTTATCGCGCTCATTACCAGAAAAACTCCCCAAGCCAAGGGAGTCGCTTCTATGATGATAGCCCTGAAACAACTTCGCCTCCTGTTAAATCAGAAAGTGATGTTCTTTCTCCTTCCCCAAAGAAAGAAGCAAGTATCAATTTATATACATCCATCATTATTTATGCCTTAATCGTACTCTTGGGAAGGGCACTCTTCATTGCCAAAGTCGATATTCAGCAACTCGGATTAGCGCTAGGCATTTGTGGTTGGTTAGTGACTTGGTTACATCCCCCCCGCACCCCCGCACCCCTGCACCCCTCATCTCTCTTGGAACCCGTTGGCGGTATCTTATTATTACTGGGATGGTTGGTATCGGTGGGTTCACCATTTCCTTGGCAAGCAACAGCAGTGAGTTTCTTGGGTTTGTGGTTTTTCAACCGTCGCTTGCAACGTGGTGGTGTCAGAGCAGATGTGGCAGCCATTTTCGTTATTGGACTGGAGACGATTTGGTTGGGTTGGCGGTTAGTACCTGAAAATTTCCAGCAAAGTCTTGTGACTCTGGCAACTCAACTGGTAGGTTCCCGGAATGCTCCTTGGGAATTATTGAGTGTTGCGTTATTTCCCTATGTCATTGTTATGTTGCTATTGGCACGTAGATTTTACCGTGCCAAAAAGGTGAAATTGGCTCATTTTGCGGAACTGCTAGCATTGCTATTTGGGATTCTACTGACTGTGGTTAGTTTGGCAAATCCTACATTGCGTTCTGTCAATTTAGTTTTATCCACAATAACTTTATGGAAAGTTAGTCAAAGACATCCTCGTACAAGAGATTATTTGGTGTACATGACTCAGGTGGCTCTTGTACTGACGATTTGCTCGATAGTCGATCGCATATTGCCCGGTTTAACTCAGGAAGTCTGGGCAAGTCTTTTGTTAGTTATTGCGATCGCAGAGTGGTTATTGAGTCCGGGGGATAACATTTGGCGGCGCAGTGCTTGGCACATGGGTATTGGGTTAGCAGTGCTCAGCTACATTCTATTTTGGGGAAATGCAAATCTAGCCTGGATTGGTTCTGGTAATGGCAGTGAAAAGTGGAGTCTTATTTGGCTGGCGACTCCAATGACATTGACAAGCCTTGCAAGTTGGGGGTATAAAACGAACATCCGGGTTGCATGGCGTTCCACTTCTAATATTTGGTTGAGTATTGGTGCTTTAGGGCTTGTTCAGTTACTCACTTTGCCTATAGCTGGGGGTCGGTTAATTGGTTTGGCTGTTGCCACTGGTTTGATGTTTGTCAATACCTATTATTTGCGACAAGTCCCATGGGCGGTAATGACTGTAGGGTATGGGTTGAGTGCGATCGCAGCCTTCTTATGGGAAGGTGTACCTGGTTTTCCAAGACTATCATCTCAAGGTGGGTTCTTGGTAGGGGCAGCGATTCTTACTATCCTGTGGATATTGCGGAGTTTGTTTAGTAATAAAGATACAGAAAATCAGAGAAATACAGAGAATGAAGAAGCCTCCGTGGCTGCTTCAACCTTGCCACAAATTTACGCGCTCGCATTTGATGGGTGGGCGATTGTGCTGTGCAGTGCTGAGTTATTGTTATTGAGTACTCACTCCCTGTTAGTCTACCAAAACCTCGTTGAGCCAGGATTTTTGTATTTAATTTCCAGTGCGATCGCGTTATCAGCAATTGTATATCGCACTTGGCGGCAACCTAATGATTGGGGATTTTATGGCATTGGTTGGTGTTTGGAATTATTCATTGCCGAGTTACTTGGTTTTGGCGAACATTCTCTTATCCAGATTGCAATCGCCAATGTTGCCTTGGGTTTGATGACTCAACTTTTAGGGGAGTTTTGGCAAAGGCGACACCAAGTTGCAAAACTACCAAACCGTTGGCATATTTTGCCTTTAGTCTATGGGATTTTTGGTGTGCTGCTGCGATCGCAAACCTTGACTAACTGGACTGGTTTATCATCCTTTGCTGTGGCTTTGATTGCTATTGGTGTGGGGAGACGCCACCAAAAATACAAACCATTGGTTTACTTGGGGCTTATTGGAGTTTCGGTTTCAGCATACGAACTTTTGTTATACCAACTCTTACAAGCATCGTCCGGAGCCTATGGGGATGGTTTCATTGCCATGTCTGTTCTGGGGACTGGTATTATGTACACCTATCGCGTTCTTTCACCTTGGCTGTTGAATTACTTGCGTTTAACAAGTCAAGAACTCGATGTTGTGGCTCACATTCACTGGTTTGTTAGCAGTAGTTTGTTAGTTGCTGCTTGCTTTAGCACTGTAGAAGCCAAGACTCTCGGTTTGGGAACGGGGTTATTTTTAATCCGTTATGCCATTTTTCAAGGTAGAACTCAGTCGGAAAGTACTGACAGAAAAGCAATCCCTTTATCCTCCATCTGGGTTTATCTCGGTTTAGTCCAAATTGCTTGTCTGAGGGCTTTTTTACCAGAAACTCCAATAATAGAATTGCTAGAGAAACAGTTGCTGCCATGGCAAGGTGCGATCGCATCCGTCATTGCTTACTTTATATACATTTTGCCTTGGGAAACTTGGGGGTGGGAGCAAACTCCTTGGCGTAGATCGGCATACTTCCTACCACTGATATTTTTATGGCAAACTAGAGTAGAAGTTTTCCCGATAAGTTTAATCGTTGCTGCAAGTTTTTATGCCATTGTTGCCAAAACGGGTAATAAGTTCCGCTTGACATACATCAGTTTAGTTTTAGGAAATTGGGCATTGTTCCGTTGGTTTTTAGCCCTGAATTTCACTGGTGCTTTGTGGTATGTTACACCTATTGGTTTATCACTGCTGTACATAGCTCAATTTGACCCCAGTTTAAAATTACCAAGCAAGAAATCTTCCCGTCATTTTCTGAGGCTTCTGGGTTGCGGTATCATTTGTGGTTGGGCAGTTGTTTTTGAGCGGAATGCGCCATTCATACCTGGAATTTTCAGTCTCATTGCTATCTTTGCAGGATTGGCATTGCGCGTTAGAGCTTTTCTTTATGTTGGAGTGACTGCCTTTTTTATCACAAGCTTCTATCAACTCGTGCTGTTGAGTTTGCAATATTCATTCTTCAAATGGGTTGTTGGCTTGCTTGTTGGAATTGCACTCCTAACCATTGCTGCTAATTTTGAAACTCGTCGCGAACAACTAAATTCTTTACTTCGCAATGCTAGCGAGCAATTACAAGCATGGGAATGATATCACTGTGTGGGTCAAGGTGAATAAAAACTTCAAGAAATCAATTGCTCTCTCTCCTCTTACCTCTGTGCTCTCTGCGTACTCTGCGGTTCAAAAGTCATTTATTTAACCGCAGAGGCGCAGAGAGCGCAGAGAGCGAAGATGAGGAATTGTCACCTGAATCAAAATTTTCTGAGCCACCTTAACAGGGCTAGGTTGCTACTGTCCACCTCTAAAGACTTTTGGCGATCGTTCACATTGTTAACTCTATATCAATATATGTTTTACAGGGAAAATCTAGATGGCATCTGGATCTTCTCCTAACTCCCGCAATCGTGCTGCTAGGCGTTCGGCTCGTTGCTGCTCTTGCTCGGCTCGTTGCTGCTCTTGCTCGGCTCGTTGTCGCTCTTGCTCGGCTCGTTGCTGCTCTTGCTCCGCTATTTCTTCTGGTAGCAAGATTAAGTTCTTTTGTTGGTCAAACAACCGCAACCAGTGACACGTACCTTGCGCGGGTTCGCGACGGATCTGCCCTTCCCATGTCCCCAACCATAGCTGTAAAGTTTCGCACCACAGCCAACCTGACTCATTAGTCTCTAGTGGTTGATAACGCTGCTTGTTGTCTAATTGCCAACCTTTTAGGGATTGGGAGTCAAACGGATCGAAGATGAAGTAGTTTGCTGTGTGGAATGTACGCTCATACAAGTGCTTCTTTTCCTCACGGTCTACGTGTGCTGTGCTAGGTGAGAGCAACTCAATAATCACATCGGGATAGCGCCCCTCTTCCTCCCATACTACCCAACCTTGGCGATCGCGCTTCCCATCTACATCCAGCACCACGAAAACATCCGGTCCTCGAAAATCGCGATTCAATACCTGCAAGCTGCTGTAGTAGACGAACATATTGCCACCTACAAAAAAATTCTCGCGGGATGCGAGAGCCGCCTGCGCTGATTCAATCAAAACATTTATAGCAATCCTGTGGCGGTTACTTTCCAATGGTTCTCCATCATCAAATATCAAATTTGTCGGTGGTGTTGGCACTTCATATGGCTCAACCTGGGGCCATTTTGTCTCCGGTTTAGTTGTGGTATCTGGGGACATAGCCTTTTCTAGTATGGTTACGCGAGTGGAATGTTTGGCTTAGCTGAACTGGGAACACAGCCCACTAGCCAATTTATGTTTTCAGTTTAGCTTCTCGTATCATAATATAAAAAAGCTTGTGGAATTAGAGTTTAACCAATGCCCTTACTATTTCCAAAGCGAGCGCTTTATATACCGAAAACGGTTTAGAACTAGACTTTCCAACAATTATCAACAGTCGTAGGGGCGCAAGGCAATGCGCCCCTACAAATGCTGTGAACCTATTCTGAAAAAAAACAGTTCTTAAGCGTTTACAGTATATCTTTGAGATGGTATTAGCTTTGTGGCACTTCATTAACATAGGAAGGTTTTGCTTGTCCAAGTTGATTAAGTAGCTTTTTGTCAGCAGTCCAATACTCGCCGTTAGCTCCGACTATTTCAGTACAAGCTAAAAATGCTGCATCGTATAAAGTCAGCATTTGATATTGTTCAGCTAATCTCCATGCTCGATGGCGAAGGATTTTGCTATCAAGATACTCAATAGGCAATTCACAAAATGCAGCAAAAAGTTCACTTGCTTGTTCAGGGTTAATTAGCTTAGCTCTAACCTTTTTTCGCAATACAGAACCGACTTCTGCCCATGTAAAGTAGGGTACAACTATTCTTGTACTGCCTTCAATCGCCTCAACAACAAGAGCCATGGCTAAAGGTTCGTATTCTGCACTGACCAAATATTTAATGAATACACTCGTATCTAAGCATAAGATTCTAGACATCTCGCTCTTCGCCTTCCCTAAGCTGATGAATTAATTCAGTGGCATCTGGCTGTTGCGGAATTTGTTTGCTGATAGCAAGAATCTTTTCGTGAGCCGCTAATCCTTTACGACGTCGCACTTCTCTTTCTAGTGCTAAAACAACTAAGTCATTGAGCGATTCTGCATCGTTTTTAACAGTCTTAGCATTATCTAAAAGTTCTGCTGGAAAGCGTACTGTTATTCGTGAATCTATTTTGTTATACCACTCAATAACACCATATAATAGCACCAAATATTGGTGTGCGCCACCATGATGCACAAACAACCCATTTCTTCAATGTCTTTGATACAGTCGCTTCATTTCACGATATTTCAAGCCCAACAATCCAAGAGTCATCAGCAATCACCCAATGGCCAACTTTAATATCCTCAATGCTCTTTATACCAAATGTTGTATTTAGTACAAAATACCTAATGATGATGGTTTAATATGCACTTTGGTTGAGTTGCATTCCGTTAGGTTAACAGTCGCAATTCCATATTTTCGGAAGATTGGTATTGCAGACTGCACATAAGAATAAATCATCTTTGACTATGTTTAATTGACAGCATACGGGACAGCGACGAAAAATAAACTCAGTGGTAAAATTACCAGGATGAGGAAGTGGAATTTGTTCAAGTGCCTTTTCAACTTGAGACCATGATTCTGGTTCTGGACAATATCCTGTTGATTGGTTTGTAATTTCAACTACTTCAAAATTCTGTTT
Organism: Scytonema sp. UIC 10036; assembly: GCF_009725235.1. Next base: position 59,508 of record NZ_WJFC01000018.1, read on the forward strand.
ATTGTAGGCAAAAAATATCTCTCCAGCTGACAGTACAGATTTACCACCAGCACAAGCTATATGCTCAGAGTGGCGGTCTGCAACACGAATATAGCCTTCAGAATCAACTACGAAAGTGGCTGCAATCAGCCCCCAAGTGTTTGGCTTCTGCATAGTTTGATTTATCCAGCTTTTTAAAGCATCTACTGATTTAATGCGAATTCCAACTGGATAAGCAGCAACAGAAAGCCGGATATCATCAGGACCTATATATTCATATAATCTTGCCATTTTCAAACCTCTCAAGACAATACTAATTAAAAAAGGTTGATGTTTCGCCATGTATATACATGGCTTACACATTGAAATTTAAAAACTTTTTGTCTTAACCCAGTTTTTAGTTCGGTAGGTAATTGTCAGTGTGACGATAATATTGCTATGAATGGAACTATAACCCTGCCGCTTAAAAGCCTGCAATGCTTATTCTTCGGTAACACGGTCACATCCTTTTTTTGATGCATTGTCATCAAAATCTTGCAGAAAACCAACAATGGAATTATAAGCTTGCCAAAATAGTTAAGTTAAGTAAAATGTCTGGGGTGTTTTTGTATCAATGGATAGCATTAATACAGTTGAGAATTTATGGATTTAATTTCATACAAAGTTCCCAAAAAATAACGTAATTACGTGCTAAAAAATAGAAGTATAACTTTGCCAAACGCAATTGGAAGCACAAGCGTGCGAAAACGGCAATATTATCGTCACACTGACAGTAATCTCTCTGCAAGCCGAGTGATTTATAATTGCAAGCCGCTACAACTATTTAACAATTCCCCAAAAGTTGGCTGCATCGCTCCAATACCCTTTGCTCAATATCAGGTAAGATTGCCTGAAGATAGTTATGTTCTTTCCCCACATACGGAATTAATTTGAAATTGGCTTCGAGTTCTTGCAAGAACTCTGTCATCATTTTAGAGCGTCGAATATCTAAAACATACCAACCGAAGTTAATGAACCCGATCGCCTACTCTATTTGGCGGTGCCACTCGAAACTTATAAAACTTTCTTTCAAAGTCGCTTTGCTCAGTTGGCGATCGAGCGCCATCAACTTAAACTCATTGTTTACGAACCAGTTACTGAGGAGATTGTCCAATGGATAAGTTAGAGCGTTATCGCTCCTGCATTCAAACACTGTTAGAAAAGCACAGTCAATCTAAATCTCAAAATAAAGACGTAGAAAACGAATTATTTTTTGACTCCATCCGGGATCATTACCAACTTATGCGAGTCGGTTGGAAAGGATTGGAGCGAGTTTACTACACCGTACTACACTTTGATATCAAAGATGGAAAAATTTGGCTTCAGCATAATGCGACTGACATTGATGTTGGTGAAGAATTGCTTGAAATGGGCATTGCCAAAGAAGACATTGTACTTGGGTTACATCCTCCTTACAAACGTCCCTACACAGGCTATGGCGTTGCTTAAAAGGATTATAACCGTGTTGCAAGTGAGTTACGGGCGATCGCATTCAAGCGTATAAGTTGCTCTGCACGTCTGTGTAACCAGCGATGCATCGTACCAGAGCAAGCCCATTTTCGTAAAAACAGCACGCCTCTCTTTACCCTTAAATTATCTGAACCCGCAATTAGTCTATTTCTCCGACATCCCGTAGCACTGCATCAACGACGCTAGATCGGATATAAATTCCATTAGTGCGTAGCTGCTCAATGTATACTTTAATCTCAACAATCAAACCCGCTTTTTTCGCTTTACGCAAAATGCCAAGAGTACCTATCCGGCGAATTCCCAAGCGTTCTGCAACCCGTCGTGCTTGAGCATCATCCAAAAGTACCGTGCTATTTGGAGTTGACTGAGCTAAGGCAATAGCTTCAGCTTCTCCACGATCGACTAGGATTGATAATGGTTATAGTACCAAGGCTTCAGGGGTTTGAATTTCTAACCAAGTTAATTGACTGACTGCTTGTGCGCCAGGTAAACCTACACCTTGGACTGTTACTTCATCCCACACGGTTGGGGGAAGTAATATTCGCTGATACAGTTGGGGTAGAAGCTCCAGTTGCCCGATAATTGATAAGGAGATAAGGGGGCTACTATCGGCAACAATGACAGAGTTAATCATCGCGCAATTCCTCGGCGATTTGGTCATCATCTAGGTTGATAACCGGGATATGCAAACGCCCTAGTTCGTACATAAACTGAGGTTTGTTCATACTGCAAAAGGCGGCGGCTTTACCAAGCGATAGTCGGCGTAGCTCAAATAGTTTGACTGCGAGCAAAAATGTGAGTTCTGCTTCTAATGCTTGGGGTGATTTGCCGGAGGTAATGAGTAAGTCATCGGGATAATGAAGGGATAAAATATGCATGGTTCGCCTCTAGTGTTCCTGGTTCCTCATTCTTTCTTGATTATGGCTTACACCAGTCCAAGCAGGATAGCGATCACCTAATTTACACAACCATAGCCGTTCTCCTTCCACTCTTGGGCTAACAAACTGAAGAGTAACTGGTTATGCAACATTAAAATATCTCAACTTCTAGCTTCGATCCCTCTGGACGTTTATAAACCTTGACTTGTGGCAATCGCTCTCCCAGTGCCTTAACATGAGTAATGACTCCAATCAATCGGTCTTGCTGTTGTAAAGATTGTAAAATTTGATAGACAGTTTCTAGCGTATCTGCATCCAAAGTTCCAAATCCTTCATCTAAAAATAAACTGCCCAATTCTGCACCCATGGATAACTTCTCTGACAAAGCAAGTGCCATGGAAAGAGATGCAGCAAATGTTTCACCACCTGAAAGAGTTTGTACTCGTCTCAATTCACCACCATTCCAATTATCTTCAACCAAGTAATCTCCCTCTTGAATTCTCAGCGCATAACGAGAATCTGTGAGTTGTTGCAAAACATGGGTTGCACGAGTTACTAATTCTCTTTCTAAATGTTCCAAAGCAAATGCTTGAAATTCATCTGTTTTGAGGCTGCGAGCGAGATTCGTATAAGTATCGACTTGTGTCCTCACGGAAGACAATTCCTCTTGTCGTTTTTCTGCTTGCTTCTGCTTTGATTGAGCATCTTGTATCCAAGCCATTAATTGAGCCAGTTGATTTTGTGCTTGTTTGAGTTGTCCATCGGCTGCAATTTTGGCATCATGCAAAGATTGGATAGTACCTGAGTTTGTGGTGCGATCGCCCACCTGTGACTTTGCCACTTCAACTCGTGTTTCTACGTCCACTCTAGCAGTCTCATAATCTGAAATCTCTCCTTTCCAAAAAGTTTGTTGTTTGGAATCAGCCCGCGCTGCTAGAAAACTTTCCTCAGTAAATCCTTCAGAAACAAGTGCAACTTGCCAAGTGGATTCTAGCTGTTGTTCTTGAAGACGTGCTGCATCTGCATCATCACGGACTTTTTTATCTTCAGCCTCATACCGAATCGCTTTTTTCTCTGCAGCTTGATAAGCCTCAGTAACCTGTTTCAGTTGTTTTTCCAGTTTCTGCTTGTCTTTTTCTAATTCTGTTTGCAATTCTACGTAGGATTTACCTCCAGCGATCTCATGCAGTTTGGTTTCCACTTCCTGTAACTGCTGTTCCCAACGTTGAACTTCCTGTTGAGCCTGGTTACATTCTTCTGAAGCTGTTGTATGAGTCTTGCGACTAGCTTCTAATGCTTGTTGGGTTTCGCGCACTCGTGCTGCTGCATCTTTTTGCTTGGCTAACGTTTGATGATACAAGCGATCGCTTTCTTGTAGTTCTTTAAACTCTTTGTTCAATGCATTGATTTCCCAACCATCTGTTTCCAGTACAGAGCTAATTTCCTGTTGTAACTTAGCTAATTGCTCCTCAGACTTGGCTAATTCCTGTTGAGATTCTGTTTCTTTTTGCTTGGAGTTTTCTAAAGTGGTTTCGGATATAGCAACAGCTTTCTCAGTTGCCTTATAATCTTTTTCTGCTTCATCTTTCTGAGATAATAATTCTGTTGTATCAACTTGCTCAATTTCTGGTAAACTTAGCAACTGTGCTGTTATATATGTTCCATTGCAAACAGGACAGTTATCACCATCGTGTAACGTCTGACGTAAAGCAGCGGCATGGTTACTTTGCAATGCCAGATGATTGGCTGTTTCTGCTTCTTGTAAAAGTTGCTGATTTTCTTGAAAAACTAATTTGGCTTTTTCTAATTTTGCCAGATTTTCCTGATATTTTTTCTCTAATTTTTGTCGTTCTAAAGTTATTTTCTCTAATTTTTTACGAAAATTCTCGGTTTGTTCCTGTAATAACTTATAAGAACCAAGCCGTTGTGAAACTTCCTGAAGTTGTTCTAAACGAGTACCACCTGGAGAATATTGAGTCAGTTCCTTTTCTGCTTCTTCAACTTGCTGGCTAGCTGCTTGCAGTTTCTTCTCAGCATCGCTTAATTCCTGCTTGGCTAAAGCTAGGTTCTTCTGTCTTTGGGTGAGTGTTTGACGGTTGTGAGTTAATTCCGCTTGATGCTGTTGTCTTTGTTCTTCGTAATTTCTCGCTGAGGTTAAAGCTTCTTCTCTCGCCTTAAACTGAGGTTCTACCTGTTTTTGGTATTCTGTAAATTCATTGATTTTTGCTTTATTTTGCTCTAATTCCTGAGTGGCTTGACTGAAATTCTTTTCTGTTGACACAACATCAGCCTGTGCTTTTTTGAATCTGTCTCTAGCAGCTTTCACCAAAGCATAAGTGTCCTTAATTTGGTCAGCAGCTTGGGATTTTTGCAACCGTAATTTATACTCTTCAATTTTTCCAGATTTAGCAATCAGTTGCTCTAACTGCGATCGCAGATCGTCTAAACGCTCTATTTGCTGTAACAGAGTTTCCTCTTCATCCAGAGCTTTTTGTGCTTTGAAAACTGCTTCATTGAAGCCAGGTATCTGCTGTTCAATAGCCTTGCACTGCTGTTGTTTTTCAGCATATAGCTCTGCTGGGGGTAACTCTAACTCCTCCAACTGACGCTCAAGAATTTGATATTCCTTTTTAAGGCTATCAGCTTGTCCCTGAGCCTGTTGGCGCATTCTTTCAAAAATCTGAAAGCCAGCTAAATCTCGCAAAATTTCCCGACGTTTAGCTCTATTTCCTTTTATAAATTCATCAAATTTCCCTTGAGGCAATAAAATGACACGAGTAAACGTTTCATAATCCATCGCCAACACTTGCTCGACTCGCTTGGTGACATTTTTTGTCTCCAATTTTTCCCAATCGCCATTTTGCAACCATTCCAACAGAACTTTACTCTCAGGAGTTTTAGGACGCTCCCGCCAAGTCCGAGTCACCCGATACTCCACTCCACGCACTGAGAAGCGAAAACTGACTTTGAGATTTTGGCTTCCAAGACTCACCAGTTCTTTAGCAGTCGCATCCTTGCCAAATCGAGCCACATGACCGTAAAGTGCAAAAGTGATAGCATCAAGAAGAGAAGTTTTGCCTGCACCCGTTGGTCCTGTGATGGCAAACAGATCGAGTTCGGAAAAATCGAGAGTTTCGCGAGAGCGAAAACTGGTAAAACCTTCAAGGGATAATTCAAGCGCTCGCATCACTCATCTCCTGATATAGTTTTTCAAATGCTTCTAACACCGATGGCGGTACTGTTGTTTCATGACGATGCAAGTAGTAGCGACGATACTCTTCTACAGCGTCAAAATGATTGTCTTCGCGGTACTCAGTAGAAATTTCTTGCTCGGTTTTTAAATAATGAGGCTCAACAATCAATGTCTGGGGACAAACCTTTCGCACCATTTCCGCTAAACCCGTTTTGGGTGCAGTGAGTTCAACTACCAACTTTAAAAATCCTGGATGCGTCCGATGGGCTTCTAAAGTGTCTTCTAAATCGTTTTCATGACATTTAACAATTTTTAACGGTTTTTGGCAAGGAAGAGGGATAAATTCAGGTTTTGCAGGACGTCCCGGTTCTACATCAACGAGATAAAATCCTTTGTCTTCTCCAGCTTCGCCAAAATCAATCTGAATTAAAGATCCTGCGTAACAAGTCGGTGCGGCGTGAGAAATTTTTTGGGGTTTGTGAATGTGACCGAGGGCAATATACTGGGCTGTAGGTGGTAAAGTTTGCCCGGAAATGACATAAGTATCTCGTGTATAGTAATCTACCTCTGAGTAAGCACGTAAAGCTCCTTCAATTGTCATGTGTGCCATGATAACATTAACGCTATCATCTCGGAACTGAGTTGCTAATTTACCTAAGAGTTTTTGAACCTGAAAGCGGTAATGTTGGCGTTGTTCTAAATCATCTTTATCCCACAAATCTTCATATTTCAATAATCTACGTTCGGAGGCAAATGGCATTGCTGCAACGCATAACTTTCCAGCAGGAGTATCAACGTGAATAACGCCCCCTTTATTCGGCGGTTGGGGTCTACCTAATGCTTGGACTCCCACAAATGAGAGCAGTTTTGCGATCCCATCAATACGAAAAGCAGAGTCATGATTTCCTGCGATCGCAATTGCTGGAATTTTTGCCTCTTTCAGCTTGCAGAAAAAATTATAAGCAACTTGTTCGGCTTCTGCAGGTGGATTTGGGACATCATAAATATCACCTGCTACTAAAACAGCATCCACCTGTCGCTCTTTTGCTTGCTTGAGTAATTCATCTAATGCAGCCGCAATTTCCGGCGTGCGGTCTTCACCTTTGAGTCGTTTTCCTAAATGCCAATCAGAGGTATGGATTAAGCGCATATATATTTTGGATTTTAGATTTTGGATTTTGGATTTTGGATTTTGGATTTTAGATTTTGGATTTTAGATTTTGGATTACTTCCGTCTCAACATAAAATTCCCTATTAGGAATCTAGTATATTCCCTTCATTTTTATTGCGCTAACCTACATCTCGTTTATCTTGTCAGTGGGTAAGTTTTACTAAAATCGGTGAGCCACCTCGATCATCTTTTTATTCAAAAAGTGGGAATTAAAGCAAGATTTGTTACAAAAGTTTGCATTGAGGCAACCAAAACTATATGTTAACTAAAGCCTGATTGCTCTGTGGAAGTTGGGTTCATTTTGATCTGGTGGCTGTACGCTTACTAAAAAATAGGCACTCATTACGATTTCCTACCATTTTTCTATTTGGGAATTGTCTATAAGAGAAAAAAGACGGAAAATCAATTATGATTTTTTCCTGAAAATAAGAAAACTTAATAAATTGAAAGATTTTATGAAGATAATTATTTTGGTCAAATTGGCAATTTTTTATAAAACTCTAAGGATAGATTAATAAAAGAAATCGTCATGCACATCATCTTTGCAACACCGGATGCCCTAGATTTATAATCTAGGGTTTTGTTATGGGTAAAAAAAGGAGAGAAAATTTTAGCGATCGCCAATCAGTCACAAGTGACAAATAAATAGTTACATTTACTATAGAAGTCTCTCAACTTACTTATGCAAAAAAGATAAAATACTCTACTTTTACATATAATAATTAGCTGGTCATTGCTCGCTAGTCACTGTTGATTTGGCAAATTGGCAACTATTGGGATTGGGAAAAGAATATCTTTGACAACAAATGAGGTCTTGTATTAAGACTCACAGCATAAGACAAAACCCAATCCCTCCGGCTTACAACCGGGGGTTTTATAGTTATTTTTTCAGTCATTTGGCATAATCAATAGTGCCCGATAACTAGTGACTATTAACTGGGTTAAGGAATGTTTAATGAAGTTGGGTTTTGTTCTTCAATCCAACTAAACCTTGGGTGCTGTTTTTAATGCTAATTGAACTGTATGGCTCTAGAAAAAGTTTAAGAAAAACGATTAAGAAAAAATAAGTATTAAATTTCTATGGCTTTGAGAGTGTACAGTGAACTAGGGTTAGGATTTACATAAGTAGATTCCTCCCCGGAAAAAACATTGACAGGGTTGTATAATTAATGCATCTTAAACCAGAAAAATACGACTTGAGACTGGTAGACCTTTGAATTCCGCTACCTTGACATGGGGCATATGTGGCAACAAGAAAAAAAAGATAGTTCGACAATAAGTTTCTCTTTACTGCTGGCATTAATTCTTACCCCAGTAACAGATCTTTTTATGTCGGAGTTCTCACAGGCGCAATCTTCTCCTGAGGCTTCATCTTCCCCCCCTCCAGAAACTCTCAGTGGTCTTAAGGTACGGATTGATGGTTCGGATAGAATGTTACCAATCAATCAAACGTTGAAACAAGGTTTTGAAAAACGGGTTTCTGGTACAGAAGTTGAGGTGGCTGCTAGTGGAACTGAGGCTGCACTCAAAGCTCTGCAAGATGGAAATATTGATATAGCAGCAATTGGACGTGGTTTGACACCAGATGAAAAAGCCCAAGGTTTGGAATTAGTTCGCTTGCGACGTGAAAAAATTGCCATTGTGGTAGGGAAAGATAATCCTTTTAAGGGTAGTCTGACAATTAAACAATTTGCCAGAATTGTTCGTGGAAGAACGACAAACTGGTCGCGGTTGGGACGCACTCAAGGTAAGATTCGTTTTATCGATCGCCCAGAATCAAGCGAGATACGCCAAGCGTTGCAGGGATATTCTGTCTTGAAATCAAAGGGCTTTCCCACAAGTTCCAATACAATCAAGGTAACGGAAGAGGACACCGAAGAACTGGTGAAGCAATTGGGCAAAGACGGTATTAGTTATATCAACGCAGAGCGAGCGTTGCAACTGCAAGGTGTAAGAGTTGTTCCAATACACGGGACTTTGCCAAAAGACTCTAAGTATCCTTTTTCATTGCCCTTAGTATACGTTTACAAGAAAAACCCTAGCTCACCTGCAAGTCGTTTTCTGACTTTTGCCAAAACGCCTGAAGGAAAGCAAGCTATAGAAAATGCTAAGGACAGTCAACCCGTGACTGTAGACCAAAGTTTAGCAGGGATGGTTATCAAAAGCACAAGTCTCTCAAACCTAACTTCAGTCACAACTAACCCTACTATTTCACCTGGCTCTGAGGCGACACCTACCCCACCACCCACCAATTCTGTCATCCCAATGGAGACTGCAGAATTGGTTTCTCCCAGCCATCGAGCGTTTGCACCTCCTCCTGAGAATCGTAACAACTCACAAGAAACAGCTTCTGTGTTTTGGCTAATGATACCTCTAAGTTTAGGTGGTTTAATTTTATGGCGTTCTTGTAAAAGACGATCGCGACAAGATGAGGATTTCCAATCGGGAGTCATATTGTCTCCCAATTCATCTCAAGGACAAACTTCATCACAAAAGGTTTTGTACCCTCCTTTACCAGATGTTTGGGATGAACTGGCGGCTGATGAACAAGAACAATTAACTCAAGATGCAACTTCGTCTACACCCGTTGAGCAGCAAGAGTCTGAAGAAGTCACAACAGACGTGCAACCATCAACAGAGGTTGTTAACGATGCAGAGGTTCATATTTCCGAAAGCACCAAAACTGAGCCAGCAACTACAAATAATGATTTCCCTGCCGATGACAAAGCATTAGATTTAGATTGGGAAGCACCAGTGGCAGTTGTGACTCCTTTGTATCCTAAATTCTCAGAGATTGCTGCATTTGTCACAAATTTGTCACAGGAGGGAACTACAGAACCAGATTTGTGTTCCGAATTACTGGATGATTCGGTAATCAGTGACCAGCGATCGGTGGAACAGTGAGATGGTTATGGAGTCAATTGATACATTAAGATATCTCGATCGCCATAATGATACGGAAGTTAAATGTTAGGACAGCGATGGCGCTGCTATTTCTGGTAGGGGTACAAAGCACTACACTCCTACAGCTTTCGCGTGTTGCATCTTTTTTTCAAAATGGTGTGACTCCTCTTTCCGTGACCAGTTTCTATCCTATCAATGCTAGTCTGGTCACTGGTCACTGGTCACTGATGACTGGTCAAAATCCTGTTGCTCCACTTCAGCAAAAAAACAGTCAATTGATTCGCACTTTTGTTGGACATACAGCTCCTGTTCGTGCTGTGGCTATTGCTGGAGATGGGCTAACTCTCGCTAGTGGTGGTGATGACGGAACGGTTAAGTTGTGGAATTTTCAAACAGGACAGTTACTGAGTTCTTTGTCAAGTCATTCAACAGGAGTCAAGTCTATTGCCATTAGTCCAGATGGACAAACTCTGGTAAGTGGTGGTATGGATGGAACAGTTAAGCTGTGGGACTTGAAAAAAGGACAGTTGCTACGCACTTTGAATGGTCATAAAGGTGGAGTGACAGCAATTGCCATAACTTCAGATGGACGAATTGTTACTGGGAGTTTAGATATAGTTAAGGTGTGGGATATGGCAAATGGAAAGCTACTCCGCACTTTGCAATCGGGGGCTTTTGCTCTTACCGTTAGTCGCGATGGTGAAACTTTGTTCGCGGGTCATAATGATGGCAAAATTACGTTATGGAACTTAATTACGGGTAAACAGTTGTGGAGTCTCGTTCCTCCTCAAAAATCCTCTGGGGTAACTGCAGTTGCGATCGCACCTGATGGACAAACTCTGGTTAATAGTGGTGGTGACGATCGTTTCCAATCCCTTCCACAAACAGATGGCAAAAATCTCAAAGTTTGGGACATGCAAACGAGAAAATTACTCCACAATTTTTCAGCCCATCTTGGGACTGTAGAAAGTGTTGCGATCGCTCCCAATGGGCTGGTTTTTGCCAGTGGGGGTCACGCACGGAGAGTTCAACTGTGGAGTTTGAAGACAGGGAAACTGCTTCGCACTTTTGAGGGTCATGGAGGGGGAGTTTATGCTGTTACTTTCAGTCCCAACGGGCAAATGGTGATAAGTGGTAGCGGCGATAAAACAATTAAAGTTTGGAGGTTATTACCATCTCCTTCACCTCGCGTTCCTGTCAAGCCTTCTGATTCTGTTGGAATTGGTTTGTAGTAGTTACGGGTATGTCCTAGTTGTGAGAATAGCCCTAGTAATGTAATACCCACCAGTAAAAAACGTAAAAATCTTGGATTCGGAAACAGTACTATTCATTGACCCACCAAGCGCAGAAACCTTCAGTAATAGAGATTTTGGAAATACTGGGTGTTTACTCTCCAGGTGCAGAAACATTACTGGTGGGTACAGAAAATAGCCCTAGTACTTAAAATTTTGGATAAATCATTTATGATTCCTATAATATAGATGTGTGTGCCTACCTATATATAAATGCTTCGCTTAAAGTCATTTAATCAAGCTTATGAATTTAGCGTTGAAGAACTGGAAGCCAAAGACGAAATCTTCACTAAGTATAAGTACGCTTTAGCATATATTGGTGTGGATTTTTCTCAAGAGGATGTTCAAGAAGCACTTCTGAATTGTCTGGATGGTTTCGAGGATGCCCTCCGTGCCACTATCGCGTATTGGTATTGGTTAGAAGAAAACTCCCAGACTCTAGAAAATCCAAACATGGCTTTAATTAAAGCATTATACAACCGTTGGGATTCACGTTACTGGAAAGACGAATACTTAAATAATCCTAAATTTAAAAGTCCTTGTGAAATTTTTTGGGAGCAATCTCTCAAAGCTTGGGGGAGAGATATAAGAAATGAAATCATTGCGGATGTCAATTCAGATGACAACGGATTTGAATACGTATTATTTCGTAATGGAAAGACCATTACCCTTTCTGTGGCTCAAAGGTTGGGATGGGAGAAATTGAAAGAATACGCACTTCAACAGTAGGTTGGGTTTCGTTCCTCAACCCAACATTGAACCCTTATTGTTCGGTTTCGTTCCTCAAACGCCACTTCACTCAACTGGTGGAACCCAGAGCACTTTTTGTGGCTCCCCAACTTACACAATACTATCAGTCTCAAGGAATATCCTTTAGCACTTTCAATCTCAGCATGATGGTGCTTGTAAGAGAGCAACCTAAATGTTTTAATTAAAAGTAAAGTTTTGTTAAGTCAATCATTGTTGGCACTTGTTATGAAAAATACATTATTTGATAAAATATTCCGTGACAGTAATGGCAAAATTGTTTTAGCTCAGATGCCAAACCCACCACTTATTGTTTGGATAGCATCTAGTTTACTGAAACTCATTTTTCCGACAGGGGGCATCAGTACAGTGTTAGACTGGCTGGCTTTTGGCTCTTTATTTACTTGGGCATGGCTGGAATTATTTCAAGGTGTTAATTATTTTCGTAGAGTGCTCGGTTTTGTAGTGCTTATCGGTGTTATCGCGTCAAGAACTGTAGGTATTGATGCACTAGGCTATAACGCTCTTTAATTAGCGCTGGAATCAGCTGTCAATACTGCGTAGGTTTTGCATAAAAACACGCAATTACGTAGGTTGGGGAGCCAGCCCTGAAGGAGGGTTTCCCTCCGTAGGGGACTGGCGTTTGAGGAACGAAACCCAACATTTATCGGCATTTGTTGGGTAACGCTTGTGCTCAACCCAACCTACAATTTCTCTCAGCCCTTGCAGTATTGAATCAGCTGTTGCTTCATGATGAAGCAAGTATCCGGCAGCAAGATAATGATAGTCATATTATTAAATCGCGCTAAAGAGCGCTCGCGTGCGTCGTGCTAAAAGCTAGAAGACAGGAGCCATGGAGTTTAGGATGCCCTTGCTCCAAGAGCCTCCCCTGTTTCCCCTACTCTCTACCTATGCCGTGTTTGGGCGATCGCCTGCCGCCACGAGTCTAGTAGTGTTAAACGACGATCGTCGCTCATTGTTGGCTCAAACCGTTTCTCAACCTGCCACTGCTGCACAATTTCGGCTTCGCTTTCCCAGTAGCCAACAGCGAGTCCTGCCAGATAAGCAGCTCCCAAGGCAGTCGTTTCGGTGATTTTTGGACGGACAACGGGCACACCCAAAATATCAGCCTGAAACTGCATCAGCAGATCGTTGCGGGAAGCACCACCATCTACGCGCAGTTCACACAGAGCAAGCTGAGAATCCTGACGCATCGCATCAATCACATCAGCTGTTTGATAAGCAATACTTTCTAGCGCTGCACGGGCGATATGGGCAGCCGTTGAGCCGCGACTTAAACCCACAATCGTGCCACGAGCGTAGCTGTCCCAATAAGGTGCGCCCAAACCAACGAAGGCAGGTACAAAATACACGCCATCATTATCAGGAACACTGCCAGCTAACGGTTCCACATCCGCGCTGTGCTTAATAATTCCAAGTCCATCGCGTAACCATTGCACAACGGCCCCAGCAATGAATACGCTGCCTTCTAGAGCATAATTGGTTCGTCCACTTATGCTCCACGCGATCGTGGTCAGCAGCTTGTGATGAGATTGCATCGGCTTATTACCTGTATTCAGTAGCATAAAGCAGCCTGTACCGTAAGTATTTTTTACCATGCCACATTGCAACGATGCCTGCCCAAAGGTTGCAGCCTGCTGGTCTCCGGCAATTCCAGCAATGGGAATGCGACTACCGAAAAGACCTTCAGATGTATACCCATATACTTCTGACGAACTCTGCACTTGGGGAAGAAGAGAAGGGGGAATATCGAGAATGGACAATAATTCCGAGTCCCACTGCTGAGTGTGAATATTGAACAACAACGTCCTGCTAGCATTAGTCACATCTGTGATGTGGAGTTCCCCCTGAGTGAGTTTCCAAATCAACCAGCTATCGACGGTTCCAAATGCCAGTTCTCCACGCTCGGCTTTTTCGCGAGCATAAGGCACATTATCAAGCAACCACTTGAGTTTAGTGCCGCTAAAGTAAGCATCGATCACCAATCCCGTTTTTTTCTGGAACGTTGGCTCATGTCCAGCCGCCTTAAGTTCATCGCAGTAAGCAGCCGTGCGGCGATCTTGCCAAACGATCGCATGATGAATTGGCTTGCCTGTTTTTCGATCCCAAACTACCGTCGTTTCTCGTTGATTGGTAATACCAATAGCAGCAATATCTCCAGCTTTGATCCCAATGCGAGCTAAAGCTTCATTAGCAACGCCAATTTGAGAAGACCAGATTTCATCTGCATCATGTTCTACCCAACCGGGCTGCGGAAAGATTTGTTGAAATTCTTTCTGAGCAATGGTTAGGATCTCTCCATTGCGGTCAAATATAGCAGAGCGCGAGCTGGTGGTGCCTTGGTCGAATGCCAGAATATATTTAGTCATGGGATATATCTCGAATTTGTTTGTAATAAGAACGGGGTAAAAATTTTGATTGAGTATCAGAGAACTCCAACTTAATCGGCGTTGTCATTATTAAGTATGAAATTCAAAAGACCAAACTAAGAGATGCCTTGAAAAATGGCTAACTTTGAGCTAATTGTTCTATAAGTTGAAATAAGTTTTTTTCAATTTGACCAAGGGCTTCTAGCGCAGAGGTTTTATCTATATCGTGAACTAGCCAGTATTCAATTTTATCTGCCCATTGAGGAAACCGCTCATTTATCAGTGGTCTGTGTTCTAACTCATCTAGGGCGATAACTCTAGCAGATGCTTGAAAATCTTGCTCACTTGCTGGCTGAGGAAACCGTTCATCCTCAGTTACATTAACCAAGCGCACTGCTAAAGCCTCAAGCGCATAACGGGAAATCGGTCCGATATTGTTTACACCCCGCTCAAGTGCCAAGCCTCGTGAATCAGCCTGCCAATCTAACCCCTGCTTCGTTGCCAACCAATTAAAAAGATGTTCGGCAAAGCGGCTACGATAGTAGTTACCTGTACAAAGGAACAAGATTTTCTTCATTGAGAATCACCAAATGATTTTCAGTAAGCCTACGAGTGCTTTTTACTGGCAAATGAGGTAATTTGCAACGTATCTAGGCTACTTTTCAATTTATTAAATGGGAAACAAAAGGCGCTACGCTGTTGTTGTTGTTTTTATTAATAAGTTCATAAGAGATAACTAGTCAATCCTACCCAATGCTCGCCTTTTTGAGGAGGTTTGTTTACCTCGTTAACTTCAGGGCAAAAGATTACCAGATCTGAAGAAATTTTAATATTTGTTAACGAATGGAACGTTGACTTTCTGAGGGCGATTAATTTACACTTAAAGAATGACCAAAACTAGCGAGAAACGCTTTGCAGATTTTGGCTCAATCCAAACACTCGTAAACACGTCTTTGCATACAAGTCAAGGCTTTATAGCAATACTAACGTAAGTGTTAGTATTGTTTGCGGTTCCCCCAATCTAATCGCTTAACCAATAAAATTGCAGTCCTTTCCTGCTACGCGGTTGCTCAAGAGCTTGCCACTGCCCAACCAAAACCGTCATCTTCTCACAAATTTCTTGCCATTGAGCTGGCGTTGCCCGTTCAACTTCTGGTCAAACATTTTTTAGGAGCAGTTTTAGTTGCTTGACTGTATAAGTTAGCAATCCTTTATCCTGATGCAGATTTAATATAAGTTATCTTACCTTCATCCGCCCATTTGACTAAAGTTTTTGTATGAAATCCAGTAACTCTGGATGCTTCTTGAGGTGTAATATATGGCATAATTTCCGAATAATTGCTCTTTACCAATCTTATAGCAATTATTCCGAATTATTACGATATTCGGCTACTAGCTAAACGGTCAAACAAAGTTTTGTCGCTTCATACTACAACAGTAGCTCTTTTTAAAGAACTTTGTTAACTACTACACATTATTCTCGTTTTAATTAATGATAAAAACGAGAGATTCTTTTTGTCTTATTCTGTAGTATTAATAATACACATTCGGTAATCTTCTAGCGGGAAGGGAGTAATGTAATAAAATTATAAACTTTTTGGTGCGATCGCTAACAAAAGCCTTATGTTAGACTTAACGGTGTTTGTATAAAACGTTAAAATCTACCTTACACACATGACAGTACATAGTGTTAAAATCTATTCTTCTGAATATTCAGTACAAAACGTGAAAATATGCACCCGGACTGGGGAAGAGTGTATGCTTTGTGAAAATATCACTGCGCCCTTGGGTGAGACAGTGGTACAGGAGATAGCCCCGCTTGAGTTTAAAGTGAGAAATTAAACATAGCTCATAAATCACATTCATACTGAGAGCTACACGAGAGCGAATTCTCGGCGCAGAGCAAATAGAGAAGTAGGCAAAACGAAGGAATTCGTAGTGAAACCGAGTAATTCGGTTAACTGACTTCACCAGACTCAGCATAGAACTGTTGATTCTATGTTACCCCAACGGGATAGCCAGTTGCCTAGGTCGGGAGACCCTCATAGGCGCAGGTTGTCTCACCTGCAAAGGTTTAAGTCCGCTTTTAAATCATGACTTAATGAGATTAGCCAGTCTCAAGCGTCGAGGGAGGAACATGGCTGCTTTGCGACAGTGCAACACCGAACCTTTTTGAGAAGTTTAAAAGCAGTGTCAAGGCAAACTACACCCCAATCGGGAGATTCATCAAATGATGATTACCAATTCTGTATTTGTTCTCAGTAAAAATGGAAAAATACTAAAACCAACAACAACTGTGAGAGCGAGAATTCTTCAAGCACAGGGGAAAGCTAAAAAACTTAAATTATTTCCATTCACTCTAATTTTAGATAAGGATGTTGATGAAAATGTAGAACCATATTTAGAACTGAGAATCGACCCAGGAAGCCGCTATACAGGCATTTCCTTAGTAGATTTAAATAAGAATGAAGTCATCTGGGCAATGGAATTAGAGCATCGAGGTCTAGCCATAAAAATGGAATTAATTAAACGAGCAGGTATTCGGCGTTCTAGGAGATCTAGAAGAGTTCGCTATCGGAAAAAACGGTTTGACCGGAAAAAGCCAGATGGTTGGCTAGCACCTAGTTTGCGACATCGGTTGTTAACTACCCAGACTTGGATTAAAAGATTGCTGAAAATAGCACCAATTAAATCAATTGCAATTGAATCTGTTAAATTCGATCTCCAGAAAATGGAGACACCAGATATAGAGGGCATTGAATATCAGCAAGGTACATTATTCGGCTACACCCTACGCGAAGCATTGCTTGAGCATTGGGGTAGGGAGTGTGTTTATTGTGGCAAGACAGATGTCCCTTTACAAATAGAACACATCAACGCACGAAGTAAGGGAGGTAGCGAACGCTTCTCAAACCTGACATTATCATGTGAGAAATGCAATCAAAAAAAGGGGAATAAGCCAGTAGAACAATTTCTGAAGGGTAAACCAGAAATTCTCCAAAAAATTAAATCACATCAGAAAAAATCACGCTTCAATGCTGCTGCTGTTAACTCTACCCGCAAAGCTATATTTGAAATGGCACATCAATTCGGATTGCCTGTAATCAGTGGAGACGGTGCATCTACTAAAATGATTCGGATTAAAAGTGGATTACCCAAACTTCATTGGATTGATAGTGCTTGTGTAGGAACATCAGAAATAGTTAAATTGCGTATCTGTCAACCATTGCGCGTTACTTGTACTGGACACGGCACAAGACAAGCTCAAAGAGTCAATGCTAAAGGTTTTCCAGCGATTGCCAGCATCAAAAAGAATCCCGTTACTGGTAAAAAAGAAGTTAAGCTAGTTAGCAAAAATCAGAAATATACTCATGCAACCGCAGGTGATTATGTGATTTGCAATCTGCTAAAAGATCGGAAACACATTAAAGCGGGAATTTATCGCGCCAGAGTTAAAACTCCAACGCCTAAAGGAGTAGAGGTACTAATTAGCGGTCATCGAATTGCAATTGACCAACAATACGTAAAACTTATTCATCGCTCTGATGGCTATGAATACAGTTTTGCTAAGATTGACCAGAATTTACTACGTTTTAAAGCTATCTAATAGCATGACGAATTATTTGAAGCAACGCTCGCAAGGCAGTATAGTCAAGAATTATTATTTTCAACAGTCTTAGGGGGGACGAGTTTTTTTGGATTTTTTAGTCAGTTTTGCTCGCAGAATTAATGATTTCATTATTCACCAATCTGCTTCAATGCCATACAAAATTTTGATGGAATTGAAGAAGGCTGCCGATTCTCCAACAGGTAAAGTTGTCGATTGAGATGTTTGTGTTGAATTTGAAGGAGTCATGAAAAAAATTCGCCATCTTTTTGGTATGTTTAAATAACCTGGCGATGGAGACAAAGAAATTAACCTGTTTCTGAGGTTTTCCCACTTCTTGAAAAACTCTCTTAGTATTTGGAAGTAAAAATATTAGGGAAATTACACTATGAACCTTAATAAGTTAGTAGCAGATTACCCGAAACATCTGTGCATACACCAGCTATTTGAAGCACAGGTGGAAAGGACACCAGATACTGTGGCAGTGGTGTATTCTTGTGAGCAATTGACGTATCGAGAGTTGAATGAGCGTGCGAACAAGATAGCGCACTACTTGCAATCAATGGGGGTCGTTCCAGAGGTGCTGGTAGGTTTGTGCATGGAGCGCTCAATTGAGATGATTGTGGGAATGCTCGCTATTCTCAAAGCTGGAGGCGCTTATGTCCCCCTCGACCCAAACTACCCACAGCAGCGATTGTCGTTTATACTCTCTGACGCTAGAGTATCAGTACTGCTGACGCAACAGCACCTGGTTGAGAAACTGCCACTGCACAGCGCTCAAGTTGTCTGTTTGGATACAAACGTTCAGGCAATTGCCCACCAAAGCCGGGACAATCTTAAGAGTGGGATCGCACCTGGTAATCTGACCTATGTCATCTATACTTCTGGTTCTACAGGCTTACCGAAAGGGGTATTAGTTACCCATTCGGGATTGTGCAACTTAGCTTGGGCGTTGAAGAAAACTTTTGCTCTAGGCGATTCGAGTCATATTCTTCAGTTTGCTTCCTTGAATTTTGACGCTTCGATTTGGGAAGTAGTGATGGCACTCGCTACAGGAGCGACACTATATCTTGCCACAACAGACTCTCTGAGACCAGGGAAAGAGTTAATTGAGCTATTGCACCAATATCAGATTACGCAGGTCTTGCTACCACCATCAGCATTATTCTTGTTGCCAACATCCAAACTTTTGGCACTGAAAACAATTATTGTTGGAGGTGAAGCGTGTTCGGCTGCTTTAGTGGACCAATGGGCGAAAGGGCGAAAATTCTTCAATGCCTATGGACCAACAGAAGCAACTGTGTGTACGACTATTGCCGAGTGTACTATCAGTAACGGTAAGCCTTCAATTGGTCGCCCTATAGCCAATACGCAGGTCTATTTGCTCGACGAGCATCTTAAACCAGTACCTCAGGGAGTACCAGGGGAGTTGTACATTAGTGGTGATGGGCTATCGCGAGGCTATCTTAACCGTCCAGAATTCACCGCCGAGAAATTTCTACCTAACCCATGGAGCGACCAACCGGGGACACGCCTCTATAAAACTGGAGATAAAGCACGCTACTTAGCAAATGGTAACATAGAGTTTCTGGGTCGCATTGATAACCAAGTGAAACTTAGAGGCTACCGGATTGAGCTAGGGGAAATTGAGTCGGTGTTAAACGAGCATCCTTTGGTGCAACAAGCTGTGGCGATAGTTAGAGAGGATAGCCCAGGCAATAAGCAATTAGTGGCTTATTACACTTCATTCTCATCCGACTCCCTCAACCCAAATAATCAATCGACACCACTGCCAACGGAGCAGGTGAGTCAGTGGCAAACACTCTATGACCAAACCTATGCTCAACTCTCAGAGCCGAGTGACCCCACTTTCAACATCGTCGGTTGGAACAGCAGCTACACCAATCAACCCATTCCGGCTGAGCAAATGCGACAGTGGCTCAATGGTCGAGTCAATCATCTACTCGCTTTTCAACCACAGCGCGTACTAGAAATTGCCTGTGGCACAGGGTTAGTGCTATTCCAAATCGCTCCCCATTGCCAGCACTACTACGGTACGGATTTTTCAGAAGTTGCGATCGCATCAATAGCACAGCAGTTGCGCCACCCAGAATGGCATCTCCCACAAGTCAAACTAGAGCAAAGACTGGCAGATGATTTTGCGGGGATAGCACCAGGCAGTTTTGATACTATCATCCTCAACTCAGTCACACAGCACTTCCCCAGTATTGATTATTTGTTAAAAGTTTTAGAAGGCGCAGTCAAAACCGTAGCACCAGGTGGGATTGTGTTTGTCGGAGATGTCCGCAGCCTGCCATTGCTAGAAGCCTTCCATGCCTCTGTGCAGTTGTATCAAGCCCAAGAGGAACTCTCTATCGAGCAGTTACGGCAGCGCGTGCATACTGATATAGTACTGGAAACAGAGTTAGTCATTGACCCGGAATTTTTCCTTGCCCTGAAGCAGACTGTACCGCAAATTACCAACGTGCAGATTCGTTTACAGCGCGGTGAATACCACAATGAATTAACGCGCTTCCGCTACGATGTCACATTAGAGGTGGGTTCTGGTCAATCAATGCCAGAGTTGGACTTATTATGGCATGAGTGGAAAACAGAAAAACTAACCCTAGAGAGTACAGCAAAATTGTTAGAAATGCAACCGGAGCAATTAGGTATATTGAATATACCTAATGCACGAGTAATGAGCGCCATCAAAACCATAGAACTGTTGTCCAGTACTGAGTGTCCCAAAAGTATCGCTCAATTACGCACAGCCATCAACGCACTCACTCTTGAATCTGGAGTAGAGCCGGAACAGTTGTGGAACATGGCACAACAGCATGGCTATATCCTAGCTATCAGTTGGTCAGAAACAGAGCTTGGGTGTTACGATGTGGTATTTTCACGGCAGTCTACACACAAAGTACACAAGCCTGTGGGCGGAGCAACACCCATAGAACGGAAGAAGGTACACCCAAGGGCTTGGCAGAGTTATGGGAACAATCCCTTATACAGTCAACAGAGCCGCGAGCTACAGTCGCAGTTGCGCGATCGTTTATCAGCACGGTTGCCAGAATACATGGTGCCCTCTGCAATTGTGATGCTAGACGCGATGCCGTTGACACCCAATGGCAAAGTCGATCGCAAAGCATTGCCTTCCCCTGAAACGAGTCGAGCATACTTGAGGGAAGCATATGTAGGACCACGCACGCCAGTAGAAGAAATCTTGGTGTCTTTGTGGACAGAGATACTGGGAATAGAGCAGGTGGGCATTCATGACAACTTCTTCAATTTAGGAGGACATTCACTACTAGCGACACAACTGATTTCGCGGGTGCGAGATGTCCTGCAATTGGAGTTACCTATACGCTATTTGTTTGAGGCTCCTACTCCAGCCCAGTTGGCTGAGTTGATTGAGCTAATTCGTTCGGGACAGCCACAATTACAGTCTCTAAACTCTCATAACCTTGAAGAAGTAGAAATATGAAAACAGGTCAATTTTTATCATATCTTCATAGTTTAGGAATTACAGTTGTTCCCCAAGGTGAACAGTTAAAGTGTAAAGCGCCTCAAGGGACTTTAACACCAGCCATACGTGCAGAATTAACCAAGCGTAAAGCAGAAATTCTGGAATTTCTGTCTCAAGTCAAGGCTGCAAGTGACGATAATTTGCTACCTATACTTCCCACTTCACGATCTGAAACGCTTCCTCTATCCTTTGCCCAAGAAAGATTGTGGTTCCTCGACCAGTTGATGCCACTCAATCCTTGCTACAATATGCCCTTTGCATTGCGTCTGGCTGGGAAACTAGATGTATTGGCACTGCAACAAAGTCTCAATGAAATTATACGTCGTCACGAAACATTGCGTACCAGCTTTGAGATAGTGGATGGACAACCAACGCAATTGATTGCAGATACATTAGAGTTAACACTTGCTGCCATCGACTTGCAATCGTTGCCGAAACTTGAGTGCGATCGCAAAGCCCGCTCGTTGGCAAACGAACTGGCGCAGCAACCATTTGACCTAAGTGTAACACCGCTGATGCGTGTGATGCTATTACACTTAGCACCTAACGAACACGTGCTGCTGTTGGTCATGCACCACATCATCTCAGATGGCTGGTCAATGGGGGTGTTTCATCGGGAGTTGGCTGTACTGTATGATACATTTGTCACGGGTAAGACCTCCCCATTACCAGAGCTGAGGATTCAGTATGCAGATTTCGCCGTCTGGCAACGAACTTGGTTAGAACAAACAGCGCTGAAAAAGCAACTGCTTTATTGGCAGCAACAGTTGGCAGATATTACTGTCCTCCAGTTGCCCACAGACTACCCCCGACCAACAGAACAATCTTTTCGGGGTAGGGTAGAAATTCTCGAACTACCACAGAATTTGAAACAGGCGCTAGTGAATCTCAGCCAGCAGCATGGAGTCACCTTATTCATGACGATGCTAGCGACCTTCAAAGTCTTACTGCATCGCTATTCAGGGCAAACAGATATTGTGGTGGGATCGCCCATTGCCAACCGCAACCGCAGTGAGATTGAGCCTCTGATTGGTTTTTTTGCCAACACACTCGTATTACGTACCCAACTTGAAGACAATCTGTGCTTTGATGAGTTGCTCAGCAGGGTGCAGGAAATTACTTTAGGAGCATATGCTCATCAGGACTTTCCCTTTGAGCGGCTGGTGGAGGTCCTTGAGCCAGAACGCCACCTCAATACCAACCCACTGTTTCAGGTAATATTTGCTGTCCAGAATGCGCCGATGCAGGAGTTACAACTCAAAGGATTGCAACTCTCTCCGCTGGAGTTTGAGGACAACACAACGCGCTTTGACATGGAATGGCACGTGTGGGATCGACTGCAAGGGTTACAAGTGACCGTATCTTACGCAACGGATTTGTTTGCACAAGATACTATTCAAAGGATGTTAGGGCATTTTCAAACTTTATTAGAAGGGGTCGTTGCCAATCCACAGTACCGAGTTTCAGAGTTACCATTACTGAAGGCAACGCAACAGCAACAACTGCTCTTGGACTGGAATGGCACTCACACAGAATATCCTCAAAACTTGTGCATACATCAGCTATTTGAGGAACAGGTGGAGCGGAACAGTAATGCTGTGGCGGTGGTAGATGCTCACGAGCAATTAACCTATGGGGAGTTGAACGCTCGTGCCAATCAACTCGCACATCACCTGCAAGCCCTTGGGGTAGGACCGGATGCGATCGTCGGCATTTGCATGGAGCGCTCAATCGAGATGGTTGTGGGAATGCTGGGTATTCTCAAAGCGGGAGGGGCTTATTTGCCATTAAACCCGCGAGAACCGACTGAGCACTGGCAGTTGATGTTGAGGGACACCAAAGCATCGGTGGTGTTAACCCAACAGGATACTGTCGGGATACTTGCATTAGATGAAGCAGTGGTAATCTGCTTAGACGCAGAGTGGGAAGTCATTGCACAACATTCTCAGGAGAATTTAATCAGCAAAGCAACGCCCCTAAGCTTGATGTACGTAACTTATGCATCAAAGCCTGGAGTGCTAGTTGAGCATCAAGCGGTGAGTCAGCGATTGCAATGGTTGCAAAACACTTTTGTTTTAAGTGAAACAGATGTCGTATTGTCCAAAGCTCCCCTGACTCAGGACACAGCAGTCAGGGAAATCTTTTGGCCACTGGTTGTGGGTGGACAATTGGCGATGCTCCCTATTGGAGGCGCACAAGGGGCGATCGCTTCTGAACACAAGCAAGAAGAACTCGCTAACTTGCAATGCCTGATAGCAGAGCAAAAAGTCAGTGTCCTAAATTTTGCACCTTCAGAGCTATCAGCTTTTGTTGCCTCCCTTGGCACAGATTCACTGGCTCAATTGAATTCACTACGTTTGGTTCTGTGCTCTCAAGAGCCGTTACGGCAATCAGTCGTTGAGGCATTCAGAGCGAACTTTTCTTCCCAATTGCACTATCTCTATAGCTTACCAGAAGCAGCTGGAGAGTTAACTAGCTTTGCGTGTCAGTCCAAAGGTAAGCAACAAACGGTGCCGATGGGATATCCGGCTTACAAACCAATTTACGTTTTAGACCAGCACTTGCAACCAGTTCCCATAGGAGTGAAAGGGGAAATCTATGTCGGCGGAACGACAAGTCTGGCTCGGGGCTACCTTAAAGCTGAGTCGGACACAGCGCAACGCTTTGTCAACAATCCTTTCGTGAAAAACCCCAACGCTCGGTTGTTTAAGACGGGTGAGTTGGGCCGCTATTTGAATGATGGCACACTCGAGTGGCTCGGTTCAAGCGCTCGGCAGACCTGGATTAAAGGTGACCGGGTAGAATTACAGGCAGTGGAAGCAGCGTTATTAGCCCTAAGTGCCGTCGAAGATGCGAGAGTACTGGTGCGGGAAACTGAAAAAAATGAGCCGCAACTAGTGGCTTATGTAGTCCTCAACGGACCATTCTTTGCAGAGCAGTTACACTCACAGTTGCAAAGCGTTTTGCCCTCTTATCAACTACCCTGTGCTTATGTGCCATTATCTGTCCTGCCGTTGACAAAGGCTGGAGAGGTGGATGATATTGCCTTGAGACGAAGGGAAGTCATTGATTCTGAGTTAGTTCAGCGCTGGGAAAAACAACTGCGATCGCGCCCAGAAATTGACCAAGTCGCAGTGGTGGTTCAAGAACAAGTCCAGAGGCAGCCACCATTGCATCTGATGGATTTGCTTGGTCAAGTGAAAGCAGACTTTGGCAACAGGAATAACTTACAGACTCCAATCCTAACAGAGCCACAACTGAGCAACAGCAAATCATCGACCGCCCTCGCCATAAGTGATGGTGGACCATTACCGCCAACTGTCTTTCTGCCACCGAATTTAGCACAAGCCCTACACCAAGCAGCCCAAAGTCATCCAGCCAAAGGAATCATTTACATCCAGTCTGATGGCACTCAATTGGCTCAATCTTACAGCGAATTGCTTTGTGAAGCACAAAAGATTCAAGCAGGTTTAACAAAGCTAGGCTTGAAGCCTCAAGACACAGTCATTTTTCAGTTAGAGCACAATCAAGATTTCATTCCTGCTTTCTGGGGCTGCATACTGGGAGGCTTTGTGCCAGTACCAATCGCAGTTGCGCCTAGCTACCAAGAACAAAACAGTACTACCAGCAAGCTCTTGAATGCGTGGCATATGCTTGGGCGACCAATAGTGCTGACAAGTGCAAAGCTAGCAGAGAAGATTTGTTGTTGGTCACAGAACTCGAATTTAGAAAATTTTCACTTGGCGACGGTGGATGAGTTGTGCTGTTGTGAGCCAGAGCAGAATTGGCACAATAGCCAGCCGGATGATTTAGCAATATTGCTTTTAACTTCTGGGAGCACAGGGGTTCCCAAAGCAGTCATGCAGAGCCATCGCGCTCTGTTGAGCCGTTCGGCTGCAACTGCTACAGTCAATAATTTTACCAGTCTTGATGTCTCGTTGAATTGGTTCGGGCTAGACCATGTTGGTGGAATTGTGATGTTCCATATTCGGGACGTCTATCTCGGTTGCCAACAACTTCATGCTCCCACGCAATTGATTGTGCAAAATCCTCTTTTATGGTTAGATCTGATTGAGCAGCATCAAGTTACGATGACTTGGGCACCAAACTTTGCTTATGGGCTGATCGACGACCGAGCGGAAGAACTGAGCCAGCGTTGTTGGGATCTGTCTTCTCTAAGATTTATTCTCAATGCAGGCGAGGCGATTGTTGCCAAACACGCCAGAAAGTTTTTGCACCTGCTAGCTCCGCATGGGTTAAGAGGAACTGCCATGCACCCGGCTTGGGGGATGTCGGAAACCAGTTCAGCGGTGACTTTTTCCCACGACTTTTCCCTATTGTCTACAAAAGATGATGACAAGTTTGTCGAGGTGGGAGCGCCCATTCCTGGATTTATGATGCGGATTGTCGATGGCAATCACCAAGTCGTTACTGAAGGAACAACTGGTTTTCTACAGGTCAAAGGATTGACAGTTACGAGTGGTTACTATGGAAATCCCGAACTGAACGGTGAAGTTTTTACCACAGACGGTTGGTTGAAAACTGGAGATTTGGGATTTTTGCACCAAGGGCGTCTGACCATTACTGGTCGCGAAAAAGATATCATTATTATTAACGGGCTCAACTATTACAGTCATGAAATCGAATCGGTAGTAGAAGAGCTTGATGGTGTAGAAGTTTCATATACTGCTGCCGTTGCCGTGAGGGATGCAAGTGACTCCACCGATAAATTGGCAATCTTTTTCAGTCCTGGGGACTCCCATAAAGCAGATATGGTCAAGCTGCAAACGGACATTCGCCAACAGGTTGTTCAAAACATTGGGGTGAATCCAGACTACATAGTTCCCGTCAAGCCGTCGGCAATTCCCAAAACCACTATTGGTAAAATCCAGCGCTCGCAACTGAGACAGCGCTTTGAAGCTGGTGAGTTCAACGACATTCTCAAACAGCTTGATATCCAAAGTGCTAATGCTAACACGCTTCCAGACTGGTTTTACCGCAAAAAATGGTGTCGCAAGTCAGCTGTAGCGATCGCCCCGTTCACCCACTCTGCTCAGTCTCTGGTCTTCTTAGATCCGTTGGGCGTGGGTGAATACCTTTGTGGACAACTAGAACAACTCCACCAACCATATGTCAAAGTTGAGGTGGGATCGCAATTCGTCCAACTCGCCGCCAACCATTATCGCCTCTCTCCTGGTAACTCCAACCACTATCAGCTGCTGCTGTCGTCCTTAGCTAACGACAAATTTCACATCACGCAAATCTTGCATTTGTGGAATTATAACTCCTATAGCGAAGTCAAGAGCAAAGAAGCATTAGATATTGCTCAGGACAAAGGAATCTACAGTCTGCTATTTTTGGTACAAGCCCTAGCTTTAGTTCAAAACTCACAGCCTCAAGTCCGGTTACTAGTAGTGTCCAGCGATACTCAAGCTGTTTCACCTAAGGACTTGATTGCTTATGAAAAAGGGACAATTCTCGGTCTACTCAAAACCATTCCCCAGGAAATGCCCTGGCTAAGTTGTTGTCATCTTGATTTACCCCCATCATCTGATGTCCAATGGAATGGCGAACGTATCCTTCATGAACTGAGAGTATTATCAAAGGAAAAAGAAGTTGCCTATCGTCACGGACAGCGCTGGGTTTGTCGTTTGGAAAAAGCCGACCTATCTGTTCAACCAAATCTTGAACTTCCTTTCAACCAAGGTGGAATGTATCTGCTAAGTGGGGGTTTGGGAGGTATTGGCATTGAGATTGCTAAGTATTTGTTAGAACATTATGAGGCTAAGCTGCTGTTAGTGGGTCGGACGCCCCTACCTGAAAGAAGTACTTGGGATGCCTATCTCCAACAAACGAATGCCATAGCAGAAAAAATTAGCGCCCTTCAAGCATTAGAGCAGCTTGGGGGAGAAATCCTCTATCAAGCTGCTGATGTTTGTGATTTGACACAAATGCAACTGGTGGTAGAACAGGCACAGTCGCACTGGCAATGTCAATTGCATGGGGTGATTCATCTGGCAGGAACATATCACGAGTCTTTGCTCAAGGAAGAAACTTTTGATACTGTCTCAGAGACACTGGCTACCAAGGTATCTGGCAGTTGGGTGCTGCATCAACTGCTCCTAGACAAGCCAAACAGTATCTTCATCAACTTTTCCTCCATTAACGGTTTCTTTGGTGGTACCAATGTTGGAGCTTATGCTGCTGCCAATAGTTTTGTCGATTGCTTTGCACAATACCAAAAATACCACAGTCCATTACAAAGCTATTGCTTAGCTTGGAGTATGTGGGATGAAATTGGTATGAGCCGTGGCTACCAGATGAAGGAGTTGACCCGTGCGAGAGGCTACCATCTCATCACTGCCCAACAAGGACTGTATTCGTTGTTGGCAAGTTTGCGTCATGACCAAGCACAGCTATTAGTGGGTTTGGATGGCAGCAATCGAAACCTGCGACGGTATATGCAAAGCGAATCGTATGGCAACCTGAATTTAGCTGCCTATTATACCAAAAAAGACCATGAATCGTCAAGAGCTAGCTTCCAGGAATTGATAGTATGCGATCGCTTTGGCACGAAAAGCCAGAGCAAATTCGTACAGTTGCAAGAAATGCCGGTGACCGATACAGGAGAAATTGACAGAGAGCAACTGCTAAGTTTTGGCACTCCAAGTAGCTCTGGAGCTAACTCTAAAGTAGAACCACGAACTGAGATTGAACGTCAGCTTGCTAGTCTCTGGAAACAAGTGTTGAGAGTTCCAGTCTTAGGAATTCACGATAATTTCTTTAAGTTGGGGGGACACTCCTTGCTGGCGACGCAGCTAATATCGCGAGTGCAAGATGTGTTTGAATTGGAGTTGCCACTGCGTAGCTTGTTTGAGAATTCAACAGTGGCGTCCTTGGGAGAGTGCATTGCACAGGCGCAGAGCCAGACAAAAGTTGTGGAATCAAATGCCATTGAGCGTGTCACACGCAACACAGAATTGCCATTATCTTTTGCCCAAGCAAGACTGTGGTTTTTAGACCAGCTCATGCCTCTTAATCCTTTCTACAACATACCTTTTGCATTGCGTCTTGTGGGTAGGCTAGATGTGTTGGCTCTAGAGCGCAGCCTCAATCAAATCATCCGTCGTCATGAAACCCTACGCACCAGTTTTGAGACAGTTAATGGACAACCAACACAGTTAATTGCTGAGTTTTTGGAGTTAACACTTGCTCTTCTCGACTTGCAATCATTGCCGAAACTTGAGCGCTCTGACAAAGCACAGGAGTTAGCTGACCATCTGGCGCTGCAACCATTTGACCTTACTGTAGCACCTCTGTTGCGGGTGATACTACTGCGCTTAACACCCACAGAGCACGTATTGCTATTTGTCATGCACCACATCATCTCAGATGGCTGGTCAATGGGAGTGTTTTATCAAGAGTTGGCTGTACTCTACAATGCATTTGTTACAGGCAAGACCTCACCATTACCAGAACTAAGTATTCAGTATGCAGATTTTGCCATCTGGCAAAGAACTTGGTTAGAACAAACTTATCTGAAAAACCAATTACTTTATTGGCAGCAACAGTTGGCAGATCTTGCTGTACTTGATTTGCCCACAGACTTTTCACGCCCTGCAGAGCAGTCTTTTCGCGGTAGGGTAGAAATTCTGCAGGTGCCAGAGAATTTGAAACAGGAGCTAGTGAAACTCTCACAGCAGCATGGAGCCACCTTATTCATGACGATGCTGGCTGCGTTTAAAGTTTTACTGCATCGCTATTCAGGACAAACAGATATCGCAGTTGGCTCACCGATTGCCAATCGCAACCGCTCTGAGATTGAGCCCCTCATTGGCTTTTTTGTCAATACTTTAGTATTACGCACACAGATTGAAGACCGTGTGTGCTTTGATGAGTTGCTCACACAAATACGCTCCGTCACCTTGGAAGCATATGCTCATCAGGACTTGCCCTTTGAGAGGCTGGTGGAGGAACTACAGCCAGAACGGCAGCTCAATTCCAACCCACTGGTTCAAGTGGTGTTTGCGCTTCAGAATGCGCCGATGTCGGAGTTACAACTCACAGGGCTGCAATTGAGTCAGCAAGAGTTGGAGTACAAAACGACACGTTTTGACATGGAATGGCACGTGTGGGAACAGCCGCAAGGGTTACAAGTGATGGTAGCTTATGCAACAGACTTGTTTGCCCAAGATACTATTCAAAGGATGTTAGGGCATTTTCAAACTTTGTTAGAAGAAGTGGTTGCCAATCCACAGCAACAAATCTGGGAGTTGCCACTGCTGAGTGCCACTCAACACCAACAACTGCTCTTGGGCTGGAATGACACGCAAAAGGAATATCCTCACCAGTTGTGCATACACGAGCTGTTCGAGGCACAGGTGGAGCAGACGCCAGATGCTGTAGCAGTGGTGTTTTCTGATGAGCAATTAACATACCACCAGTTGAATGAGCGTGCAAACAAGATAGCACATTACTTACAATCAGTGGGCATACAACCAGAAGAGTTAGTGGGGTTGTGTGTGGAGCGCTCAATCGAGATGATTGTAGGAATGTTGGGGATTTTGAAGGCGGGGGGCGCTTATTTGCCCCTCGACCCAAGCTACCCATCTGAGCGCTTGGCTTTGATGGTTTCTGACGCCAAAGTGTCGCTAGTGTTGACTCAACAGCGTTGGACCCAAAAGATGGCTACTTATACTACAAAAGTAGTCTGCTTAGATACAGATTGGCAAGAGATAGCTCAAAGCCGCGAGCACAACTCTTTCGATCGGGTGAGGTCGGAACACTTAGCTTATGTGATGTACACTTCAGGCACAACGGGATTACCCAAAGGAGTCAGCGTCCTGCATCGGGGGGTTGTAAGATTAGTCAAAGCAACTAACTATGTCCACTTGAATGCAGAGGAAGTGTTGTTACAGTTAGCACCCATCGCCTTCGATGCATCGACCTTTGAGATTTGGGGGTGTTTGCTCAATGGTGGGCGGTTGGTTGTCATGCCACCGCACAAGCCATCGTTGCCAGAATTGGGGCGGGTGGTTGAGGAACACCAAGTGACAACGTTGTGGCTGACAGCAGGTTTGTTCCACTTGATGGTGGAGGAGCAACTCCAACACTTAAGGGGTGTGCGTCAGTTATTAGCAGGGGGTGATGTTTTATCAGTCCCTCATGTGCAAAAGGTGGTGGCACAACTGCCGCAATTGACCTTAATCAATGGTTATGGACCAACGGAAAACACAACGTTTACCTGCTGCTGTCCCATCACACAACTCACCCAAGTGGAAGGAACTGTCCCCATTGGTCGCCCGATATCTAATACGCAGGTTTATATACTCGACGAGCATCTTAAACCAGTTCCAATAGGAGTACCAGGGGAGCTGTACACCAGT
This sequence comes from Scytonema sp. UIC 10036, assembly GCF_009725235.1. Next base: position 90,093 of record NZ_WJFC01000018.1, read on the forward strand.
GGTGATGGGTTATGCCGTGGTTACCTCAACCGTCCGGAAACTACTGCAGAGAAATTCATTCCCAACCCCTATAGCGACCAACCAGGTGTACGCCTGTACAAAACCGGAGATAAGGCACGTTATTTAGCAGATGGTTTCATAGAATTTCTCGGTCGCATTGACAATCAGATCAAACTCAGAGGCTACCGAATCGAGCTTGGCGAAATTGAGTTCTTGTTAAATCAGCATCCTTTGGTGCAACAAACTGTGGCGATAGTCCGAGAGGATAGCCCAGGGGTGGAGCGAATTGTTGCGTATTGCACTCCAGACTTATCTGGAACAATCAACACGAATCCTGAATCGACACAACTGCCAACGGAGCACCTCAGCCAGTGGCAAACACTCTATGACCAAACTTATGCTCAACCAAACCAACAGAGTGACGCCACTTTCAACATTATCGGTTGGAATAGTAGCTACACCAATCAACCGATTCCACCAGAGCAGATGCGACAGTGGCTCAATGGACGAGTCAATCACATAAGAGCTTTCCAACCACAGCGTGTACTCGAAATCGGCTGTGGCACAGGGTTGTTGCTCTTCCAAATTGCACCTTACACTCAGCACTACTACGGCACAGATTTTTCTCCTGTGGCGATATCATCGATAGCACGGCAATTGCGCCACCCAGAATGGCACCTGCCACAAGTTCAATTACAGCAAAAACTAGCGGATGATTTTGAGGGGATAGAAACAGGCAGCTTTGATACCGTCATCCTCAACTCAGTGGTGCAGTACTTCCCCAGTATTGATTATTTGTTAAAGGTGTTAACTGGAGCTCTCAAAGCCGTAGCACCAGGTGGGATAGTATTTATCGGAGATGTTCGCAGTTTACCATTGCTAGAAGCATTCCACGCCTCTGTGCAGTTGTATCAAGCCCAAGAGGAACTCTCTATCGAGCAGTTACGACAGCGCGTCCAAGCCCAGATCTCACAGGAAACGGAGTTAGTCATCGCTCCGGAATTTTTCCTCGCCCTGAAGCAGCACTTGCCGCAAATTGCCAACGTGCAGATTCACCTGCAGCGCGGGGATTCCCACAATGAGTTAAGTTGCTTCCGCTACGATGTCACACTAGAGGTAGGTTCTGGTCAATCAACGAAAGAATTGCAGTGCTCATGGCATGAGTGGGAAAGCATTGGGCTAAGTTTAGAGAGCACAGCACAACTATTAGAAAGCCAAAGCGCACAATTAGGGATTGTCAACATACCTAATGCGCGAGTACTGAGCGCCATCAAAACCGTAGAACTGTTATCCAGTCATGAGTGTCCCAAGAGTATTAGTCAATTACGCACAGCCATCAACACACTCACTGCTGAATCTGGGGTGGAGCCGGAACAGTTTTGGAACATGGCACAACAGTATGGATATACCCTAGCCATCAGTTGGTCAGAAACAGATCTCGGGTGTTACGATGTCGTATTTTCGCGGCAATCTACACAGATTCCACACAAGCCTGTGGGTGGAGTGACACCCCTAGAAAGAAAGAAAGTGCAGCCAAGAGCTTGGCAGACTTATGCCAACAATCCCTTACAGCTCCACCAGAGTCGCCAACTACAGTCGCAGTTGCACGGTTATTTAGAACAACGGTTACCAGAATACATGGTGCCAAGTGCAATTGTCATACTCGACGCGATGCCGTTGACACCTAATGGTAAAGTAGACCGTAATTCCCTGCCATCCCCTGAAGCCAGTCGAGGGTACTTGAGTGAAGCTTATGTCGCTCCACGTACTCCCATTGAAGAAATTTTGGTGTCTTTGTGGGCAGAGATACTTGGGCAACAGCAGATTGGCATTCATGACAACTTCTTTGATTTGGGAGGACATTCACTACTAGCGACGCAATTGATTTCGCGAGTGCGAGATGTGCTGCAATTGGAATTACCTCTGCGCTGTTTGTTTGAAGCTCCGACCCCAGCTCAGTTGGCTGAGTCGATAGCACAGACTCAAGGTGGCATGGTGGCTGTGGAGTCTTCTACTATTGAACGGGTGGAACGCGAGGAGGAATTGCCGTTATCCTTTGCCCAAGCCAGACTGTGGTTCCTCGACCAGTTGAGGCCACTTAATCCTTTCTACAATATGCCATCTGCATTGCGTGTGACAGGTCTACTAGATGTGTTGGCACTGCAGCGCAGCCTCAACGAAATCATTCGCCGCCATGAAACTCTACGCACCAGTTTCTTGACAGTGAATGGACAACCAACACAGAGTATCCTACCTTCAGTAGAGTCAATACTTGCAACTATCGACTTGCAATCGTTGCCCGAATTTGAGCGCGAGCAAAAAGCCCGCTTTTTGGCAACGGAACTGGCGCAACAACCTTTTGACCTAAGAGTTGCTCCCCTAATGCGAGTGATGCTACTGCGCTTAGCACCTCATGAACACGTGCTGCTGTTAGTCATGCACCATGTCATCTCAGATGGCTGGTCGTGGGGAGTGTTACATCGGGAGTTAGCTGTACTGTATGATGCATTTGTTACAGGCAAGACCTCACCATTACCAGAACTGAGTATACAGTATGCAGATTTTGCCGTTTGGCAACGCACTTGGTTAGAACATACAGTACTGAAAACCCAACTGCTTTATTGGCTCCAACAGTTGGCAAATCTTGCTGTACTTGATTTGCCCACAGACTACTCGCGCCCTGTGGTACAATCTTTTCGTGGTGGGGTAGAAATTCTCTCACTGCCACAGAATTTGAAACAAGCGCTAGTGAAACTTTCACAGCAGCATGGAGTCACCTTGTTTATGACGATGCTGGCTGCGTTTAAAGTCTTATTGCATCGTTATTCAGGGCAGACAGATATCGTAGTCGGTTCACCGATAGCCAATCGCAATCGCTCTGAGATTGAGCCTTTAATTGGCTTTTTTGTCAACACTTTAGTGTTACGCACGCAGATTCAAAGCAATTTGTGCTTTAGCGAGTTGCTCACACAAGTACGCTCAGTCACCTTGGGAGCATATGCTCATCAAGACTTGCCATTTGAGAGGCTGGTGGAGGAACTACAGCCAGAACGGCAGCTCAATTCCAACCCACTGTTTCAGGTAATGTTTGCTCTCCAGAATGCACCGATGTCGGAGTTACAACTCACAGGGCTGCAATTGAGTCGCTTAGAGTTGGAGTACAACATGACGCGCCTTGACATGGAATGGCACGTGTGGGAGCAGCCGCAAGGGTTACAAGTGATGGTAGCTTATGCGACAGATTTGTTTGCCCAAGATACTATTCAAAGGATGTTAGGGCATTTTCAAACTTTGTTAGAAGCAGTGGTTGCCAATCCACAGCAACAAATCTGGGAGTTGCCACTGCTGAGTGCCACACAACAGCAGCAACTGCTCTTGGGCTGGAATGACACGCAAAAGGAATATCCCCACCACTTGTGCATACACGAGCTGTTCGAGGCACAGGTGGAGCAGACGCCAGATGCTGTGGCAGTGGTGTTTGAAGAGCAGCAACTCACCTACGATGAGTTAAATGAGCGTGCAAACAAGATAGCACATTACTTACAATCAGTGGGCATACAACCAGAGGAGTTAGTGGGGTTGTGTGTGGAGCGCTCAATCGAGATGATTGTAGGACTGTTGGGGATTCTGAAGGCGGGGGGCGCTTATTTGCCCCTCGACCCAAGCTACCCATCTGAGCGCTTGGCTTTGATGGTTTCTGACGCCAAAGTGTCGCTCGTGTTGACTCAACAGCGTTGGACCCAAAAGGTGGCTAGTTATACTACAAAAGTAGTCTGCTTAGATACAGATTGGCAAGAGATAGCTCAAAGCCGCGAGCACGACTCTTTCAATCGGGTGAGGTCAGAACACTTAGCTTATGTGATGTACACTTCAGGCACAACGGGGTTACCCAAAGGAGTCAGCGTCCTGCATCGGGGAGTCATACGATTAGTCAAAGCAACTAACTACGTTCACTTGAATGCAGAGGAAGTGTTGTTGCAGTTGGCACCCATCGCCTTCGATGCATCGACCTTTGAAATTTGGGGATGTTTGCTCAATGGTGGGCGGTTGGTTGTCATGCCACCGCACAAGCCATCGTTGCCAGAATTGGGACGGGTGGTTGAGCAACACCAGGTAACAACGTTGTGGCTGACAGTAGGTTTGTTCCACTTGATGGTGGAGGAGCAACTCCAACACTTAAGGGGTGTGCGTCAGTTATTAGCAGGGGGTGATGTTTTATCAGTCCCTCATGTGCAAAAGGTGGTGGCACAACTGCCGCAATTGACCTTAATCAATGGTTATGGACCAACGGAAAACACAACGTTCACCTGCTGCTGTCCCATCACACAACTCACCCAAGTACAAGGAACTGTCCCCATCGGTCGCCCGATATCTAATACGCAGGTCTATATACTCGACGAGCATCTTAAACCTGTACCGATTGGGGTAGCAGGGGAGTTGTACACCAGTGGTGATGGGCTATCGCGTGGCTACCTCAACCGTCCGGAACTGACCGCGCAAAAGTTTATACCAAACCCCTTCAGTTCACAACCAGGTGTACGCCTGTATAAAACTGGAGATAAGGCACGCTACTTAGCAGATGGTTTCATAGAATTTCTCGGTCGCATTGACAACCAAGTGAAGATACGTGGCTTCCGCATTGAGTTGGGAGAAATTGAAGCTGCATTAACTCAACACCCTCAGGTACGAGAGACTGTAGCGATCGCAGGCGACGACATTCTCAGTGAGAAACGTATAATAGCTTACATTGTTCCAGCACAGGAAAGCATACCGACAATTAGCGAACTGCGTGCCTACCTCAAACAGAAGTTGCCAGAATACATGGTGCCAAGTGCAATTGTGATGCTAGACGCCCTGCCGTTGACACCTAGTGGCAAAGTAGACCGCAAAGCGCTGAAAGTTCCTGAAGCCAGTCGAGGGTACTTGAGTGAAGCTTATGTCGCTCCACGCACGCCGATGGAAGAAATTTTGGTGTCTTTGTGGGCAGAGATACTTGGGCAACAGCAGATTGGCATTCATGACAACTTCTTCGATTTGGGAGGACATTCGCTACTAGCGACGCAATTGATTTCGCGAGTGCGAGATGTGCTGCAATTGGAGTTACCTCTACGCTATTTGTTTGAAGCTCCGACCCCAGCCCTTTTGGCTGAGTCGATAGCACAGACTCAAGGTCAAAATACAGCAGTGGAATCAAATGCCATTGAGCGTGTAGCACGCGAGGAGGAATTGCCGTTATCCTTTGCTCAAGCAAGACTGTGGTTCCTCGACCAGTTGAGGCCACTTAATCCTTTCTACAATATGCCATTTGCATTGCGTGTGACAGGTCTACTAGATGTGTTGGCACTGCAGCGCAGCCTCAACGAAATCATTCGCCGCCATGAAACTCTACGCACCAGTTTCTTGACAGTGAATGGACAACCAACACAGAGTATCCTACCTTCAGTAGAGTCAATACTTGCAACTATCGACTTGCAATCGTTGCCCGAATTTGAGCGCGAGCAAAAAGCCCGCTTTTTGGCAACGGAACTGGCGCAACAACCTTTTGACCTAAGAGTTGCTCCCCTAATGCGAGTGATGCTACTGCGCTTAGCACCTCATGAACACGTGCTGCTGTTAGTCATGCACCATGTCATCTCAGATGGCTGGTCGTGGGGAGTGTTACATCGGGAGTTAGCTGTACTGTATGATGCATTTGTTACAGGCAAGACCTCACCATTACCAGAACTGAGTATACAGTATGCAGATTTTGCCGTTTGGCAACGCACTTGGTTAGAACATACAGTACTGAAAACCCAACTGCTTTATTGGCTCCAACAGTTGGCAAATCTTGCTGTACTTGATTTGCCCACAGACTACTCGCGCCCTGTGGTACAATCTTTTCGTGGTGGGGTAGAAATTCTCTCACTGCCACAGAATTTGAAACAAGCGCTAGTGAAACTTTCACAGCAGCATGGAGTCACCTTGTTTATGACGATGCTGGCTGCGTTTAAAGTCTTATTGCATCGCTATTCAGGGCAGACAGATATCGTGGTAGGTTCACCGATAGCCAACCGCAACCGCTCTGAAATTGAACCCCTCATTGGCTTTTTTGTCAACACTTTAGTGTTACGCACGCAAATTCAAAGCAATTTGTGCTTTAGCGAGTTGCTCACACAAGTACGCTCCGTCACCTTGGAAGCATATGCTCATCAAGACTTGCCCTTTGAGCGGCTTGTGGAGGCACTGCAGCCAGAACGCCACCTCAATTCCAACCCACTGTTTCAGGTGGTGTTTGCTCTCCAGAATGCGCCGATGTCGGAGTTACAACTCACAGGGCTGCAATTGAGTCGCTTAGAGTTGGAGTACAACACGACGCGTCTGGACATGGAATGGCACGTGTGGGAGCAGCCACAAGGGTTACAAGTGATGGTGGCTTACGCGACAGATTTATTTGCACAAAATACTATTCAAAGGATGTTGGGGCATTTTCAAACATTGCTCGAAGCAGTGGTCGCCAATCCACGACAGCAAATCTGGGAATTACCACTGCTGAGTGCCACACAACAGCAACAACTGCTGTTTGACTGGAATCACACAGCAATGGAGTATCAAAAGCACTTGTGCATTAATGAATTATTTGAAGCACAAGTGGAGGTGACACCAGATGCAGTAGCACTCGTTTTTGAAGACCAACGGCTCACTTACAGCGAGTTGAATGTGCGTGCCAATCGATTAGCCCACTACTTGCAATCAGTGGGTGTAAAACCAGAGGTATTAGTTGGGTTGTATGTAGAGCGCTCACTGGAAATGGTCTTGGGAATACTGGCTATTCTCAAAGCCGGAGGTGCTTATGTGCCCCTCGACCCAAGCTACCCAGAGCAGCGATTAGCATTTATACTCTCTGACACTGGAGTCTCTGTGTTGCTAACGCAGCTGCATTTAGTCGAGAGTTTGTCACAGCACAGTGCTCATATTGTTTGTTTAGATACACAGGCTCAGGCAATTGCCCAACACAGCCAGGACAATCCTAACAGTGGAGTCACAACTCAAAATCTGGCTTATGTCATCTATACTTCTGGTTCCACAGGCTTACCGAAGGGCGTATTAGTCAGCCACTCAGGATTATGTAACTTAGCTACTGCTCAGAAGAAAATTTTTGATGTGAGGGATTCTAGTCATGTTCTTCAGTTTGCTTCTTTGAGTTTTGACGCTTCGATTTGGGAAGTCGTGATGGCGCTCAACACAGGAGCAACACTGTATCTGGGTACAAAAAACTCTTTGTTACCGGGCAAAGAATTAATTGAGATGTTGGGGCAACATCAAATGACCCACGTCACGTTGCCACCATCAGCATTAGCAGTGTTGCCGAAGTCTGAACTTAAAGCACTGCAAACGATGATTGTTGCAGGCGAAGCCTGTTCTCAAGCCTTAGTGCGCCAATGGGCTATGGAGCGAAAATTCTTCAATGCCTATGGACCAACAGAAGCAACGGTGTGTGCAACGGTCTTAGAATGTAGTATAAGTGGCAAACTTTCGATTGGTCACCCCATAGCGAATACACAGGTTTATTTACTAGATGAGCATCTTAAACCAGTCCCGATTGGGATACCAGGGGAGTTATACATCAGTGGCGTTGGGCTATCGCGGGGCTACCTTAACCGTCCGGAAACTACCGCAGAGAAATTCATTCCCAACCCATGGAGCTCACAACCAGGTGTACGCCTGTATAAAACTGGAGATCGAGCACGCTACTTAGCAGATGGAAACATAGAGTTTTTGGGTCGCATTGACAACCAAGTGAAGATACGTGGCTTCCGCATTGAGTTGGGAGAAATTGAAGCTGCATTAACTCAACACCCTCAGGTACGAGAGACTGTAGCGATCGCAGGCGACGATATGTTCTGTGAGAAACGTATAATAGCTTACATTGTTCCAGAGCAGGAAAGCATACCGACAATTAGCGAATTACGCGCCTTTCTCAAACAGAAGTTACCAGAATACATGGTACCGTCTGCAATAGTGATGCTCGAAGTCCTACCGTTGACACCCAACGGTAAAGTAGACCGCAGAGCATTGCCCGCACCAGATTTTGACTCAAGTTTGTCAGCCGCTTATGTGGCACCTGAAACTGAACTAGAACAAACAATTGCTCGCGTTTGGCAGCAGGTATTACATCGTGAAAAAGTGGGAATACATGACAACTTTTTTGATAATGGTGGTCATTCATTACTCCTAGCTCAAGTCCATAGCCAGCTACAACAACTGCTTGACAAAAAGGTATTAATGGTTGAACTGTTTCAGTATCCCACCATCAATTCTTTAGCGAACTATTTAACTCAGTCACAACCAGACAACACCACTGTTGAGCAAAGCTATCAACAAGTTAATAAACAAAAAGAGGCAATGCATCGACACAAACAACGTAGGCAACGACAACTAAAGGATGAAGTATGAAGTATGAAGTATGAAGTATGAAGTATGAAGTATGAAGGATGAAGGATGGGTTTTTTATCCTAATCCCAAAGACTCGCTCCTTTATTCTTTATTAGTTGAAAGCAAAAATCATGGAGAAATTTGAGATGTCTGATTCTCAAGAAGCCGTTGCGATTATTGGGATGTCAGGTCGCTTTCCTGGGGCAAAAAATGTAGAGGAATTTTGGAAGAATCTACAAAATGGTGTCGAATCTATTACGTTCTTCTCTCAAGAGGAACTGGAATCAGCAGGAGTTCCAAAAGAATTGGTTCGCAACTGTCAATATGTCAAAGCCAATGGTATTATCGACAATGTAGAGTGGTTTGATGCGGCATTCTTTGGCATGAATCCAACGGAAGCAGCAATCACAGACCCACAACAGCGTCTTTTTTTAGAATGTGCATGGTCAGCATTAGAGCAAGCAGGTTACTTGCTTGAAACTGATTTAGGTTCCATAGGAGTTTATGCAGGAACAGGTGGATTCAACAGCTACTTCTTGAATAATCTTTATGCCAATCCTGAATTAAGAAAATCTGTTGGGGATTATCAAATGATGATTGCTAATGATAGCAATCTCTTATCGACACGAGTTTCTTACAAGTTAAATCTGACAGGACCAAGTCTGACGATTCAAACGGCTTGCTCGACTTCATTAGTCGCCATTTCTATGGCTTGCCGCAGTTTGTTAAATTATGAATGCGATTTGGCTTTGGCAGGTGGCGTTTCCATTAGAGTTCCCCAAAAAACGGGATACTTATACCAAGAAGGCATGATTCTGTCTCCGGATGGTCACTGTCGCGCCTTTGATGCTCAAGCACAAGGAACTGTAGGTGGTAGCGGTGTGGGAATTGTGGTGCTCAAAAGATTAGAGGAGGCGATCGCCGATAGAGATTACATTCATGCTGTGGTCAAAGGCTGTGCTATTAACAATGATGGTGCAAAGAAAGTTGGCTTAACCGCACCGAGTGTAGATGGTCAAGCCGCAGTCATTTCCCAGGCGCTGGCTTTTGCTGAAGTGGAACCAGAAACGATCGCTTATATCGAAGCTCACGGAACAGCAACCCCTATGGGCGATCCCATAGAAATGAAGGCGCTCACACAAGTTTTTTCACGTTACACTCAAAAGAAAAGTTTTTGTGCCCTGGGTTCGGTGAAAACCAACGTCGGACATCTCGATTCAGCAGCCGGTGTTGCTGGTTTGATCAAAACTGTTTGTGCGCTCAAACATCAGTTAATACCACCGAGCCTGCATTTTCAAGAGCCGAATCCGGAGATTGATTTCGCCAACAGCCCATTTTATGTCAACACCCAACTCTCCGAATGGAATACGAATGGAACTCCGCGCCGTGCAGGGGTGAGTTCTTTTGGCGTTGGTGGTACAAATGCCCATGTTATCCTTGAGGAAGCTCCGGTGATTCAAACCTCAGGACCATCCCGACCTTGGCAATTGCTCATGCTCTCAGCAACAACCGACACGGCGCTTCTTGGTGCAACAGTGAATTTAGTGGAGCACTTGCGGGAACATCCCAAGCTGAAACTGGCTGATGTCGCTTACACTCTCAGTATAGGTAGAAAAGCTTTTGACTATCGACGGATATTGGTTTGTCGGAATCGAGAAGATGCGATCGCCCAAGGGACACTGGAGGAGCCAATCGCTGCACTCTCAACCAATGACTCACAACAAGTTTTGACTAACTTTCAAGAACCCATAAAGCGAAAAGTCGTCTTTATGTTTTCTGGACAGGGAGCGCAGTATGTGAATATGGCGTTAGAACTCTACCAACTAGAGCCGACATTTCGCCATTATATTGATATAAGCTCGGAAATCCTCAAGCCGCATCTGGGATTGGACTTGCGTGACTATCTGTATCCGCAAAAGCATCACCTTGAAGAAGCAACAGAGCAACTCAAGCAAACTGCACTCACCCAACCCGCACTGTTTATCGTTGAGTACGCCTTAGCACAGTTGTGGATGTCCTGGGGAATAAAGCCATCTGCCATGATTGGTCACAGCATTGGCGAATATGTCGCCGCCTGTCTTGCGGGTGTGTTCTCCCTAGAAGATGCTTTGTTGTTAGTGGCAAAACGAGGACAACTGATGCAGCAATTGCCCACAGGTGCTATGCTTGCAGTCCCTCTAGAAGAAAAGCAACTGCAACCGCTTTTGGGTGAGCAACTCTCCTTGGCTGTGATTAACGGACCTGCTCATTGTGTCGTGGCAGGAACCACAGAAGCTATAAATGCATTGCAACTCAAGTTGATGGCACAAGGGGTAGAGTGTCGCCATTTACACACCTCCCATGCTTTCCATTCTCACATGATGGAGCCGATAAAAGCACCATTCACTCTTGCGGTGAAAAAAGTCAATCTCAAACCACCTCAAATTCCTTACCTGTCCAATGTCACTGGTACGTGGATAACACCAGAGCAAGCCACGAATCCCAACTATTGGGCGCAGCATTTACGACACGAAGTGCGCTTTGCACAGGGTTTGCAACAATTGTTCCCACAACCAGAGCAAATCTTGTTAGAAATTGGACCGGGTCGAACATTAACGACATTAGCAAAACAACATCCACAGAAAGCAAAAGAACAAATTGTCCTCTCATCCCTACGCCATCCCCAAGACGAAAACTCAGATTTTGCTTTGTTACTAACAACCTTAGGCAAACTCTGGCTGGCTGGCGTGCAGGTAAATTGGTCAGAATTTTTTGCACACGAGCAACGCCAACGTCTTCCTTTACCAACCTATCCATTTGAGCGCCAGCGATACTGGATTGACCCCCCTCTTATTGGTCAAGCAAAGCAATTCTCATCCAATGAAAATACTGAACCCACCCAAAAACGAGAACCAATCCATTCGCGACCCAATTTACACAATGCTTATGTTGCTCCCACAAATGAACTGCAGCAAAGTCTGACTGAAATTTGGCAACAATTTCTTGGTATTGACCAAATCGGTATCCACGATGACTTCTTTGAATTGGGTGGCGACTCTTTACAAGCAGTTCAGCTTCTTTCCCAGTTAAGTGAAACCTTTCAAAAGTCCTTGTCTGGTCATAGCTTACTTCAAGCTCCCACCATCGCCGCGTTATCGCAACTCATTCAACAGACGCCATCAGAATCTGAAATTTCCACCCAAAAACAAACAGAGTCTGTACCTTCATTGCTTGTGGAAATTCAAAAGGGATGCTCGCAGCAACCATTATTCCTGGTGCATCCTGTAGGTGGACACGTCTACTTCTACCGCGATTTAGCACGTTGTCTCGGTTCAGACCAGACTGTTTATGGCATACAATCCCCTGCAGTGGATGGACACACAGAACCTTTGACCAAAGTCGAGGACATAGCGACTCAGTACATTCAACAGTTACGTATTCTCCAGCCACAAGGACCTTATTTTCTCGGAGGTTCTTCCTTTGGCGGTACAGTTGCCTTTGAAATGGCACAACAACTCCATGCTTTAGGTCAAGAGGTAGCACTGTTAGCTTTGATCGATACCCCAGGTCCCGGTCAAATGCCCGTGTTTTTGGAAGAAGATGAAACTGCAATCCTGGTTTACATACTTAGTGTGGGTTTAAACATAAAAATCACACTAGACCACCTGCGGCAGATGAGCCCTGACGAACAACTCCTCTACTTTTTAGAGCAGATGAAGATGACCGATACAGGAACACCGCCTAATTTTGGACTAAGAGAATTGCGTCGTGAACTCAAGCTTTTCAAAGTTTATATGAAAGCAATGCGAAATTATGTCCCGCAAACTTATTCCGGTCACATCGTCTTTTGTCTTGCAACAGAGAGAGATGCATACAATGCCCAAAGTCCAGAATTACCTTGGCTTTTGGTAGCAACTTCTGGGGTCAAGGTGATACCAGTACCTGGAAACCACATTACGATGCATCATCTTCCCCACGTGCAAGTCTTAGGTGAGAAGCTACGGCTGTATCTGGATTCGGCAAGGCAGCTCATTTAGTACTCAGGAGATAAAAATGCGATTACATGAACAACAACAACAAAATCAAAGTTTATCCACCTCTGACCCCTTGTTTGAAATAGTTGGTGGATTCGCTAAATCACAGGCTATTTTTGTTGCCGCGAAACTAGGGATTGCAGATATTTTGAGCAATGGAGCGAAGAATACTCATCAGCTAGCCCAATCCACAGGAGTCAATCAAGTTTTTCTTGAGCATTTGATGCGGATGCTAGTCAGCCTCGATCTCTTTTCTGTGGATGAGGACAACAACTTTACATTAAACCCCTTAGGAAAACGTTTATTGACTGGCACGAATGATTCTCTTAGAAGTACAATACTGGCAACAATGCAGATATTTTATCCGTTATGGGGAAACCTGCTACATACTGCGACAACTGGTGAAAGTGCCGTTCAACAAACTTTTCAAACCAGTTTGTATGGTTACTTAGCACAAAATCCCGAGGTGGCAAAGAATTTCAACGAGTACATGGAAGAGACGACCAGAGAATGGCTTTTGCCACTTCTAGAAGCTTACGACTTTTCCAAAGTGGAAACAATTGTCGATGTCGGCGGTAGTACGGGCAGCTTAATTGCCTTTATTCTCAAGGCAAATCCCCAATTGCAAGGTATTTTATTTGACCAAGAAGATGTTGTTGCAAGTGCCGGAAAAGTTTTGTCAGCTGCTGGAGTTGCTGACCGTTGTCAGATTGTTGGCGGTAACTTTTTTGAGTCTATTCCCAAGAGTGGTAATGTTTATTTAATTTCGCGAGTTTTACTCAATTGGGATGATAGCCAAGCTCTGAAAATTCTGACGAACTGCTACAAAGCTATGACATCTAACGATAAACTATTGATTGTTGATACTGTCATGCCAACAGATAACCCGTCGCCGGAATTCAGCTTTGCCAGTCTTAACTTATTTTTAACTGGTGCTTCTTTAATGCGAACGGAAGATGAATTTCGTTGTTTATTATCAACAGCAGGTTTTCAGGTGACTCAGGTGCTCCAAACAAAAGGTATTATGAGTGCAATTGAAGCCAGAATTCAACAATAAGAGGTATCATTATGGCAACAATGGGAAAATATTGCAAAGCTTACTTGCTGAAAAACTTCCGTCAGTTCTCTCACTGGACTGAGAACATTGAAAATGTCAAAAAAGAGAAGAAACAGGTAGATGGCAAAGAAGTCGAAGTTGATAGACAACTCACTGATGACGATATTCTCTATCTGCAAGAAAATTACGTAGTGACAGATGGTATTTTCAAAGATGAAAACATCATTTTTGAGAACGTCACTCCTGAATGGAAAGAGTTTTGTACAAAGACGTTGGGTTTTGAAATTCCAGTTTACGAGCCGATTACAATCAACACCTCGGTTATTCAAGACAACGCCAAGCCCTAGTTATTGAAGAAAAGGAAAAACAAGGAGAAACTGCAATGAACGAGTTAGTACAAAGATTATCCCAAGGAAATCATCCCGTTGAAGCCAGTCTGAGACCTGAAAAAACTGTCGCCGCTTTCAAAGAGAGTATTGACCGCTCCTATGTGCATATTAAATTCACCAACACAAAGGGTGGTACGGAATTGGGGGTCAAACTCGATCCCGAAGCATCCGATTTCAATTCCGCTGACTTTGAGCGTCAAACGGGGAAGGTTCACTTAGTAGGTGACCTTACGTTGAATTATGTTAAAGTGAAATGTATCGCAGATATTGACCTGAAAACACTTGCAGGTTCAGGGCATCTCGAACCGATAGAGGCATAAGAGCGGTCACATTTCTAAGCCGGTGCGTGACGCTACAAGTCTTACAACTACGTTGAAATTTGTTCGTAGCGTCACACACCCTACGGTTTTTATGTGCTGTGTTGCGTAAGCCCTCTCGTTTGATTATCATTTTAATTTAGTGACTCTTGATTAAATTTGTAAAGCATATTTTGTCCTAAATGGTTTTAAAGCATATCCCTTCCGTTTGGCAGAATTATCATTTAAATCACAAGTACGAATTTCAAGAAAAACTTATTGAGACCTTGAGCCATGATGAATACTACGCACGGTATGCAACGCGAGAGGCGATCGAACGCAACCAAAAGCTAGTAGCAACCTGGGACACACTCTCAATTCTTTTGTGTCAGGGATTTACTGGTAAGCAGGAGGTCACTCAAGTGCCAACGCTTGATGGCACGATCGCACTTCAATTAACTCTAGTAGAAAACAAAAACAATCGCTATCAAATTACAGTATCTCCCTGGCCATTTGGGGAGAGCGAGGTCAATACTTGTAGAAAAATTTTTGACCCTAATTTCCGGAATGCTGTAACTCAGTTTTGTAGTTACAGTCAACAAAAACAAATTTTACTTATTAATTTTAAAGCTTATATCTAAACCAAACCACGCTGTTTATTACAGTGTGGTTTTATACGTTTGGAGAGAGATTGTTCACTCATCTCCAGAACTTCAATTATCTAAGCGCATATGTAACAGGGGAAATGGCTTGCTCATGCTATCGAACTCCGAACGTCCTTCGACTTCAAACCCCATCTGTAGGTAAAACCCCACCGCCTGTTCGTTCTGCTCGTTCACATCAACTCTTGTGGCACCGAGGGTCTTGACGGCATAATCTAACAGTCGCCGTCCGATCCCTCTTAAGCGCCACAAGGGATGGATGAATAGCATCTCAACTTTGTCGTCTACTACGCCAACAAATCCAACAACCTGACCTTCCTCATCACGCACGCAAGCCAGTTCCTCCACATGGGGAAGCTCATCGCGCACCAGTGGCTTGAAGAACTGGATATCAACTTCCGTCAGGAAAAGGTGAGTTGCGCGTACAGAGGCTTCCCAAACTTCAAGGACACGCGGGAGGTCGGACGGACGTACCAGATCAATGCCTTCTTGCAATCGCATATTGCCTTTAATACTTATGTTGTTGGTTTCATCCATATGCTAGCGGCATAACTAGTGAATTATGATTTACCTCACGCAAAGGCGCAAAGACGCAAAGAGGTCTGCCGAGGTTTTATGAGCGCTAATTTGCGGGACATGATATGACTCCCTGCCTTTGCTAGAGTTTAGTGATAGATTAACAAAGTTTTTGGGCAAGATAAACCTAACGCCTCTGTAATCATTATCAACTGGAGTTAGGAGTCATCACCATGTCTCGTTTTGACAAGAACGTTATTGCCACCTTAAACCGCATTGCAGCCCAGAAAATCTTTGAAAAGATGCGGATTTTAAGGATGTCATCCACGGAAAACTCCAAGAGACGGTGGATTTGGGAACTTTTACAAAATGCCAATGATAAGGCTGCAGTTGATTTTCCGGAACAAAAGGTTGCTGTCAGGGTAAGATTGACTCCAAAATCTATAGAATTCAGTCACAATTACAGTTATTTTACCAATAAAAATATTGAAGGTTTAATCCGTCAAATTAGTTCGGATGATAAAGACTGGGGAGAAACTGATAAAACAGAGATGCCCAAAACTATAGGGAGATTTGGTACGGGCTTTTTGACCACTCACCTGCTTTCAGAGAAAGTCATTGTCAGTGGTCTTTTTCAAGATGAGGGCGATATTCAAAGGTTTTCTTTTCCCCTAGACCGCAGTGGTAGGGAACTCAAAGCCCTCATTGAGAGTATCAATAACTCATTCCAGGAAGTGAACACAAGTTTAAACGATTCTCCAAAGATTGAAAATCCTGACTTTAGTGCTTACAATACCACTTTCCAATACGAACTTGACGAGCTAGGCAGGGGGATTGCGGAAGTGGGATTGGACGATCTGGAAAATTCGCTCCCCTATACGTTAATTTTTATCGATAAAATTAAATTGGTGGAGATAGAAAGAAATAATTGTGAAAA
>NZ_WJFC01000019.1 GCF_009725235.1 Scytonema sp. UIC 10036
CTAACCACTAACCACTAACCACTAACCAATAACCACTAACCACTAACCACTAACCACTAACCACTAACCACTAACCAACCTTATTTCCTCCCAATCATCAAATAAGTTGTCATCTTACCTTTGCCTTTGATCTCAATTTCACCCCGTTTTTGAAATACAAATTCATGAAGTAACTTTTGGTACATAGCTTCTGTAACCTGAATTTTGCCAGCCAAACCTTGGGATTCCATCCGATGGGCTATGTTTACCGTATCTCCCCAGAGATCGTAGCTGACTTTTTTGATACCAATGACTCCTGCTACTACAGGTCCGCTGTGGATTCCGACTCGTATACTAAAGTTTTGCTTGTTTTCAGAGTTAAACTCATTAATTGCAGTTTGCATATCTAGCGCCATACAAGCAATGGCTTGGGCATGATTTGGGTGGCGCACTGGTAAACCGCCAACAACCATGTAAGCATCACCAATAGTTTTAATTTTCTCTAAACTATATTGTTCGGTCAGGCGATCGAACATGGAAAAAATCTGGTTTAATATCTTGACAAGTTGAATGGCGCTAATTTGAGAGGCGATTTCGGTAAAGCCAACAATATCGGCAAACAGAACACTCACATCAGTAAAGTGTTCTGCTATCGTACCGGGTTCTTCTTTTAAACGGGTAAAAATAGCTTCTGGCAAAATATTGAGCAACAAACGCTCGGTTTGTTCTTGCTCGTGGCGCTGTGCTTCTTCTACTGCAACACGCTGAGTCACATTCCGAAAAATACCACGCGTTAAAACGGGTTTTCCCTTGACAAATTTGCAGTTAATATTTCCTTCAACAAAAATTTTCTGACCGTGTTTAGAGACAAATGCAATTGTCACTTGGTTGAGCTTTATTCCGGACATTACCTGATAAAGAATATGTCGGTATTGTTCCCGAAAATCGGGATGAATGATATCAAACAAATAAAGCTGGTTGACTTCCATCTCTAAGTATCCCAAAGTTTTGAGCCATGCTCGGTTAACATACTCAAATTGACCGTAAGGAGTGACGCATTGAATTAATTCATCTGCATTCTCCAATAAATCTCGATAGCGTTCTTCCCGTTCTACAAGTACTTCCTCTGATAGTTTGGATTTAATAAACTGAGAAATTTGATGCCCAACAGAAACCATCATTTGCAATAGTTCTGCATTTTGTGACTGTATATTCTGACTAAAGAAAGTCATAACTCCTAACATTTCTCCATTATCCAAAATGGGAAAGCCAAATGCCGATCGCAATTCCGATTCTACAGCCGCTTGCGATCGCACATCACCAGACTGTGGTATTTCACGCAAAGATGCGTTGCGATCGCACTCTCTGTCAAAATTTTCTGGCTGTGAAAAATTCTCAATCCAAAGAGGTGATTGATTTGACCATATTCGACCTGGAAAACCAGTACTGGGAGTGTAAGTCGTTTGCCAAGTCACTGCTTTAAACTCTCGGATTGCAACCGTTCGACTCGACCAAATTTCCACACATCTGAGGACTGAATGAGCGCAATCTTGCTGTGACGATAGTGTTATGTACTCATTTGCCGTCCAAAGTTCGCCCAAATCCCATCCCAAACACTCACATATAGCCTGTAAAATTTTGGGAATTGCCTGTTTGATACTTTTTGATTCTAAAAGAATCCGAGTTATGGTGTATTGCGTACTAATTCCTTGCTGCCTGCTCTTTTGAGCCGTAATATCTCTTCCGATGTAAATTATATCTGTACAACCATCTGTTTTAGACGGAATTACCGAGCAAGAAAACCCTATCAACAGTTTTTCTTTTTCTTTAGTTCGACAAATTATTTCTATATTTTGAAAATACTTTTTAAATAAATATCTCTGCTGAATAGCTTTTTGTAGTAATGTATTATCATCAAATAATAAAGATATAGGCTGATTTATTAATTCTTCTTCCTGATAACCAAATAACTCCAATGCAGCACGATTCACTTTCTTAATTTTTCCCGATTTCGTTGTTACTAACAAAGCTTCTGCCATTGCAGCGAGTGCTTTTTCTATGTAACTTTTATATGTAAATATAATATCATATAAAATTTTTATATTTTTCTGTTGTTGTTTAGCAATCGTTGTCTCTGTTGTATCTTCAAAAAGTATTGTTAACCTATTTTCATGATAACTTTCACATCCATTCCGCAGAATATATATATCAAAATACAGGTGACTTTCTCTACCAGATGTTCTCATTAGAGATTTTAATTCAAAGAGTTCCTGTTCTCCTTTTAAGATAGGAATCAAAATATCTTCAAGACCAATAAATTCAGGAAAGCCCAAACGAACATCTTTTCCTAGCACAATCTCTTTAGGGTTAGCAGCAAACCGTTGGACTTGCTTGGATGCGTACAAAATCAGGAATTGAGTATCCAAATCCAAGCGTTCAAACTTACGTTGTATAGTTTTATACTTTTTTAAACTTTGATTGGGTGCCTGATATTTCATAGTCGTACAGAGAGGCTAATGGGTGATTTAAGAAATAACTCCTGTACGGGCGCTTAGGTACAAGACCATTCGCCCCTCCTACACGGGCAAACAATAGCTTACCCCCCACTCCTAATTTGGCACCACTAATGATTCTACTATGATTGCTGCCGTAACTTCATCTAGTAATTATAAAGTGAATTAGGCTTGTATTTACAGCTTTAATTCACCATATCTGCAATCTTTCAAAAAAATGAACACAATTTTAAGGCTTTAGTACTGTTATATCAGACTTTAACCCCAACACTATAATACTCATAGTGGAAAAATTTTAAAATATATCCAATGATAGATTTACTTTTTTCAAAGTTTAATTGCTACTAGTAGAGCAAATGTGTATATTTGGTTTGTAGTGTCTTCGCTGTTGGGATTGATGTGTAGAGATCGACTAAAGCGCGATCGCCACAAGCTAGGGCTGTCAATTATACCAGCTACGCTGTTGTTGTTTTTTTTTCTATAATTTAAAATGCTTTTTAACACCTCAGTTTTAGAATACAACGGGGATAAGCGATGGAATTATCCAAACCCAGTGGTGAAACAAAATAAATTCTTTCAAGCAGCCCTCAAATCCGCTCTCTCCCAACCATCTTGAGATAGAAAGAGGTCAATTTCTTGCAATCAATCAACAAACTTTTGCGGAGTTAATAACATTTATAGACTTTGCCGAGAAGTTTACAATTGGCTTTGTTGAAATCAATTTCTATCAAGATGGAGAATTTTTAATTGAAGCGCTCAAAAACCATCCTGAATGCCAGGGTATTCAATTTGTCCCACTTGATTTTCCTGACCCTAATTTACGTTTTTTAAAAGATGAGATTGTAAAAAAAATACCAAAAAACCAGATAAATTCAAACAAAAAATTAGTTTTGATTGTACGTCAGTTAGAAAATTCTATAGGTGTTTTTGGAGATTATCCTCCAGTTTTACAAGACCTAAATTTTGTCAGAGATACTTATAAAAAAACACTTCCACATCCTATATTATTTATATTGCCTGATTTTGCACTCACCCGCTTAGCAAAATTTGCCCCTGATTTTTGGGCTTGGAGGTCGGGAGTTTTTCGTTTCAAAACACCCCAATTTACAAGAGAAGACACCCTTGCTCAAACTCTTAACTTTAACCAACCAATAGACACATTAGAAAAACCAGAAAAACAAGAACGCATAGATTTGCTGCATCGCCTGTTAATGGAATACAAACAAACAGGCAATTGGGTAACAGGAGAAAATTTACACAGTTACAGTAACATACTACATCAACTTGGAGTCGCATATTTAAGTCAAAGAAATATTGAAAAAGCAAGAGAGTATTTAGAAGAAGCTGCAACAATTGCTAAGAACAGCAAAGATTCATCATTTCAAGCAGAAGTTTTAAATACATTAGGAAAAGCTTATTATCAACAAAGGGATTTTAACAGGGCAATTCTTTGCTATGAAGAGTCTTTAAGGATTTCACAAAGAATTGGTAACCATCGAGGTGAAATTGCTTCTTTGTTGGGCTTGGGAAATACTTATCTGGAATTAAGACAATTTCAACAAGCAACTAACCTTTATCATCAATGTTTAGAAATTGAGCAACAGATAGGCGATCGCTACTCAAGTGCAAGCACATACCACCAATTGGGAATAGTCGCCCAAGAGTTGCGCTCATATGAGGAGGCGCGGCAATATTATCAACAAGCTTTGGCAATCTACATCGAATTCGGCGCTCGCTACTCAAGTGCGAGCACATACCACCAATTGGGATATTTAGCCCAAGAGTTACGGGAGTTTGAAGAAGCGCGGCAATATTATCAACAAGCTTTGGCAATCTACATCGAATTCGGCGCTCGCTATTCAAGTGCGAGCACATACCACCAATTGGGATATTTAGCCCAAGAGTTGCGCTCATATGAGGAGGCGCAGCAATATTATCAACAAGCTTTAGCAATCTACATCGAATTTGGCGATCGCTACTCAAGTGCAAGCACATACCACCAATTGGGAATAGTCGCCCAAGAGTTACGGGAGTTTGAAGAAGCGCGGCAATATTATCAGCAAGCTTTGGCAATCTACATCGAATCTGGCGATCGCTACTCACTCGCTAGTACGTATTACTGTTTGGGAACACTTGCACAAGCACAGGAAAATTACGCAGAAGCAAGAGCTAATTTACAAAAAGCGTTAAAAATTTATGTTGAATATAACGATGAATATTGGGCTTCTTCAGCGCGGCAGCTATTAGAAAGGCTTCCCTTTCCATAAACTTTGTCAAGTTGTAAAGGACTCCTAATCTTGTTATGTCAAGTCCGATTAACTAGCGATCTTAGAGGATGTTTGAAAAGTCACAATTGGTGTATCAAATATTTTTTACCCCTCCCTAACCCAGATCGATGTATTGGTCCGGGAACCGGATTTTTCTTATTTCCCCCCTCTACAAGCTATCCATGACCCGGATCTTTCTTAACAATTGCAAAAGTGTTATAGAGAAAGGGTTTGAGGAAAACAGCCCAAAAAGGGGGGTAATAATGTGATTAAAATTACAACTAACCACTTTTCAAACAACCTCTTAGGAATTGAGTTTTTCTTCGCGCCTTTGCGACTTTGCGTGAGTTTTAATAATCAATATTTAATCATACAATATAGTCGAGTTTCATAACCCCGCAACAATGAAGATTACCCAATATCTCCACACAGCCATTCTCGTCACCGACTTAGACAAAGCCGAGCATTTCTACGGAACAGTGCTAGGATTACCCAAAGTAGAACGTTCCTTAAAATTCTTAGGTGCATGGTATCAAATAGGAAACTACCAAATTCACCTCATTGCCGCCCCATCCATACCCGAACCCCAAAACGAAAAATGGGGACGCAACGCCCACATCGCCTTCTCAGTCGCTGACTTAGACATAGCCAAACAGCAACTTATAGACAACAACTTTCCCATTCAACCCAGTGCTTCCGGACGTCCAGCCGTCTTTACCAAAGATCCAGATGGTAACATTGTTGAACTCAGCCAGCAATGAAAGATAAAGATTGCTGGGTTTCGTTCCTCAACCCAGCCTACACATCTTCCCCTAGCGCCCTTCGCGTCTTTGCGGTTTATAAATGAAAACCTTCGCCTACACCTACAGCGATCCCATACTAGAACAAAACCCCGATCCCACAACCTGGGGATGGGAGATAGAAAGAACATACCAAGATATAGGAAAAAGGACTGAACTACAAAAACTACTCAACGACTGCAAAACCGAAACCCCCACGCATCTCCTCATTCGCCGCCTAGAAGAATTAGGAGACACCATAGAAGAAGTGACTTCCCACCTCACAGAACTAGAAACAATGGGAGTCACACTCATTGCGATTGAACAAAATTATAACTCTTCACAAAAAAGCCCCAACATCCATGCTGACTTGCTCAAACTCCTCCACGAGATACAACATCAGCAAAAGAGTCGCCGCATACGTCAAGGACACGCCCGCAACCGTTTAGAAGCCGCACCGCCTCCCGGTAAAGCACCCTACGGTTACCGCAGAGGTAAAGGAAAATACACTGTAGACCGCAGTACTTCCCCAGTTGTCAAAGATTTCTTTGATAATTTCTTACTTTATGGTTCTCTGCGAGGCGCAGTCCGTTACCTAGCAAAAAAATATGGTAAAAAAATCTCTGTCACTACAGGACGCCGTTGGTTAACAAATCCAGTTTACCGTGGTGATACGGCTTATCACAATGGAGAAATTATTTCCGATACTCATGCTTCTATTATTAGTAGAGAAGAAGCAGCCCAAGTTGACAGGCTATTACGCCGCAACAGCCGTTTACCCCGAAGAACAGCTAGCGCACCACGTTCTTTAGCAGGTTTAGCGATTTGTGGTGAATGTCAATCACACATGACAATTACCCGTGTTACCATACGCAAGCAAGACAAAGAATACCTTTATCTACGCCCAATTAGCTGTTCCAAAAGTCCTAAGTGTCGCGCCATACCATATCAAGAGGTATTAGAACAGACTATTGCAATTATTTGTCAAGACTTACCTCTTGCGGTAGCTGGAATAGATTCTCCTCAGCTAGATACGGTGAAACATAATTTAAATCAAGCGATTTTGCGCCAACAAGAAATACTCAAGCAGTTACCCGATTTGGTGGAGGCTGGTGTCTTGGATGCAGAAACATCTCAGTTAAGAGCATATAAAGTCCGTGTAGAAATATCAGAACTTCAAGCGAAGTTGGCGACTCTACCACCAGTGAATTTACGTTCTGTCGCTCAAGCAGTTTCTATTCCTCAGTTTTGGTTGGATTTGTCTGAGGCGGAACGAAGGTTTTACTTCCGTGAGTTTATTCGGCAAATTGAGATTGTTCGTGAAGATAAGGATTGGCAATTAAGGGTTATTTTTATTTTTTAATATTGCTAATAGCTAATGGCTAATTGCTAATGGTTAAGGGAGTAGTCATTGAGGTACAAATTTATCTGTGTCTATCAGCTACAGGCTGCGGTTAGTTTGATATCCTGTACTTTACACAAGTGGGGATTGCTACAATGCATACGAAGACAGCGCTACTACGAACCAAATAAATGCTATTAGCAATTAGCAATTAGCCATTAGCCATTAGCCATTAGCCATTAGCAATAAGAAATTAGCCATTAGCAATTAGCCATTAGCCATTAGCCATTAGCCATTAGCCTCATTTACACTTTTTTTGGCTTGAGGACGTTTGCCTGCATTTCTTACATTCATAAATTTACTGAGTACATCGAACCAAAAGGGCGCACCCATTGCAATAGCAAAACCACTGACTATCCAACCTGGTATCATTCTTAGAATTCTAGGAAGTGTAATGACGGGTTCTTGTGGTGCTATTAAGCGAAACTGTTGTGATAAGTTAGCAGGAGTCCAACCAATAGGTAGAGAAACTGCTGTGAGAATATTGTCAGCATCATCGGTTAGCTTTTTTATGTCTCCTACTGTTGAAAAATTATTGATGTTAGGATTTGATAATTTTTCAGCGTTTTGAACAATGATATTTCTCAGCGCTGAATCTTTTGATAATCTATTAACCATGTGAAAAGCATCTGCATTGGCTGCAACAGCAAGTACCAAGCCAATTAAAATCCCTACACCTTTGGCATTACGTTTGTACACCCCAGAAGCTCTTTCCATAGAGCTATCAAAAGCCGATTCAATTTCTTGTCGCAATCTATCAATTCCTTCACGTGTATTTTCTATTTTTGTTCCAGCACGCTTTGCTAAAACTGAAATATTATCAACAACGGATGGAGGTAAATTCTCAATTAATTTTTGAATTTCTTGATATGCTGCTCCATCTTTACTTTTAAAAATAGTCTTTACTTCTTGATAAATGGCACTATTTTTATTAATAACTCCAACCACTTCATCAATACTGGGTTGCAATCCTCCAATTAACATTGTTTGCTGGGTATTACCAAAAATATCTTGTTGGTAATATTCCAATTTTTTGAAAACTTGGCTATATGGCTCCTGGGTTGAAAGTTCTTTGGGAAAATCCTCTATAAATCTCTTGAAACTTATATCCATACGTTCAACACTGGCTGTTATATTATTTTTGTTTTCTCTATAGTTTTTAACGATGTCATTGTAGTCTTTTTCTAAATCTTGAAGATTCAGTACGAGTCGATCAAAAAATCTCCGCATTTTTTCATCTTGAACGGGCTGTTGTTGCAATTGATTTAAAAGACTTCTGATTTCATTGATTCGTGCTGTTTTGAATTTTTCTAGCCTCCCTTCAGTTAGCCAACGAACTAATGTTGGAATTTCTAGTACTTCTAACAGAGTTATCGCATAAATATCTGCTGGAATGTATGATGGTCCGGTATGTTTGCTTTTCCCAAAGAGAGTTTGTTGACCTCTATGTTTGGAGGAGAATAAAGAACGAACTAATGATGCGATCGCCCAAGTGAATTTTCGGGGTAAGGACTCAAACCATCCTTTAGCTTCTTGGTTAATATTTTTAATTAAGGGATTGTCATAAAGTTTATTTGCTAATTCGACAACTGACTGTAATTCCTGATATTGGTCTTGGCTTGTAACATTGCCTGATAAAAAAATTTCAACTGACTTTTTTAAGTGTGCAGCCCGCCATTGCAATAAAGTTGCAATCAATTCTTGAATTTCTGAGGCTAGTAAGCTTAAAATTAAATAAATAAATATTAAGCCGAGAACAACGTCAAACATAGCAGGTAGATTCATAAATTTCTTCTCCACGCAGGAATTAATATCCGATCTTAGTCTTAATTGGAACCACTTTCACTCTCTTACTTAAGAAAAATAGATAAACCAAAAAAAGCAGTGAAAAAATCTTTACGACGAAATATAAGTTAATTTAAAATCTAGGAGATTTGATGAAAGGCAACATTCAAGTCTACATTGCGTCAGGAGTTTCATTCAACAACCAGCAAGCACAGTAATTATCCTAGATTATGCAAGAAGGAAGCTTTCTTTGGGGTCGTCTGGAAAAACAGTATCGGTCGGCGGAACAGTGGATCGATTGGGTATGGTTGATCGTGCTGCTTTTGGCAGCTGTATTACTCTTTACCATAAATCTTGGAGAATTACCACTGCGGGATTGGGATGAAGGTACTGTCGCACAAGTAGCACGTGAAATTATGCGATCGCCCGCAGCTTCAATGCCTTGGCTTTATCCAACACTGGGCGGAGAACCTTATCACAACAAACCACCGCTCATGCATTTGCTGATTGCTGGGGCTTACTCTCTCTGGGGAGTCAATGAATGGGCTTCCCGCTTACCTGGGGCTATGCTGACGGCGGTTTCAGTACCTTTGCTTTATTACATTGGTCGAGAAATATTTCGCAAACGTCGTGCTGCAGTCTACAGCGCTTTAATTTACCTCACCATGCTACCTGTGGTGCGTCACGGACGATTAGCTATGTTAGATGGGGCTGTTGTCTGTTTCTTTATGCTGATGATGCTTTGTTTGCTGCGCTCGCGTCGCAACTTACGTTACTGTCTTGGAGTTGGCATTAGTTTTGGGTTAATTTGCCTAACAAAAAGTATACTTGGTTTATTATTGGGTGCGATCGCACTTTTATTTCTTTTTTGGGATACACCAAGACTGTTACGCAGTTGGTATATGTGGTTGGGAATTTTCATTGGCAGTGTACCTGTCGCATTTTGGTACGGTGCTCAATGGGTACATTACGGTGAGATATTTACCAAAGTTGGGATGGTCGATCAGTCCTTCAGCCGTCTTTGGGAATCGGTTGAGAATCATTCCGGACCACCTTGGTACTACCTTTTGGAAATTTTCAAGTACACTTGGCCTTGGCTAATTTTCTTACCTTCAAGTTGGCGTTTAACCTGGGAAAATCGTAACCTTAGCTGGGCAAAACTGGTATTGGTATGGAGTAGTGTTTACTTAATTTCTATATCTTTAATGAGTACCAAACTGCCTTGGTACGTATTTCCCATCTACCCCAGCTTAGCCCTAGCTTTTGGGGCAAAACTCTCAGAAACTGAAGATTCACAATTGCTTTCACCCTATCCCCGCACTTGGATAGTTTCTTTAGCTCTGTTAGCGTTAGTGGCGATCGCAGGCTGCATATACTACAGTATAGGGAGTGTTTCTCAATCGGAGTTACAACTGCTTTTTGCTGCAGTGGCGTTGACAATGGCCTTAGCTGCTGTTTTAGCAGAACGAGGTGACGGGCAATTCCTGAAAGTTCTGTTTTGGGGTACTTATGTGTCGCTGGTGCTATTAATGTACTCAAAGCATTGGGTTTGGGAATTAGGGGAAGCCTATCCTGTCAAACCAGTCGCTGAAATGATACAAAGAGCAGCGCCACCCGGTACAAAAAAGATTTATACATCTTTCCCATATCATCGCCCATCATTAGATTTTTATAGCGATCGCACTATTATTCCTGCATCTGTTGTTCAACTCGATAGTTACTGGCGAAACGACAAGCAACCCTACTTCTTGCTAGATGAAACTGCACGTGAAAACCTACATTTAGATTCTGTGAAGCAAATTGACCAAACATCCGGTTGGGTACTGATTACAAAAAATTAAGTGTTGTTGGTTGTTGGTGGTTAGTTGTTGGTTGTTAGTTATTCCACTAACCACTAACCAGCAACCACTAACCACTAACAATTAACCAATTTAAAGCTGCTTCTCTGTCTTTGGAAGTTCTGGAGTGTCGTAGGTTGTAGTTTGTTGCTGGGTTATGCCGAGAGCACCCAGCAAAATAGCACTTCCTACAACTAGCGCCACTAAAGGATGCTTGAGAATAACAAAATCCCGTAAAATCCTAGCTAAGGGTCTGCTTTGACGGCGTAGGGAAGATGAGACAGCTACCTGCTGTTTGTAGGAAAAAGGATCGCGGACGTAATGACCGCTTTGACAAACGACTAGCCTTTCCTGACAGTACGGACAAGAAAACAATCCTATGCACGCTTTCATCGGTTTTCGTGCAGCGTTCTTCTGACAAATGGGGCAAGTCAAATAATGATTATCAAAGATGTGTGTATTCATCTACCTCGTCCGCCTAGTCTACTTACTCGCTTTAATAACAAAACAACAGCTATATAGAAATTCCGGTGACACTTACGTAGAGCACCCAGTGTTTTGACATCAGCCATCAGTCACTGAATTCTTCGTGTTCCGGTTTCCCCTACAATTCTAGTGCTAGGAAAGCCACCACGCCTCTGTTTGAAGTGTGTAGTTTATAACTCGCAAGAAGTGTGAAGTGTAAAGGATAAAGGATAAAGTGAAGAAATGACCTCAAACCTTACCCTTGTGGGCGCAATCTCTGTTCAAGCACTTCAGTATTTACCGTATGGTTCAAGCCGCGCCCTTGACAGGCGGGAACTTCATCCTTTATCCTTCATAGTTTATCCTTTATTCTTTTGCTGACCTTCTATTCTTTCTCATTTAAGCATTGTCTCCGCAAAAATTTTGAGTGCTTGCAATCTTTTAACCAAAGCTTTGTAAATTTAATAAACAGGCATGATGAATGTTCGTAGAGGGTTGAACATTGGGCATTGGGCATTGGGCATGGGGCATTGGGCATTAGGCATGGGAGAAATATGAATCACCAATTCCCAATTCCCAATTCCCAATGCCCGATCCCCAGTTTTTACTTGTCTGGTTGATAAATAATCGCTCACAATGAAGTGTAAGACATAAAAATTTAAATTTTTTATTAGATTTACTCCTCTACCCAATGAGCCTTTTGCCTTCTACTCAATTGAGGAAGGTTGTGGAACAACCTGCTTTTCACTTCCTTTCTGCCCGATTTACCGATTTGCTTAACCGTTTTCAGCCATCTCCAGAAAGTGTAGTTCTGTTTTTAGCCGTGCTTATAGGAGGTGGTAGTGGCATGGGGGTGGTCACATTTCACTACCTCATTGAAATCATTCACCACCTCATGCTGGAAAATTTTATGGGTGCGATTGGGGCTTGGGGCGCTTGGACTTTAGCTTGTGTCCCTACCCTGGGTGGAATGATTGTCGGTTTCATGCGCTGGCGTACCTCTGATTTTGGTCCGGGACTCTCATCTCTGATCGCCGCCTCCTCCCCTGGGGAAATCCAGCGAAAACTACGACCTGTTACCAAAATGCTGGCTGCATCCGTATCTTTGGGGAGCGGTGCTTCACTAGGACCAGAAGGACCTAGTGTAGAAATTGGGGCTAATTTTGGTTTGCTGTTGTCTGTTGTGCAGCAAGTCTCACAAGAAAGACAGCGCTTGCTTTTGGGCGCTGGTGCTGCTGCTGGCTTAGCTGCTGGATTTAACGCTCCAATTGCGGGAGTTTTTTTTGCTTTGGAAGTCGTCTTGGGTACGACTGCCTTTGCTACTTCTGCTGTTAGCGTGGTGTTACTAGCCGCAGTTGTTGCAGCACTCATCGCTCAAATTGGCTTGGGCGCACAGCCTGCGTTTGCCTTACCTGCTTATCAAGTCCGCAGCCCTTTGGAATTACCTTTATATCTTGGCTTAGGTTTGGGAGCTAGTGTAGTTTCTCTTGCCTATACCCAATCGATTCGTCTGGCAAAAGCTTGTTTCCATGGAAAAATACCCTATTTCCAATGGATGAAACGCATACCCGAACCAATTCATCCTGTTATTGGTGGGGTCATTGTTGGTACAGTTGCCATATACTTCCCTCAAATTTTGGGGATTGGGTATGGCACTGTAGAAGCGACGCTGCAAGATGCAGAATTTTCTTTACAA
Organism: Scytonema sp. UIC 10036; assembly: GCF_009725235.1. The sequence continues at coordinate 12,725 of NZ_WJFC01000019.1, forward strand.
CTGCTCGTTGTGCTCCTGGTGGCAAAGCTTCTGATGACAGCTATTAGTGCTGGTAGTGGTTTTGTCGGTGGTTTGTTTGCTCCTGCCATGTTTTTAGGCGCTTCCTTTGGAGCGGCTTATGCCAAGATTTTAGCGTGGTTCGCACCTGATATTGGTCAATTTATGGCAGGTCCTCCTGCTTATGCAATGGTAGGAATGGCTGCTGTTTTGGCTGCAAGTGTCAGAGCACCGCTTACGGCAATTTTAATGTTGTTTGAATTAACCAGAGACTACCGTATTGTCTTACCTTTAATGGCGGCGGTGGGTCTAAGTGTTTGGTTGATAGAGAGAATGAAGCCAAACTCCAACTCCAACTCCAACCTACAACAAATTGGTCTTTCTGAATTGAAAGACGAACAAGCAGAAATTTTACGGCAAATTTTAGTAGAAGATGCTATGCTCTCTTCCCCCAAAAAGCTACTATCAACCATGACGGTGATTGAAGCAGCTTTGGAAATGACAGGAGACTTATGCCGCAGCGCTTTAGTTGTTAATGATGCAGGACAACTTGTTGGTATCGTCTCTCTAGAAGATATCAACCGTGCTCTTTCTGTTTGGGAAAAATACCCAAATTCATCAAGTGAACTTCGGGCTGACATAGCCAAACAAACACTCTTGGATATTTCCACTACCGAGCTTCTTTACGCATGGCTTGATGAACCTCTCGCTGAAGCTTTAGATCGAATGGCAGGGCGAGGTTTGCATCAGCTACCTGTAGTCGCCCGAGATAACCAAGAACGAATTTTAGGTTTATTGGAACGCGAGCAAATCGTTTTGACCTGCAACGTTGCAGTCACGCGCAGGTCTCTTCGTCATTACTTACCAATGACTATAAAAACAGGTGTCATTAGTCATTAGTCCTTTGTCCTTTGTCCTTTGTCATTAGTCCTTTGTCATTAGTCTTAAACTCATGACCAATGACCAATGACCAATGACCAATGACTAATGACCAATGACTAATGACCAATAACTCTTTAGACTAAAGCTTCTATCGCCTCAGCACCTTCTCTCTCTTCAGAGTCTATTTGCCTCAAACGAATGTGTTTTTTGCCTAAAGTAATGACAAACTCGTCTCCAGGCTTGAGATTCATTTGTTTTGTGTAGGCTGAACCTATCAATAAGTTACCGTTCGACTGCACGCTGATTCTATAGCTAGCACTGCGTCCGCCTCGCCCGTTTGCACTAGGAGCACTGTCTAACTGAATGCCCTCAGCATCAATTAGGGCATTTAAGAATTTCATCATGTTGACGCGCTCGATACCGTTTTTGGTTACGGTGTAGTAGCCGCATTGTTTAGCTTTTTCTTCTTTGCTGAGGTGCTCTAGCTCTTTGACTTTTCTGAGCAGATCTTCTCCGACTAGGGGTTCAATTTTTTTCTGTTTAGCCATCAACTTAATTCACAAACGAATGGTCAAATAGGATTAATCGACTTTATTTTAGCTGAGGTTGAGGTAATGCGAGCAGAAACCTTTTATTTTCCTCTTAGCTTAGCTAAGTATATTACATCTTCACAGCAAAATTTTGCGATCGCACTTCATTTTTCCAATAGAATATAGTCTAAAGAAGATACATAATGGTGATAGCTATAGTTTTTAAGTTTTTGAAGACTGTCACCCCATGTTTGTTTAAGTTTCCTAAACCAAGCTACAAGGGTTGCCTACTTGCAGCAATTGCGATAATTGGCACACAGAATGATAAGCAAAACTGAACTTTAGTCCTTTGTCCTTTGTCAAAAGTCCTTTGTCCTTTGTTCTAACCAGTGACCACCTGACCAGCGACCACCTGACCAATGACTAATGACTAGTGACCACTTGACCAATGACTAATGACTAATAACTAAAATGAAACTAACGACCAGAGGACACTATAGTGTAAAAGCATTGCTTGATTTGAGCTTACAGCCAGAATACGGCCCTGTATCTACTAAAGTCATCGCCGCACGCCAAAATATCCCAGCGCCTTACCTGGAGAAACTACTAATAGAAATACGTCGTGCAGGGCTGGTAAAATCTATTCGCGGTAGCATCGGAGGTTACCAACTTGCGCGATCGCCCTCACAAATTTCTTTGGGAGAAATTTTAGAAGCAGTCGGTGAAACGATTGAACCTTTACCCCATCACCAAGCTTCTCCAACACAAGCAGAAGATTGGGTAACTCACACCCTGTGGAAGAGATTGCACCAAAAACTGAAAGAAGCGATATACAGTATTACTCTGGCAGATCTTTATTATGATGCTCGGAGTTGGCAAGCTTCTCTTGGCGAAGAAGCTAGTTTTATTGTTTAATAGAGTCGTTAGTGGTTAGTGGTTAGTGGTTAGTGGCAAATCACCACTAACTACTAACTACCAACTACTAACCAACGATAGATGACCTCTACTGTTGTTCTCATTGTCGCTGCTACTATAGATTACTTAATAGGCGATCCTTGGGGTTTACCCCATCCAGTCCAAGTTATGGGGTGGAGCATTTCTCGCCTCACAAAATTTGCTTTAACCTATTGTCATGATTTTGTGACACAACGCATAGCAGGAATTGCGATCGGTATCATCTTAATAATTGGTAGTGGCATTATTGGGTACTTCCTTATTCTAATTACCAAATTGTTGCATCCACTTTTGGGAATAACATTGGAGTGTGTACTGTTAGCCAGCTGTTTTGCAGGTCGAAGTTTGAGAGATGCAGCTCAAACAGTTTTACAAGCTTTAACAACAGGAAACTTGTCAGAAGCACGCGTTCTTTTAAGTAACTATGTTGGACGAGATACCGATAAATTGACAGAATCAGAAATATTGCGAGCTATTCTAGAAACGGTAACAGAAAATGCTACTGATGGAGTCATGGCTCCTCTTTTCTATGCAATTGTCGGTGTATTTGTGCCAATTGTAGGCCCTACTCCCCTCGCTTTAGCATATAAAGCAAGTAGCACTCTTGATTCAATGATAGGTTATCGAGAAGCTCCATATACATATTTGGGATGGTTTAGTGCTCGTGTAGAAGATTGCTTAACTTGGATTCCGTGTCGTTTGACAGTATTCACTCTTGCACTTCTTTCTGGGAAACCCTTGTACGTTTGGCAAATTTGCCGTCGAGATGCGATCGCCGATCCGAGTCCCAACTCCGGTTGGAGTGAATGCGTCTACGCTGCTATTTTGGGCGTACAGGTGGGGGGTACGAACTGGTATCGAGGCGTTGCAAAGCACAAACCTTTGCTTGGAGACGCAAAGAATCCCATTACCGCAAGTTCTATTGCTCGCGCCCTACAACTCACCCGCTTTTGTTTTTTGCTTTGGTTGAGTATAGCTAGTATTATAAATTACATCTTAGCTTGATAAAGTATAATCAACTCTGCACAAGTTTGTCAAACCGATTCTTCCATCTCGATTAGCTTTTTTATTTCAGTTTTGTACTTGCGTAAGCTATAAAGCCTTGAACTGAAGCAATGAATAATTGCGAGGAGGTCTTCTACTAATTCTTGTTGTGGAGATAATGTTAATTGATTGACAACGGTAATGCTACAACCATACCAAGAGCAGAATTCTTCTATAAACTCGAATCCAAAACGGCATAATCTATCTTTGTGTGCGATAATTATATGGGAAATTTCTCCCATCCGTACTTCCTTCATTAAATTCAAAAAATTTTTGCGCTTAAAATTCAGTCCACTACCTAAATCTTTAATCCAATCATCTACGGCTATTCCTGCATTTACAGCATATGTCTCCAAGGCTTGCCTTTGGTGCTCTAAATCGGCTTTTTGTACTTGAGTGGAGACACGGTAATAAACCACCGTTTTTCCTTTTTTTGATGGCGATTCTAGGTTGAGGGCAATTGCTATATCTTCATCTATGTAATATCGTTGATTTCCTTTTCCTCTTTTTGCTGGTAATCTCCCTTCTCTATCCCACCGTCGTAATGTCGATGTTGACTTTCCAATAAGAACTGCAAATTCGTGTGGTCTGTATACAGCCATTTAATTTATCCACTCAACAATATGGACAAGTTTAGCCTATATTGGAGAACTTTAGACAATAAAAGTACTATTGAGGAGCGAGCGATAAGCCGGGTACGGCTTGCGCCAAGGGCGATCGCACAAGTCACGGGGCTATCAGTTGAGCAGGTGCAGCAGTTACAAACACAACTTCAGCTCAAAAGTTGATGCCATATTGTAACGAGAGTAGTACACACCTCAAGTAAAAACAGGTAATTATTAATATAGGGAATAACTAAAAGTTAGGAGTGAGCCGTGAAGAGTGAGGAGTTGTACACCCCTTTATTCACAAAGTCTTATTCCTGACCCCTTGCTCTATATTCAGGGTATCAATCTATGGTTTTATCAACTCAAGCCAAAGTTGTTGAAATTCTCTCACCACAGGAACTCCGTCGTACTGCCAATCGCCTTGCCTCTCAAATTATAGAAAAAACGCCAATCATATCCCGACTGGCTTTAATAGGTATTTACACCAGAGGTGTGCCATTAGCTCATATGTTGGCACGTCAAATTGAGGCGCTTGAAGGTGTAGCACCAGAAGTAGGAGCATTGGATATTACATTTTATCGTGACGATCTCGATCGCATAGGGTTGCGGACGCCTATAAAAACCTATATCCCATTTGACCTGACAGGTAAAACAGTTGTTCTCGTAGATGACGTTATTTATAAAGGGCGGACAATTCGTGCAGCTTTGAATGCAGTGAATGAATATGGTAGACCCGAGTCAATTCGTTTAGCAGTACTAGTGGATAGAGGTCACCGTGAAGTACCAATTCATCCAGATTTTGTTGGCAAGCAATTGCCCACGGCAAAAGATGAAATTGTTAAAGTTTTCTTACAAGAACTTGATGGACGAGATGGTGTTGAGCTGATTGGAGATTAAGAAAGACAAGGGAGACAAGGGAGACAAGGTAGACAAGGGAGACAAGGGAGACAAGGGAGACAGGGTAGACAGGGTAGACAGGGTAGACAGGTAGACAGGGTAGACAGGGTAGACAGGGTAGACAAGGGAGACAAGGTAGAAGATTCTACCTTGTTCCCCTTATCCCTCAAGCTCTTCAGCGCATCACTGGGCTAGCATGATGGTGAACTAAGTACCACTTACCACCCAGAAGTTCAAATACGTTTGTTGCTATGGATTGAGCTTTAAGTTTTCTTCCATTTGCAATTTGGAGAACATTTTCTATCAAGACAACATAAGCAATGTTCTCGCGAACCTCTGTAGTAATGATGTCAGTATCAATCTCAACATAAGCCGTATTTTTAAAGATGTTTACCCAGGAACTCTGAATATCTTTCCAACCCTTTAACACATTCCAGCCTGGGTGGATGCAAAGACTAGCTGTTCCTTGCGACCACACTGCGCCCATTGCTTCGATATCTTTTTTTTCAAAAGCTCGGTAGAAAGCGTCGTTAACCGCTAAAATTTCAGAACGTTGATTGGTCATAATTATACAATTTTGCCGAAAATTCTATTTGCTAAGTCCTTAATGTAATGGGCTGTCTTCCACACGTACTAACTTAACAATTAACCATTAGCCATTAGCCATTAGCCATTAGCCATTAGCCATTAGCCACTAGCTCTTTAATAGCGAACAAAAGTTGCTTTGCTGTGTACGGTTTGGGTAAAAAAGCTTTCACCCCGACTTCTGTAATGGCATTAATCTTTTCAGTGGAGGCAAGCCCGCTAACGGCAATGATTCTCACTTCTGGATTAATCTTTTGGAGCGTGCGAATGGTTGTCAACCCATCCATGGATGGCATGACCATATCTGTCACAACAAGAGATATTTTATCTCGATATTCAGCATAAAGGGCAATTGCTTCAATGCCATCACCAGCCACAATTGCTTTATAATTATGGCTTTCCAAGGATGTTTTGGTCACATCTCGAATTGAATCTTCGTCATCTACAACCAAAATCAATTCTCCATTACCGCCTGGTAAATCCGTTTCTCGATCTTCAAGAGGTTCTATAGCTTCTTGTGCTGGTAAATACACTCTAAACTCGCTGCCTTTGCCCTCTTCGCTGTATACGTTGATAAAGCCGTTGTGACTTTTGACAATACCAAGTACCGTAGAAAGACCTAGACCCGTACCTTTACCAATTTCTTTTGTGGTAAAAAATGGTTCAAAAATGCGGTCTACAATCTCAGCTGGAATACCAATTCCAGTATCTGCAACAGAGATGACAACAAAAGACCCAACACGAGCATCCATGTGCATTCTGGCGTAGTTCTCGTCAACTAAAAGATTCTCAGCAGAAATGGTTAGGGAACCTCCATTGGGCATAGCATCACGAGCATTCACACATAAATTCATTAAAACTTGATGTAGTTGGGTAGGGTCTGCAGAAACAGGCCAGAGATTTTGCGGTACTTGACAGGAAAATTCAATGGATTTGGGAAATGTTTCTTTCACAACTTGCTGGATTTCTCTAAGCAAGTGAGTTAATTGTAAAAGAGTGCGATCGCCCTCGATACCGCGAGTAAAAGAAAGCACTTGCTTGACTAATTTGGCTCCCCGTTTGGCGTTGGATATCAAAATAGGTAATAGCCGCTTGCTGCGTTCATCATGGAGTTGTGATTCCAGAAGCTGTGCTGTCATCAAAATAGGCGCAAGAACATTGTTCAGGTCATGAGCAATCCCGCTTGCCAAAGTCCCAATACTCTCTAAGCGTTGGGTACGGAAAAATTGTGTTTCCAGTTCTTTTTTTTCTGTAATATCACTATTAACCACTAGGATAGTTTGTAGTTTTTTCTCAAACTCCTGTACTAGCGTCCAGCGACTTTCAACAATAATTTGTTTGCCTAACTTGGTTTTTTGATGTAGCTCTCCTTCCCAAGAACCATTTTTCATTAAAGTATTAATAGCGAGTTGTACTTGTGCTTTATCTTTTTCTTCCCAAAGTTCTAAAGTTTTCTTACCAATCGCCTCAGCAGCTTGCCAAGCATAAAGATTTTCAGCTGCTTTATTCCAAAATAAAATTTTCTTCTCTAAATCACAGACAAAAATTGCGTCTGTGGCAACATCTAGTAAAGCTGCCTGTTCGCGTATTTTTAATTCTGCCCTTTTGCGCTCAAAAGCATAGCGGATGGCACGTTCGAGGAGAGGCGCAGTTAATTGACCTTTTTCTAAATAATCTGCTGCACCTGCTTTCATTGCCTCAATGTCTATCTCCCTGTCTCCTTTACCTGTCAGTAAAATAACTGGGGAAGAACAGCCTAAAGATATAACTTCGCGCAACAAGTCTAACCCATTATGCGCTCCCAAACGGTAATCAACAAGATAAATATCATGTTGATGTGCTGTTATTGCCTCCTTTGCCGACTCATAAGTACTCACCCATTCCAACTTGCAGTGGCAAAGCTGGAATTCCCGAAACCAATCACGAGTTAACGTGTAATCATCTTCGTCATCATCAACAAGAAGAACTTTTATGGGGATCTGCTTCATTTTTCTGCCTTCCTTTTTTATAGTGGCAGTTCTACAATGTCAAACCAGTATTTTCCTATTGTCCTCATCACCTCAACCAAAGATGTGAAATTCGTCGGTTTGATAATGAACGAATTCGCACCCAAATCGTAAGTACTGTGAATATCTTCCTCTGCCCTAGAGGTCGTTAGCACAACAATCGGAATTTTTCTGAGTTGAGTATCAGATTTAATTTCTTTGAGGGCTTCACGACCATCTTTTTTAGGCATATTTAAATCTAGCAAAATTAAACCCGGACGGGGTGCATTATTTTTGTCGGCGTACTTACCACGCCATTTGAGATAATCCATTAACTCTTCACCATCAGTGACAATGTACAATTCATGAGTCAATTGACTTTCTGTCAATGCCTCACGAACTAACATACGGTCATCCTCATCATCTTCAGCCATCAAAATTGTGATGGTTGTATGCCGACCCTTCACTCTATATTCTCTCCTTTTGAGGGTTTATCGTTAATCGACTGTCAAAATACAACCAATAGAGGATTTAGGTTGTAATATCTTTATACCCATGGAAGTATGATAAACCTTATCAATGAAAAGCGAGCGAAACAATAAATTTTGAGCCTTGACCTAATTGGCTGTGTGCAGTAATGCTCCAACCGTGACGTTCCACAATTTTGCGGGCAATGGCTAAGCCCATACCCGTTCCTTCATATTCGTTACGACCGTGCAAACGTTGAAAAACATTGAAAATGCGATCGAGATACTTTTCGTCAAATCCAATACCATTGTCTTCAATAATCAGTTGCCCGTGTTCGGCAGCATCTTGTTGAGTGTAAATTTTAACGACAGGTGAAATGTCTTTGCGGTGAAATTTTAAAGCGTTACCAATAAGATTTTGGAGCAATTGGCGCATTTGTAGCGGATCTGCATGAACGGGAGGCAAATTCCCGACTTCCACACGCGCTTCTGTTTGTAGGATACTTATTTCTAAATCGGATAATACCTCTTGTGTTACTTGACTTAGATCCACTCGCTCAAAAGGTTTTGCCCTAGTTGTGACTCGTGAAAGCGTAAGTAAATCTTCGATTAAAGCTTGCATTCGGCGGGTTGCATTCTGCATCCGTTCCAAATAATCTTGCCCCTGTTCGGTCAATGTATCACTACAAGTCACTTTCAAGCGTTCTCCAAAGGTTTTTATCTTACGCAGTGGTTCTTGCAGATCGTGAGAAGCAATAAAGGCAAATTGTTGCAGTTCCTCATTCGAACGAGTCAGTTCTTGTCTTTGGCGAGTTTCTTGTTCTAAAAGCTGGGCTTGCGCTAGGGCAATTCCTATTTGATCTGCTAACTGTCGTAAAAGTTCGGTTTCCCAACTCGTCCATTCCCGAGGATGGGCGCATTGATGGGCAATGAGCAATCCCCACAGTTTGTTCTTTAAAAGAATTGGTACAACTAAGTTAGCTTTAACACTTAATTTTTGCAAAAATTCTAGGTAGCAAGATGCAATTTTCGCTTGTCGAATGTCGGTGACAGAACTGATGCGTCCCTGACGGTATTGTTGAACGTAATCCTCGTTAAAGCAGGGTTCCTGAATATTGTGTCCGAGAACGCTAAGAAACCCAGAAACAACTGCCTCTTGCACAATGACTCCCGTACCATCGGACAGCAATCGAAAAATTAAGACTCGATCTGCTTGCAACAAATGTTGAACTTCTGTAACACTTGTTTGAAGAATTTCATCAATTTGTAAAGACTGACGAATTTTTAGCGTGATGTCAGAAAATAATTGCGATCGCTGTTCGTTTCCTCTGAGCACATCTTCAACTTTCTGGCGTTCAATAGCATTAGCCAGCATATTTGTCACGGCTTGCAAGAAATAAACATCTTCTTTACTAAAATTGCGCGATCTTGTTGTGTGTACTTCCAAAACTCCAAAAGGGTTCTCTTTACCATGAATTAACAACGAAACACTACTAACTATAGAACCGTCGTGTGGTAGTTGTGGTTTGCCAAAGCGTGTTTCCGTTCGGAAATCATTAACAATCGTGGGTTCTTTAAAACGCAGGGTATAGCCAGCTTGAGAATCACTTCCAACACTTACCGTTGCTTTTCTTACCAGTTCTGAATGCCAACCAGATCCTGCCACCAATCGCAAGGTACTACCATCCGGCAAAAGTTCCAAAATATGACAAAACTCTACCTTAAGGCTGTGGGAAACAAGAGTCACAGTTTCTTGCATCAATGTCATCAAATCCAAACCAGCTAATGCCATTTGACTGAGTTCTGCCACTAGCGCCTGACGATGGGCATAGACTTCCAATTCTTGCATTGCACGGCGGGCTTCCAATATGCGGCGCACTCGCTGACGCAAAACCTGCCATTGAATTGGTTTAGTAATGTAATCAGTGGCACCAGCAGCAAAAGCTTTATCTACAGAGACTTGGTCGTAAAGAGCAGTAATCATTAATACGGGTGTTGTTGCACCACCAGGAAGTGCCTGCAATTGACTACAGCAGCTAAATCCATTCATAACTGGCATCACGGCATCTAACAGCACCATATCTGGTTGTTGTTCCGTGTAAACAGCTAATGCCTCCTCGCCATTAGCCGCCTCTACGACTCGATACCCTATTTGCAGCAATAGTTGTCGCATTTGTAACCGTATTATACTATCATCATCTACAACCAGTATTAAATTTGTCATTTGTCATTAGCAATTAGCAGTTAGCCATTAGCCATTAGCAATTAGCAATTAGCAATTAGCAATTAGCAATTAGCCATTTGTCATTTGTCACTGTTAATAATAACACTATGTAAAGTTTGTAATAATTCCTGTGCTGTGTATGGTTTAGGTAAAAATGCTGTTATTGGAGATTTTGTCTCAAAGGGAACTTGTTCGCTGGTTGTCAGTCCACTAACAGCAATAATGGGTAGAAGTGGGTTCATTTTTTGTAATGCACAAATGGTCGTTGCTCCATCCATGTTTGGCATCATCATATCGATAATAGCTGCACTAATTTTATTTTTATACTGAGCATAAATCGCTAATGCTTCTATCCCATCACTAGCCGTAATGACTTTATAATTATGATTTTCTAAAGAAAGTTTGGTAATTTCTCTCACAGCCGCTTCATCGTCTACAACCAAAATTCCTTCTCCATATCCTATAGGTACTTTTACATTTTCTACCTGCTGTGTTTCTCCTGTTTGAACGGCTGGTAAATAAATCTTAAATTTTGTCCCTTTACCTATACTGCTTGATACACTGATAAAACCACCATGACCTTTAACAATTCCCATCACTGTTGAAAGTCCAAGCCCCGTCCCTTTGCCAAACTCTTTGGTGGTGAAAAATGGTTCAAAAATTCTATCTAATAGTTTGTTGTCAATTCCTACTCCTGTATCGGTAATTGTAAGAACAATATAAGAGCCTTCTTTAGCATCAAGATTCATTCTGACAAAGTTTTCATCAATCAAGATATTCTTCGCAGAAATTTTTAAAGTTCCACCTTTTGGCATTGCATCTCGCGCATTAAGACACAAATTCATTAAGACTTGATGCAATTGGGTGCTATCACCTCGCACAGGTAATAAGTCTGTCTCAACTTCTGTTTCAAGAGTTATGGATTTGGGAAAGGTTTGCTCAACAATTTGCTTCATTTCTGAAATCAGATGCTTGATTTGGAGGACAGTGCGATCGCCTTCTATTCCCCTTGCAAAAGCGAGTACTTGTTTTACCAACTCGGCACCTCTTTTGGCATTATTTTCTACAATTGTCAATATTTGCTGAGTGCGTTCATCGCGACCTTTGGCTTTCAGCATTTGTACTGACATTAAAATAGGAGACAAAACATTATTGAGATCGTGAGCAATTCCACTTGCCAAAGTCCCTATACTTTCCATACGTTGAGCGCGTAAAAATTGCTTTTCTAGTTGTTTTTTCTGAGTAATATCAGTGTCTACAACAAGAATAGATTTGTGTTGAGAATATTCATCTCGGACTAATGTCCAACGACTTTCAACTATTATTTCTTGACCAAATTTAGTAATTTTTTGTAATTCACCTTGCCAAAAACCATGCTCTAAAACGCTCTCAAAAATTTCTAAATGTTGCGGGCATATTTCTCGATACAAAATTTCATTGGCATTCCTACCAATTGCTTCTTGTGCTTCCCATCCGTAAATTTTCTCAGCACTTTTGTTCCAAAGCAAAATCTTATTATTTAAATCTCGGACAACAATGGCATCAGTTGCGATATCAAGCAGTGCAGCTTGTTCGCGGATTTGCTGTTCTGCTACCTTGCGACAAGTAATATCTTCAAAAATATACAACCGTGCAAAATACTGGTTGTTTTCATCGCGGATACGTCTGGAAAAACGCCGAATAACCCGACCATCATTTAATATAAGTTCATCTTCGCAATCGCAAGTTTCGCTTGGCAAAGATTGGCAAGAAGTAAAAGGGGAGATATCTGTAAATTGGTGGCAAACTTCCATCACATCCTGGTGTTTAAGTTCACCGCATTCCATTTGCGTTTTTAGGTGTTCGATTTTCCAAATTTCGCAAAAGCGTTCGTTGAAATACAGAATTTCTCCATTACGGTGGTCTACAACATAAAATGCTAAAGGAGAAACACCAGTCATTGAGCGCAAAAGTGCTTCTTTCCAGCGTAATGTTTCTTCTGATTGCTTGCGTTCGGTGACATCTTCCACAATATAAGCAAAACGCCTTGCTGTGGTGGAACTTTCCACGATAGTAGAGACTGTAGCTTTCAGCCACCTGCTCCCTTCAAAAGTATGTTGAGGATATTCAAAGGTTACGGGTAATTGGGTACTTTCTGCCTGACGGTAGTAATTAAGCCAGTGGCGCACGGATTCTTGTGACAAACCCAGATCTTTGGAAAGGCGATGCTGCATTTCGCCTGGGGCGATGCCGAAGAATTTTGCTGTTGCAGTGTTATTGGAAATATGTAAAATGTCATCATTGACCAGTTCAACGACTCCCATCATCATTGGCGAACTGTCAAAGAAACTGCGGAGGACAGATTCACTTTGCCGCAATGCTTGTTGTGCTTGTTTGTACTCTGTTTTAATACTTGCTACTTCTGTTAAATTACGACGGAGTTCTAGTTGTCTCATCACTAAGCGAGCGATCGCTTTGAGTGACTCTAGCTGTTCTGTTGTAATATGAGAACGCGGTACACTATCGACGACACATAAAACTCCGATAGTTTCCCCTTCTGGTGCAATCAAAGGGACGCCTGCATAAAATCTTACGTAGGGTGCAGAGGTGACGACAGGGCTATTGGAAAACCGTTCATCAGCCAAAGTATCGAGAATAATCAAGACATCAGACTGTACAACACAGAAAGGACAAATACCGAAATCTCTGGGCATTTCTTCGAGATCTGTCCCAACTTTGGCTTTAAACCATTGACGGTTAGCGTCAATAAAATTGATGAGCGCAATTGGTGCAGCACATACTCGAGCAGCTAGGAATGCCAAATCATCAAATGCCTGTTCTGGTGAAGTGTCGAGAATATGATACTGATGGAGAACTTTTAGCCTCGTTGCTTCATTTTTAGACAAAATAGAGTTCATTGATATATTTCCTAGTACTGCTGAATTCTGGCTTGAGAATACCCGTGACTTACAGTTATTGAGATTGCCCAGCAGGGATGTTATTGGGGTAATTGCTGAAAAGCACAACCGACTACAGAGACGGCTTGCAACAACAATATCCTCAATCAAGCTTTCGCCAAACTTGATGAGGGATTGAGTGACTATCTGAGTTCTCAGAGGAAGTTATATTATTTTGTCACTTTCATTATAATAATATGTCTCAAGAAGGATGACGAGCATTTTTCTTAAATTAAGTAAATTTTTTTAGACTAAATAACGCATCCGTGTTTATGGCATATCTTTAAGAAAACTTTATTTTACCCTCACCCATGTAACATAAGTAGAGTAGGTAATCTAAAGCTGACTCACATGAACTCAGTTGTAACACATCGATTTGCGACTCCCATAAAACCAAACGCTGAAGACAGCTTTGCTATTACTTTTGCGCCATTGTCTCTGGAAGAAGTCTACGCCAAAGCAGACGCCCCTGCCAATGGCGCGGTGGTAGTTATGAGTGGCATGGTTCGCAATCAAACTGATGGTAAACCTGTAGTTGCCTTAGAGTATCAAGCTTATGACCCTATGGCATTGCGAGTATTTTACCAAATTGCTGCTGATATTCGGCAGCAATGGTCTGATGTCAATCGTGTTGTCATTCATCATCGTGTGGGACGTTTAGGTATTGGTGAAATCAGTGTTTTAGTTGCGGTAGGTTGTCCCCATCGTTCCGAAGCATTTGAAGCTTGTCGCTACGCAATTGATACTCTCAAACACAATGCCCCTATCTGGAAGAAGGAACACTGGGAAGATGGTTCAAGTAGCTGGGTCAGTATTGGCGCGTGCGAACAGGAACCACTGACCACTGATGAATGCCCCTGAAAAAAAACCCTTTTCCATGAGAAAAGGGGATAGAGTCACGGTGTTGTAGTTGTTGTCCTTACGGTTATCTATATATAGATGACAGCAAAATTTGGTTATGCAGAACTTGGCCGATCGACGAAGGCGATATGTAGCGTAAATTGGCTCAGGGCTTAGACAAAAATTGCTAGAAACCTTGATTTATCGAACAGCCAAGACGCCAAAAGTGCTGAGAATTCGTATAGCGGTGTAAGTCCTATGGCTGTCTCCGACCTAAAAATGTTAAGATTCGTTAAGAGAGACTGTCGCAATTGTGACTTAAAGGAAATGTTTGCCTATCTGACAATCAGGTCACGTAACAATAAGGGTTTCAGACACTGAAATGCTAGCTTATGCTTCCAGACCCTGAAATCTTTTGGGTATGGTGACAGAATTAAAGCTCCCTTCACGCTCATTGTGGAGGGGGTTTTTTGTGGCTGCTTGTACTACACGAGAGGGAGTATCATCTATCTGTCCACCACTCCGGTTATTATATATAGAAATATCGAGGTGGTGGACAGGCTGTGTTTCTTTTACAGCAAGTGTTTCAGTGACTGAAGCGTGGGGTGGTGGACAAAATGTTTTTTTCAACCTACTCCTTATACTACAAATACTACACAACACGTTCGCGCTTCGCCCTTTAGTAATAATTGCTCATCATCATCTGCCCCTAGTAAGTTGCTGCTAAGGGTAGCTATATAAATATATATCCCTACCCTTAGCAGCATTTTTGAGTTTACCCCCGGAGTAAGGCGTTACCAAACTATGAGCCGAAGTCCTGAAATTTTCAGAAGAAAGTTTGCAGAATTTTCAAATTTAGAAGTGAAACTTTATATAATCTTTACATCTATACTCCCTAGTATAGACTTAAAGTTTTCTTAGACAGTTAATTAATACTGAGACTTGCGTCTACCTTTTAGTGGATTTACTACTTGAGTTTAGCAGTACTATCTTAACTAGCTACAATGTTTTTTATTATTGCAATTGCAAAAAATAAAGAAAAAACAAATGTAGTTTTTTGTAGACTGCTGGTTAAGCTTTATTTGGATGAAGCAGAAGTTGGATCGGTCACAGGAGAAGACAGAAATGTTAATACCTGCCTCGACTGCTTTCACGTTACAAAGACAACAATTTTCTATAATATTCCCAAAGTTTAAAGATGGGATAAGTGTCTACCAAACATCCTATTAATTGAAAAAAGGAAGTGCTCGATGGGTTTGGTAAACACAACCACGAGTTGTGAATTAGGTGCAGGTAGCAATGAAAAATTTTTCATTGCAGGAAGTAAAATTACTATTATCTCGTTTCTAGACACTGTCCAAAGAGTAATTGAGTGGGCTGAGAAACGGGAGGCACGATATGTTTGTCTAGCTAACGCACATATGATTATGCTAGCTTACGACTCCCAAAAATTTTGGAAAACATTGAATACATCAGATTTAATAACTCCAGACGGTATGTCTATCGTTTGGAGTCTCCGGATTTTAGGAAAAAAAAATCAGGAACAGATATGTGGTCGAGACTTAACTTTATCTGTATGTAATGAAGCTGCTCTGAGGAAAATATCAGTAGGATTTTACGGAAGTTCTCAGAAAGTTTTAACAGCCTTAGTAACTAATTTGAAACAAGTTTATCCTACTCTAGACATAGCATATGTTTACTCTCCTCCATTTCGCTCTCTTTCTTCACAAGAAGAAGAAATCATATTGCAAGATATTAAGAATTCAGGGATTAGCATTCTGTTTGTAGGGTTAGGGTGTCCTAAACAAGAATACTGGATGGAAAAACACAAAAAGTATTTTTCAGGAGTTATGATAGGCATCGGTGCTGCATTTGACTTTCTTTCTGGATTCAAACCTTGCCCCCCACTATGGATGCAAAAAGTGGGTTTAGAATGGTTTTTCCGGCTTTGTTTGGAACCCAGAAGACTTTGGTATAGAAATTTCTGGTACAGTCCCAGATTTGTCATTATCTTTATCCGACAAGTTTTGCAAATGCGGTTTTAAGGGCTTTTAAAACATGAAATCTCTACAACATAAATCACAGCTAGAACACAACATACAACATATTTTTACTGTAGATGTTGAAGATTGGTATCATGGTGTAGCTGATGAACAGATAAGAGCATCTGCTGAGCAACGATTACACTATGGCATGAGTATTCTATTGGAACTTCTAGCAGAATTCAACGTGAAGGGTACTTTTTTTTGGTTAGGTCATGCAGCAGTGGAAAATCCGAGTATTGTAAAGCAAGTAGCAGAAGCAGGTCATGAGATTGGCTGTCACGGATGGTCTCATGAATTGGTATACACTATGTCCCCGCAGAGGTTTCGAGAAGAAACTAAGCGTGCTAGAGATACAATTGCTGAGTTGGCAGGTAGACCAGTTATTGCGTATCGTGCGCCTTATTTCTCAATAACAAGTAAATCACTCTGGGCGCTGGAAATTCTTGCTGATTTAAATTTTCAATATGACAGCAGCATTTTTCCGGTACGAAACTGGCGATATGGAATTCCAAGCTATGAGCCACACCCTCAAGAAGTGAAGACACCTAGTGGTACAATCTATGAAATTCCTGCGTCAGTGCGTCGAGTTTTTAAATACAATATTCCAGTATCTGGTGGGGCTTATTTTCGTCTTTATCCTTACAGCGTAACACGCGCCAATTTTCGTGCTGTTGAGCAAAAAGGTCGTCGTGTAATCTTCTATATTCATCCGTGGGAGCTAGACCTAAATCACCCCCCAGTACCTCTCAATTGGAAGGAGCGAATAACACATTATATGAATCGACGTTCCACTAAAACGAAGCTACAACGGGTACTTCAAGATTTTTCTTTTGCACCACTAGGTGAAGTTTTAGAAAAAGAAATTATTCACAACTGTAAACGAACTTAACTTTACTAAAAAATTATTGGTTCAGATACAACATGGTACTGTGGCTGGCTTTGTTGAAGTTCAATTCACTTTAGAATTCTCTTCAGAGTGCGATCGCACTGATATTGTGGGGAAGCGCAATTATGCCTTGTTGCGGTTGCTATGGGGCAATGCACTTCGCAGAAGTGAGGTAGTTAAGTTAAATGTGTCGGTTTTTGACCCCAATAGTAAAACACTAAAAATTCTTGGTAAGGGGAAGGGGAACCAAGAAGAAACAATTGATTTGGGGGAATCTACTGTAGTTGCTATTGTCGATTATTTAAACACTCGTCCAAACCTTACTCCCGATTCACCATTATTCGTGTCCGTTGACAAATGGAAACCTGGGAATCGGTTAACCGGGGATGGCATTCTTAAGATTCTCAATAAACTGTGCAAGGCAGCAGGCATCACAAAACAAATGTCACCGCACCGCATCCGCCACAGTGCCATCACTGCTGCATTAGATGCTAGTGATGGCAATGTGAGGAAAGTTCAAAAACTTAGCAGACACTCCAAGATAGAAACTTTAATGCGTTATGACGACAACCGCCAGCGTGTGCAAGCGGAAATAACTGATATGTTAGATAACTTGGTGTAGTACGATCGCCCCTTCGGGACTCCCCCAGTCCCCTTATACAGCAAACATCTTCTACAATCCCTTGACAACTACCTTACAGCCTTAACTTGTGACAAATGGGGAATTCAATTTTTTAGTACAAAGTACTCGCACAAACAATTTTTAGTAAATTTTTAGAAGCAAGAGAATCAGCTTTAATAAATATTGATGTTTCACCGTAAGAAGCCATATCAGAAATTAGCCAACCAACAGTACGTTTAATGTCGTTATCAAAAAATCCATGAACATCCTTGTCACTACTTGGAATAGCACGGGGGTCTAGCTGAACTTTGCCGTATCTACACCAAGGGGTATAAGCAGTATTAACTTTTATACCATCTTTTGAAATTAATACATATTGGAATTCACGAACATTTTCCCAACCACTAATTCTTGCACTTCCCTCTACGTATCCCAACTTACTACCATTATTAGTAGTTCCATTTACTATTACAGTTTTTCCACCTTGAGGAATTGCCTGAACAATATTAGTAGTGAAAATAGAAAATATAGAAGCAATTAATAGACAAAATTTTTGCTGTTGAAAATTCATTGTAGTAATGTGCAACTGTATTCTTTTTTGAAAGAAGAAATAAGTAGAAAAACTCGGTATGCACCCTACAAGTAAGGTCTTAATTACAATATCATAATAAGATTCAATCGGTAAGCTGCGTGTAACACAGCCCGATCGCACCTCCGGCGACTGCCTCAAGTGCTTACTGTGCAAGTATTACAGCTATTTCTAGAGGTGTCCGACAGCTGAGGGTGGGGAGTTTTTGTATTTTTTATAGTTTTTGGACTGGCAAAAACACACTTCTGTGGATGCGATCGCCTCGTCCTCTAATTCACGGTTCTCTTTTTTAGCATCCTTATGATTTTGTTCAATGTTTTCTGTTTCTTCAGTTTTAGAGTCTTCAAGGATTTCTAAAGTGTAACCAGATTCTCTTAAGCGATCGCACAAAGTTTGTTTTGGATTAGCTAGCGATGCATTCCTTCGCGCTTTTAGGGTTGCCCACAGTTTCAAGTAAGCTCTGTCTTCGTCACGAATTTCCCCATTTGGTGCAGGATACAGCCCTTCTTGAATTAGATAGTTAATGTTGGTAGCCATCAACTTACCTGATTCAGTATTTTTTTGAGCTAATTTAGCCAATATTTGGTCTGCATCAATTTCTAATGTCTGAATTGTGTCATCAATATAAATTGATGTTTCTACATCAGGGCGATAACGCGCCAATAATTGGCAATGGTCGTTAGCGGTAAGCACATCCCCGGTAAGTATTGCATATCTTTTTTCAAAATGAGGGGTGCTCAAGTCTACTCCTGTCCCAATGGTCGATGTATACCCCAAATTCTTGTACTGGGTATACAACTTGTCTATATCCCGAATAAAATTCTTTATCTCAGGTACAGAAGAATTGTTGCCGTGAACAATCTGAGTATTTTTTGATTCTATTTTCTGCTCAATCACCTCTAAATCTGATTTGTTTTCAACCGGAAACACAACTTTCGTTCCAGCATCAATATCAGCATTTAGTAAATAAACCATGGAAAAATGCAAGTAATGTCAATAGATCGAGAATTTTATTGTGAGTTTGATGTGCGATCGCTGAATGCGTACACAAGCCAAGACGAACTCGCAAAATATCTTGGAGTACACCGAACCACAATAGGTAGACATCACAATAGACTTAAAAAATTCTTCCAAGATTATAAAGAAGTAACAACAGATGGGTATCCATTATCTAGATACCAATGTTGGGTTATCAGTCGTGTTTTGAAAGTCAGCGAGACATTTAGAGACAATACAGCAGTTATGAAGTACATCTTGAATAACTCGTCAAGCCTCTCTAAATACCAATTCAAGAAACAATTTCCTGACTGTCAGTAAATAACCTAGTGACCAAATCCTTTCTTTATGTAAAAAGTCTCCGGTAAACAGAGCTATTTATCATGGTCCTCATAATAAATGGTATCCATTACCAGAGATGGAAAACTTCTCCGGTTACAACCGAGATAAGAGAGAGTTCTTGGCTAGACCAGGACACGCTGATGCATTAGAAGAAACAGAACGCAAAGAGTTGCGCGACCGCACTTTAGAATTAACTTCTTCTGAGAGTAAGCTTGACAAAATCGGTGACGAACTTATACAGCTTCTTGAGCAGTCTCAAGCCAAAACTATTCATGAATTTGTATTAAGCCTAAATCTTTCGCATCCTGCAAGTACTGTAGAGGAATTTACCGAAAAATTTATTACCTACTTAGAGATGAAAGACCGAAAAGATTTGCTAATAAAGTACAAATAGCATCAGAAAACCTCATAAAAGCCTCTTAAACGCTGTTTTAAGGGGCTTTTTTATTGCTTCGCATTATGGGAAATTTTCGATGCACTGAGAAGCACTCTCATACAGCAAGCTTGCACTCTCATGCACATGATGAAAGCGTGATGCTTGCGTGTCGCTTGCACATTGAAATATTTTAAGAGAGTCTTATTGTTTTGGTGCTTCGCAATTCCAAACAAATACTATACTTCACCAAAAGTTTAGTTAAACAAACGGTTCGATTTCCTACAACTGAACCAATCGTACAATACAGTATTTGTGCGATTCAGTTCAAATTTAAGCAATAATACCTAAAACTTCATCAACAATGTATTTCAATAGAGATAAACGATCGCAAAAGCTTACAAATACTGAATTACAGTATCAATGAACTTAAGGTTTTATCCAAAGAATATAGTCTGCACAAGCCCTCAAACCGATTACCCCTCTATATCCCATCCTGGCTCTAATGAAAAAGTCGATTAGGTTTCGAGATGACAGAGTATAATTACTTACTGACTGAAGGGGAAAACCGGGTAGCTTTGGCAGATGCGATCGCACTTGTGAATATGGAGTTATTCCCGTTTCCTATGAATGAATACTCATATAGCTATATGAGAACTGTAGCTATGCAACCTACTGATAGAGTTCTTACCAAAATCAAGGAACTATCCTCATCCAACGATTTACGAGATGAGTTTTACGAAAAAGCTGATGTATGGATTTGGCAAACGATTCAACTTACAGGATTAGAGCGATCGTACTTAATTGATAAAGTTAAAACGGAATACGAGACCGTTCAAAAACCAGCGTATTAGTTTTCATCTGGAGGTGTCAGGCGATCGCTCTAATCCTGTTAGCTAGTAGGACATTCTCGTAATCTCTTCTTTAGTTTAGTGATTGTTTTCACGGCACTTAAAGCTAATAACGCACTTACTAGCTGTGGTTCTGGCACTTCTCTTTGATTAACTCTTTCTATTTTTAAGACACCGTTTGAGTTCACGTTCAAACTTCTGAATCTAAAAGTATCACCAAAACCATAAGAGACAAGCCCAATTGCAGGACCAAAAGGTACAATCAAGCCAGTTTTCTTATAACTATATACACCTGTTTCTTTTGGCGGCAACAAAGATGTTGTGTATGGATTTAACACCAAAAACTGGCTTGTTGATTGTTCATATTCAAACTCTGATAAAGTATCTAAGCTGGAAGTGAAACTAGGAATATCGGCTCCATAACTAGTCTTCAGTCCTGAGAATGTAACTTTGTAATCGGTCAACTCATCTAAAGTTATCCTTTGATCGTTATTTTTATCCTCACCAGTACTGGGATGGAGAACAGTTTTGCTAGAACGAAAAAGTTTACTATAAATAGTCAAGAGCCTCTAGTTTATTAATTTAGGACTCTTGACTCTACACATCTCAACTTCCTTACGTAATTATAGGTTAATGAAAACAGAATACATTAGGATTCGTACAACCCCAAGGAGACTTAATAAGTTAAAGCTAATAGCTGAGGAAAGAGAAGTAACTATAACAAGGCTAATAGAGGATTTCATTGATTCAATGCCAGAACCGAAAAGTCAGAGTACGTGAACTACTTCTTTTGGTTTAAGCTAAACAAAAAGCAGTCTCTCGAAGAAAGCTACTCCCAGAACCAGTAGAGTACATCCGTATTGAAGATGCTTAGCGGTTAGAGGGTTAGCGATCGCAGTTACAAACCCGTAAGGCTCAAATATTTTCAATCCCTAATGAGGATTTTGCTTCGCATGACGGAGTCAGTTTATTTCCGTCTGTACGGGTTTGTAACCGAGTATGTTGTGCGAAGACGCTAACCGAGATCTATATACCAATTTTTTACTGATAACTGTTTTAAACAATGGGAGTGGTAGATGCACCTGTTAGGGATTGAAATAGATATTTATTAATCGTTCACTCGATAGGCAAGAGAATCAACAAACAACTCTTCGTATTTGAACTGATGTGATTCGCCTGTATCCACAGAAATGCATTGAGCGTAAATTGAGTCAGAGCAATCTTGTACCACGAAAAATTTAATATCATCGTCTTGTTGAGCTTCCATAACCAGATAACCTTTCAAATTGGGACGAATTTCGTGTTCAATCTCTTCCCATCCCAGTAGTATCTGGGCGATGTAATTCTCGAATTCATCATACTCTAGTCCAACCAACGCATACTCATCTTCATTATCTTTTGTGATTGAAACTAGACGGGATTCTTTGGGACCATTCGGTTCACTGCAAAGGAATAACTCCAGAGTTAATGGTTCTTCTTGTTTGTCACCCTCTGTCACACCTATGTTCTCAGTTGAAGAATGAGTAGAGGTGACAGCCGAAAGTCTTGTGCAGACTGCGTTTCGGCTGTCACACTCGTATTTTCGATTGAAGGGAGAGTTGGTGTGACAGGAGTGACAGAAGGAGTCGTCCAAAATTCTTCAAACTCTTGCAGCCCACCATCAGATGCTAAATCTTTCCGGTAAACCATTTTCTCTTCCCCAAACATTCCAACTTCTTTAAAAATCTCACCGTCAACGAGCTGTATGTTTTTCCAATAGACGGGTTCCCAAACTCTCTTACCAGTACCTGGTTCCCTAACCTGTCTCTTGTCTACTTTGTTGAAAGGCAGTACGTTTTTTAAGTGGCTGTAGAATTTAGTAGTTGCCATCGGACTAAACCCATGATTTTTGCAGTACAAGGTATAGTAATCGTGAATTTGATGTGGAGCCATACGGTCTTGGTCGTTAGAAGATGGTCTCAAAACTTGGTCTACGAAAGCTCGAACGGAATCGGAAAACACACTTTGCTCTCTTTTAAGTTGAGCTATATCCCCAATTTTCTGACATCCACCCATGATTAAGGCATCCCTCTCTTTTCTGGGCATCGATAAAGACCAACTAATGACCTTCCCGACAACTCCTTTGAGTTTCTTCCCAAGTTCAGGATCTACTGTCCCTGTACGTACTTTGGTAGGTAACAGAATACATCTTCTATCCCATCCATCCCCAGAGTTCTCAATTTGAAGGTGGTCTACACTAGCGATCGCGAATTTAATATTCCAGTGTTTGTTGTAGCTATTAGAACAGTACAAAGCACGACCAGATAAAGGACCATTGTCCACTAATTCATAAAATGCTTTTAGGTCTCCTTGCCATCCACCCATATCTGGGAAATAAACATATTTCGCTCCTGTTAGATGTTGGTGCCTTTTATCTGGAGTACCTAATTCTTTAAACGAATTTAGCGATCGCACGTTTTCTTCAGCGAACATTGATTGCCAGAATCTTAGCAGCGTACCTTTACCAGAACCAGAAGGTCCAATTATATGAGTGAAGTATCCATTAGGGCTAGTAGGATCGAGGTACATTGATGTAAGCGCTCGAATCAAAGGTAGGTATTCTTCACCAAAAACGCTTACAACAAACTGTCTGAACTCTTCAGGGCAATCTGAATTCTTTTCATATGGAACTTGTACTGCGCTTGTTAAGAAATGTTTCTTATCATGAGGAAGTTGTTCACCAGTTCGTAAGTCAACTGTAACGTTAGTAAATGCTAATAAATGACCGTTGTATACAGTTTTAAGGTCTTCCGTTAACGCACTGCGACAGAATTTAAAAGCACTAGTCTTATTTCGCTCTAAAGCAAAAACAAAAAGTTTCTCAACTTTGTCTCCTTTTTTCACTATAGTATGGAGTCTTCTAAGTTTTAAAGCAATCTGTTTTTGAACAATGTCATCAGTAATGTGCGACCAATAACCCGATCCTGTATACTGGTAGCAGGCATCCTTGATTACAGTCCAATCACCTTGCCCATCTTCAAACAGCGATCGCAGTATCGTATCATCTGGAGTGGTCTTGACAATTTCTAGGTCAACTGCTTGCTTCTGAGGTTCGTTGGTGTTCGTATTGCTTTTTAAAATAACTTGATTAGCTTTCATTTGTCTCTCGTTTAACTCTCTTTGTCTGACTTCTTTTGTTTTCAATGAAAATTTCTTAACTGCTCTTTTTTCCCAAACTTCGATCGGTTCCGCTCGGTCGAAGATGTCGCAGAATTTACTCATGCCATTTTGCTGGATGAAGTCATCAATCCCTTTGCCCTGAGATTCCTGCCAAAATCCAGAAATGTTGTATAAATGTTTGCAGCCGTAGTCTCTTAATTCTTCTATAAGAGTCAACTGTGCTTGGTTAACTTGTTCCTTACGAGCACAATCCGCATCAAAACCAATGACAAACCCAAAGTCAGCATCAATGAGCTTTTTCAGTAGTGGTACGATTTCTCTTTCCTTCGTTCCTCCTTCTGAACTAAGAAGACCTTGTTGAACACCTAACAGTGCTAAACATGGGATACCTATCATCCAGGTGTGTATAGATTTGAACATTGTTTCCGTAAGTAAGAGGGCAGGGTGTCCGTCTATTTTTCGACACAATTCTTTCAGATAATCGAGGTCTTCTAAAATATCGGGGGTGTATGGATTGTTAGGAAAAACAGCATCATAGTTTTTCTCCCCTTTAGCTGTGGAGTACTTTTGCTCCTTACCTTTCTCATCAATGTATGGTTTGTCGAACCGGAATTGTCCCACTCCAGTTGCACCTTGCAACCAAACTCCACCACAAAAAACTTTCTTGTTTAGAAGTTCACTTGCTTCTTCTGCTGTTATGCTGCGGCAGTTTGCGATCGCCCACTCATGGTCAATCTCCCGTCCCTCAACAATCTCTTTGTAATGCCTGGAATTAAGCCTGTTGGTGAATGTAGGCTGAGTACGCAATGATGTTTCGTTTTCGCTAGTATAATTCATAGGTTTTCCTCGAAATAAGGTTTTCTTTTCGAGCTTTGCCTATCTTTGAAACATCATGTAATCAATCATTAGATTGTAAGAGTGAATACACTTTATGGTTTACGCCAGCCTTTGTGATAACATATATGTATACAATTGATATTTGGGATTGGGCTTGGCTTTATTGATTACATGGTGTTCTTAGATAGGCGAAGCTCTATTTTTTTTTAATTATTTAGAGAGAATATGATTTTGGTCCAACCATTGCTCTAGATCTGTACGAATTATTTCGCTTTTAGTTAGGTTGAAAGAATTTTCCGCTTCTTGAATACGGTCTAATAAAAGTTGATTGACTCTTAAATTTACCGCTTTTTCATTCACTATCGATCTGTCTTTTGATTTTCGTATTTGTTTTTTGTAACTCTGTATTACATATATTTATCTTAACACATAGTGATAGTATTTAACTTCCGTATTAAAGCGCAAAGTGTGCATGAATATCTAGCTTCAATAGCCGAGATTTCCGTTTTAAACAACAGAATGAAAAAACAAACTTACTTGTAGAATATTAGGAAAAGCTGAAACGTTTATATAGATCTGATTTCAGCGTATTCCTAATAAAAACTCCTGTATGGATTAGAATAAATCTGGCAGTACAGAAGTAGCACCAAGGTCACCATAATAATGTTTAAGCATCACACTGGGGCTATGACCAGTCAATTTACTCAACTCTACAGGTGACATCCCTAAATCTAGGGAGTGAGTTATCATTGTTGCTCGTGCTGTATAAGCCTTCCTGTAATCAATCCCCAACTTTTCTAATAACGGTTTCCAATAGCGCTGTCTGAAAGTATTATCGTGAATCGGTCTACCATAAGGGGATGTAAAAACAAAACTTTGTGGATGTCTACCGTACTCCGATCTTTTAAGGAGTTGCGATCGCACTATATCTGGAAGTTTAATTTTTGTTCGGTTCCCTTTCTTAATGTCAATACAGGTGAAGTAGGAGCAGTCATCACTAATATCAATCCACTTAAGATTGGTGACTTCACCGAATCTCCTACCAGTACGGAAAAGAAAAGATAAAAAATCAGAGTAATGTCCGGTATCAGAAAGTATCTTCTCTACTTCTTCTTTAGTAAATGGTCTAGTAGTAGGTCTGACTTTTACTTCACTAGGGAGACCTTCCCAAGGGTTGAGTAGCAAAATCTTATTCTCTATTGCCCATCGCCAAATCCCTTGGTACTTAAACAAGTAGTCTCTAAGGGTCCAGGCACTAACTTGAGGGCTGAGCCAGCTAACAAATGCGATCGCGCACTTACGGGTAATGTTTTTTATATCTTTACTTTGGAAGTACTGGATTAATCGATACTTTGCCCCATCATAGACACCCTTAGTATTCTCACTTCTCAGTACTTTATCATCCCAAAATCTATCAAAGAGAGATTGAATTGTATTGAGTGTAATACCTTTGTACGCACGTAAGGAAGGGTCAAAGAGATTTCGTGAGATGTCATCCTCAATCCGAGCAGCTAATACCTCCGCATCCGATCTATTGACAGGTTCATCGGCACCTACAGCTAAATAGTACTTTTGTTTCTCATGAGTCCACCGAAGCTGTAATCTCCCGTTACGACACTGCACTGCTACTTTACCTGCCTTTTTGCCCATAACTATTACCCCATATGTGTTCTAACGATTTTGCACCCAATCAAATTTATTAGGTGCAAAATCGGATTTTGTTACACCTCTTGAGGGAAAGGGAGATTAGGACAAAGGGCTGAAAGGTTTATGGGATAGGGGCTACAGGTAATGTAAAGTGGAATTCCGCACCTTGTTCTCTTCCTGCGGAAACTGCCCAAATTTTGCCTCCTAATTTTTCAATAATTTGGCGACAAATTGCTAAACCGAGTCCAGTTCCACCGATGGAACGTTGCATAAAACCTTCTTCTTGATAAAAACGCGCAAAAATGGCTTCTAACTGATTTGGCTCTATGCCGCGTCCCGTGTCTGCAATAATAACTTCTATCATCTGAGATTTTTTTTCCTTGCCTTGAGCTGCCCTCTCTTCTGCATTGAGAATTTGAGCGCGAATTGTTACTTTTCCTTTAGAATCCGTAAATTTACAAGCATTGTCTAAAAGTTTGTTCACAACTTCCGTTAACCCATCGCCATCAGCAAGTACGAGGGGTAAATCAGAAGGCAATTCTAGAACAATGGAAGGTAAGGTTCGATCTGCTTGGCTTCTTTTCAAGCTACTAATCACTAAATCCAAACAGGTTTGGAGGGAAACTGGTTCTATCTGCCAGTTCATCCAACCCCCTTCTAATCGCGAAAGGGTAAGAAAATCTTGAATCAGTCGTCGCATCCTTTCTGAATCAGCAAGGGCAGTTTGCAACATACTTTGCTGAAATTCGATAGGCATATCTGGTTCGTTGGCTATACTCTCCAAGCATACTTGAATGGTTGATAGGGGAGTCCGCAATTCATGCCCGACGATCGCAATTAAGTTACTTTGAGTCCGTTCCAACGCCGCAAGTTGGTGATTCAAAGTTTCTAGATTGCTGTATGCTTGAGCTTGTATGAGGGCTACTGCGACTTGAGTTGCGATCGCTTCTACCAACGCCTTGTCGGAATCATTCCAAATAAGTGGTTCTAAACTGCAATGGTGCAACTCTAAAATTCCCAACCACTTTTGATGATAGCGTATGGGCACCACAAGACAAGACCTGATGCCAAACGCTTGCAATTGCTTGCTCAATTCCGGGTACGCCTGAATGCCCAAATCTTGGGTTGTGTCAGCGATCGCAACTGATTTATCTTGAGATAAAACTGTTTGGAACAGGGGATGCTTTGCTAAAGACCAAATTTTTCCCTTTAGTGACGCTAACCCATCAGCTAGGGCTTCATATTCAATGGGTGTAGGTTTTTCTGTGGGATGATAGCGGTAAAGCAGACAACGACACGGGCTGAACACTTGAGTCAGTTCCTTCACTGTCACTGCAAAAATCTCTTCGGGATTGAGTGATTGACGAATGGCAGTGCTAATGGTATTGATGAGGCGTTCCTGACGTTCTTTCTTTGTAATAGTGCGGTAAGCTTTGAGTTGCTTGTACTGGCTGTTTTGTAAGTAAGTTACCAATCGATCTGTAAACAATCGTGCGTCAATTTCCAGTACCCGATTTTCTGCGGTTCGCTCTGAGTTCACTTGAGTCAAACCGTAGCGTTGCCATGCCACTTCAACTTTACCAGCCAAATCCGGTCTGTAGTTCAAAATCCTTTCCATCAAGAGTTTAGCTGCAAAAATACTCACTTCACGGTCAAAAGTCCAAATACCTTTAAATTGTCTCGCTTGATCTAACGATGAACCATCCACAGGAGACGCGTATTCTTGACAAACGATACAAGCGCTATATTGTTGTCCGATAATGACGAGATGCCATTCTTGTGCTAGCGCATCTTCAGGATGGAAAGGGATTGCCACCAATGGCTCTGAAATCTTTTTAAAATTTGCTTCCGGTGCTGCGAGGACATAAACTTGGTCTGTACGTTGAGCAATTCGTTGGTACCGGCGGGTTTCTTGAAGGTAATAACGCTCTTGCTGAAAATTAGCAATCACTAGAGGCTTATCGACTCCTACCAAAATTAGGTCTTCCATTGCATGAGAAAGCGCTGTCAAGGAAGATTTGAAATAAACTTGACATCGTAAATTTGGTACAGCCTGGAGTAAATTGTGCAGTAAGGAATTTGAAGTCTTCATCACCGATAAGCTGTAGAGCGTGCTCTCTTGTGAAATTTCCAGCTAAGATACAGGAGCTACAACCTAAGCTTGCCCCTCAAAATACTACTCTTGCCATCATCGCGTTCATCAATACCAATTATGGAATGAATCATACCACCTGCGGAGGCGCTACTCATTACTTAATTGCTATCAGCGATCGCTCAAGAGTAAGTCGCTGCTCACTGTCATAGAACTGATGTCAGTATGGCATAAATCAGTTCTCAACAATATTGCTTTTGTCAAGTTTACGTTATACAAGTCAGCCTGACTCAATTTTGCACCAGTTAGGTTTGCTTTACTTAAGTTGGCACCTGCTAAATTTGCACCGCTTAAGTTAGCATAGCGTAAATCAGCACCCTCTAAGTTAGCGTTACTGAGGTCCGCAAAACTTAAATCGGCTAAACGCAAATCTGCCTTAGTCAGCACCGCCTGATGTAAATCCGCTTTACAAAGATTTGCACGAATTAAATTAGCTTTGTGCAAATTCGCCCAAATCATAAAAGCTTCTGTTAAGTCTGCCCTCCACAAAGTGGCTTCCGCTAGAAGGGCTTCCGTCAAAATCGAGCCGCGTAGATTCGCTGCTGATAAAGTCGCGCCAGTGAGATTTGCTCGACTCAGATTAATTTTG
Source organism: Scytonema sp. UIC 10036 (assembly GCF_009725235.1). The sequence continues at coordinate 41,762 of NZ_WJFC01000019.1, forward strand.
GCAAGACAGATTTCGCTCAGGTGAGCTCGTTGCAAGGACACCTGTAAAAAATCTCTATTGCCTGCTTTGTAGTGTTTTATGAGTTCATTAACATCCATGTTACAAATTGCAAGGATTGGGAACTTCAGCGCCAAGATAGGCTGGGACTATAATAGACATCCGTCACCACTGTTTACTATTCACTGGTGTACTGGATGAATATTTTTTGTAGACCTATGTTAAATAATGTAACAAATTATTAACTTAGTTCAAGTTATTCTCATATTTTTTTAATAAATTCTTATCATTAACAGATAAAATAAACTTATCAGTCTTTGGGAAAAGTAAAGAGTCGAACCCCCACCTCGATCCGGTGCCTCCTCTCGTCCTCTCGTTCCCAGGCGGAGCCACCGGATCGAGGTGGAGTATAAAGTTATTTTTCAAGTCCGTTCTCAAAAAATCCCACAAACCTTGCTATGAAAAAGGTATTTCTCCTTCAGCATAGCTGTTCTCTGCCCTCTACCTTTTTCCAAGCCACAAATAAAGAACTTCAAAATTCAGTCAATTTCTCATTTTATCCATTATCAAGCTTATAATCTACGGGAAAATATTAAGTTTTAAGAACACAAATTATATGTTGAAAATTAATAAATCTCTTACGTTTATAAAGATATAAATCTGGAGTGAGCTGATATATTTTTTATTACATTAATAGTAAAAAAAATGGATAAAGAAAAGAGTCGCTCATACTGGCGTGCCAATACTGCTTTAATCCGCAATCTTTTAATAGTTTGGGCGTTGGTATCCCTTGGTTTTAGTATCTTGCTGGTACAACCATTGAACACAATACGTTTCTTTGGAGTACCTTTCGGCTTTTGGATGGCACAGCAAGGTTCAATTCTGACTTTTGTGCTGTTGATTTTCATTTATGCCTTTCAGATGGACAAACTCGATCGCAAATACAACATAAAAAGGTGAGGAAAAGCTGTGTCAGTTGAAGTTTGGACGATTATAATAGTCGGGCTTTCGTTCTTGCTCTATCTTTACATTGGATGGCAATCACGAGTTAATGATAGTAAAGGGTTTTTTGTAGCAGATCAAGGGGTTCCTTCAGTCGCTAATGGTGCAGCGACAGCTGCTGACTGGATGTCCGCCGCCTCGTTTATTTCCATGGCGGGACTGATTAGTTTTCTAGGCTATGACGGCTCTATTTATCTCATGGGTTGGACAGGAGGTTATGTGTTGCTGGCATTACTGTTAGCACCATATCTCCGAAAGTTTGGTAAGTATACAGTCCCTGATTTTGTGGGCGATCGCTACTACTCGAATATGGCTCGTTTGGTAGCGGTTGTTGCCGCCCTATTTGTCTCTTTTACGTATGTTGCCGGACAAATGCGAGGAGTGGGCATTGTATTTAGCCGCTTTCTCCAAGTGGATATAAATACAGGTGTTATCATCGGCATGGTGATTGTAGCTTTCTTCTCCGTCTTGGGTGGTATGAAAGGTATCACGTGGACGCAAGTCGCACAGTACGCCATCTTGATTGTTGCTTACTTGATTCCAGCGATCGCAATTGCTACCTTACTAACAGGTATTCCCATTCCTCAGTTTGCTTTTACCTTCAGTGATATTGCTAGTAAACTCAACCAACTCCAAGTTGACCTTGGGTTTAAGGAATATACTCAGGCATTTGTGAATAAGTCTGCCATAGACGTACTGTTTATTACAATCGCACTCATGGTAGGAACGGCTGGACTCCCTCATATCATAGTTCGTTTTTATACAGTACCGGACGTGCGATCGGCAAGATTTTCCGCAGGTTGGGCGCTGTTATTCATTGCTATTCTTTATACCACTGCTCCAGCCCTCTCCATGTTTGCCCGTTACAACCTCATCAATACCCTGCATAATAGTACAGTTCAGCAAGTGCAGCAGTTAGACTGGGCAAACAAATGGGAAAAGACAAAACTCTTATCTTTTGAGGATAAGAACGGTGATGGGCGTTTTCAGTTAGCCCCCCAAAAAGACAAAACCGAAATTACAATTGACCCAGACATTATTGTGCTATCCACCCCAGAAGTTGCCAAACTAGCGCCTTGGGTGATTGCTCTTGTAGCAGCAGGTGGTTTAGCAGCTGCGTTGTCCACAGCGTCGGGGTTGTTGCTAGTTATTTCTAGTTCTATTGCTCACGATGTCTATTATCGTATAATCGATCCGGAAGCCTCAGAACAGAAACGGTTATTTGTTGGGCGTGTCATGGTAGGCTTATCTGTCGTCCTTGCTGGATATTTTGGGGTCAATCCGCCGGGATTTGTCGGTCAAGTTGTTGCTTTCGCCTTTGGTTTAGCAGCTTCTAGCTTTTTCCCAGTTATTCTCCTCGGCATTTTCGACAAGCGCACGAACAAAGAAGGTGCAATTGCGGGTATGCTAACGGGTTTAATTTTTACCATAGTATACATTGTAGGCGTGAAGTTTGCAGGTATGCCAGCTTGGTTCTTTGGGGTTTCTGCTGAAGGAATTGGGACTTTGGGTATGATTATCAACTTGATTGTCACCCTTGTGGTATCTCGCTTGACTCCCCCACCACCTTTAGAAATTCAAGAAATGGTAGAAGATTTACGCAGCCCGGATATTGGGGATGAACAAGGAGTTAGAGCTGTGCATTAACACTTCTTTCTCAGAGATCGCATGGGGTTGGGTGGGCGTCCTTGCCCGCCCTATCTGAAGCGGGTGTACGAATATGATATAATGTCAGCCGTAAATGTATAGCAAACTACAAATATTTAAATCTTTTAATTTGTATAAAAGCAAAATTTATTACGTAAAATAGTGACTCATTGCTTTGCTTTTAATTTGCTAACTGGAGAAATAAATGGGTCGCGCAAAAAAGGTTGTTTTGGCGTATTCTGGTGGAGTTGATACTTCTGTATGCATTCCCTACCTCAAGCACGAGTGGGGAGTGGAAGAAGTTATTGCTTTAGCCGCAGATTTAGGACAGGGTGATGAATTAGCTCCAGTCAGAGAAAAAGCACTGAAATCGGGTGCTAGTGAATCTTTGGTGATAGATGTTAAACAGAGTTTTGTCAAGGATTACGCTTTTCCAGCTATTCAAGCGAATGCTATCTATGAGAATCGCTATCCCCTGGCAACAGCTCTCGCCCGTCCGTTAATTGTTAAGGTGTTAGTAGAGACTGCAGAAAAATATGGAGCGGATGCGATCGCACACGGCTGCACGGGTAAAGGGAACGATCAGGTGCGTTTTGATGTTTCTACCGTTGCTCTCAACCCCAATCTGAAGATACTTGCACCAGCAAGAGAATGGGGAATGAGCCGTGAAGAAACCATTGCTTATGGAGAAAGATATGGGATTCCCGCACCAGTGAAAAAATCTTCGCCCTACAGCATCGATCGTAACTTGCTTGGAAGGAGTATAGAAGCAGGGGTGTTGGAAGATCCCAATGTGGAACCGTTAGAAGAAATCTACGCGATGACTAAGGCAATAGCCGATACTCCTGACGAGCCAGAGTATGTTGAGATTAGTTTTACTAGGGGTATACCCACTGCCATCAACGGTGAACCCAAAAATGCAGTAGAGTTGATCGAACAACTCAACCAGGTAGTAGGAAACCACGGAGTTGGACGCATTGACATGATAGAAAACCGCTTGGTAGGTATCAAATCGCGGGAAATATATGAAGCTCCTGCCATGACTGTGTTAATTCAAGCACATAGGGATTTAGAGAGCTTAACATTAACCGCAGATGTAACTCACTACAAGCGTGGTATTGAAGAGACATACAGCCAATTGGTTTACAACGGTTTGTGGTACAGTCCACTAAAAACCGCCTTGGATGCTTTCATTCAGAAGACACAAGAGCGAGTTTCTGGAACTGTACGGGTAAAACTTTTCAAAGGCAACGCCACCATTGTTGGGCGGACTTCTGAAAACAGCCTCTACACACCCGATCTGGCAACCTATGGTGCTGACGATAAATTTGACCATAAGGCGGCTGAAGGTTTCATTTACGTTTGGGGGCTTCCAACACGTATTTGGGCGCAGCAGCAAAGGTAGTTTAAGTTTGTTTAAAACTACACCCCTCCTCTCGTTCCCAGGCGGAGCCTGGGAATGCAGATCCAGAGGCTCCGCCTCACGTTAGCCATATAGAGCTAGAAGGAACCGCAGATACACGCAGATAAATGTGTCAGAAAATCGGAGGAAATTTACCACAGTTTACTAAAAATACGAAAACACGTAGGTTGGGTTGAGGAACGAAACCCAACATTTACAGGCGCATGCATCTAAACAACCGCAGAAGCACGCAAATACACGCAGATAAATGTGTCAGAAAATCGGAGGAAAGCTGCTACAATTGACCGATGTCATCAATCCAGTTTTGTAGCAATTTTCTTCCGAGAAAAAATGACAAGATTTCCTTACGACCAATTTACCAAAAATTACCTCAAAGAACTGCTATCGCCATCCGGTACTGTAGAAACCAGCCGGAAAGTCGTGGCAGAAATCAAGGAAATTGATGTTTATTTTGCGCCATCTCCTCCAGAAAGTCAGGAGCGAGAAAAACTGGGGTTGTTGGGGAAATTTGCCACCACCTCAGCAGTGTTTGAACCTTTTAGAAATGCTGTCAAACGGGGAGAAGTGCGGAGTTGTCTCAATAAGTTATTTGACATCTTTGCGGAATTAGAACGGGAGGCGAACAGGAACGGGACGGAAATTGCGGAAGAAGAATTACCTTTTTTGTGGATTCTGTCACCGACAGCGTCTGAAGCTCAGTTAAAGGGATTTAGAGCTATATTAGATGAAGAAAACTGGTTACCGGGAGTTTACGTATTTGGCGAGTGGTATCGCGCCGCAATTGTTGCGATTCATCAGTTACCAGCTACAGAAGAAACACTATGGTTGAGGATTTTAGGAAAGGGAAAAGTACAGCAACAAGCTATCGAAGAACTGCAAGCGTTGTCTGAAGATAACCCCTTGCGGGAAATGGCGCTGGATTTATTGAGTAACCTCAAAAGCATTTTAGAACTGAAACAAGATTTAGACCAAGAGGAGAGGGAATTAATTATGCAGCTATCACCTGTTTACGAACAACGACTTGCTGAAGCCAGACAACAAGGCGTTCAAGCAGAGCGTCGCCGTACAATAGACGCTTTGTTGAGAGGGCGGTTTGGAACTGTGGATGAGGAATTAGCAGCAGTGATTCAGCCAATCATTGATTTACCTTCACAAGAGTACACATCTTTGTTATTACAGTTATCTAATATCTCCCGTGAAGAGTTATTAGCGAGATTTCTCAAGCGCGATCGCTAACCAGTCATCTTCTGTTCGGAGCGACACTTGTATGAGGTTTGTAGTTGCGCTTGAGCGCATGCATCCCAACTACAAACCCACTCATTGATTTAGTCATGAGCCGAACATGATATTACCTAAACAATTCTCAAAATTAAACAACCGCAGATGCACGCAGAAACACGCAGATAAATGTGCCAAAAAATCGTCGGTAAGCTGCTACAATTAACCGATGTCATCAATTCAGTTTTGTAGCAATTTTCTCCCGATAAAAAATGACAAGATTTCCTTACGACCAATTTACCAAAAATTACCTCAAAGAACTGCTATCGCCATCCGGCACAGTAGAAACCAGCCGGAAAGTCGTGGCAGAAATCAAGGAAATTGATGTTTATTTTGCGCCATCTCCTCCAGAAAGTCAGGAGCGAGAAAAACTGGGGTTGTTGGGGAAATTTGCCACCACCTCAGCAGTGTTTGAACCTTTTAGAAATGCTGTCAAACGGGGAGAAGTGCGGAGTTGTCTCAATAAGTTATTTGACATCTTTGCGGAATTAGAACGGGAGGCGAACAGGAACGGGACGGAAATTGCGGAAGAGGAATTACCTTTTTTGTGGATTCTGTCACCGACAGCATCTGAAGCTCAGTTAAAGGGATTTAGAGCTATATTAGATGAAGAAAACTGGTTACCAGGGGTTTACGTATTTGGCGAGTGGTATCGCGCCGCAATTGTTGTAATTCATCAGTTACCACCTACAGAGGAAACACTATGGTTGAGGATTTTAGGAAAGGGAAAAGTACAACAACAAGCTATCCAAGAACTGCAAGCGTTATCTGAAGATAACCCCTGGCGGGAAATGGCGCTGGATTTATTGAGTAACCTCAAAAGTATTTTAGAACTGAAACAAGATTTAGACCAAGAGGAGAGGGAATTAATTATGCAGCTATCACCTGTTTACGAACAACGACTTGCTGAAGCCAGAGAACAAGGCGTTCAAGCAGACCGTCGCAATATAATAGATACTGTGTTAAGAGCACGGTTTGGAACTGTGGATGCTCCCTTAGCAGCAGTGATTCAGTCAATCATTGATTTACCTTCACCTGAGTATGCAGCTTTGTTATTACAGTTACCCAATATCTCCCGTGAAGAATTGTTAGCGAGATTTCAAAACAGCGATCGCTAACCAGTCATCTTCTGTTCGTAACTACACTTGTATGATGTTTGTAGTTGCGCTTGAGCGCATGCATACCAACTACAAACTCACTCATTGATAACATTAAATTTTCTAACAGATCGTATAGTGCGTTAATCATCCCATCCCCTAAGATAAATTTATGGGTCTTGGGTAGGCGATTCAGAATTGGCACGTACCATTTAATCGTGCGGCTCGTTTCTGGTATAGAGCCTCTAGCAACTAGAGGGGTATAACCAGAGTACACACTGGAAGCAACTTCACTGTGTATAACTGTTCTTTTGATGTAAGTGAGCCTAGTATCCTAGAACGGCAAGCCTTACCCTTGAGGAGACAAGTGAATCCCTACCTGACCACAGTGACCGTACTCGGAATTACGGAGGCTGAAGCTGGTAACAGGACGCAAACAGAGCTAAGTTCGGACAGGCACACTGGCGTTAAAGGGGAGATGATACGGATAAACAAGTCCTAGAAAAGTGTCTCATAGTAAAGCTACAAGCCGAACAACAGATGTAGACTTCATCCTCTAGATTCTTGCGAAAGTTGACTAAGCTAATCGCAAACTCCAAGGAGAGGATAGGCAAATTGGACTGCCCTAAGTCATCAAAACAATCGAAAGAACGGAACGAGTAAAAACGATATAAGGGTCTGGGGAAAGGTCGAAAACCTCAGTAGGTAAGACGAGATACGGAACTCCTTTATATCGGGTAGGATGCGGCGTAACTGCTGCAAGGTATTCAGAAAACATTCAATGGAGCAGAGCATGGTTAGACACAGCAGAAATGCTAGTGAACTTTGGAAGAAACTACCCTGGAAGAAATTCCGGAAAGAGTTATTCCGCCTACAAAAGAGAGTGTTCAAAGCTATTCGAGTTGGCGACAAACGTAAAGCGAAGTCAATTCAAAAGCTAATTCTGAAGTCTAAAGCTGGTAGGTTTCTGGCTATTCGTCAAGTAACTCAGCTAAATGCTGGTAAAAAGACTGCTGGCATCGATGGAAAAACTGCCTTAACGTTTGAGGAGAGATTTGATTTAGAGTTGCTTCTCAGACAACAAAATTGGTATCACAATCGACTACGAGAAATACCAATTCCCAAAAAAGACGGTTCGACCAGAATGCTAAAAGTACCCACTATTGCAGATAGAACGTGGCAATGCCTAGCAAAATTTGCCCTAGAACCAGCACACGAAGCAACTTTTCATGAACATAGCTATGGATTTAGAATTGGGCGCTCTGCCCACGATGCCCAAAAACAGGTATTCACAAATCTAAGAAGCACCTCAAACAGCATCACAAAAAGAATTCTTGAGTTAGACATTGAAAAGTGCGTGCGCCGCGACGATTAACGCGGTATTCCCAACCAAGTTGGGAGAGACTAAGAAGAATGTCTCTAAGTCAACCAACTTACCTGGAGTCGAAAGACAAAAGGGACAACAGCATGTTGGTAAAGCCGGAAATGGAGAGAAGGCGTTAAAACCATTGTTCGGCAAGACTTGTGTGACAAGGTGAAGATTAAACTATCTGAAGCCCAATTCTGACGGTATACTCGATTACCTATTCCTACAACGCCTAAAAGGAATAATCGTTTGTGTGTAGTTTTAAGCATTTGAACCACACAACTTCTTTAAACGAAGTCAGCCACCGATGAGATGGCTTAACGAATGAGTGGGACACCTAAATCACACTGATACGTACCGAGTTGATGAAGCGCGGGATGGTCTATGGGACGCGAGTCCTATGACTACAGAGTTCCCATAGTAGTCCGAGGGCGGGAAAGCCGTCCACATGGCAAAGGGGAACAGGTATTTCTTACATTGTTACCGAGAGGTACGCGAGATGCGAAACGCCGAAACGGTGTTAAATGTAATCCGAGACAGGGGGTACCGGGGTTTACCACTGGATGATGTCTACAGACAGTTGTTCAATCCCGACTTGTACCTTTTAGCGTATAGCCGCATTTATAAAAATGCTGGAGCAATGACGCCTGGGATAACTCAGGAAACTGCTGACGGAATGTCCATGAAAAAGATTGAAACTCTTATCGAAGAGATTCGATATGAACGCTTTCGATGGACACCAGTGAGGCGAATTAATATTCCCAAGAAAAATGGGAAAACTCGACCACTAGGTATTCCTACTTGGAAAGACAAATTGGTTCAAGAAGTAGTACGTTTAATATTAGAAGCGTATTATGAACCCCAATTTTCCGACAACAGTCATGGTTTCAGACCAAAACGCGGATGCCATACGGCGCTAACAGTAATAGACCGCACTTGGCAAGGAACCAAGTGGTTTATTGAAGGAGATATCAAAGGCTGTTTTGACAACATAGACCATAAAATCTTAATGTCAATTCTGTGCGAGAAAATCCAAGATAACCGCTTCCTGAGATTGATTGAAAACTTACTCAAGGCAGGTTATTGTGAGCAATGGAGATATCACTCCACCCTCAGCGGAACACCGCAAGGCGCGATAGTATCACCCATACTCGCCAATATCTATCTTGATAAATTCGATAAATTTATCGAACGGACACTTATCCCAGAGTATACAAGAGGTAAAGCAAGGGCAGAAAATCCGGAATACTCAAAACTCGTAAAACTTGCCTGGTATTACAGGAAGAAGGGACAAATTGAAAAAGCGCGTCAACTGGAAATTCAATACCAGCAAATGCCTTCCAAAGATGTTCGTGACCCTAAATACAGAAGGCTAAATTATGTGCGGTACGCTGATGATTTTCTACTTGGATTCATTGGTTCATTTCAAGAGGCAAAAGAAATCAAGGAAAAATTGAAGACATTTCTAGCGGAAAATCTTCAGCTAGAATTATCTAAAGAAAAGACCTTAATTACTCATGCTAGAAACGAAGCAGCGAACTTCTTAGGTTACGAAATTCTAGTTCAATATTCCGACACTAAGCATACCAATGGTAAGCGCTCAATTAATGGAATTACTGGACTAAGAATTCCCACAAGCTTTGTAGAAGAAAAATGTTCTCTCTATATGAGAAATGGGAAACCCATTCACCGCCCTGAATTAATAAATGATGATGATTTCACTATCATCAACATTTACCAATCAGAATATAGAGGGTACGTACAATTCTACAGCCTTGCTCAAAACATCGCGTGGCTCCAAAAACTCCAATGGGTTATGTGGAGTTCGTTGATGAAAACTCTTGCTTGTAAACACAAAACTAGCGTGGCTAAAATTTGCGCGAAGTATCACAAGACGGTAAAACTGCCACACGGTCTAAGAAAGTGTGTCGAAATCACCGTCCCAAGAGAAGGCAAGAAACCCTTAGTGGCTCGTTTCGGTGGTATACCACTAAAACGCAACCTAAAAACAATCATAGAAGACCTGCCACGAGCGCGAAAGCCCGCGTTCAGAAATGAACTGATTAAACGGCTTCAAGCTGATGAATGCGAGATTTGTGGGGCAAGAGGTGATATTGAAGTTCACCATATTCGCGCCCTCAAAGACCTCAAAACCAAAGGTAGAAAAGAAAAACCGCAATGGATGCAAATCATGTCCGCACGTAGGAGAAAAACTTTGATGGTCTGCCCTCAATGCCATGATGCTATACACGCAGGTAACCCCGCAGGTAAACAAGTCTCATGATAATGGAATACTGGAGAGCCGTGTACCTGGAAACTCGTAAGCACGGTTCGGCGGGGGCTAGTTGGAAAAGGAGCCAATAATTGGAAACCTCGCTAGCTAGCTACCCACTTTTGATAGGATAAACCACTCCACTATCATGGAAAACCTTATTGCTCCTAGAGCATTAAAGGACGGAATATTCCGAGCACTCAAAGCAGGAATAAATCCCGAATTTCCCGAACAAGGAACTCCGCAAGGGGGGGTGGTGAGTCCGTTATTAGCCAACATTGCGCTCAATGGAATTGAGAATATACATCGATACCATAATCAAAAAGGGTATAGAATAACCCCTAAAACAGCAGATAAAGACATAGTAAAAGCCTGTGTCCGGTATGCAGATGATATGGTACTTTTCCTCAGACCAGAAGACGATGCAGAAGAGATACTTAACAAAATCAGTCAATTTCTAGCAGAAAGAGGGCTAAAGGTAAGCGAGAAAAAGACAAAGTTAACCGCTTCGACAGATGGATTTGATTTTCTCGGTTGGCACTTCAAAGTGTACAACGACGGAAGGTTAAAAACTACTCCCTCAGAGGATAACTTCAAAACATTCCGCAAGAAAGTCAAGAAAGTCGTCAACAACTCGAATTATGGTGCTAAAGTTAAGGCTAAGAAATTAGCTCTAATTGTCAGAGGATGGAGAAACTATCACAAGTATTGCGATATGAGCGGGGCAAGATTCTCACTGTGGTTTATCAACCATAGAACATTCAAAGTGTTCAATAAAGAGAAGAAACAAAACCGCAAATCAGCAGAAAAACTGATAGAACAAGCCTTTCCCAAGGTAAGTTACTCCGAAGGAAAACATATCAAAGTCCAAGGAAATAAATCACCCTACGACGGAGACCTGGTTTACTGGTCTGAGAGGAACAGTAAACTATATGACGGAGAAACCTCAAAGCAATTACTAAGGCAAAACCATACTTGTGCTGAATGTGGCTTAAAGTGTACAAGTGAAGAACGACTACACTTACACCACATTGATGGCAATCACTGTAACTGGAAGAAAAACAACCTAGTTGTTATTCACGAAAGCTGCCATGATTACATCCACATGAGCAAAAGATAGAGGGGAATTCTACGATACTGTTGTGCGCGAAAACCCGGATACCAGTTAGATTATGAAAGTCATTTTCATAATTGGGGACGATGAGACAATCAGAAGAAACCTTTATCTAAGAATATCGGAAGCTGGATGCGTAGAAATACGCACGTCCAGATTTAACAGAGAGGTGCGGTGGATAATACCACCCATCGACTCTACCAAATCGTAGTGGTTGTGAGAAAAGTTTAGGCAAAATTTACAGACTGGGATTTACATGATATACTATATTCATGTAGTTGGATTTTTGAAAAAAAAATTTTAGATCGCTCCACTCCGTTACGCTGACCAAGTGCTAAGAGAAGAAGAGCCAAGTGCAAAAGTGCTCAAGTGTCAAGGGCTATTAGTTCTCGGCCACACAACGCACACAACACGAAAACCGATAATGACGTCGTCGTCCTCCGGGTTGATGCAGTTGCGACGTGCGGAACGACAGAGATCAGGGAGGTCGTACCACGAACCACCGCGCTGTATCCTTTCTCGATTATCATTATTGTTACGAATTAGCCACGCTTCTCCATTTGTAGGTGCTCCTTCATAATTTCTATGCCAATGGTCAGCACACCATTCCCAGACTTGCCCATGCATATCATATAACCCAAAATCATTAGCTGCACCAAAGCTTCCGACGGGTGTAGTTTCTTCACGAAAAATTCCTTTGTTTCCTTTTCCATAGTTAGCCGTGCCTCTATAGTTGGCTAACTCAGTCGAAATTGTCTCGCCAAAATGAAATGGAGTTGTTGTACCTGCACGACAGGCATATTCCCATTGTGCTTCACTTGGTAGACGGTAAGTTTTTTTAGTGTAGTTGGATAGGCGATCGCAGAACTCTACACAATCATACCATGAAACTTGCTCAACTGGTCGATTTTCACCTTTAAAATAAGATGGATCTGGGTTGAGTTCGCGGTTGACTTGGGGAAGAGACGCAACTGCCCTCCATTGTGCCTGAGTTACCGGGTATTTGCCCAAGAAAAAAGGTTTAATTGTTACTTTATGTTGAGGTCCTTCATTGCTTCTTCGCTCCAACTCATCCTCTGGCGATCCCATCAAAAAGCTACCTTCAGGAATAGCTACCATTTCTAGCTGTACTCCATTCCCCAAATCTTCGATAAAACATTGAGATTGCCGACGATAACGGCGAATGGTTAACTGACGACGTGCTTCCCATTGTTTAAGTACATTTTGCAGATTTTTTTTGGTAATCTTTTCACCAAATACTTCAGATAGAACTTTCCATAGCTTAAGAGCAACATTTTTTAAATCCCGCACGGAGACTGTTCCTAAAGCTGAAATCTGCTCGTAAGTTTGATTTGCTAGTGTTCCCTCTAGTATTAGCTGTTCAACATCATTCAAATGTTTCCCTGTTTTCGTAAAAACTACCCCATCGACTATTTCTAGAGGACTGCTTGTATTGATTGGCGCAGATGAATTAACCTCTATCAGTGCCACTTCAAATTCAAAAGTCCTTCTAGGCGGGAAACTTTCAATCTGCCGTTTGCGTTCCCTCACTGCGGCACGGAGTTCTTGCGCTCGACTGGCATATTCGCCCCCCCAAGTCATAAGAACTGCTGCATCAACCTCGGCGAAGTAATGATTTCGGTCTACAGCTATATTTTGGATAGAACCCGTTGGGTTGGGAATGAGCGCCTGAAAATCTCGGAGACTTCCATAGTGATGCTGGATAAAATCCCCAATTTCCCGCCAAATTTCAGCCGTGCGTTGAACTGGACTATTTTCGAGCAGCAACTCGCGAATTCCTGCTCGAAACTCATACCAAGTTTCTGGAACAGTTGCTTCCTTCGGTCCCAGGGGAGACCGTTGGAGGAGACCACTAAAAAAGACTTCTGCTAGATGCCAGTGTTCGCTATCGGGCAAAAACTGACGTTGTGCCAACCGCATCACTGGAGGAATCAAGGGAACCGCAGCCAGCACCTTGGCGAGTTCCCGTGCTTTAGGACTGGCATTAGTCAAGAATCCTCGCAGTAAATCTTCGGGGGTCTCTTCCATTGGTTCGGGCTTCCCCTGCATCTGCTTACTGTTCTCAAGGTTTGTATCCACTGGTGCTTCTTGTCTGATTAAAACCCCCTGGATAGAATTACCTCCACTCCCCGCAAGGAAATGCGCCCAAGTATTAAAATGGTTGGGGGATAAGTTGAAAATCGGAAATCGGTAAAGATCAACCGTCGTATGGAGCCTAGCTCCCACTTTTAACATTGAGTTAGCACATCCTGGCTGGGGAGCCACGAGAGGCCGTAGAATTGCCTGGTGCAAGGCAGTCCGCTGCCACAGAGTCTGGGGAAAGACATGGGCAATGGTAACGGGATGCTGCTCCCCTAGAATAGCCAACGCTGCAAATGCAGCTCCTGAATGCCAAGCCTTCCCCAAAGTATCTGTTAACGCGACAAAGATTCGATTCCGCCCTGGTGCAATGAGACTACGAATCTCCCGTTCAATACGTTCAGCACCTGAAAACAATCTTGGCTCACTGTTCCCCGTCTCAAACTGCCATACCCGTACATCCCGGAAAAATCCTTGCCACCGAAAGAGCGTTGCTACCCCCTCCGCTAAATCTCCCCAAAACGCCATTGAAGGTGAGCGATCGATCAGTAAATGTACCTCAAACCATCGCTCTAAGGGAGGGCGAAATGCCATAATCGGCAATCCATTTGCCTCGGCTGTCTGCTCGACTGTGGCATCAATATCGAATTCATTCGCCAAGATACTCGGAACTCGCTTGGCTAAAGGCAAAAGCATCTTACTAATTGACGAAGGTTTGGGTAAGGGAAACGGGTCGGGAACGCGAACTAAGGAGGCGCGATCGCTGGAGGGTGGCTCTTTTTTTTCAAGGGACGTGGGAAGATGCTCTGAGGTTTTGGGATAAGTGGCAATAGGTGTCCGTGGCTCTATCTCTTTAGCAGGAGGGAGAATATCCTTTGCGCTACCTTCCGGGGATTCTCCAGCAGGCAGATCCCCATCAGGAGGGCGCAAATCTTCTGCCGGTTCAACGCCTTTGAGGGATGGAGGGGCAATAATGCGATGCAAGTGAGCCGCACACCAAATCAGGTCAGCGGTCTCTCTATCATCTCCCCACCATTTATCTTTTTCTCTGCCCATTTCCCCTCTCTACCCTCACAACGATTTGAAGACGGTATCCAACAAAAATTGACGCTTCTCTTGGGTGAGATTGTCACCTTGCAGTAAGAGATAGATAGCATTTAACAATTGATCTGTCGCTAATTTTACGTCCTTCTTCTTAATGCGATCGAGAAAATCTTGAATTAATTTTCTAGCTGGCTCATCCACTTTCTTCAGACACTCAGAATCGAACCGCTGCTCTAAAATATTGTAGAAACCTTCTTCCGTGTCAGGTTGTCTAACGGATAGGCGCAAACATCGGCGCAGAAAAGCCGGCGAAAACTCTCGTGCTTCATTACTGGTCATAAATACTAAGGGAAACTCTTGACATTGCACAAACCCTTTTTCGATAGAAATTTTTGTACCACTATCATCTCGTTGACTGCGGTAGGGGAGTACCTCTTCAGCGTCACTTTGTAAGCGAGCCAGTTCTGGTATTTCAAAAAATCCTTCTTCAAAAATATGCAACAGATCGTTGGGCATATCAATATCACTCTTATCGATCTCGTCAATGAGCAGTACCGCTGGTCTACCCGGTCGAGACTGATGAAATGCCATACCCATAGGTCCCAACCTTAGATACTTACCAATGCTAGGGTCTGCAATCTTACCTGTTTCACCGACTTTTTGCCTGAGTAGGGAAGCTTCTTGCAATCGCCCAATGGCATCGTAGGCATACAGACCATCCTTCAGGGTAGTGCGAGAAACAATTGACCAGCGGTACGGTCCTGGCAGCCCCAGTTCACACGCTACCGCATAAGCTAAAGATGTCTTACCCGATCCGGGATTCCCTTCAATCAGCAAAGGGCGGCGCAAACACAATGCAGCATTAACTAACTCTACTGCTTGCGTACTGGGAACAAACCCTAACGCTCGTGGGTCGCTCTTGCCTACGTTGTGTGAGCTTTCCTCTGACTTCGCTTTCTTCCACTCTTCGACTGACAGACCAAAAGTTCGCCAAGGCGGGGGCGGCGGGATGCGATTGAGATGCTCTTGCTGCTTTTCTGGGTTTGGCACACTATCAGCACTCAGGGTTAAGCCACGGTAAATGCGAAGATCCTTCTCTTCGGCTGTTTGGTCGTTCGCCATCTTATTCTACCACTCCAGTATTGAAAGGTCTACAGCGTCGGGAAGGCTTGGGATATAAATCATCCCAGAAAAGCGTTATTTCTAAGTCTTCTTTTTGTTTGCGTAATTCATGTATTTTGTGACGCCAATCCCTCCATTCTGCTCTTTTTATATGACCTTCGTCTCCTTCAACAAGAGGTTTGCTCTTATTTCGACTCCAGACTGCGATCGCTATGCTTTCCTCAATTGTTTTCAATTCTGATAATGATGGCTCTGTACCGATATAAAAGATATCTTCTCCAGGAAATTCAATCTCACAACTATCATTATTGCTCTTCCATAATCTATCTTTTTTGTCATCAATATCTGAAGAAGATCTAAAAAAATATTCATCAAAATAACGTTCAAATGAGTTAATAAATACTCGATATAGTTTACCTAATTTGCTAAAATCTCTATTATCATTAACGCTAATTTTATCTATGGGTGTATTGTAGTAGTCTAATGGGAGAAAAAACTCAATCTCAAGCTTAACCCCTTTTAGCAAAATGTGCAGACTATAATGAGCTTTCTGAATTAAATCTGGGAATATATCTTGGAGACAAGTATATAAACTGTCGCTTTCGGATTCAGTATTCTGTTTATTTTTTTTCAGATCCAAACGCACATTCTCGGCATATCGAGCCAATGGCAAATCCTTACTTTTTACCCAAAGATTCATATTTAAAAGCAATGAGCCAGAAAGTTGTCCTGTATTATTATCGTGATCTAATTCCGGTTCAATTTCAATTTGAAGCCGGATCTCGCTATCTTTGAGATATTTTTTTAGTTGGTTAAATGAATTCCTGACCAACTCTTGAATTTTCCGTAAATCTACTCCTGTTCTATATTCAATTACTTGTCTTTGCCATTCTTCAATATTCTGAGCGAGACTTGGCTGGTAGTAATTACCGCGCTCGCTGAATCTTTTCCTACACCATTCTGAACAGGCAATCAGCGGGCAAATTCCATCTGACACTGGTGTAATTGATAAATCTTTTAATTTCTCTTTGAGGTCTGGCTCATCTAAGACAAATTCTTCAATAAATTTGCTACTTAAAAGAAAAGAATTGATTAAAAACAAACTATCGTCCAATCTTTCCCTTAAAAACTTTAACAATTCTTCTATAAAATCATAGCGGTTTTCTTTCCATGTCTGCAAAGTTTTAGGTAAAATAGGAAAAAATTTAGCCGAAGTCTCAGTTCCCGCAATGCTATATTGAACATGTTGCTCTTCAGAGGTATTATTTTGTTTAATCTCTTCTATTAGCTTATCTAGATTGATATACCCCAGAGTCTGTAAACCCACATCCTGACACAATTTCTTAACTGCATTTGCAAGTGCATTGGAGAATACACCTTCGTTTGCTGTTTGCTTCGCACGACAGGCAGCAATAGCATGAACGGCAATATTCGTCTTTTTTTCGACTGGTTGATATTGCTGAATTACGTTTAAGGCAAAATTCGTAACATCTATTGCACCAGATCCCGAATGACAAGTATCGATAATATAAAGAATTTGGGATATTTTTACTCCCTTATTAATTAGAGGGCGGACTAAATCTTTTGTGAGTAAAACGGTCGTTCCAATTTGGTCAATAATGGTATCTTTCATTACCAAGTAATGTCCATCTCCTGGCAGAGAATCCCCATGACCAGAATAGTAGAAAATTACAATATCAGTTTCGCGCCGATCTTTATCTTGAAGCCAATCGGCAAATTGTCTTTTGAGCTCCTCAGCCCTCGGATTAGATTGCAAGTCTTCCAAAACTCGCTCATAACCGAAATGTTGAGTAAATACCTCGACTACCGTTTTTAGATCTTCATTAACACTAGGTAATGGATTATAATTATCATCATATTCACTTGTTCCACAAGCAATTAGGTAGTACCGAGTTTTTCCATGCATATTGCTCTCTCATTCATCAATAAGACCCAACTTAATTGCTTCTCCTGTTTCGGCTGCTGTGAAATAACGACTTGCATCGTGAGCATTAGCACCGTTATCAACTAGCTTGTCTTCTACAGATCCATGAAATAAAGGGTTTAGCCGTTTTACCAGAGCAACAACATCTCCTTGATCGGCAATATTGATCCACTTTTCTACACTTCCCGGCCACTGACCTAAATTATCTTGGGGCGCTGGGTCTAGTCGGTCAAAAATTAGCCGTCTTATTCCCAAGGGGGAACCCAGAGTAACAAAAACTTTGACAGGCCATTCTGGATGCTGACATAAGGTCTCATAACAAACAATTGACCCTAAAGAATGACCCACAAGTACGCGGGTATCTTCATCAATGGCCTCCACAACTCGCTCTCGAATCTGCTGTCTTAAATCCTGCCTATGTAAGTAATTGCGAACTTGTTTGAGGTAGTATATTACGATACTCTCAGCGACGCCACCAAAATACTTGGAATTACTTAAGACTGTGAGAGCCTTTTGAACAAATCCGGGTGTTGATTTTTCTCTTGATGGCTCACTTGGGCCTCTAATACCATCTTCTACTTTTGCCGCTTCTTCCCACCATTGCAAAAGGAGTTCCTTCTCCCAATCTGACTCAACATCGTTGGCATCATAATTAGGTATCCCAGTTCCTGACTTCGGGCGACCCCTGAACAGGTCTCCGTAAAATGCACAGCGAAATTCTTGCTCAGACTCTAATTTAGCCCCAGCGCGTTCCAAACCATCTTTGAGTGCTGGCAACCACTCGGCATGAATTGTATTGCTACCTCTAAATTCTTGGTTAATTCCATGAACAGCCACAATTTTAGCCATAGCTAATTAAGTTGAGTTCTACGGAGTGATTGTAGTCTAAATACCATATTTTCGTCTACTAAATCCATTTGTCATTCTTTGTTATTCTGGGATGTTCTGCTTGTAATTAAACGATCGTCAACCCTTTGTAGTCACTCTGAAAAAAGAAAAATGTAAGCTAATTTTTCAGATTTTGATGTCTGCTTCTACACCTCTAAGTTGTCTTTTGAAATCAGCTTAAAGCAAACAAACTAGAGTGCGCTGCGAAGCACAAGCTGTACTCAGCTTATCGCTCTTAAACTTGACGTTCTGCAAGATCCTCTAGATCCCCGACAACTTCTGCGGATACAGCGGGTTAATGGGGTACCTCTCAGTCAGTACTCTTATGGTGGGCTGCTGCAGAGCGTTGTGCTACACACAGGAGGCGGAGCCTCTCTTAAGGCATTCCCAGGCGGAGCCTGGGAACGAGATGGACGAGATGGGTGGCGTTACTCTTCATTCGCGATGGGCGCATCCGCAGGAGTTGTCTAGTTATCAAATCGCGCTAAAACGAAGTAAATCCTGGTCAATCGTAGTAAAACTGTATTCGTAACCGTCAGATTGATGAATTAGTTTGACGTATTGTCGATCTACAGCAATCCGATGACCGTTAATTAGCACTTCTACTCCTTTGTCAGTGGGCGTTTTAACTCTAGCTCGATAAATTCCCGAGCGAACGTGTTTGCGATCTTTTAGCAAATTACAAATCACATAATCGCCTGCGGTTGCATGAGTATATTTCTGATTTTTGCTAACTAGCTTAACTTCTTTTTTACCAGTAACAGGATTTTTCTTGATACTAGCGATAGCCGGAAAACCTTTAGCATTGACTCTCTGCACTTGTCTAGTACCGTGTCCAGTACAGGTAATCCGCAATGGTTGACATATTCGCAATTTGACAATTTGGTCGGTTCCTACACAAGCACTATCAATCCAGTGTGCTTTTGGCAATCCGCTTTTAATACGAATCATTTTAGTAGATGCACCGTCTCCACTGATTACAGGCAATCCAAATTGATGTGCCATTTCAAATATGGCTTGACGGGTAGAGTTAACAGCCGCAGCATCACTTAATGACTTCTTCTGATGTGATGTAATTTTTTGGAGAATTTCGCCTTTGTCTTTGAGAAATTGCTCTACTGGCTTATTCCCTTTTTTCTGATTGCATTTTTCACAAGATAAAGTCAGGTTTGAGAATCGGTCACTACCTCCGTTGCTACGTGCATTAATATGCTCAATTTGTAAGGGGACATCTGTTTGACCACAATAAACACATTCTCTACCCCAATGCTCAAGCAACGCTTCGCGTAGAGTGTAGCCCCATAAAGTACCTTGCTGATATTCAATACCTTCTATGTCTGGTGTCTCCATTTTTTGCAAGTCGAATTTTACCGATTCAATTGCAATTGATTTAATTGGAGCTATTTTCAGCAATCGTTTTATCCAAGTCTGGGTAGTTAACAACCGATGCCTTAAAGATGGTGCTAGCCAACCATTTGGTTTTTGACGCTCGAACCGTTTTTTCCGATAGCGAAGTCTTCTGGTCCTTCTAGAACCTCGAACACCAGATCTTTTAATCATCTCCATTTTAATCCGATCGCCTCGGTGTTCTAATTCCATTGCCCAGACAATTTCATTCTTATTTAAATCCACTAGAGAAATCCCTGTAAATTTTGAACCGGGGTCAATTCGTAGTTCTAAATATGGCTCTACATTTTCATCAACATCCTTATCTAGAATTAAAGTAAATGGAAATAGCCTTAGGCAACTAGCTTTGCCCTGAGACTGTAGGAACCTTGCTCTAACTGGAGTCGTTGGTTTTAGTATTTTTCCGTTTTTACTTAAAACAAATACCGAATTAGTAATCATCATTTGATGAATCTCCCTATTGGGGTATGGTGTGCCTCGACACTGCTTAAAAGTTTGTCAGTGGATTACGGTTTTGCGCTGTCGTGAGCAGCCATGTTCCTTCTCCGACGCTTGAGACTGGCTAATCTCATTAAGTCATGACCTTTAAGCGGACTTAAACCCTTACGGATAATGTGGAATCAACAGTTCTACACTGAGTCTTGGTGAAGTCAAAAACCGAATTACTTCGATTTCTAACGAATTGCTCCGTTTCACGCACTTCTCGGGGAGCTAGTGAGAACAAAAACAGTACTTGCACTGATGTTATTCCAATTAAATGGAAGTTATTTTACTTATTATCCATTTTTAGTGCTGATATTATCCTAATTGATTGGAGTAACCAAGGGTGAAATCTCCAGAAGATAAGTATAAAGACTTAGAACGGGTTGAGCGTCAACTCCGGGAAAAAGAGACAGAACTGAGACTGCGTGAGTTAGACAATCAAATGAATGCTGACAATGCTGAGGTTTATCAAACCGTAAAGCATCAGTCTAAAAACTTTGAAAAACCGTGGCAAAAGAAAGCTATTCTCGGAGCTAAATTATTTGCTCTCGGAGTTATAGCAATTGTTGCTGTCAAAGTAGCATCATTTATAGCAGGAATTGTCATTATTGGATTGCTAGGATTTGTTGCATATAAACTTTTTTTTGACCAAAAAAGGATGAAGGATAAAAGATAAAGGATGAAAAATAGGTTAATAGATGGAAGCAAGCCCCTCAATCCATTGATGGAGTTTACTTCATAATTCATCCTTCATAATTCATCCTTCATAATTCATCCTTCATAATTCATCCTTCATAATTCATAATTCAACAAACATGGTGACTCAAGCAGGAACTGATACATTTCTCAATGACTTAGAGCGTGTCGTACAAGTTCGCGCTGAGGTTGCTGTTGCTTTAAATCAAATAGCTAATACAATCGAGCACGCGGAAGTTGCTGGAGACACAACATCTGGAAAACTCAGTTTAGAACGCGATATTGAAGATATTAAAGTAGCTAGTAAAAACCTCCGCACGGGTGTCTTTCGCTTGCTCGTTCTGGGAGATATGAAACGGGGTAAAAGTACCTTACTGAATGCCTTACTGGGTGAGAATTTATTACCAAGCGATGTGAATCCTTGTACGGCAGTATTAACAATTTTACGTTACGGCGCGGAAAAAAAAGTCACTGTCTATTATAATGATGGCAAAAGCCCGCAGCAGTTAGATTTTCAAAACTTTAAGTTTAAATACACTATCGATCCACAAGAAGCAAAAAAACTAGAGCAAGAGAAAAAGCAAGCTTTCCCAGATGTTGATTATGCAGTGGTTGAGTACCCTTTACCTCTACTCTCCAAGGGAATTGAAATTGTTGATAGCCCAGGATTGAATGATACGGAAGCAAGAAACGAATTATCGTTGGGTTACGTGAATAACTGTCATGCCATCTTGTTTGTCATGAGAGCATCGCAACCTTGCACCCTTGGGGAACGGCGCTATTTGGAGAATTATATCAAAGGACGGGGGCTGTCAGTTTTCTTTCTGATTAATGCTTGGGATCAAGTGAAGGAATCTTTGATTGATCCTGACGATGAAGAGGAATTAAAATCGGCTGAGGATAGATTGAGACAGGTTTTCCGAGCTAATCTGGCTGAATACTGTTATGTAGATGGACACGATCTCTATGATGAACGAGTGTTTGAAATCTCTTCCATTCAAGCACTGCGTCGTCGATTGAAAAACCCTCAAGCTTCTTTGGAGGGAACTGGCTTTCCTAATTTTATGGGTTCGTTGAATACTTTTCTGACTCGTGAAAGAGCGATCGCAGAACTGCGCCAAGTCAGAACGTTAGCAAGACAAGCATGCGATCGCACTCGCGAAGCCATTGAAAGAAGAATCCCATTACTTGACCAAGATGTCAACCAATTGCGAACAAGAATTAACTCTGTAGAACCCGAATTCAAAAAACTCACAAATATCCGAGATCAATTTCAGCAAGAAATCAGAAACACCAGTGACACCAAATCTAAAGCTGTGGCAGATTCTTTCCGCGACTATGTTTTGGGCTTGGGAAATACCTTTGAAACAGATTTCCTCCGCTATCAGCCAGAATTAAATCTGTTTGATTTTCTCAGCAATGGGAAGCGAGAAGCCTTTAATATGGCACTGCAAAAAGCTTTTGAACAATATATCACCGATAAATCTGCTGCTTGGACTTTGACGGCTGAAAAAGACATCAGTGCAGCATTTGCCCAACTTTCCAGAAGTGCAGCGCAGTATGGTGCATCTTACACCCAAGTCACAGACAGAATCACAGAACAATTGACAGGAGAAAAAGTCAAAGTTAACACGAACACCACAACTGAAGAAGATAAGTCTCCTGGTTGGGCAAAGTGGGCGATGGGATTGTTATCCCTTTCTAAGGGTAACCTAGCGGGTGTAGCCATGGCTGGTGTCGGCTTTGACTGGAAAAATATCCTGTTAAACTACTTCACTGTGATTGGGATTGGTGGGATAATTACAGCAGTCACGGGAGTTTTCCTCGGACC
Source organism: Scytonema sp. UIC 10036 (assembly GCF_009725235.1). The sequence goes on from NZ_WJFC01000019.1 coordinate 64,474, forward strand.
GATTGGCTTTGCTTTGCTGGGTTTGGGTGTTGGCTTTTTACAAGCAGATCAAGCGCGTAAAGAGTTAGTGAAAACAGCAAAGAAAGAGTTAGTCAAGTATTTGCCACAAGTCGCCCACGAGCAATGGCATACAGTTCATAAGGCAGTTAAAGAGTGCTTTGACTCTTATGAAAAGGAAGTCAGCACGCGCATTAATGATGATATCTCCGCCCGGAAATCCGAGTTGGATAATTTGCTCAAGCAAAAGGAAACTCGCGAGATCGATCGCGAAACTGAATTGAAGCGGTTGAAAAGGTTGGAAGAAGACATCTTTACTCAATTGCAGACAGTTGAGTCAGCTTACAACAATTTATTAGCTTACTACAGTTAGCTTTCCTTGTTACTCGTTCCCAGGTTGAGCCTGACACACTCGTTCCCAGGCTCAGCCTAACACACTCGTTCCCAGGCTCAGCCTGGGAATGCATTCATTGAGGCTCTGCCTCATATACACAATTGTACTGGAGGCGGAGCCTCTACTAAGTCATTCCCAGGCTGAGCCTGGGAACGAGAAGAAGAAAACGAGGAGAAGAAAAGGATGCAACCACAGCAAAAAGAAGATTACCAACAACTCGCAGATGCTCTAAAATCGGCATCTGCTTTGCTCAATTTAGCTCCTAAATCGCAACTGTATCAAGATGCGATCGCTATCTGCAATCACCTCACTTATCCTAACTTTCGGATTGCAGTTTTTGGACCGTTTAATCACGGTAAGTCTACCCTAATTAATGCCATGTTGGGCGATCGCGCTTTGCCAATTGATTTAATTCCCACAACTGGTGCTGCAATTATTGTTAGGTATGGAACTAGCCTCAGAACTCGGGTTATTCTAACAGATGGGACAGAAGTTTATCGCAGTGGAACTGAAGTTTTAAAGCAATTTGCTGTTTTAGATAATGACAGGCGGATGAGAAGCGATGTAGCATCTGTAGAAGTTTTTTGTCCCCATCCCTTTTTAGACACTGGTGTAGAATTCTTGGATTTACCAGGAACAAATGACAGAGAAGAACAAGATAATTTAGTTCGCCAACAACTTTTGAGTGCAGATCTAGTCGTACAACTTCTTGATGCTCGCAAGTTAATGACTTTAGGTGAAAGGGAGAATTTACGGGATTGGTTATTAGAACGTGGTATTAAAACAGTTATTTTTGTTGCTAATTTTATTAATTTACTAGAGCCAGAAGAGCAAAAACAAGTCCAAAATCGTTTGCGGTTTATCGCTGAAAGTTTTCGAGCCGAATTACCGTCTGGTTTTAGCAATTTATATCGTGTTGATGCTTTACCTGCGTTAAGAGCAAGGCTGAAAGGGGATGTTGCAGCTGCTAGTAGTAGCGGTTTGGTTGCTTTTGAATCTGCTTTGCAAAATATTGTATCAACATTTCAACAAAACAGCCAAAAGGTGCGTTTGCCAAGAGTAGAACCTATAGCTTTGAAAGTGCGACAATCTTTACAAGCTAAAATAACTCCTTTGCAAAGTGAAATCAAAGGATTTGATGAGAAACAAAATGCTAAAAATGATATAAAAACTCGTGCAGAACAAATAATCAAACAAGGCTTTGCTGCTAGTCTCTCTAAGTTACGCGATTGGTTGGCTGTGTCCAATTTACGTAGTAAGTATCAAGCTGATGGAGCTGTTGCTCTAGCCCAAGGTAATTTTAAAAATTGGGAGAGAGATACTCTGAAAAAGGATTTGAAAGAGTTTCAGCAAGATATAGTAAAATGGTTATACCAGGCATACGATTTTTTTCAAGCAGAACGTCCAGAGGATTTATTAATTCCCTTACCGGATGAGCCAAAAGTCATTTTACCTCCTCAATCAGGGAGTTTTGATGGTTTGAGCGAACCTGGTTCCGTTGCTGTTGGAGGCGGTATCGGGTGGCTTTTGGGTGGTCCTGTAGGCGCTGCTGTTGTTGGTAGTATTTCTTATTTAGTGAATAAGAAAATACAACAAGAGGGGGAAAAAATAACAAAGGAATCTTACCATCAAAAAGTGGCTAGACTTTGTATTGATGCTGTTGATGATTATTTGATTTGTCTTAGCGATCGCGGATTATCTATACTAGGTGATTGTGAGAAAAAGTCCGAAAGAGTCATTTGTTTTTCAGAAAGTCAAGAACAAGAGCCTTTAGAAATAGCTCAAAAGCGTCAGGAATTATGGCAGTTACAAAATGGTTTGTATCAATTGCATAAACAGTTAGAAAAAACTTTGAAAATTCCCATTCCTCCAGACGTGAAGGTCCAGAGGAAATGCTAAACCTAAGATTTGCGATCGGTGTACGTCAATCTGGTAAGGGAGTGAAGGAGGAAGTAGGGACAAGGGTGCAGGGGACAAGGGGATAAGGGGGACAAGGGAGATCAGGGGTAAGGGGGACAAGGGAGACAAGGGGGGTAAGGAAATTTTGCTGGAGCTTCGCGAATTCCATCACTCCACCTCCCAACAAGAAAGATGTAGAAGCAAAATTCCGTGCTTGGAAATTGATGAAGATTAGCACAGATGAAAGCAAACATGGGTTCATCTAGTTCTCAAGCGAGTCAGCAACAGCGATCGACTCAAAGTAACAAAGTACCAAATCAACCATCAGCACAGACAGAGAAAGAAAAAATTCAGAGTGCTTATACTATTTTGGGTTTGCAACCTGGTGCTTCACAGTCTGAGGTAAAACAGGCGTATCGAACTTTGGTGAAAAAATGGCATCCCGATCTATTTATGAATAATCCACAACAGCAAAAACAGGCTCAAGAGAAAATGCGGTTAATTAACGAAGCTTACGCGCTGTTGGACGTTTAAGATAATTTGTAGTTCTTCTATGGTGCGTTAGGCTTTGCGCTTCGCACCATAATGCGATCGGAACTATCAACTATCAGTTGTGATTCTGATAAACTTGACGCAACTCCTCTAGTGTGGAGACTGATTCCAAAGCTTTGAGAATTGTTTCTAATAAACTCACGTCTTGAATGGCTTCGATTTCTGGTAATAAATTTTGACCAGCTTCACCAAATTTTAGTTTCAAACCTAAGGATATACCCTTTTGTAAACCTTTTTGAATACCACGACGTTCAAAACTAGTAATATACTGCATACGGTGCTGTGCCTCCAATTGTTCTACTTCTTGCCAATACTCTTGTTCCAAATCTTGAGGGAGTGTCAATAACCAGTCTATAAACGCTAGTAAATTGATGACATCTTCTCGCCTCATAGCTCTCCCTCTTACCTCTGCGTACTCTGCGTACTCTGCGGTTCAAAAGTCATTTATTTAACCATAGAGAACGCAGAGTACGCACCAGAGGGAAGATGGGGAATTGCTGCCTGAATCAAAATTTTATAAGTCACCTTGACAGGGCTACCACTGCCCACCCTACAAAGATCGGTAATTTTAGGGCGGAAAGGGAGTACAATTGATTGACTTAATTTGTAGTTCTTCTATGGTGCGTTAGGCTTTGCGCTTCGCACCATAATGCGATCGGAATTACCAACTATCAGTTGTGATTCTGATAAATTTGACGCAACTCCTCTAGTGTAGAGACTGATTCCAAAGCTTTGAGAATTGCTTCTAATAAACTCACGTCTTGAATGGCTTCGATTTCTGGTAATAAATTTTGACCAGCTTCACCAAATTTTAGTTTCAAACCTAAGGATATACCCTTTTGTAAACCTTTTTGAATACCACGACGTTCAAAACTAGTAATATACTGCATACGGTGCTGTGCCTCCAATTGTTCTACTTCTTGCCAATACTCTTGTTCCAAATCTTGAGGGAGTGTCAATAACCAGTCTATAAACGCTAGTAAATTGATGGCATCTTCTCGCCTCATACCTGACTCATACAATCTTCTAACTAATGCCAACTTCCACTGCTTGCGTTGAAGACGATTATTACGCGTCTCAATAGCTTTCAGGTGTGCCATCACGACCATCGCAAAGGGATTGCGGCTGGCTTCCAGTTCTGACCACCTTGATTGATAGTCTAGCAATTTTACTATCGGAAATTTAAAGCTAACTTCGCAACCAAATAACTGATAACCAAATTGATTCGGTCGCCAACTGCTGCGTTCATCTCCCAGAATTGCTAAAGATGTAACAGAACGCTTGTACCTGTCATAGATGCGGTAGTTATAGATAAACATCCTTTGTGCAAAGTCGCTTTCTTCTTGGCTTTGCACTTCAATGTGTACAAGCACCCAAGCTTCTTTTCCTGTTTTCAGATGAATTTTCACCAGTTTATCTGCCAATCGCCTCCCCAGTTGTGCATCCCGCATGACTTGCTGGAGTTCTTTATCTAAAAACTCTGGTGCTTGCGTCCAATCTACTTCCCCATGAGCTTGTGGAAAAAAGAAGCGCATGAAGTCTTCAAAATATATTTGTAGGATATCTTTCCAAGGACTATCAAATTCTGTCTGCGGGTTGCTCATACTGAACTCTTATCTTCATATTCATAGAGGTTTGCTCTATGTAGATTCACATAGAAATGGCTTGATGGCACACATTTAGACCGTCTCAGAGCAAATTGGTCTCATTTGGAACCAATTGTGTGACAAATATTGAACTCAATGCTATACTTTAGCCGCTTGGGAGCTTGAACGCTGGTATGCTATGGCTCGGCGATCGCAGCCCTATTTGTCGCTTATCATACCACTATATACGGTCAGTGATGTGACAAAAGTACTAAATATAGAGGAAGATATGGATTGGCAAAATTTATTTAATTTAACGGGAGTTTGGTTCTTGAAAGTGTGGATGTTATTCATCGCGCAAACTCCTGGGCTACCTGCATCAACTCCCAAACCCTCACCCTCACCAACCGCAGATGTCGAACTGCTAAAAACACAAATCCAGTTTCTACAAGATGCTAACACCCGCCTGAATAATAGTTTTGGTAGTTTTGTTGGTGCAATTAATCTTTCGTTTGTAGTTTTTGGAGTCATTTTAGGAGTGACGGGAGCTATTAGCGTTTACTTGTTTAATCAAAGTCTTAAAGAAGCACGACAGTTAATTCGTGAGGAAGTTGAACGACGACTCCAAATATCGGTTGGCGAAGCGATCGGACAACAAGTTGACAATCTCAAACGAATTTTAGATCGGGAACAGGTTCTTGGTGGGATAAATGTTAATTACATTCTTCCACAAGACAAACCATTGCTGAGTGATGATTATCCAGAAGAGTATCAACTGCTTGCAGAACGTGGTTTTAAATCTACACAAATTTTAGATGCTTCCAAACGCCTTAAAATATCCGGCGATGTTGTTGTTCTGGATTTAGTGAATTATCAGTTAATCTTAGATGAAGAAAAAAATAGGTTATCAGAAGTGGAAATTGCTAGGTTAACAGAAGAAAGAGTCGCCGAACAAATTCAAAAAATTCTGAATGCGCTTCCCAATAAAGCTGTTTTAGTCGTTTATATTCGACCGGGTAAGCAACGAATAAATGCTATTGATGAACTGTCGCGAAAGGTTAAATACTACGCTTCAGCAAATACACCTGTCAATTTAATGGGTACTGTGGTTGATTCAGCTTATGTTGCTGATGCTTGGAATAAATGTTGATTGAAATGTTTAACTTGACAAATTTCAGTAGGTAGGGCTAAGAGATTGTTTGAAAAGTAGTTGGCTGTGATTTTTATTGCCAATTACCCCCTTAGTCCCCCCTTGTAAAGGGGGAAACAAGAAAAATTCAGTTCCTCCCCTTTCTTAAGGGAGGGTTAGGGTGGGGTAAAAAATATTTGATACATCAATCATAACTTTTCAAATATCCTCTAACAGCAAATTCAATGGCTGCGCGATTCGCCTAAGGATTGATTCATACCGATCGCATAATCAATATGATGCTTAATGACTTCCGCCTGAAGTTCTGAATAACAGGCATTTAAGAGCACGCATTCTACCTTGTCTGCAAACAATTTAAACAGTCCAGCTAAGGCATTGGTGCTGACGAGCTTAACTTGACCAGTTTCATCTTGTAATACCAGCCCTTCGTCTTCCATCCCATGACCGCAAAAATGTACAATCTGGGGATTTACTTCCAATATTGCCCGCTGTAATGTTCTCGGAGTGACAGCCCAGCGTGTACTAAATCAAATTGGTCGCGTTTTTGAGCCTGTTTTATTGCTGTTTCGATTTCTCGCACTTCTTCATCTAAGCGCAAACGGGTAGTGTTCGTGGGGTTGGCGGCGAGGATGAGGATACGTTTTATTGAACTATTAGTCATAGGTTGATAGTTGAGTTTGCGTTTGCAGTGTCATTTGCTTCCATCAGTGGAGAAACTAACGCCAGGTGTCCCTCTCCTCCCAATGCGGTTTAACTTCGTTCTATATGAAGTAGGTGAACGCGATTGGAGAAAGAGCCAATATCTTGTGCTAGCAAACCTCCGTGAGCTTATTCTGACCTTCATGCTCCCAGCATTTCTTAAGTTCTAGTAAGTCACTTTCGAGACATTCTAATTGAGATAATAAATCTTGTACTCATTTCCGTACTTCTGGTGCTTGTAGTAGTGCATATGACTTACAATAGGAGAAATTCATATGGCTAGAGTATATAGTTATAAGGTCTTAAGCATTCAAATAATTGTCTTTCCGGGTGAATTTTATTTTATAGGTTTATCTAAATGAATTTTTAGTGTATTTATTCAGTACTTCCCTAGCAAAAGAACTTATTCCGGAAAAATACGGAGACAAGAATCATTTGTGAAGAACCTATGTTACTATTTTATGATAAGCGTAATAAGCAACCGCTTTTGAGGAAGTGGGTGCAATGGAAGATATAGTTGAGGTAAATTCGTCTTATCCGAGCAGTGTTGGGAGTGGGTAAGTGCGATAAGTTGCGTACAGCTTGCGCTTCGCGATCCCTTGAATGTGTATGGCGAGCTTAGCGCATAAGATAAGTTTATGTTTTTTGTATTATTGATAAGCATCTGAGGGGGTCAAGCAATGGCTGAAACCCTCATTCTTTCGTTGAACCCCTCAGGTAACTTGTTGGATAAGGGTTTGAAGGTGGTTGGTTATGAGTTTATTGAGAAGAATTGCTAATAATTTGGGTAAAAACTTGACCCCCTCAGATAATGGGGTGTACAATTCAGTCAAGGTAAGGCTTTCAAAAGTCTAGCCTTTGAACTTCTTCGGAAGTTGAACTAATGGAAACGATCACTACCAAGCTGGATAAAAAGAATAGAAAGCTGCTCACTTTGAACTTCTTCGGAAGTTGAACTAATGGAAACAATATCAAAAAAAGCCACCACCAACCAAATAGGTTAATACTTTGAACTTCTTCGGAAGTTGAACTAATGGAAACCGAAGGAATATCCGATTGCTTCGATTTCCTCAGCAGTCAAAATCTTTGAACTTCTTCGGAAGTTGAACTAATGGAAACTGATCCATCCTTCGAGGAAAAACCTTCGGTAATATTCCTTTGAACTTCTTCGGAAGTTGAACTAATGGAAACTTTAAGAAAGATAGCTTATTAGCTTTTGACACTTTCTCTTTGAACTTCTTCGGAAGTTGAACTAATGGAAACTAGTCTTTTCTCGAACTTGTCTGCTCTTAGATAAAGATAAAACTTTGAACTTCTTCGGAAGTTGAACTAATGGAAACGTAGGTGTAGGTAGTGGTTTGACCACCAGACTTGGAGTCTTTGAACTTCTTCGGAAGTTGAACTAATGGAAACCAAGTTTATATGAATTATACCGTACTCATAATTGTATGCTTTGAACTTCTTCGGAAGTTGAACTAATGGAAACCTGTGTCATCATCAGTCCATCCGTCACTATTACAGACTTTGAACTTCTTCGGAAGTTGAACTAATGGAAACTATTGCTTCTTGGATTGTATTTAACATTATTTTTTCTTTGAACTTCTTCGGAAGTTGAACTAATGGAAACACAATTGGCTGGAATCGTCCCAGGTAACGCATTCTTAATCTTTGAACTTCTTCGGAAGTTGAACTAATGGAAACATTTATCGACCCCAAGAGTGTACACTTGATTACAATTTCTTTGAACTTCTTCGGAAGTTGAACTAATGGAAACAGTATGGAGTTCTGGCTGCTCCTTGTATAGTCTCAACTTTGAACTTCTTCGGAAGTTGAACTAATGGAAACCTAAATTTCCGAGCTTCCGCAATTGACTCAAAGTCATTAACTTTGAACTTCTTCGGAAGTTGAACTAATGGAAACTGTTGAACAGCCATGTAGAAACATAAGCAGAAGATACTTTGAACTTCTTCGGAAGTTGAACTACTCCCTTTCCGCCATAAGATTACCGAGCTTCTTCTCCTCTTTCTTCGTGTACTTTGCGCCTTTGCGGTTCATTTATAGCAGTTGTCAATTGGGTGCAATACATCAAAGAATTAAGCAACCGCAACCTATAGCAGATGAACACAGATAAATTTGTAGTTCATTCAAGTGAGAACCGCTATAATTAAGTAATCTTCAAGCGGGATAGGAGTAATGGAAACGGTAGCCTATTTCGTGGAATAATGTTCCGGAATTACTTTGAAAGTTACGAAATTCCTGACCAAAATCACAACCCAAATAATGGATATATAAAACTTCCTTACCTAGAAAATTGGTCAAGACGAACAAAAGTTGTATACTCCGGACTTCGCTTGCTGAATTTTTTTAAAAGCACGATCGCAACTCTATCTGAGGCGTATCATACCCCCATATACAAGGAATTATAACGGCAAATTATGTAAGTGAAGCGATCGCGCACTGTCTCCGGAGGGGAATCGCTGTCTCAAAATTGACTGACTTATTTGTAGTTTTTGTATAGTGTGTCAGGCTTTGTGCTCTACATCATACTACGCTCGTAACTATCAGGTATCCGTTGTGAGTCGGATAAATTTGACGCAACTCCTCTACTGTACTGACTGATTCCAAAGCTTTGAGAATTGCTTCTCATAAACTTACGTCTTGGATTGCTTTGATTGCGGGTAATAAAGTTTGACCTACTTCACTAAATTGTTTGCAAGGTATAGGCAAGCGGGTGTTTCAAAATCAAGGCATAATCAAATTACACCATGACAAATTTTTTAAGTATCAATCCTTCTTAGTTGTTATTTAATCAAATAATATTGCGCGAATAACGCCTTTAGCCTCAGGAGTTCTTAAGATTCTTCTCGGGCAATTTGTCGGACTTGTGCAAGGGGTAACCCAAGTAAATCTGCGACCTCTTGTTGTGTCATCCCACGTGCTAACATTCGCGGCACCAATTCCAATTTTAATGCTTCGCGACCTTCTTGACGACCTTCTTGGCGACCTTCTTGGCGACCTTCTTGGCGACCTTCTTGACGACCTTCTTGACGACCTTCTGCTTTCGCTTCTTGATAAACTCTGGTTTGCTCTAAATCAATTCCTAACATGGCTTCGACCTCAACACGACTGAGATTAATAAACTTGTAAACAGCGATGGTTGTGATTACGTCTATTATGTCATCCTTAGGTAAGGTGCTTGGCTCTTCAGCCCTGACCCGCTCAATTAATTGTTTTGCTTGTGTCACCATCTGCGCTTCCGACGCTATAGTTAATTGCAGCAAACCGATCGCGACTGGTTGCTCTTCGGGGTTACCCAATTCATCTAAATAGATACGTCGGACTTGTGAACTATTGATGAGCGATCGATGGAGATTGGTCTTTTGCGGCTCTAAACTGCGAGAGCGGAAAATTACCACCCCGTACCAATCATCATACAGCGACGGATTGCGATACAGGTATAGTAGCGATTCTGAAAAGAAGCGATGGTACAGCAAGTCATCTTTCTGAAATTGAACTTCGGCAAAAAAAATAGTTTGCGGTGAAGTATCTGGAGGTGGTAAAAACACACCATCAATTCTAAATGTGGGTTCTTTCACCTCTACGGATTCAAAACGATAACTTTCAGCCTTTGCGGGTGGTTGTTCCACCAATTCAAACAGCAATCTGGGAGACCGCTTGAAAATTGTATAAAAAATGGCATCGCGTCTCACAAGTAACTCCTCTAATGATGGTGAGTTTGAGAAATTTGTCTTGTAACGATACCATCATCTTGTGTCAATTACAACCAGACTGGCTTAAAAAATATTGCAGGGTTGGTTGGGGAACTCTGTACCTTTGAATTGTTACCCCGTACAAAGTTTAACTGAAGGCAAGTATTTTTCAGCAACCCGCTCGTAACAAGTGACATCACCAATAACTCTTAATCGCTGACCTAAGAAGAAACAAAAACTAACCGGTGCAAATAAAACTAAGTGCGTGCTGGTTGCACGGTATTTTTGGCGAGCTTTGCGAATGATTTCTTTAGCATCAATTGTGAGTGCGATCGCATCTGCATTAGAACTAATTGCCCTTTCTCCAGTACCCGCTTCTGGCTGTGCGTAAATAACAGCACTGAATGGAGTGGGTGAATCTTGATATAGTTGTCCTATATCTCCTGATGCATCACCTGTGATTCCCAACGCCACTAAAAGGTGTTCTCCAACTTTGCCAGTTTCCGTGATAATGTTAAACTTTGCTTTTGACGGACTAATATCCGATCGCCACAACTCGTTTTGTCCTGTGGTTCTTTGTTCTACTTGCAAGGTATATCCTCCAGTATCTTGGAAAACATGACCAATGACGACTGCTGCTGAAAGAGGAAGCCTACCGCGAATATCAACAGTTAATTCAGTATGTCCTTGGGATACTTCTTCCCGTACTTGTAGTAAACTTGGGAGTAAAATGTTATCCCAAGTTTCTTGGTTGGCAATACGACGGGGTTGAGATGGAGTCTCAATGCTAAAATATTCTCTCCAGTCAAGTTCAACAGTTGGTGAGTTGTCATACATCTGCTTGACCCAACCATGCACCCAAAGGCGAACTCTAGGCTGCTTTTTCAAAATCGGGATATCTGCTTGGTCTATTCCTGCTAGTGAAATGCTGCTACGACCGAGTTTGTAGGCAAATTCATAGTCTCTACCTGCTCCCAACGCATCATAAAAGCCAACAGCAAATTCAATGGCAGTGCGATCGCCAATGGCTTGTTTCATTCCAATGACATAATCAATGTGCTGTGCAATCGCTTTTGCTTGGACTTCTGAATAACAAGCATTTAGAAGCACGCATTCTACCTTGTCTGCAAATAATTTAAATAGTTCTGCCAAGGCACGAGTATTGACAAAATTTACTTCACCTGAATCGTCTTCCAAGACTAGCCCTTCTTCTCCCATTCCATGTCCACAAAAGTGAACAATTTGGGGATTTTCTTCCACTATCGCCAGTCGTAATTTTCTGTGAGTAACAGCCAAGCACGACTTTACTTCAAATTGGTCGCGTTGTTGAGCCCGTTCTATTGCCGTTTTGATTTCTTGAACTTCTTTATTTAAGCGCAGAGGGGTAGTATTCGTGGGGTTGGCTGAGAGAATTAAGATACATTTTTTTATGTTATTAGCCATTGTATTAATAGGTATATATAGTATGCATGAATCAACAAGACTTTGTACTAAGGCTGAACTCCAAATAAACGTACTGCTCCAGTTATTTCATCTAAATCTTGAAGAAAGTGGCAACGAATATGATTTGACTGAGGTGTTTTTCCGCCCATAAACAAGCAAACTATCTCTTGACATTCTGTATTTTCTTGCCGATTTCGGATGTTCACGCGCTTAATGCTGACCCACGAGCAATGAGGATCGCCATTAGCTGCATTTCCTCCAACATCGGGATTGCGCTTGTAATCGTAGGGAGGGGTTTGTTCGTAGATAAGGTGCATACCTTCTCCACGCGTTTGTATGGCATTGGGTTCCAACCATTCAAAATCATTCTCATCAATTGGATTGGCATCGGGACCGGGGACTGCATAAATGGCGCAAGTCTTTGGCGAAAATACTTCAGCTGCTAACAACCGATTTGCATCAATGTTGATTCTATCAGCCCACTGCGATCGCACATCTGTCAACCATCTTTCATATGCAGAAGTCCAACTTTCTGGGTTGAGTGGTAACCCAAAAAGCTTTATTTGCCATTGTCCCTCTTGGTTGCGAACGTGATGTTTCACGATCAACAAACTTCCTCGCGAGAAAGCCCTTCTATTATCCATATGAAAAATATGCAACGGACGCCGCCATCCTCTACCGACACCTCCCACGCTAACTGCGAATTTCATAATTGGTAGAATAATTGTGTTAAGAATTTTGCTTGGTGCAGTCACTTGTAATTTTCCCTGCCAAACATAAAAGTAGGGTAAATTCGTCGATCTCTCGCCCCACGTTTCTCTTGGAGTCATGCTTATCCGCACGCAACCTTTGTGAGTTTTTGGTTCCAGTGTTCCCATCAGTTCCCATAGCGTTTTCTCTGCATTCTCTTTCGACATCACCCCTAGCAGAAATCGCAACACCCAGGAACGCAACCAACCGCGCCAATGGGAAGGGCGGAATTCCTGTTGTTCTCTATCGGGTCCAGCACACCCTTGGGTATAGAGTGTGAATTCAAACGTTTTGCTTGTGTAACCATTTTCAGCTTGGCGCAGTTCTGGTGATGGTTGAAACCCATTAGGTGCTTTAATACATCCGTAACCTACAGAAGTACGACTACCAACTCCATAAACACCCAGAGCTTGCTGTACCCATTCCCAGACTGTTTCTACATCTTGGCGGGTAGCTTTACCAGAAATTCCCCGAATTGCTACCGTGACTTCAACGCCGTCTTCACCGTTTCCTAAGGTATAAAGCGAAAGGGGGGTTCCTTGTCCTTGATGGTAGACTTGGAACTCTTGTTGTGGGTTGACAATATCTAAGACGAGTTTGGTCGGTTCTACAGGCCATGCATCTAAAAATTCGATTTTGCCAGCTTGAATGACATTGCCTTTTTGATACCCCAGTAATTCTAACATTTGACTGCGGATGCTTGGACGTTTTATTGCCCACGCACGCACAACTCCCCGAATCGAGGAAGCAGGAATGTAACCATTGAGCGGAAGTTCCGACATTAGATCCAAGTTATCACCCACAGTGCGTCTGTCTTCCGGTCGTCCCTCTGTAGGACACCATGCACCGCAAGGTTCTCCTGCAGAAACTATTGTCTCTACATCGGGGTGGGGAAAAGAGCCAACTTTGGTTCTCCAATATAGAGTAAAATTCCCTTGTTTGAATAAGTCTGAATTGGCTCTGCGTTGATGCTGATTTTCAAGTAATTGAGCAAGCTGAGGTCCAGTATACATAACAAGTTAAAAGTTAAAAGCAGCAAATAAACCGTAAGAATTCTTGCAAATAGCTTATACAGAATAAGCTCGCGCCCAGAAATTCCAATAGTTAGATAGCATCATGACTTTGCGCCAAGTTGCTATATATTTCTCTGGTTCTTCTTTTGCCATGTTGACGATCGCTTCACGTAATTCCTTTTCAGAAGGTGGATTTTGGGAATCGAGCAGTTGACCGAGCAGCGATTTCCACACGGGAACAGTACGCGATCGCACTCTTCCTTCTTGAGCATTTGTTTGGTTGACATAGGCTGCGGCTGAAAGCAATCCAAAAACTCGCAAATGCTGAGATAGCCTTAAAATAGCGTTCAAGTCTTCTTTGTCAATTGCTTTTTTTGCGCTGATGCTCAGGTATGTTTGAATATGTTGGTGAGCGGTAAGGCTCATTTGTTCTGGATTGACCATGACTAACTCTCCACCTGCGTAAGTTGATTTGGTTGTTCTGTAGGTAAAGTTTTATTTGTCACCCAGCCTTGCACCCAACCACGTCCGATGTTGGCTTGTCCTCCAATTTGGAATAGCCCTGTTACAACATCTTTTAATAAATTATGTTCTGGTTCGGTGACTGGATTAAGTTTGTTTAATTTGTAACCCCAAGAGTAGTAGAGAATAGTATCTCTGGGAATGCAAACATCAGTCCAGAAAATTTCTGCACCGCCTTCAGAATCGTCTTCCTCTTCTTCACCAACTTTGTTAATTTTATTGCGAATTTGTGTCCACAAGGAATGCTCCATCAAGGTTTGAAAATCACTATCAGGGAGGACAATACGGTTCTTCTCCCATGTTGACTTAACTGCACTAGAAAGCGATGGCGTCCAATCCCCAGCTAAGGCGATCGCTTGCTGTTGAAGTTCTGTCTCAGGTTTAGAAACTTGCAATTGAGCATCGGCGACATAATAAGTACCCGTGTGAGTTCCTACAGGATTGTCAGGAAACCCGGTTACTGGTAATCTAGATAGCAATGCATGGTCGCGAATTAGCGAATGGCAACTTACCCAAGTGAATACATTTCGATTACCATTCATTGACATTGTTCGCATCGGAACCCATAGCAAACGAGCATCACCAAACCAAACTTGATGAATCCCCATTTGTCCATCTGCGCTCAATTCTTTGCCAAATAATTTATCTGCGGCGGCTGGGTTAATAGAGTTTACATCCCAGCGCAGGCTACCTCTTAGGGAAGAACCGGGAATGTATGGAAAATCGGTGTGTACTTCGCGGACAATATCTAAGATATTTCCTAAATCTCCTTCGCCACCACAATGAATTGGCGCAAGCGTGTAAAGATATCCAGTACGAAAATCATTCATTGATTAAGTTCCTTGTCCCCACAAAAGTTTTCCATAATTAAGCTGTTGAAAAGTTTTCCACCACCGCCCATCTTTTTCGGGTAATAACTGCGGGTTTGTAGGTGGTTCACCGTCAAAGACGTACACTGTCCCAGGCGGTACAAACGCCCGTTGCGGTAGCAGTGCAAACTCCTCCCTTGTTGTCTTGTCCTCCATATCTTTACGCATTGTTGAGACTCCACCCCACAGTAAAGCTTTGTCTGTAGCGCATCCTTTTAGGTGTTGCTTCCAAGCTTTGGGATAGCAGCTATATCTTGTTTCGTCAAACAGTGCTAGTCCTGGGGTAAGAAGGTAAGCAATTGTCGATAATTTTTGTGGACTATTCGGATTTGCTAACCTCTCAAGCAGGGTTGCATAGAATTTTTGGCGCTTTTCATAGTCTTTGTTGCTTTCTTCTTGTAATTGCTTGGGTTCTAAGTTCTGCAATGGCGAGACTAACGCCCGGTGTCCCTCTCCTCCCAACCGCACAACGCCTTCTGGAATTTCATCACCACTCAAAGCTGCAATAAAACACCATTCTTCTTCAAGACGAACTGCGACTTCGGTAAAGTAGCCATCAGCATCTTTAACTTGTCGCTTATCAGTTTGCATATGGATGTGAGGTAAAACTTGTGTGTCCCAGGGATTCTTGTGAAAGTCATCTTTCCGCCAATTAGTGCTATCTTTTCTACCGCCAAGGTAATCAAATAATGCTTCAGCTTTTATCCAAGGGTGAGGCGGATTGATATTCCCTTTCCATGTTTTATTTAGAACGAGAGGGTCGATTTGTTCTTCATCAAATACTAAGTGCTTCCAAGTCTTACATTGACGGTCAAGGGGTTGCAGGCGTTGAATTTCGCTCCAGTTATCAGTGGCGCTTTTGCGGTCTTCCCCAGGGGGATACAAGCATATTAAATCTTTGGGTGTGGGTAACCAAAGGGTATGGTTGATATCTAATAAAAAGGGACCAAGAAATCTCAAATCGCGTTGGGTTCGTTGGTCTTTACTGTCGGTTTTTGGTAGAAGCGATCGCAACGCCTGAAAGACTGTTATTGGCATTGGTGGGAATAATCCTTTCGCCCATGAACCTTCTCCTGGGCTAAAAGGTTTGCAATCGCGAAAAAGTAGTACATCTAATGGGGTTATTTTATACCATTTCATGAGAATGTCATTTGTCATTGGTCATTTGTAAAAGTTTTAGCGTATTGATACCAATTCTCTGTAACAATGAGATTGATATAATTTGATGTACCTTTGCGTCTTTGCGCCTTTGCGTGAGGTAGATCGTAATTGTTTAACTTGACATAATGTGAGTGTCTAATTTTTCCTTCCATTTGTGACGTTCTACTCGCTTATCGACCCAAAAAGCGGTAAATCTCAGGAGTTTGCCTAAATCTTCAGGCTTTGCGCCTATAGCTTCAGGATTTCCTCTCGCCCATTCTTCCCATCGATCTAGCCATTTTTTGATGTCTGAAAAAATATCCAGTTTCTTGCTGTTTTCCCGACTTTCCATAATGACTTTGGCTGCTTTAGAGAACAGTTGGTCATTCTCTGTGATAGAAGCACGTTTGGGTAATTCTTCGGCTAAGCGATACAGCAAGGGCGCAAGATTTTCTTGGTATTCTTTGTATTCCTTCACCCAGTCCCACCATGTCTCCAGTAATTCTCCTTTCATGAGTGCTTCTAACTGGTTACCACCTCCATATATGACTCGGAAGCAAATACCATCTTTACCAGGCATTTTTTTCGCCCTCCCTGCTTCTGCTTCCCAAAGGTTTTCGAGGACGGTGGGTAGGGGAACGCTTTTATGAGCAATGACTACACCAGCACTCATGGTCGCATCTTTTCCCATGGTGAAGTGGGGACGTTTCGGTAGTTCTTTTACTTGTTGACCTGGATACCAGTAACCTGTTGTTTTACCTTCTCCTATTTGGCTGTTTGGCTCGGAACAAACCCCATTGCGGTTGTTTTCAAACTCGTTCTTGGGGTCTTTTCCTCCACTCCAAGCAGCACGTAATGATAATAGATATTCTGGTAAATCTTCTACAGGTAAGACTACCATTACGTCATCGCCACCACTGTAAATAACACGACCGCAAAATCGCTTTTCTGTTATGTAAGGAACCAAGCGATTGGAGAAGTCTAGTAGGGCGCGGTTTAAGCCAACATGGGTGGCTGGTCCCATGCGTTTATGAGTACAAGCGAGTAGTTGAGCGAACAAGCTCCTGTCAAAACCTTCGATGTCTTTATTAACAGCATTGATGTCAACATAATACCTGTATTTTTTGAGTTTTTTGCCAGAGACATAGTCACCCATTCCATCTCCATCAGCCAGAAGAATGACCCACCAATCGGCTGGACTGCTATCACCAAAACCTGTTTGTTGATGGGCTTTTTGAACAATTTCTCGTAAAATGCTAACCTGTTTCTGATTGTTTTGGTCTCGGGATGAATCTGTATTACTGCTTGCAGTGGTGCGTTCTTGTTCTTGCAAGCCCATGTCATCAATGAGCCATTTACTAGAAAACATCACCCCGTTGTAACCGCCTTTGAGGTTAGGAAATTTCTGCTGAATTGCGTTATCTGTATTCGGAACGTGGAAGGGACGGCTGGTTTTAGCATAAAAGGCGCGTCGCTGCTCCGGTGAAAACTGATTTTTGTGTTGTTGAAAAAGTTTATATAAATTACTCCTGTAAGCTTTCACCAAATTCGGATATTCCCGTGCAAAAGCAGCTGCGGCGATGGAACTCAGGTTAGGAAATCGGATTAACTGTTCGTAATCAATGATTTTGGTGAATTCGTTCGAGTTTTGGTTGCTAGTTTCTGGCTCTTCCTCCAATTCGGAAGCCACTTCATCAGGTAGCAACTCTTCGCTAAGTTGGAAAGGAATTCCCAAAGATTCTGCTACACCTCCATACACCCAAGCCATCCGCTTGGTGAGTTCTAGTGCATTGAGTTTCTCAGAACCATTAAATAAACCCGGATACGCTTTGGACATGACGAACCAAAATAAGCGCATCGAACCTGCTTTTACACCGCTACCCTCCCGCAAATCTCGTATTTGTCCTTCGGGAGATTCTCTGACTTGATAATTCAAGCGAGGGTGAACAGCACTCAATTGACCTGATATTGTAGAACGTTCGCCGGGAGCAGTTGCAATTTGCCAGTTACGGGTATACTTAACATTAGTTAAGCAATGACGTAAGCGTTGCTGGATGCTACCCCACCAGGTTCCAACGTTTAGATCTGTATAAAGTTTTTTTTCAAATTGGTTGGGTAAATCGATAAGGAACTCGCGTAAAAATAAAATACCAGCCAGACAATCTGAATTAACGAGAAAAGTCCAAAATCGGATTGGTACATTATTAAACCGTAAGTCCCAAAGCGGTCGAGCTATTTCAGTTTGGGAATCAATCCAATCTTTATCAAAGGAACTATTGTTTCCCTTATTAATGGTTAATGCTTGTTCTGGGTTTCCTAGCGGTATGGCTGTCCAGTAAGGTTCCCAAGTGTGATTGAGTTGGGCTTCCCAAAGCTTGTTCCATTCCCAACAGCATTGTCGCCTTAGAAGTTGCAGTTCTTGTCGGTAAATGTCAAGAGCGGTGGGTGTATTTTTAAGTTCGGGGAAGGCTTCGTTCAGTATTGTTTCTAATTTTTCTGGGGTTTGATTATCTAAAAAATCTATGACTTTTTTTCTAATGTGGTTTTTGACTTTCGTACCTATCGTGACCCATTCTTCAGTGAGTGTTTTAGAGAGACGTTTTCCCCATTCCCTCGCTTCTTCTTCTCCTGAAACTAAAACGGTAATTGCGTTGGGGAAACCTGCTGTGCTTAAGCTGGTAGATATTTTTTCTTTAAACCTCTCTACTGGATTTTTCCCATCGTGGAGACGTGCGAGATCGGATGCAAAATCAGGATACTTTTGCACAATGAATGCGTCGATAATTTCTTGGCTCCAGAGGGAGGGTACGATCGCAGCATCTGGTCCAAGGTGTTCGGCGATAAGCCAGCACAACCGGGTGCTGAGGTAGTGCAATAGGTACGAACCCGCCCAAAAATCAAGGAATTTCCGTGAGGATTTGATGAAATCCTGCACTGGTGAAAAGGTAAAGACTAATAGATAAGGAATTCGATGTTGTTCGTATTGTTCTTTGTTCTCCCTAGATTCAGGAATTTGCCAAGATTCGGGAAACATCGCACCAGTCAATGCTGATACTGTACTTTGGTGGCTGTGTAGCGGACAGTCGGGTATGACTGTATGTGCGGGGAAGAGTAATGCATCGTGTTGCGCTTCTGCTAGTAGTTCTGGGTAAAATCTCCAAAACCACCAAAAAACTTTTTTAGCGTCTGGTTCTTCTTTGATATGACTAATATTCGGCTGTTTTTTTAGATCTAACACCGCAATCTGTTGCTTTTGAGCACTGATCGGATGACGAACAGTCACTTGTTCTGCGGTTTGACTCCGTTCTAGATGCAATAGGTTAACGCGATCGGAGGAAGAGCCAATATCTTGTGCTAGCACACTCCCTTTGAGATCCCACCATTCCTTAAGTCTAGATAAGTCACTTTCGAGACATTTTACTTGAGAGAATAAGTCTTGTCTCCATTCCCGCACTTCTGGTGATTGTAGTAGTGCATATAACTTACGCTGGTAGAAATTCATATAGCTAGAGTATAGAGTTATAAAGTCTAAAGCAGTTAAATAAGCGGTGTTTCAAGGCGTGTGTTATTTTACAGATGTATCTAAGTGAAATTTTGGTGTATTAATTAAGTAATTCTCTAGCAACAGAACTTATTCCGGAAAAATACTGAGATAATAATCATTGTTGAAAATTATATGTTACTGTTGTATGAAAATGGCAGTGAGCAAGCGCTTTTGAGGGAGTGGGTGTAGTGCGATAAGTTGGATAGGGCTTGCGCTTCACGAACGCGTGCGTATGTATGGCACTCTTTATTAATAAGATAAAATTATAATTTTTATATTATTGATAAGCATCTGAGGGGGTCAGCCAATGCCTGAAACCCGCATTCTTTCGTTGCTCCCCTCAGATAACTTGCAGAATAAGGGTTTGAAGGTGGTAGGTTATGAGTTTATTGAGAATTATTACTAATAATTTGGTTACAAACTTGACCCCCTCAGATAATGGGGTGTATAATTCGGTCAGGGCAAAGCTTTCAAAAGTCTAGCCTTTGAACTTCTTCGGAAGTTGAACTAATGGAAACGGGGTCTTCCTTAGGATCCACTCGAGAGAAGTAATCTTTGAACTTCTTCGGAAGTTGAACTAATGGAAACGTGTATTGGCATCAACAGATAAGTTGAGCCCAACACTTTGAACTTCTTCGGAAGTTGAACTAATGGAAACACTGGCCTTTCTTGCCAGTGTAAAGGACTTTCAATTCTTTGAACTTCTTCGGAAGTTGAACTAATGGAAACTCTGCTTGTGTAACTGAGGAGTCAGAACCTTCAACAAAATCTTTGAACTTCTTCGGAAGTTGAACTAATGGAAACAAATTTGTCACGTGACCTACCACCTTCTCGATAGGAAGCTTTGAACTTCTTCGGAAGTTGAACTAATGGAAACTAGGCACTTCCTCCGGTACGTTGCCGGATTAAAGCTTTGAACTTCTTCGGAAGTTGAACTAATGGAAACTTCTGACGAGCTATGGCTTGTTATTAATGCGTTAAAATCTTTGAACTTCTTCGGAAGTTGAACTAATGGAAACCGTTTTAACGCCTGTTTTGGTACCCGCTTTATTAACTTTGAACTTCTTCGGAAGTTGAACTAATGGAAACTGTAATATCAAGTCCCATTTACTGGAAACTACGCTATCTTTGAACTTCTTCGGAAGTTGAACTAATGGAAACGATAGTTCTCCATTGCCAGCGTATTGCTGGTACAGAGCTTTGAACATCTTCGGAAGTTGGACACTCTAGACTTTGCTTGATAAATTTTTTGAAAAACGCTATTGCTTCTGTCAGGAGCGTGAAAATGCTGAGCAAGGACGCCTACAATAGGTGCTGTATAGCGACTCCCTTCCCACCATAAGATTACCGATCTTCTCTTCTTTCTTCGTGTACTTTGCGTCTTTGCGGTTCATTTAATTAGGTAATCTTTGAGTGGGATAGTAACTCGACTATCAAACATATTCCGACGTTTTAATTCCCAAAGTTTCCATTAGTACAGTTAGCGAAATCCCACGAATACCAGACAACTCTGTCAAAGATTCTATACCTTGTGCTTGCAGTTTTTCTACTTGTTCAGGTAGCTGCAATAAGTTTTGATGCTCATTGACTATCAAAATCTCTGCTTGACAGTTAGCGAATAAAGTTCTGCTATTGTAATTGAAGAAACTAGTAGAGATTCAGTTAAACTTTCTAAATATTGGATAGCTTGAGGTTGTCCGCGCAAATAATCAATTAAAACATCGGTATGGATTAATAATCTTTTTGGCATACTAATTGTCTAAGTACTTATGGATAAATATTTATATATTTTGTCAAGCAGCTAAAATCGCTGTAATCCAGCACTGTTGCCTGTTTTCCGTTCAGAGTTCCTTCTCCCGATTAAATAATTTATTTTGCATGACTACTTATTTCTATCAGAAACGATCCCATTCTTGTCTGATATCTCTACTGTTTAAATATTCCCTATCTGCCCAAATACCTCGTGCTTTATGCATTAAATCACGACGTTTTTTTTGTTGATTCTCGCTAACAAATATCTCTATGGCTTCATAAATCAATTCATTCACGGATTTACCAGTACGTTGAGAAATTTCGCCAAGTGCATTTTGGATTTGTTCGGAGAGAGAAAGTTGAGTCTCTAGCATATGCAAAATTTATGTTTTTTCATGCAACTCCTCTACTGTACTTACTGATTCTACAGCTTTGAGATCCAATCTACCTCCCCATGAGCTTCTGGGAAAAAGAATAAGTATGGTGCGTTCAGCTTTGCGCTTTGCACCATACTACGCTCGTAACTACCAACTATCAGTTGTGAGTTTGATAAATTTGACGCAACTCCTCTAGTGTACTGACTGATTCCAAAGCTTTGAGAATTGTTTGTAATAAACTCACGTCTTGGATTACTTCGATTTCTGGTAATAAAGTTTGACCAGATCCACCAAATTTTAGTTTCAAACCTAAGGATATACCTTCAAGTAGTCCCTCCTGTTTACCTTTTTTAATCCCCAATCGTTCGACACTCGTAATATACGGCATACTTTTAGACTCCTCAAAATTCCGAAATTCCTGCCAAAATTCTTGCTCTAATTCTTCAGGGAGGCTCATAATCCAATCGATTAACTTGAATAAGTTAATAATATCTTCCCGACTGAAGCCCAACTCATATAGTCGTTTAGTCAATTCTAGCTTCGACTCAAGCCTTTTTGTGCGATCGCTACGGGTTTGTAGAGCTTTTAAGTGGGTCATCACTACCACTGCAAAGGGATTGCGGCTGGCTTCTAGCTCTGACCACCTCGATCGATAGTCTAACAATTTTACTATCGGAAATCTAAAACCAACTTCACAACCAAATAACTGATAACCAAATTGATTGGGTCGCCAATTACTGCGTTCATCTCCTAAAACCGCCAACGAAGCCACCGAGCGCTTGTAACAGTCATAGATGCGGTAGTTATAGATAAACATCCGTTGAGCAAAGTCGCTTTCTTCTTGGCTTTGGACTTCAATGTGTACAAGTACCCAAACTTCTTTTCCTGTTTTCAGGTAAATTTTCACCAGTTTATCCGCCAATCGCCGCCCCAGTTTTGCATCCCGCATCACTTGCTGCAGTTCTTTGTCTAAGAACTCTGGTGCGTGCGTCCAATCCACCTCCTCATGAGCTTGGGGGAAAAAGAAGCGCATGAAGTCTTCAAAATATATTTGTAGTATGTCTTTCCAAGGACTATCAAATTCTGTTTGCGGGTTGCTCATTTTTAACTCTTATCACCATCTTTACAGAAATCTTCTGTATGTAGAGTTACATAGAAATAGTTCAATAAAATACCTTGAGACAGCCTCCGAGCAAATTGGTCACGTATGATACCAATTGAGTGACAAATATTGAACTAGATGGTATACTATATCGACTTTTGAGGAGTGCGCTCTCGTGAGTGTGTATGAAAATCCACGTAGGTGGACTTCGTTTGTATAGTCGCGAATTATATTCGCCGGAGTTAAATTTCTCACTCTTACCTCTGTGTCCTCTGCGCCTCTGCGGTTTAAAAATAATTTATTGAACCGCAGAGACGCACCAGAGAGCAGAGAAAAAATTTTCAATGACAAATTACAGCAGATTTCAACTTAGTGAGGTACGAAAATTACCCCCCTTAGTCCCCCCTTGGAAAGGGGGGAAATTGAATTTCTAGTTCCCTCCCCTTTCCAAGGGGAGGGTTAGGGTGGGGTAAATCTAACTTGTGTACACCACCGTAGCTTGCTAAGGGGGGTGTACCTCATTCAGATGCAAAGCGCTGTATTTTATCACCCTTCTCTTTCTCTGATAATGAGATTCTTGACTTCTTGAGGAATCCTCTCATTGTTTAGCATTTCATCCAGTAAAGGTGAATATTGTCCTTGTGTGTATAAAATTGCTACGGTAACCGCAGAAATATTTGCACTGGGTAAAACATCAGTTTCTGTCACACAATCTTCTCGAACTATACAAGCCAGAAAATCAGGGTCAAACTTAGTCAATTTCTCAAGTAAACCAATAAGAAATCCATTATTTACCTTGATAACATTTGTACAACGCAGCAAATTCCTAGTACACAAGCCTAACTGCACACTAAGATGAGAATATTCTAAATTAGCAATATTTTTTAATGCTATAAACGCAGAATTAGCAATTCCGTTATGAATTGTTTTTTCTTGTTTGGAGCTAACCAGGCGATTTGTAAAATTAAAAATAAATTCCGCTAACTCATCTGTAATAGACTTAGTGCGTTCAATCCATGCGATCGCTAAACTATAAAACGGTTGTACAAGTTCTGGAGCATTTTCATCTTTCAAAATTTGACAAATTTCCAAAATATCAGATTCTGTCGTCTCTCCACCCGATTCTACAACTTGAATTAATGCTTTCAAGCAGTTTTGGCGTACTCCTAAAATCTTAGTCTTAGCAATAGTAGAGATAAAGTCCAGTGCTTTAAATTCATGCTTTTGTTCTACAAGCTGGAGGACAGCTTTACCAGCATCTAATGCGATTTCACGGCTATCATCCAGACACAAACCAAAAAGGGATGCGATCGCCGCTCTAGATTGTACATTTTCTACCTGCTGCTTGTACAATCTGACTAATGCTAGTCTGGATTCTTTAGACTTCTTGTTTGAAATAAGATAAGACTCTAGCAATGGAGGAATATTATGCAATCGTTTGATGACTAAGTTTAACTGTTGCGGAGCGAGATGGGGAAAGCTTTGTTCTAAGAGTTCTTCCACTGATGGTTTTAACTGAACTTCTAAAGAAGATAAATAATCTATAATTGGGATAACTTCTGTAGGATAAATATTGGCTATTGGCAGAATCCAGTTTGCCAATTTTAAGGTTAATTCTTCTGAGATAGACTTGCCATTCTGGGCTTGATTTGTAATTCTAGCTATTAAGGAGAATATAAGAGATAGTTGATTCTGACTTATAGAAACAATTGGTAAAGCAAGTAAACTCAATGCAATAGAATTTCCTCCACCATGATTGATAGCTTCACTGAGGGCGATGAGACAACGACGAAGTTTCTCTTTTTCACTTTCAGGAACATTTTCTTGCAATAACTCATGGATTAATATCTTGACTAATTCCCGATCTGTTACCGCTCGATAACCGACTGCGGTTGCTTGAACTAAATCCCAACCAGAAGCTAAGGATGCATTGAGTGCTTCTAGAAAGGAAGAGCCAAAGACTGAAGTTTTTAATGGAATTAAACTGGGTAGCAAATGTTCTAATAACTCAATGGCTTTTTCTTTCTCACTTTCTTGCTCCGTTATTCGCCGTTGAATGATATGAAAGAGAAATTCCTGCTGTAATTCAATGGGAACACCAGGAGTCAGATACAGTTGAATCACTACCGCACGAGTGTAACTCCCAAACCAAAAATAATGCTCTTTCAGAGAATTCAATACCCGAACATCTATTCCGTGTCCCCAAGTTTTCGGTGTCTTCGAGTAAGAAGTCACCAATTTACCAAAGATATTAACAGAATTTTGTTCTCGTTCGCGCTTGGATGCAGCTTGGCGATCGCTCACAGCCAAGATTGCTTGTTCCACAGGATTTTCTGTGGAAATTTTCATGCGAGTCAGTAACTCCCCGGCGATATCTGCTGCTTTAGAGGCTGATGTCATTCCGGCTTTGTTCATGATTTCTAAAAGCAGCGTCCACACGTTTTGAATATGGCGGTTAGGTGCGCTAGAAGCAGCAACAAGCAGTATATCTTGGTAAGCTTCACCCTGCTGAAGAGCGTTTTGCAGTAGTTGCAACAGGATGTTGGAACTCTCTACTTCAGTGCGGGAAACCGATGCAAAAGCAACTGTACGAAATGGTAAAAGTTTTTCTTTCTCCAAGGTGTCAGCAATGCGGTAAAATTCAGCAAAGTTGACAAGGTTGAGCAGTTGACGGACAACAGGCCATATATAGTGTTTTATGTAGGCGTTTTCAGGTTGCGTCAATTGGTTCAATAGATGATGTTTCTCTTGCTCTCCCTTGGGAGTTGACTCAAACCAGCGAGCGATCGCATACTCTAAAAAGGTTTGGTGAAAGAAACTTACCCTATCCGCACCCAACTCTTGTAAAATTCCATCGCTTTGAAGTTCCTCATAAGCCAGAAATTCCGTTTCATTGAGTTGCAGTTGATTTTCATAAACAAAATCACGCAGACGTTCGTCAGAAGAATTGTACATAGCTTCTGCGATCGCCAAGCAGAGATTTTTTTTCACCATTCCAATACGGCGGCTGTCTGGGTGTTGTTTGCGGCTTGTCGCAATTCGCATATCCCAGTACTTTTGATAGAGTTGACTCACAGTCAAGTCTTCTGGAACGTTACCATCTTCGCCAAATAACTTGCACATCAAGGCGAGTAACAACGGATTGCGAGTGATATCTGCTAGAGATTTATTATCTGTAGAGAGTGCGATAATTTTTTCCGCAAAGTTTATCGAAACTTCTGGTGTCTCAACGCCAAACTCCTTTTGATAAAAGGCTTTCGCCGCTTCTTTAACTTCATCATTGTTAAACTCAGGGATGAGACATCGCTCTATACTATCGGTAAAACCTGCAAAGCTTTCGTGATGGGGTTCAAAGAAATCTCTATAATCAGACTCGCGACAAGTAAAGACAACAGTCGTCCCGTTCTCCAATAACTGCAACAAAACACTGCGTAGCACTGGGACTAATTTCTTCTCCAAAATTAAATCCAAAGTATCAATCAGCAGTACGCCTCTACCATGCTGAGCGGTTAACCTGTGAGCTATTTTTACAATAGATTCCCGAACACCGCTGATTTTTTCACCAAGTTCAACAGCAAAAGTGTCAACAGTCTCAATCAGATCGCTACACCGTACCAAAGCCACCCAAGCAGTTTCCTCTTTCTCCAGCTCGTCGTAAATACTACCAAGAATCGTACTTTTACCATATCCAGCTGCACCCAGGATGGGGATAACGCGGCGTTTGTTTTCCTTCACTCCCCGTTGAATGGCTGTTACACATTTTTGTAATAAAGGTTCGCGGGGAATCCGAGGTAGAATATATGGGTCAAGACCTGCTCTAGCAAGTTGTGAATGGTGTTTGACAGCTGCAAGTTCGGATGAGATCTCCCCTTCTTTTCCACTCTCCTCCTCTTTATCAGCAGGTAATGGCGCGGCGATGTCTTGCCAATCTAAATCCAGTCTTTCACAAATTGTGGCAAATATGTAGCGGTCAACGGGCTTACTGTTGAAGAATTTATTTATAGTAGACCATGATGTCCCCAGTTCTTGAACTAAAGCTGATTGCGTCAGTTTGCGGCGCGTGAGAGCAAGTCTGGCTCGTTTGATACCTTCTGACGATGCGATAAGGGAACGCTTTGCCATAAACTTACCCAAAATCTGCTTGCTCTTTTTAAGTCATATACGAACTCATATAAATCAGTCAACAACTCATATACGAACTCATATACGCACCTGCAATGATAAATATATAAGGTTTTTTCCTTAGTCCCCAGGCGGGTGTAAGCCAAGTACCTGGGTTGCTATTCTTGTCACTTTTTACTTTTTACCCAATTATGTTCACTCTAGAACATCTACTTTTTGCATGGTCTCAAGTCCGTGCGGGAAGTCGTAATGCTGGTGTGGATGGCATTACTGTAGACTTGTTTGCTGCATCTGTCAATTCCGAGTTGCAGGTGATTCTCCGTCAAGTCCTACTTGAATCATACCACGCCAGCCCCGCACAAGGATTTTATGTATCCAAAAAAAACGGTGGTAAACGTTTGATTGGTATTCCTACCGTTCGGGACAGAATCGTGCAGCGTCTGCTACTTGAAGAACTGTATTTTCCCCTAGAAGATGCTTTTCTTGACTGTAGTTACGCCTATCGTCCCGGAAGGAATATTCAACAGGCGGTACAGCATTTATATTCCTACTACAAGTTCCAACCAAAGTGGATTATCAAAGCTGACATCGCGGACTTTTTTGACAATCTCTGTTGGGCGTTGTTGTTCGGTGCATTGGAGGAATTACAGCTAGAACTAATTGTAGTGCAATTAATAGAAGGACAACTGAGATCGGGAATTGTCATTGCGGGAAAACCCGTGTATCCAGGTAAGGGAGTGTTACAAGGCGGTGTCCTTTCTGGAGCGTTAGCCAATTTATACCTGACTGAATTTGATAAAAAATGTCTCAGTTACGGAATTAATTTGGTGCGGTACGGAGATGATTTTGCGATCGCCTGTAGCAGTTGGTTGGAAGCTAACCGCACATTGGACAAAGTCACAGATTGGCTCGGAGAACTTTATTTATATCTCCAGCCAGAGAAAACACAAATTTTTGCTCCAAGCGATGAGTTTACTTTCCTGGGTTATCGATTTGTCAAGGGCGAAGTTTACGCACCGCCACCACGACAAGTTGAACGGGAAGGGGAATGGGTAACAAACGAATCTGGTTACCGCTAATTTAAATCTAGAGAAATCTGAGTAAATGAATTTTTTGTACATCTACGAGGTTTTCTAGACCTAGACACAGCAACGGTTACTGCATCATTTCCCCTTGGATTTACACCAAGCTCGAATAGCTCCAGTTGAACTGGATTGAGCAAAAGTCCGTCCCCACCTATAGAATAAGTAGAGTGACGATTGCTCGTAACCACTCGTGTCCTGTTAAGACGGGCATTAAAATATTGGTGTCTCGGAACTAACTTAAGGTTCTTTGACAATTTACTCCACTGCGACCAAACGTGCTTTCCAATTGGATAGGCGGACTTGGAATGAAGTAAATGATGTTGTTTGGGCAATCGTTCGGAAAATCTTCTGGCGCGACGTGCGATCGTAAATGCTGCCGATGATGCTGAATTCATACCATACATAGACATGAACTTGAGCATCCCAATTTTACTACTAAAAGCAGGATTTACTTTCTTATGATAAATCCCGTATTTTGAGCAAGCACTATCCAAAGCTTCATTCCATTGGGAATAAGCAAATGATGAAAGCATTCTGGCATATTTTTTCCCTTTCTCCTTAAGTTGTCTCTTTTTCGCGGAGAAGTCTAGTTGTTCTGATGCTATGGGAAAGTTGTATTGCTGTGCTTTCAATGCGACAAAAGTGGCTGCATCGCAGAGAATCGCTTCTCTCTGGTTAGAAGTTTTGGAATGCAAATCCAACTTGTAGTCGCCATATTCGAGTAAGTTGCCGCTATCGTCACAGACAGCCCATCCAATCGAATCGGCGTTGAGGTCAATACCAACATAACCAGACAAATACTCAGACGTAATTTCTGGAAGATTAGTATCCGTTGTGGCGGCAACGTACCAACAATTATCTTTCCAATAGAATCGCAACGTGACGGCACTACATCCAATCGCCCATTTCTCAGTCCCGTCTTTAGTTTTTACCTTGTAGCAACGCTCTGAGATGGATTCAACCAGATCGTGTTTGCCATGCTTGAAATTCAACCCATCAATGCGAATGTAGTCACCACCCAATCTTTCTTCTAGTGCATAGGGAGTGCGGATAGATAGTACGAATTGATCCGTCTTTTCAATGTAATCGAATTGCGCTAGTTGGTTGCCTGATGACTCATCCTTGCTACCCACCAATACAAAACTATTGGCGATATCTGGTAGCGTGTACTTTGGTGATTTGGACTTCAAATGAGCCAATTGTGATTCAAGTACATACAATCGTCGTTTCTTTTGATGCAAACCAAATTTCGCGTCTTGGAGTTGCGTTGTTTCACGTGGCTTGGCGTAAACGCTACACGCCTTTTTGATTTTGGTTTTACTAGTTTTAAATCCTTTTTTTGCAGAATTTTTCTGATTGGTTAATTTCTTTTCTTGCTTGGCGAATTCTTTAATTTGCTTAGAGCGCTTTTTGATATCAGATTTTATGGACTTAAGCTGACCTTCTAAAACTTTAATGTGATTGGCTCTGTTTTTATTGACATTAGTGACAATTCCTTGTACTTCACTGTATATGGAACTGCTGTATCGTTTATTTATATTAAATTTGGCTTGTAATTCCTTATTGCAATCAAGTTTGCTTTTTCCAGCTAAAATCATGGACAAACAATAATGGCGGGCAGAATCCATTAAATTGGAAATAGCAAATAACTCTCCCCAATGCCAAAAGTTTATTTGGTCTGTATAGGTTTTGGTTGATTCTGCCACACTAACATCCTCTTTGTGCGCGTCTATAAATCATACCACAGATATAGGGAGATTTGGCAAGGTCAACACCAGATTTTTTTAAATATCTTGCAAAGATATCTCGTGCAGTTCTTTCATGAGTTTGAGATTTTTTCGGCTACGGGAACCATAAAGACGCGCCGAAAAAACTGTGATAATCTCCAACACGTCTGTAGCTAAGTCTTGCTCAAAGGTTGTTTCTGTTGGCTGCCAATCGTATCGTCACTTTAGTTCCAAACTGTTCGCATAGTGAAAATACAAGGTACTCCCAAATCTTAACAGCCTATCCTTATGAGTAATCACTAGTTCCGCTACCAATCCTTGAGTTATCAAAGTGATAACACGAGTTAATCCCTTCTTTTTATAGTTGAGTCCCCGAACCAAATCTTTAATAAGTTCGGCATTGGTTGTAGAGATTGTAGAACTTGACACTGACGTTCTAGATCCTCTTTTTGGTCGTGAGAGCTTACTCGTGAATAAAGAATAGTTATTCTAGATTTTTGGTTGGGCTGAACAAGAAACTGTTCAATAGGATATCGCCTATGTCCTCCATCTGTCGTGATAAACTCCAATTTTCCTGAGTTTGTCCAGTCTCTGACAGTTTCTACTCTTACCCCTTTGAGTTTTGCCACCTCTCCAATCGCTAAGTACTTTTTCATTTTCTATAGATTTTAATTTGCCTTCTATAGAATTATACAACTTTCTCAAGATTTTTGATTAACTGCCTCAAACCCTTACTTCCGTCCCAAAGAACGCAAACTCAAGTTTGAATCTCGTCCCCCAAAGGCTTGCGATATTAGCAAACCCAGCAATTTACCCAAAGCACCAATCTCTCACATTTGGCAGGATTCTATGTCTACATTATACGTCACCGACCAAGGCGCTTACTTGAGCATACAAAATCAGCAGTTTCAAGTTTTTTATCAACGAGAGTTGCGGATAAAAGTTCCCGTAAACCGTGTCAGCAACATTGTTTTGTTTGGTTGTTGTAATGTATCCCATGGAGCTGTTTCTTGTGCATTACAGCGACGGATTCCAATTATGTACCTATCGCAAAGAGGGCGTTATTTTGGTAGACTGCAAACAGAAGGCAATGCAAAAGTTGAATACTTAATGCGTCAGGTACTCTGTTCGCAAGACTCTGAGTTTACCAGAAAACAAGCAGAGAATATTGTCTCAGCAAAATTGCATAATTCCCGCGCCTTACTTCTCAAATTAAACCGTCGTCGTCCTTCAAAAATAGCAGCATCTGCGATCGACTTAATTGCCGATTTGATGGATAATTTAGTGCAAGCTGACTCAATGGATGCGTTACGGGGATATGAAGGGAAAGCAGCCACCTTATACTTTCAAGCTTTAGGTTCTTTATTTACAGGAGCATTTTCTTTTGATAAGCGTACAAAACGTCCGCCAACAGACCCCATTAACAGTTTATTGAGTTTGGGATATACATTATTGAGTCAAAACGTCTTCTCATTTATCCAAGCAGTAGGTTTACACACTCACTTTGGTAATCTTCACGTACCCCGCGACAACCATCCAGCCTTAGTCAGCGATTTGATGGAAGAATTTCGAGCGCAGTTAGTCGATTCGCTAGTAGCTTATTTGATTAACTCCAACATTTTTACAATAGAAGAGTTTACGCCACCCGACGAAAAAAATGGAGTCTACCTCCAACCGCATTCGCTCAAAAAATTTCTCAAACATTGGGAAGAAAAATTACAATCAGAGATAACCCACCCCCATACAGGAAATCAAGTAAATTTCCGGAGATGTTTGGAATTACAGGTACGGGAGTATGTCGCTTGTTTGATGGGTGAAGTTGAGATGTATCGACCAATGATTTGGAAGTTATAATTTTGGGTAGGTTGGGTTGAGGAACGAAACCCAACACTCTGAGTAATGCATTAGCACAGCTTATCAAAATATTCTCATTGATAAGCATCTGAGGGGGTCAAGCAATGGCTGAAAGCCTCATTCTATCGTTGACCCCCTCAGATAACTTGCTGAATAAGGGTTTGAAGGTGATTGGTTATGAGTTTATTGAGAAGAATTGCTAATAATTTGGCTGAAAACTTGACCCCCTCAGATAATGGGGTTTATAATTCAGTCAGGGTAAGGCTTTCACAAGTCTAGCCTTTGAACTTCTTCGGAAGTCGAACTAATGGAAACTCTAGAAGAGAATTGTTTTGAACTTGTAGAGAAAAGCTTTGAACTTCTTCGGAAGTCGAACTAATGGAAACACATGACTTCTTACTGATCAACTCAAGGCATTTTTTTCTTTGAACTTCTTCGGAAGTCGAACTAATGGAAACAAACAACTATGTCTCGTTCTTCAGCAGGAGTAGAACTTTGAACTTCTTCGGAAGTCGAACTAATGGAAACGACAGCGCAGTTAACAGCACTATGGGTGCCAGAATCATCTTTGAACTTCTTCGGAAGTCGAACTAATGGAAACCGTAATATTCACCGGTATTAAACTTTAGGAGTACTGCATCTTTGAACTTCTTCGGAAGTCGAACTCAATACTGCTTGATTAAGAGAAAATAGGGGGGGAAATATCACATAGAAGTGGTTGAATACAATAAGTTGCAGACAGCACGTAAAAACAACAAGCAGAATAGCGGCTCACCTGAAGAGTTGCCAACTTCCCCAGTCCGCCAGCGCTACTTGACTAAGGACATTATGCTAGAGACGTTACAGCGGATTCATAGCGAAAACCCACGGGGACTGCTGTATTACCGAGATGAACTAGCAGGGTTATTCAAAACTCGCGATCGGTATCGCGGTGGCTTAGGGGTTGGTTCAATACTTGTCGGTTAAACCTTTTTTCTCCCCTGCACAAAGGTTCATCTACTGCATTCGGTGCTTGTCTCAATGGAAAATCTTCAAGATACCTTGCAGTATTGGGTAAGAATATAATTTGAGTATATGCAAAAAAAATCAGAGAACTAAAAAGCCTGTTACTACAAGCAGGATTTACATATAAACCAGGGAAAGGTAGTCACACTAACTGGTTTCATCCTTTACTATTAGGTAGAGTTAATCGATCGGGCAAAGATGGAGACGATGCCAGATCTTATCAGGAAAAAGATGTTAAGAATGCAATTGCAAGGGTAGAAATAATTAGAAAAGCTTAACAGGAGGAAGAACAAGAATGAATTCTCACTACACGATAGTCATTCAATGGTCTAATGAAGATAACTGTTATGTCGTTAGTTTTCCCGAATGGGGAGAGTTCTGCCATACTCATGGAGATACCTACTCTGAAGCGCTGAAAAACGCTCAAGAAGTTCTAGAAATGTTAATTGAAACATCTATAGAAATCGGTGAACCTTTGCCAGAACCAAAAACTCTAGAGCAATCTTTCCAAGTCCAAGTCGCCTAAAATAGGTCGAACTAATAGAAACCAGGAAGCACAGACCGTAGGGGCGCAAGGCATTGCGCCCCTACAATGTGTCTATTTGTTTCTTGGATGAGCGATCGCTTCGGCGCAAGCTGAAAGAGCGCTTATCGCTCTCACCATCCTAGCTGTAGCGTGTTATAGTCCGATATACAAGGAATTATGACGGAAAAATTATGTAGGTGAAGCGATCGGTAGTGGTTGATTCTCTTCAGTCAGCATCTCAACAAAAGCCTCTATGACTTCCTGACCATTTTTAGCCGCTTCCTCATAAGTTCTACCATGGGTATGAAATTGCTGCCAGGGAAACTCAGGCAAATGTACTAAGAAAAGTTGATCCTCCTGCGACCATTGAATGACCATGCTGTAGCGATCGCCCATGCTTCTGGTTCCTCTTTTTCCTTATTTTGTGCTTTTTCCATCTCTTCCAGCTTTTTCAGCACTCGGAGAATATTTATCAAAGCATAGGTGTAATTATCTCCAGAGTTTCTTTTGATGAAACAACGGGTATGATATCAAATTCTCCCAAGTCTTGCCACTCCAGCACCCACTGCTGTAAAAGGCGTAAATCATCACATTCCATTAATTGGAAACATCGGTTAAAGTTAACCTCAACCCAACTATCGATATACTTTAAGCCCTCTGGCATCATCCGCCCTTTTTCTAAGTATCGACGATAAATTTCTTTAGCCTTACCCTCTCCAAATCGCTCGACTACCATAAATAACATACCGTCTTCTTCCTTGATACATCTCAACTGATATTTAATCACCTCATTATGACTTTAAGTCTTAGTAGCGAACAAACTCTTTACTTACTACTGCTCATTCATTGGTTTGTCGGTGGTATGGCTGCAGTACTTGCTTGGTATAAAGGTCGATCTTTGAGACTGTGGCTGTTTTTAGGTTTGACTTGCGGTATTGCTGCTTTCCTTGTAGCACTCGTGATGAAGCCAAAACAATCGGTGTGAACCTCAGTACGATCGCAGAGCCTTGCGCCCCTATCCCTAGCCCTGTCAAGGTGGATAAAAACTTTGGAAAATTAATAGCCCTCTCATTTATTCCCTCTGCGTACTCTGCGTCTCGGCGGTTAAATAATTGACTTTTGAACCGCAGAGGCGCAGAGGGCGCAGAGGAGAAAGATGAGGAATTGCTACTTAGTTCTCTACCTCCTAACCACAACCTATTGACTTGACGATGTATCTCTGGTACATTACGCCGTATTCTATTAAACAAGTGATAAACAATTGAATAACAAAGCAATCGTGCTTAGCTAAGGTTTCTTCACAAGAAACCCCAAAGTTGTGCATTGCAAAAGATATGAAAAAATTAAATTCTGCAATAGTCTTACTGATAATTTTAGGCTTATCAGCAAGCATCCGATTGACTAAATCTCTCACAAAAGGCTCAGCACATTCTTCTGTTACGCAACCATTCCATTCACAAATCTTAAAACCCTCTGTTGAACCTCAAGTCGTTCCCGTTCATGCATCTATCAAAACATCCGATCGCAAAACTGTTAAACCGCATCCCACTCCTTCTGAGTTACCGGATTGGGCTATTGCTCGATCGCTGCCTTTTCCCTCCCGTCAAGCAGGGCAAGAAGATTCAGAAGTGCATTACAATCTCAAAACCCCTCCCAATTTCAAATATAGCCCAAAATTACAAAAAATTGTTAATGAAGCTGTCAATGTTGCTGTTGAGCAAGATTTGCCCAGACAGTATATATCGATAACTTTAATAGATGCAAAAACTGGCGAAACGGCGGGATACACACAAGATACCCCCAGGTATCCTGCTAGTGTCATCAAAATGTTTTGGATGGTTTTGTTGTACGCACAACTGGAACATAATATCTGGGAAAGTGAAGATGACTTTACTCCCTACCTGAGCAAAATGATTAAGGAATCTGATAACGAAGCAGCCAGCTTAATTGTTGACTTAATCACAAGTACCCGTTCTAGCCCAACATTAAAGGAAGAAAAATTTAAACCATGGAAATACAAACGACAGCAACTCAACCGATTTTTTCAAGAAGCTGGTTACAAAAATATTAACATTATTCAAAAAACCTTTCCCATCTACCATATCAATTTTTTAGAACCAAAAGGAAGCGAATCTCAATTACTGGGCGATCCAATTCGCAATTGGAATAAAATAACCACAAGACACGCTGCTAGATTGATTTACGAAATTTGTTACGCCAAGCAAGCTGTTTCTCAACAAGCCAGTTATAAAATGTGTGAATGGCTCAAAAGAGACTTAAACCCGAAAGTTTGGAAAAAAACCATAGATTCAGGTTTTAATCCTATATGGAGCTTTTTTGGAGAAGGATTATCTAACACTGATGCTCAGCTTTATTCTAAAGCAGGCTGGACATCTATTGCACGGGCGGAAACAGCAATGGTTGATACAGGGAAAAAAGGAACAACTTACATTTTGGTTGTTTTCTCTGGAACTTCAGCATATGCTGACGATGTTCAAATTTTTCCAAAAATTTCTCGTCTTGTTTATAAACGCATGATTTCTCGTAGTTCAAAAAAGTAATTGATAATTATGAAAAACAATCCAAATTTTCAAGCTTTATTATCTATTGTTTGCCTTTTTTCTGGAGGTATTATTTTACTACGTGGCTGTCATTTTGCCAATAACTATGAGAGTGCAAATGTCACAATTCAACCTGCTAACAATCAACAGTTAGTTAATTCTACTTCAAAAACCAAAGCTTCTCCAAAAAGAGTCAATCCAAAAGCTGCGATGGAAGTTCAGCCAAAATTGGATGAAGCCAAAGCTGAATATTTAACCAATACAGCAAAATTTCTGGCTGGTATACAAGTCGAGAATAGCCCGCTTGCAAAGTTTCAACAAAGTGATACCTGGCGATCGCATCAACAATTTTTTAACAATGCTTGGACAAAGTTGGAAGTACGACAGTTAGAAAAAGTAAGAAATTGGTCGCAACAAGAACTCAATCAAATTAATGCTACCTCTCCATCTCTATTTTATCCCTTTAGCGGCCCTGATTTTTTATATGCTTATTCCTTATTTCCAAAGAGCGAGAAATACGTGCTGGTTGGTTTAGAGCCAGTAGGCATTCTTCCCAATCTGTCAAATCTTTCAGAAAGTCAGCGAAATCTGAAATTGCAGGAAGTGAGAAGTTCTCTTTACGCAATCCTACAATTTAGCTTTTTTATGACTAATGATATGAAGGTAGATTTAAGAAACCAAGGAGTGTTACCTATTTTGTATGTGTTTCTAGCACGTACTCAAAATCGCATTATCAATTTCCAGTATATCGGATTAGATAAAAATGCCGATATCCAACAATATAAAAAAGGGATGATTCCTGGAGTAAAAATTGATTTTGTCGCCAAAGGAGAAGAGCGATCGCGTACTTTATATTACTTTTCCAATGACTTATCCAACTATGGTTTGGAAAGAAAACCAGAATTTAGCCGATTCATCACAAATTTAGGAAAAAAGGTTACTTATTTAAAAGCTGCTTCGTATTTAATGTACAATGGAGGATTCTCTAATATGAGAGAGCAAATTTTAGCTGAAAGCAGTCATATCTTGCAAGATGATTCTGGTATGCCTCTCACTGCTTTTAATCGTTCTAAATGGAATTTAAAGTTTTACGGTTCATATATCAGTCCCATTGGTTTGTTTGCCAATCGCTATCAACCAAGTTTGAGAAAAATCTATCGAAATAATAAGAGTATTGAGCCTCTAGATTTTGGGATTGGCTATAAGTATGAAGCGACTAATTCAAATTTGATGTTGGCTGAGGTTATGAATTAGGCTCAAGGTTTTGTGACTGGAGGCGGAGCCAATACTTGTCGGTTAAGCCGTTTTTTCCTCCCCTCACAAAGGTGCAACCCCTGCATCCCCTGCTTGTCTCCCGCGACAATTTCCTTAACCGAGCAGTATTGGAGGCGGAGCCTCCTACAAGTCATTCCCAGGCTCCGCCTGGGAACGAGAGGGAATGAGGGGTGAATTGAAAAATCTTATCATTACATTCGCCTAAAACTTTTCTAACTATGTACGGGCGCAAGGCGTCGCGCCCCTACTAACAACTAACCACCAACCACTAACAAACTAATAATCTATCATTGAGAAGTTGAAGGCTGGGTGTTTTCCACCGATTGCTTGGGAAACAATTTTTGGGCAGATTTTTAAACCATTTTGACTGTTGGTAAAAATGACAATTCCCGTTTTTAATTCCCTAGAAGCAATGGTGAAACTTTTAAAGGTACCGAGATCGCCCCAATGCCAAAAAAATTTGTTACCTTCTAGTCTTTCTAATCCCCAACCTAACCCCCAATCTAAAAACTGATTGATTTTAATCTGCGATCGCAACATCTCTTCCAAGCTATCTTGTGTCAGTATGGGGCTATCAACTTTACCAGAACCCATCATAGCTATGAGGAATTTGGCATAGTCAGTAGCAGTAGTACGTAAACTCCCTGCTGCACTTCCCCGTTTTGGTTGACTCATGGGTATTGGTTTGCCTTTGCGATCGTGTCCGTCACTTGCTATGCTTTGGTATGCAGTTCGCCACACGAGGCTACTACTGTTCATTTCCAAAGGAGCTAAAATTTGTTGGCGCAAATACTCATCTATAGGCTGTTGAGTAATGTCTTGTACGACTTTTTGTAAGTAGAGATACCCTTCCCCTGAATAACTAAATTTTGTACCGGGAGGAAATTTAATGCTCAGAGGGTTGTTACCACTCCAATTGGGAAAACCACTTGTATGAGATAATACCTTACGAATATTAATGAGTTGAATTCTCGCATCGGAAATATAGGGTTTAGCAGTATATTTTGAGAGAGGAGCATCTAGATCGAGCTTTCCCTGTTCCACCAATTTCAACACGGCATAAGCAAATAAAGGCTTATTTAAGGAAGCAGCAGCAAATATAGTATTATCACCGACGGGTTTTTTAGTGTATCTATTTCTGACGCCAAAACCACGAGTCCAAAACAATTCTCCATTTTGAATAATAGCCAGCCCCAAACCAGGAATTAACTCAGCTTCCATGAGTGCGGGAACTTGGGCTTCTAAATGAGCAATGATTTTATCTGCACAGAAAACAGAACGGTTGCGGTATAGGCTAACCAGACTAAAAGCAGAAAGACTAACGAAAGCCTTTCTGCTGTGGTTGAGAAATTGTCTTCGAGAGAAAACCTTCGGCATTGAGAATTGTTTGCTAAGCTTTCAGCAATGATTCTCCCCCATCAATCCAAACTTCGGTACCGGTAATATGACTCGAAGCATCAGAGGCTAAGAAAAAGGCTAACTGTGCTACCTGTTCTGAGGTTCCTGGCTTACCATCAGTTAAAGGAATCTTGCCTTCAGGAAACTCCACAGGTTCTTGAATGTGTTCTAAATCCCTTCTTTGAGTGTTCTCTTCAATATTAGTTTCAATTGCTCCAGGGCAAATGACATTGACGCGAATGCGATGCTTGGCAAGTTCCAACGCAACCATTTTTGTAAAAGCCACTTGTGCAGCTTTTGAGCAAGAATACGCAGTTGCACCCGTGTTGCTAAAGATGCGCGTACCGTTGACAGATGAGGTAATGATGACAGAACCGCCCTGCTTTTTCAAGTAAGGCACGGCATACTTAACTGTCAGGAATGTTCCTTTCAGGTTGACGTTGATAGTCTTATCCCATTCTTCAGGAGACAATTCTTCAATAGATGCCCATACACCATTAATGCCAGCGTTAGCAAACACAATATCCAATCTTCCCCACTTATCAACAAGTTCCTGCGTGACTTGTTGCATTTGTTCTGGATTTGAAATATCGGCAACTAAAGGTATTGCTTCACCGTTGTTCTTTTGAATTTCCGCAACAGTTTCTTCGAGTTCTTCCTTTGTGCGTCCCAATGCGCCAACTTTAGCACCAGACGAAGCAAATAACTTTGCAGCTGCCTTAGCGATACCTGAACCAGCCCCTGTAATCAGAGCGACTCTACCTGCTAGTTGCATAAATATTTTTATTTTTATTACAACAGCTGTGTAACATGAAAAACACTATTTATTCATACTGCTAATGGTAGAAAGCCTTTCTCTATCAATTTACATAGGTAATTACTGTCATTAGCCATTAGCCATTAGCCATACGCCATAAGCCATTAGCCATTTGTCTCCCTTGGCCCCCTTGTCTCCCTTGTCTCCCTTGTTCCCCTTGTCCCCCTTGTCC
>NZ_WJFC01000020.1 GCF_009725235.1 Scytonema sp. UIC 10036
GAAAAATATTCTGCTGATGATTTTATTACAGAAATATACTTGCCCTATCAACATCTGTATGAGAATATAGATGATTGGAATATTACAGATGATATCAACGAGCCTGTTGCACTTTTACAAGATTTTAAGGTAATTTTACATTCAATTGATCGCATCACAGGACAAAATAATTACAAAAACTTAAGAGAAGGTTGGACAATGTTTAAGGATATTTTAGCTAGACAACCTATACAAGAGATTATTTATGAAAGTATTGAAACAGTACGTAAAAATAAAAATATTGATTGGAAGGACTTAACGAAAAAACTAAAAAAGAAGATAGGTATAAAATTTACTAAACCTATAGACAGCAACACGGAAAAAGAAAATTTTGTTCTAACAGTGCTAAGAGGAGGAATACCATTTGCTTTCTGGATAAAATGTCAACCTTCTCGCTCTCGAAAGTTAGAGCAAATTGATTGTTACTTAACATTAGCTCATTTAGAGAATAATCTACAAAGATTAGTTGAAGAAATTTGTCATCTTCGTAGAGAAGCTTATCGTGAAACAGGAAGAAGTAAGCCTTTAGGATGTTATTTAGGATTTTGGTGTGACGATCCTGAAAAAATCCAAAAACTTAAGCAACTCAAAATCTAAATAAATAAAATTTGAAAACCAATGGCAAGAGCTAAGCAAACTAAGGCAAATACGACGGAAGAATGGCGCTATTTTTATGGTGATGGGAACTCACATCCTGATGTAAGTATTGAAAAACTTCCCGCACCTCCACCTTGGCGCACATTTCGGAATCTTGAAATGGTGGATGAGGAAGAAATTGATGCACATTGGGAGACAATTCGAGCATTAGCTAACTCGCCGGAAAATGAACGAGGTAGAAAAAAAGGAGAAAATTTCCGTATTTATACAGCTACTAAAAAAGATGGGACAGAAGAACCAACTGAGGAATGGAAAGATGTTGTCAATGGGGTGAATGCAGCGTTATACTTACGCAGACCTCTGTTGGTGACTGGAAATCCAGGGACGGGAAAAACTTCTTTAGCTTATGCGATCGCTCACGAACTCAAACTAGGTCCTGTTCTCACTTGGTCAATTACAGCCCGGTCTACTTTACAAGATGGACTCTATCGTTATGATGCCATTGCACGACTACAGGATGCACAGCTAACGAAAGAACAAAACCAAGAAAAACAAGAAAAAAATATTGGTAATTATATTCAATTGGGTTCGGTAGGGACAGCTTTTTTACCTTCCCGCTTTCCCAGAGTTCTGTTAATAGACGAAATTGATAAAAGTGACATTAATTTGCCTAACGATCTCTTGCATCTTTTTGAAGAGGGAATGTTTGAAATTCCCGAACTCGTTCGTCAGGTTGAAGATTCAGATGAGAAAGAGAATTGCAGTATAGCTCATCCAGTCAAAGTTCGCACGCAAGACGCAGGGATAAAAGCTTCTATTTATGAAGGACGGGTACAGTGTTCCGCATTTCCGATTGTTATTATGACCAGTAATGGAGAACGGGAATTTCCTCCAGCATTTTTGCGGAGGTGTCTGCGGGTAAAAATGCCAGACCCTAATGAAGAAGCCCTCAAAACTATTGTGAAAGCTCACTTTGGCGAAGACAATTTTAAAAAAGCTTCATCCGAAATTGACAAACTTGTGAAAGAATTTCGTGACGGAGGCGATCGCGCTACGGATCAGTTATTGAATGCCATTTATTTACTGGCAAATCATGTCAGTCCTCAAGCTACAGATAGAGATGCCATAAAAGCATTATTATTGAAGAGTTTGTCAAATACAGATGAATGATTGGGACTGTTAGTTGTTAGTGGTTAGTTGTTAGTAGGATTGACTGCTGGAGAAACTGGGTCTGTGGATTTTTAAAGGGAAGATACCATGACAGATGAAGCCTCACCACAAATTGATAAACTTATAGCAGCCCTAGGCAAAAACCTTGATATCACCACCACAGAAGTTGCGGATATTCTTTGGCTGGCTTTGAAATACAAAGGCGATGGTGAAGAAGCTTCTGTTGTGGGCTCTGATTCAAAATCAAAAAACAGAGAAAAACCATCCACCCCTGCGGCTTCTCCCTCCCCAACCGCCTCTTCTTCTAAAACAGAACCCACAGCAGAAGTTTATGCTGAAACTAACCGCCAAACTAACCGCAAAGGTGACACCCTACCCATCAAAGTACCAGACGCATCATCGTTACCTCAATCTCTCAAACTTGCTAGGGCGTTACGCCCCCTAATGCAAAAGATTTCCTCTGGGACAAAGACAGTCATCGACGAACAAGCCACCGCCCATCGCACTGCGGAAAATCGCATTTGCATTCCCGTCCTCAAACCAGCCTTGGAACCTTGGTTTGATTTAGCCCTAGTGGTTGATGAAAGCAAGTCCATGATTTTCTGGAGAAAAACAGTTCAAGAGTTGCAAAAACTTTTGGAATACTGTGGGGCGTTTCGGGATGTGCGAACTTGGAGATTAGTCACAAATTCAAAAGGAAAGGTTGTTCTGCAACGGGGAATAGGTAAAAAAGTCAGCGATCGCCAACGGGGAATAGACAAACAAGTACCTCATCGCCGTTTTTACGATCCCCGCGAACTTATTGACCCCAGTGGTCAGCGTCTTATTTTAGTCGTTAGTGATTGTATCTCCCCAATCTGGCATGATGGAAAAGCCATATCAGTTCTCAAAACGTGGGTTAAGCAAAACCCTGTCGCCATTGTACAGATGTTACCAGAATGGTTGTGGTTGAGAACGGGGCTGAGTTTGGGAGCAATGGTACAACTAGGAAGTTCAACCCCAGGAGTCCCAAATCAAAACTTACTCATCAAAGAGATTTTACTCTGGGATGACATTAACTTTGCGACAGGAATCAAAGTTCCGGTGTTGACCTTAGAACCGGAAATGGCGGCGACTTGGAGTGAGATGGTAGCAGGAAAAAGTTACGCTAGAGCGACAGGATTTGTCTTTCCATCAGAGTTTCAGCCATTTGAAGATTTAGAAACAGAAACGGACGATAGTAATGAAGAACGAGTCCATAGCTTCCGTTTGACTGCTTCTCCAATGGCGCGGAAGTTAGCCAGTTTGCTGTCTGCTGCGCCCATCATTACCTTACCCATCGTCCGTGTAATTCGGGAAGCCATGCTTAAAGAATTGCAACAAGTCCATGTGGCGGAAGTTTTTCTTGGTGGAATTATAAAACCTTTGGGTGACATTACACCAGAAACAAATCCCGATGAGATACAGTTCGCTTTCATTCATAAGGAAACAAGCGACGATAAGGTAGGTGATAAGAGGACAATACGCGATATTTTCTTGGATGCAGCTCCCGAAACAGATTCTTTAGAGGTGCTGAATGCGATTTCTAAACATTTCGCCGATCGCTTGGGGAAAACTGTGAGAGAGTTTTACGCCCTGTTGAGAAAACCACAAGTCGCGGAAATAGATGGATTTAGTACAAAACCCTTCGCATTGGTTACAGCAAAGGTGTTACGACGCTTGGGAGGAGATTATGCTTCCTTTGCACAAGAGTTAGAGGAACAGTGGGAGCAAACTGATGAAGCAGAAATCAACGGTAAAAAGGTGCTCCTCAAACCTTTTACATTTGATGTGGCGACAGTTCAGGTAGATAAATCAAAAGGAAGTGAAACCCAAATTACCATCAATCGTACCTCCCATCAAGCAAAATTCTTCACAGAAGACCTTGGTAACGCCGTCACTCTAGAAATGGTCGCCATTCCTGGTGGGAAATTCCTCATGGGTTCACCGGAAAGCGAAGAGGAAAGTTATAGCGACGAACGACCCCAGCATGAGGTCACTGTTAAACCTTTTTTTATGGGTAAATACCCTGTCACTCAAGCCCAATGGCGTGCTGTGGCGAATCTTCCCCAAATCAACCGCGAACTCAACCCCGACCCATCAAGATTTAAAGGGGACGATCTACCAGTAGAATCTGTCTCTTGGGATGAAGCGGTAGAATTTTGTGTTAGACTATCAGATAAGACAGGAAAAAACTATCGACTTCCCAGCGAAGCAGAATGGGAGTATGCTTGCCGTGCTAGCACGACGACACCGTTCCACTTTGGCGAAACTATTACGACAGAGTTAGCGAACTATGACGGCAACTACACTTATGGTTCTGGATTGGAAGGGGAGTATCGCCAGAAAACAACGCCAGTGGGTAGGTTTGAAGTAGCTAACTTATTTGGCTTGTTTGATATGCACGGTAACGTCCGGGAGTGGTGTTATGACAATTGGAATGATACTTATGAAGCTACT
Organism: Scytonema sp. UIC 10036; assembly: GCF_009725235.1. Next base: position 4,285 of record NZ_WJFC01000020.1, read on the forward strand.
CCTGTTGACGGCTCTGCTTGGATAAATACAAAGAATGATAATCAAAATAGGATGCTGCGTAGCGGTTCGTGGAACGGCAATCCGGGGCATTGCCGTTCGGCGTATCGTGACTACGGCGACCCAGGCGACGTGGACGACTGCATCGGTTGTCGAGTTTTAGTCTCCGGTGCGAGGACTTAATTATTCTTTACACTTTTCTCTATTGCGCTTTGCGCTTTTTTTTTGCTGCCTGCGGCAGCTCGATTTTTTTTAACATAGAGCACGACTAAATATATTATCTAAAAAGGGGCAAGATTTGTCAAGAGGTTACGAGCGGTAAGTTTACTCATATCCCCAACTTCTTGAAGGATACAGCTGTTTAATAGGGTATGACATCTCTCCTCAAAGGTAGCACTCAATTTGGAAAAAATATGCTTGCGCTTGGAAAGCGCCGCTTTACAACCGCTCGTCCGCAAGGGAAGGACTTAATTGAAGCTGCGTAGCGCCCTCTTGGTTTGTATAGCCCCAGAATTCAGACTACTCTTAATACTGCAAGGGCTGAGTGTGAAACCCAACAAATGCTTGTAAATGTTGGGTTTCGTTCCTCAACCCAACCTACGTAATTTCATTGTTTACCTGTCTGACAAGTATTGCGACTACTCTTCACAGGCTCTGCATCAAAGATTGAAAAATTTTTAAGAAAGTGGCATAATATTTATCTGTGGATGAGCGTCTTGCCCATCTCCAGTTATTTTCAATCTGTGTCAACTACTTAGAATAGAACTTCTCCACCTAACCCCTCGTTATCCATGACGAGGGGTTAGGTAGTAGACCGGGTCATAAGTTGGCACTTGTAACAAAAAAAAGATTTTCCCAAAAATGCAAAACTTGCCAATTATTCAAACAACCTACGATTTCATCAGATGGTATATACCCATCTTGGATAACTTACCCCGAAAACACAAATTTAGCATAGGCGATCGGATGATAAGTGGACTCTACGAGTTCCTAGAAGGTTTAATCGAGGCACGAAACCATCCAGAAAAATTAGCTAAATTGGAACTCTTGAACGTAAAATTAGATGTTCTTCGCCATCAGACACGGCTGCTATTCGATTTTAAACAATTTGATGAACGACGATATGAATACATTGGACAACGCATCAATGAGATTGGTAAGGAATTAGGTGGTTGGATTAGACAGCAACGACAAAAAGGGAATAATCAATACACCTAGAAACCCAGGTTGTTTAAGAAGCTGGGTTTCCAAACTCAGTCAGTCGGCGATCGCAACTCTTACCAATGACCAATGACAAATGACAAATGACCAATGACAAATGACCAATGAAAAGATACGGTAACCTTTATCCTCAAATCACAGATGTTGCTAACTTAATTGAAGCCATAAAAAAGGCACAACGAGGAAAGCGATTTCGAGATAATGTTTTGGATTTTAACTATAACCTGGAAGTAGAACTGACAAATATCAAAAGCCAATTAGAGTCAAAAACCTATAAACCAGGAAGTTACAAAACCTTTAAGATTTTTGAACCAAGACCGCGTTTGATTTCTGCCGCACCTTACCGAGACAGAGTTATACATCATGCTATTTGCAACATCATAACACCTATTTTTGAAAAAACGTTTATTGATGATTCCTATGCCAATCGTTGGGGATTTGGAACTCATCGTGCTTTGCGTCGCTTTACTACCTTTGCTCGTTCCAGTCGCTACATTTTGCAATGCGATATTAAAAAATATTTTCCCAGTATTGACCACGCTATTCTTAAAACACTCCTACATCGCAAAATCAAATGTCAAGACACTATTTGGTTAATAGAAACAATTATTGATAATAGCAACCCGCAAGAACCTGTAGTTGAACATTTTCCAGGAGATGATTTACTATCACCCTTACAGCGACGGCGAGGGCTACCTATTGGTAACCTTACCAGTCAATTGTTCGCTAATGTTTATCTTAATGGCTTCGACCACTTTGTTAAAGAAGAACTCAAATGTAAAAAATACCTCCGCTATGTAGATGATTTTGCATTATTCGCCGATGATAGAGAATTTTTGGCAGAAGCACAACAGGCGATGGCAGATTACTTAGCCAACCTCAGATTAAAACTCCATCCGGACAAAAGCCAACTCTTTAAAACTCAACACGGTGCAAATTTTCTAGGGTTTCGGATTTTACCAGATCGAATCCGCGTGAGAAACGAAAACCTGAGACGAGGAAGGCGGCGATTGAGACAGATGCAAAAAGACTACAGTCAAGGTAGAATAGCATTTAAAGACGTAACTCGCTCTGTAAAAAGTTGGATAGCCCACTTGAAGCACGGAGACACTTGGCAGTTGCGTCAAAAGATATTCACATCTCTTGTCTATACAAGAGGGTGAAGATGGGACAGACACTTCCGGATGCTGCGTGGCGGTTCGTGGAACAACAATCCGAGGAATTGCCGTTCGGCGTATCGTAACTACAACGACCCGGACAACGTGAACGACAACATCGGTTTTCGAGTTGTAGTCTCCGGTGCGAGCGCTCTTCAATTGTCAGAACCGATTGATGGGAATCGTCGGGCGTACACAGAAGAGTCCAGAGCTGTTCCAGTGGTGTTAGCAATAGCATCCAAAAATCGGCGTTGCATAAATGCGGGATGATTAGGTAAATACGGGTAATTCTCTATACTTTAAGTAATGAAGTAGTAATCTAATTGAGTGTTTAAGCATATCCACGGATTTTGAATAACATAGTGTTTTTCGCCGTAATCTTGCCAGATAATGACGTAGGCGAGTATTTTCGCCTTCAACCCTAGTCATATAGGTTTTACTAACAATATGGTCGCCTGGATCAATAAAACAAGGGTAAACTACCCAACCATCTGTTACGTAAAAATAACATTCCCAACAAGAAACAATGTTCCACAAAAATTTAAACGTTTCACTACTGCGATCGCCAAGAGTCCAAGCTAAAATTCCTGGGCGAAAATGATTTACCGCTGTCCATAACCAAACTTTGTTTTTTTTGACCCTACAAAGGTTTCTAGCTCATCTAATTCACCAACTTCTGGTATCTCTTGAAATTCCGGTGCGTCTGGAAGTTGCGAGCCAACTTGTTTAACCCAGTTAATTATGGTCGTATGATGAACCCCTTTGTCTCGCTCGATAGCTCGGAATCCCATGCCATTTACGTATAATCTTAAACATTCTTTTTTTACTTCATCTGAGTACCCTCTCGGCGGACTGTAAACATCTATAAATTGACGACCACAATTAGTACACTTGTGGTTTTGTTTACCTCTTCGCTTGCCGTTTTTCAGAATCTCCGTAGACTCGCAGTATGGACATTGCATAGTAGAACACCTCAAATCCTCCCTCTATTATGCAACGCCCAAAAATCAAACCGGGTCGGGTATCTTGGTAAGCTTCGCTGAACAGTTGCTCGATCCACTTTAAAGTATAGTTTTATCCGCGTTCATCTGCGGTTCCATAACTTTATGCCCAGTTAAAGTATGGAGGGCTTCACCTCTATCTAGATGCCAACGTATATCGTAGCGGCTGAAGCATTGCAGCGAAATGCACCTAAACCTAAGGATGAGGAGTAATTGCCAATATTGTTATCACTCCTTGACCTAAACCGTAGTACCAAAACACTCGAAATGCGGCTGATGTTTTATTTTCTACATATGCTTCAAATACTTCTTCACCATTAGGTCCAGTTAAACCATTAAATTTGTGAGTTTGCAAACCAGGATGACGAAGATTAGTTTCCATCAGCGCCAGGGTTTTTAATACTTTTCGATATTTTTTGGAGTCTGTTTGCTCCAAATTGGCTAAAGTATCCCTAGCTTCAGTTGAATATTGCAGCCTGAATTGCATTTAATCATCAATCTCCAAGTCTGCATACTGAGCAAAAGAACCCAAGTCATGAACTTCTCCAGAGGCTGCTTGTTGCAAACCCCGTTGTACCATAGCCATCGCTTCTGGATTTTGCCACAGCCATCGCTGATTTTCGGGAATACTTTCTAAATCTATGGGATCTAGCAAAATTTGCCCTGCATCATTGATTAGGACTCGATAGACTTTTCCTTTAGTAGCTTCTCCTATTACTAATTCTCCTACTTCATTCGATGAAACAGCATTTTTAATCACTTGAAAATTTTGACCAGTAATCATAGATAAAAATCTGGTATTTTTTCATATAATATTGTATCATAAATTTGTACTATGACAATCATAAACTATTTGTAGCAAAAAGAACGATTTGTTAAAGAAACAGGGTTTCTTAATGCATTGAATAAATAATCTAATACTATGAACCACCCCACCGCATGGCGGATGCTGTGATTCGTTGGTCGAAATGAGCAGAAATACTCAGGGATGACCGCCTGGTTCAAAAGAAGGGATAAATCCCAACCGAACCTTGACAACTGAGCAACCATAGAGGTGAAGATGAGTAACCTAGAAAGTCCAGTCCTCTCCCGCAAGTGCAGCGGTGACAGCATGCCCCCCACACTTGGGAATAGCAACCTCAAGTGACCACTGAAACGGGGTAACACGGCGGTAACTGGAAGCCTAATCCGGTAACCCGTCTAGCAAGAACCTATGGTTAAAGCTTGGCTTGAAGATGCGCCTGAACCATCGTGAATGCGAACCAGCCAAAAGGCTGAAAGGCTGGAGCCAAAAGGCAAAGGATAGGGAGTTAGCGGTTCATCCACCGACTAATAAGCACTTCCCATTAAACCCGGTGGACAGCATCAACCTAAAGGTTAGAAACAATGGTTGTTCGGAACGAAGTAACTCTCCATTATGCTCTCTGATGGTCGATACAGAGCAGGTAGCTAGCCGTAAGCGAATGGAAGAGTGGGATTGAGTTATAAGCGAATGCCCGGTTGTAATGACAGGGATATGCTGACGAACTCACGGTGATTTGGAATGTAGAGTTACAAGTAGCAATGGATATGTCTAATACACGGCACCAGGATAAGCCCTTGCCTAAACCAGAGCCGATGGTGGAATGGAAGAACACGAACTGGCGCAAGCTAGAACGGGTAGTATTTAAGTTGCAAAAGCGAATCTACAGAGCTTCTCAGCGTGGAGATGTTAAAGCAGTTCGCAAACTCCAAAAAACACTGATGCGGTCTTGGTCAGCCAAGATGCTAGCGGTACGCAGGGTAACTCAGGATAACCAGGGTAAAGCAACTGCCGGGGTAGATGGAGTTAAGAAATTAACTCCTCAACAACGGATAGAACTGATGTCCAAACTGAGATTAAACCGAAGGGCAAAACCAACTCGCCGGGTGTGGATTCCCAAGCCAGGTTCAGAAGAAAAACGCCCCTTAGGAATTCCCACAATGTATGACAGAGCAACCCAAGCTCTGGTAAAACTAGCCTTGGAGCCGCAATGGGAGGCAATATTTGAACCCAATTCTTACGGGTTCCGACCAGGACGCTCATGCCACGATGCGATTGGAGCAATATTCACGGTAATCGCACAAAAATCCAGATACGTGTTAGATGCCGACATTTCCAAGTGCGTGCGCCGCGACGATTAACGCGGTATTCCCAACCAAGTTGGGAGAGACTAAGAAGAATGTCTCTAAGTCAACCAACTTACCTGGAGTCGAAAGACAAAAGGGACAACAGCATGTTGGTAAAGCCGGAAATGGAGAGAAGGCGTTAAAACCATTGTTCGGCAAGACTTGTGTGACAAGGTGAAGATTAAACTATCTGAAGCCCAATTCTGACGGTATACTCGATTACCTATTCCTACAACGCCTAAAAGGAATAATCGTTTGTGTGTAGTTTTAAGCATTTGAACCACACAACTTCTTTAAACGAAGTCAGCCACCGATGAGATGGCTTAACGAATGAGTGGGACACCTAAATCACACTGATACGTACCGAGTTGATGAAGCGCGGGATGGTCTATGGGACGCGAGTCCTATGACTACAGAGTTCCCATAGTAGTCCGAGGGCGGGAAAGCCGTCCACATGGCAAAGGGGAACAGGTATTTCTTACATTGTTACCGAGAGGTACGCGAGATGCGAAACGCCGAAACGGTGTTAAATGTAATCCGAGACAGGGGGTACCGGGGTTTACCACTGGATGATGTCTACAGACAGTTGTTCAATCCCGACTTGTACCTTTTAGCGTATAGCCGCATTTATAAAAATGCTGGAGCAATGACGCCTGGGATAACTCAGGAAACTGCTGACGGAATGTCCATGAAAAAGATTGAAACTCTTATCGAAGAGATTCGATATGAACGCTTTCGATGGACACCAGTGAGGCGAATTAATATTCCCAAGAAAAATGGGAAAACTCGACCACTAGGTATTCCTACTTGGAAAGACAAATTGGTTCAAGAAGTAGTACGTTTAATATTAGAAGCGTATTATGAACCCCAATTTTCCGACAACAGTCATGGTTTCAGACCAAAACGCGGATGCCATACGGCGCTAACAGTAATAGACCGCACTTGGCAAGGAACCAAGTGGTTTATTGAAGGAGATATCAAAGGCTGTTTTGACAACATAGACCATAAAATCTTAATGTCAATTCTGTGCGAGAAAATCCAAGATAACCGCTTCCTGAGATTGATTGAAAACTTACTCAAGGCAGGTTATTGTGAGCAATGGAGATATCACTCCACCCTCAGCGGAACACCGCAAGGCGCGATAGTATCACCCATACTCGCCAATATCTATCTTGATAAATTCGATAAATTTATCGAACGGACACTTATCCCAGAGTATACAAGAGGTAAAGCAAGGGCAGAAAATCCGGAATACTCAAAACTCGTAAAACTTGCCTGGTATTACAGGAAGAAGGGACAAATTGAAAAAGCGCGTCAACTGGAAATTCAATACCAGCAAATGCCTTCCAAAGATGTTCGTGACCCTAAATACAGAAGGCTAAATTATGTGCGGTACGCTGATGATTTTCTACTTGGATTCATTGGTTCATTTCAAGAGGCAAAAGAAATCAAGGAAAAATTGAAGACATTTCTAGCGGAAAATCTTCAGCTAGAATTATCTAAAGAAAAGACCTTAATTACTCATGCTAGAAACGAAGCAGCGAACTTCTTAGGTTACGAAATTCTAGTTCAATATTCCGACACTAAGCATACCAATGGTAAGCGCTCAATTAATGGAATTACTGGACTAAGAATTCCCACAAGCTTTGTAGAAGAAAAATGTTCTCTCTATATGAGAAATGGGAAACCCATTCACCGCCCTGAATTAATAAATGATGATGATTTCACTATCATCAACATTTACCAATCAGAATATAGAGGGTACGTACAATTCTACAGCCTTGCTCAAAACATCGCGTGGCTCCAAAAACTCCAATGGGTTATGTGGAGTTCGTTGATGAAAACTCTTGCTTGTAAACACAAAACTAGCGTGGCTAAAATTTGCGCGAAGTATCACAAGACGGTAAAACTGCCACACGGTCTAAGAAAGTGTGTCGAAATCACCGTCCCAAGAGAAGGCAAGAAACCCTTAGTGGCTCGTTTCGGTGGTATACCACTAAAACGCAACCTAAAAACAATCATAGAAGACCTGCCACGAGCGCGAAAGCCCGCGTTCAGAAATGAACTGATTAAACGGCTTCAAGCTGATGAATGCGAGATTTGTGGGGCAAGAGGTGATATTGAAGTTCACCATATTCGCGCCCTCAAAGACCTCAAAACCAAAGGTAGAAAAGAAAAACCGCAATGGATGCAAATCATGTCCGCACGTAGGAGAAAAACTTTGATGGTCTGCCCTCAATGCCATGATGCTATACACGCAGGTAACCCCGCAGGTAAACAAGTCTCATGATAATGGAATACTGGAGAGCCGTGTACCTGGAAACTCGTAAGCACGGTTCGGCGGGGGCTAGTTGGAAAAGGAGCCAATAATTGGAAACCTCGCTAGCTAGCTACCCACTTTCGACCGCATCAATCATAAGGCATTGCTGGAAAAACTGAATACATTCCCCACCATCCGCCGACAAATTCGAGCATGGTTAAAAGCGGGAGTGATGGATAATGGAGCTTTCTCCGAAACATTTGAGGGTACTCCGCAGGGTGGGGTCATTTCTCCACTATTAGCTAACATTGCCCTCCACGGGATGGAAAACCGGATTAAACAGGTGTCCAAAACCGCGTTTCTTATTCGGTATGCCGACGACTTCGTCATTTTACACGATAGTCTAAACGTTGTCCAAAAATGCCAGCAAGTAATAACCAAATGGTTAAAAGGCATGGGGTTGGAATTAAAGTCAAGTAAGACCCGGTTAGCCCATACCCTCCACAAGTATGATTCACAACCACCAGGGTTTGATTTTCTAGGGTTCACGGTCAGACAATTCCCGGTTGGCAAATACCAATCCGGAAGATGCAATGGAACCATACTTGGCTTTAAAACCCTCATCAAACCAAGTAATAAAAAGCTGAAGTTACATGCTGAGTCACTTCGTAGTGTCATCAAAACCCATAAAGCTGCGCCTCAAGAGGCGTTAATCAGCAGATTGAACCCGATTATACGCGGTTGGGCAAACTACTACAGCACAGTGGTGAGTAAAGAAATCTTCTCAGGGATGGATGAACTCATCTATCAGCAACTAAGGGCTTGGTCAAAATTCCGTCATCCGAATAAAGACGGGCATTGGATATCCAGACGCTACTGGCTAATAGACCAGGGAGAAGGATGGGTCTTTGCCAGTAGGAAAAAGGATAGAAAGATACGCCTCAAAAAGCACTCGGAAACACCAATCGTTAGACACGTAAAAGTGCAAGGAGAACGTAGTCCTTATGACGGAGATTGGATATATTGGAGTACCAGAATGGGAATGCATCCAGAAGCAGCAACAAGAATGGCAACGCTCTTGAAAAAACAGAAAGGAATATGCGCCCACTGCGGATTGTACTTTAAAGATGGAGATTTACTAGAAATAGACCACAAAAAACCACGCTCAAAAGGCGGAAAAGACACAAAAGATAATTTTCAGTTACTCCACCGACACTGCCACGATACAAAAACAGCCAATGATGATAAAGCTGAGAGAGGTGTCTATGACAAAGACCAAATCATTGAGGAGCCGTGTGAGGTGAAAATCTCACGCACGGTTTTGTAGGCGAGGCAGAGGGGCGACTCTCTGACCTTAGCCAGCGGGTTTCTAGTTTACTGTCCCGGTTCAGTGAGACCTATAGTCGTGCAACAAGACAAGCCTGCTACCGTACCTTTACGTGATGGTAATTTTTTACCTATCCAAATGTTGATTTTCTTGAGAATTTGACACACCCGAAAAGTAATTTTTGAAGTGTCAATTTTTGCCTTTCTTAGGATATTACAAGCACCTTGAGCATCTAAGTTATAGAGAATAAGCATTTGTAAACAACAACAAAAACAAGGAGGCACATGGTGTTTACATCATGTACACTGTTCTCATGGTGGAAATTAAATGGGAACGATACCCGCTTGTGGCTGAATCTACACAAGCTCGACGTTGGTTACAGATTCAATTCGATTTGGGTTTAGCGCCTAACACTGTGGAAGCATATGGCAAAAGTTTAGAAGACTACATTCTATTTTGCACGATTTCAAGGCTAGTACCAGAAACGGCGAAGAAAGAACATATTGCTGCCTATGTGCGCTATTTAACTCTTCGTCCTAATCCGAGTGGAGTCAATGTGATTTCTCTAGATTCTGGAGTTGGTCTAGCGAATGCCACCATGCAATTACGAATTACAGCAGTGCGGCTGTTTTATGACCATTTAATTGAAGAAGGTATTCGTGAGGATAACCCAGTTGGCAGAGGTCGGTATACACCAGGAAAAGGTTTTGGAGGGCACCGCGTGCGCAGCTTAATTCCTAGATATAAAAAGCTGCCTTGGATTCCGACTAACGAACATTGGGTTGCAATTTTGGAGGCTACGGCTACTGAGTCACTCAGAAATAAAGTGATGTTAGCGATGTCATATGATGCAGCTCTCAGACGAGAAGAGTTATGTGCATTAACGACAAGTGACATAGATCCGGCTTTTAGGTTAATAACCATTAGGGCAGAAAATACGAAAAATCGACTTGAAAGAATCGTTCCTTACTCAGAAGCGACAGGAGTTTTATATAGCAATTACTTAAGATACCGTCGTCAGTTAAGTAGGGAACGAGGGGGATTATTTCTCTCAGAGTCAAGACGAAATAGAGGCAAACCTATCTCTATTTCCACTTGGTCAAAAGTAGTAGAGGGGATTGCGGACAGAGCAAAGATACAGCAATTTACTACACATACACCAAGGCATTTATGTTTAACAGATTTAGCTCGTGCTGGATGGGATTTACATGAAATAGCTAAGTTGGCAGGACACCGTAGTATGGAAACCACTCAAATTTATATCCATTTAAGTGGACGTGACTTAGCCCAGAGGTTTGAACAAAGCATGAACAGTATTCATGCTTGGCGGATTGCAATGATAACGGAAATACTGAAATGAAAGAACTAAAGACAACAAGTAATTTATCTCTACAAGATAAGAAATGGCAATTTCCTATAGACGTTAATAAATATAATCGCAACTTGAATATTACTCCTGATGAGAGAAAACTCATTCAAAATATTTTAAAAGTGAAAAGTAAACGTTGTTATAGAACATACAAAGTTTTAGAGAAATTACTTAATCCTATTTATGATGTTTTAGAGATGATTAAAACTCCCCAAAAATATACTTCTCTCCCGATTAAAGTGATTTTACTAGAAATGGATAAAAAGGAAACGTCATTTTGGGCATGGTCAGAACAAGAATGGAAAGATATTCTTGGTCAAGGTGTTGAAGATTTTAATAGAGTTTATAAAACAGGATGCAACTGTAGACGTGATTTAATCATCATTGCTTACTTACTATGTAATTGTAACATTCAAGCTTTCATGGATTATCGTAAAGCTTATCATTATAAATTCGCTCAAATCGTGTTTGGGAGTTCTTTAATAGATCAATATGTTGAACTAGTACATACAACATATGTTAACATTGGACATGGAGAGTTTAGGAAAAATAGCAGAATTTATAATTCTATAGGGGCGTTGATGTTAGCAAACAGAAGCCCCTATCTCGAAAATTTAACAACAGAGTGCTTAGAAGTATTAAGAGCCGAAAAAAACTTAGCAGAATATATTAAACGGGATTTAATAGTAATATCTCAAGCTCTAACAGTATTAGGGTTTATTGATAAACCTCTTAAACCAAATATACAAGAGGGAGAAAAATTCGGAAATCATAATGCTACTACTGATGTCGCCTCTGAGTGGGTACAATGGTGTCAACGTTGGAAAGACACTTCTACTTTAAATCCAAAAACTCGTCAACAGGCTTATTATTTGCTACTAAAAATTGGTCGCTGGCTTGCTCAAAAACATCCTCAAATAGTCAGTCCACAACAATGGACTCGTGACTTAGCGATTGGGTTTGTAGCAGCGGTAGATCGAATGAACGTAGGGGATTATATAGACAATACAAAACAATTTAAAGACAGGCTAGGAAAGCCTCTTACTCCTGCTGCCAAAGCTCATCTGCTTTCTACTGCAAGAAGATTCTTTAATGATTGTCAAGAATGGGCGTGGATATCAAGAAAATTTAATCCAGATAGAGCTTTAGCAACACCGCGTTCAGTTAGAGCTTTAATTGGTCCAAACCCAAGAGTAATCGCTGACGATATTTGGGCTAAATTATTATGGGCTGGTCTTAATCTTACTAAAGATGACCTTCCAACATCTATTTATATGGCAGACGGAGTAAATCGTACACACTGGTATCCATTAGAAATGGTTCAAGCCATAGTGATTATATGGCTATTTGCGGGCTTACGTTGCAATGAAATAACTCGTTTACGAGTAGGGTGTGTGCGTTGGCAGAAAAATGATGTAATTATTCCTAGTACAAATGAAGTAGTTTCTAAGGATGCTGTTTGTTACTTAGATATTCCAGTTAATAAAACTAATACTGCTTATACAAAACCTGTTGACCGGGTTATAGGAGAGGCTGTTGTTACGTGGGAAAAAGTTCGACCCATCCAACCTCCCACTATAGATTCCAAAGATGGTAGTATTGTTCATTATTTGTTTTTTTATAGAGGTAAAAAAATTGGAGAGACTTATATAAACAAGTCTATTATTCCAATGCTTTGTAGAAAAGCAGGTGTACCTGAAAAAGATGCAAGAGGTAATATTACAAGTCACAGAGCTAGGTCTACAATTGCATCTCAGCTAGCTAATGCTAAAGAGCCTATGACTTTGCTTGAACTAAAAGAATGGCTAGGACATAGGGATGTTAATTCAACAATCAACTACACTAAGGTTTCACCAACTAAATTAGCTAAATCATATCAAGATGCTGAATACTTCAAACGGAATATTCGTACTATTGAAGTTTTAATTGACCAAGATGCTGTTAAAAGTGGAGCAGCTGCCAATGGTGAACCTTGGATGTTTTATGATTTAGGGCATGGCTACTGCACATACGATTTCTTTGACTCTTGTCAACACCGCATGGCTTGCGCTAAATGTAATTTCTACGTTCCTAAAAATTCCAGTAAGGCACAAATTCTAGAATCTAAAACCAATCTTCAAAGAATGTTGCAAGAAATTCCCTTAACTGATGAAGAACGTGCTGCCGTTGAAGAAGGTATAGAAGCTATGTCTGTATTAAGTGCCAAATTAGCTGATGTACCAACGCCTGAAGGTAGAACACCGAGGGAACTAGGTAATGCATAACATAATTTACTTAAATACTATGTTAAAACGAAACACATCAGGATTACAGTCACACGCGAAACTCAAAAGAGATTCTGCTATGATACGTACAGAGCAGGCAATTCAAAAGCTACTTAAAGAAAAAAAGAGTATTAATTTTGGAAGCGTAGCACAAGAAGCTGGAGTATCGAGAACATGGCTATACAATCAAATAGAAATTCGAGATAAAATTGAGGAATTAAGAAATAAAGATTTAGTCAAAAAAAACCAGAATTCAAAAACCTCAAAGACATTAGAAACTCAAACAGTAACCAGTACCTCTAAAACCAGTGTAGTCAAGGAACTGGAACAAAGAATCAAAAAATTAGAAACGGAAAATTTGGTACTTAGACAACATTTAGAAGTTGTGTATGGAATGTCTTCTGAGGAGTTAGTCAGAACTGTGGAAGTGCTGCAAGTAGAAAATGGTGAACTCAAAAGACAAATTCAGGAATTTAGTAATATTAGTGATAACACTGCTGTATCAGACTTGATAAATCGCCAACTACATGAAAGAATTTATACTTTAGAGTCAGAAAAAGCAAAACTGTTCATAAATTATGAACAAGTAACTCAACAATTAGGTAAATTAAATACTGAATTGGGTAATCTGGATAACCTAAACTCAACCAATCAAAAACAAGCTGATGAAATTAAACAACTTCAAGCAGCATTGGAGTCTAGTCAGAGAGAATTACGAGAATATCAACAACGTTTTAGTACCACTCATCCTCAAGACAATTTAATTAAAGAGGATAAAATCATCTCAAACTCTAATAATGCTCTGAAAAAAGAATTTCAAGATAAATGTTCGGAATTGGGCATTAAACTCAATAAAAATCTCATTTATCTTATTAAGTCTAAAACTGATGAACAAGTCAATAATGCTTTATCAGTAGTTAAAGAGAGGTTAGATATAGGTAGTAAAAAAGTCCGTTCAAAAGCTGCTTTATTTAGAAGTGCTCTAGAAAATGATTGGTCACCTAACGAATCTGATGCAGAGCGAGAGGCTAATACGATTAAAAATACTTTTTCTGAATGGTATGAGTTGGCGCGAGATTATGGAATTGTTAAACAATTTAAAGAAGAAAACGGAATAATTATGGTAAAAGATAATACTGACCGATGGGTAAAGTATGAAGACTTTTCTGCAAAATGGACGTTAGAATATGTCCGTCGCCAGCAAAGACATAAAAAATGACCGCTAAATGTTTGTAGGTTGAATAAGATATGTTAAGCAGTCTGTCGTGTTCGTTGTTGTTATTTGTTGTTGTTGTAAAGAAAATGCAAAAAATCTCAAGCTTTATTGGGAATTTCTGCAAGACGAGGGGCTTGATTGGAAAACAATAAAATTAGACCAATTGGCAGAATTTATTCATTGGCTACGTAATCCTAACCCAGGAATTTATCCAATAACTCCGACTGAGGCAACTCGGACGAATCGAACTATTAATCAAATTCTTTCTACAATCAGTAGCTTTGACGAGTTTCATGCACGTCTAGGGAATTTTTCCGGAGTAGAATTAACAACTAATAAAGTGGCGTATCCATCTCAATACAAACCATTTTTGTATGGGATAGCTAATCAATCTCAAGTGAGAAAGCGATTACTGAAAGTTAAAGAGCCGAAGCGATTTCCCAAATGCTTAACTTCGATTCAAGTTCAACAATTAATAAAAGCTTGTAATACATTGAGAGATAAGTTTTTAATTTGCCTTCTTTATGAGACAGGACTACGAATAGGAGAAGCATTAGGATTACGCCATGAAGATATGCTAACTGAAGGTAGAAATGAAATTTTTGTGCGCTTTCGAGAGAATATAAATGGTGCAAGAGCAAAGTCAAGAGTTGAGCGTCTCCTAGCTGTGAATATTGATTTAATGCGGTTATATTCTAACTATTTAATAGACGAGTATCCAGTTGAAGCTGACTGTGATTATGTATTCGTCAATATTAAAAGTGGGCAAATTGGAGAACCAATGAAGGTATCGAGAGCAAAAGCTTTGTTCCAAGATTTATCTGATAAAACTGGGATTCATGTTTCTCCCCATTTGTTAAGGCATACGTTAGCTACAAGAATGGTGAATGAAGGAGTACCATTAACTGTTATTCAAAAATATTTAGGGCATAAATCCCCTGATATGACAATGACATACGCTCATATTCACGATCAAACTATGCGTGCTTGTATAGATAAATTTCATGGAAAAGTAGTCAATATTTCTGGAGAGACGGTAGTTGTTAATTCGTCACTGGATCATAACCAAGATTTACAGTGGATGAGACGTAATATTTTGGCTCAGGCATTACCAAATGGTTCATGCGCTCGACCGATGATTAAAGGTGCCTGTCCCCATGCCAACGCTTGCCTTACCTGTAATGATTTTCGTACCACAATTGAATTTCTTAGTCAACATAAAGAACAACATAAACATTGTACAGAGATGATTGATAAGGCTAAGTTAAATGGCTGGCAACGACAAGTAGAAATGAACGAGCAGATCCTACAAAGTTTAGAGAAAATTATTGATTCTCTGGAGAAATCAGATGAATAAAGGCGTACAAATATCCAATTTAAAAGCAGCTGCACAGAAGAAAAAAGAATCAGCTCTTTCAAAAACTGAATCAGCTATTAAACAAATAATAAAGCAAGGAAAGAAAATAAATATGTCTGTTGTTGCTGCATATGCCAATGTTAGTGTTAGCTATCTTTACAAGTATCCGGAGATTAAACAGAGAATTCAACAATTAAGAGACCAACAGGTTTTACCTGTTCGTTCAAAAAATTCCCAGGCAACCGAGGCTTCTAACCAAGTAATAATCACCCAACTTCGTTCAAGGATTAAACAGTTAGACGTAGAAGTAAAAGAGCTAAAATTAATTAATGAAACTCTTGCAGGTCAACTTCACGAGTTTATGGGTTATCAAGTACAAGTACAACATCTTCAATCACAAAATATCGAGTTACAGTCTAAGTTAGACTCAATTAAAAAGCAACAAACCGCAATACCAAGCCGAAAAAGAAGTAACTTATATCCTAAACAGAAACAGCCCGAAGTGAGTTTACACATTAAAACAGAACTAAGAGCATTGGGTATTAAACTTACTAGTACATTACGACGTACTATTAACAGTGTCACTGAAATAACGGTTTTAAATGCTATTGAAGCGTTAAAACAAGCACGCTAAGACAGAGAATATTCGTAGTCCTGGGGGCTGGCTTAAATGTGCGATAGAAGGAGGATGGGTTAAAAATAAAGCTCAAGTAAATAGAGATAATTTGTAATCTTTTTAGATTTTGTATAAGCTGGTATAAAATTTGTTGTTGAGAGGAAATTTATCGGAAATATTCCCAGAAGCTAAGAGAGTGATTCAGCTTTAATAATAAGTTATTAGTAAAAATCAGAAAAAAGATTTAATCGAAGCGTGCAACATCTCAGAGAGGTAATCAATACTCGATATAAATTCAAGCTATGTTGTAGATGTTGTGTAGTCTTTGAAATGTAAGCGTTTAATTTTATGTTATGGAGTCTCTACACAAGATAAAACCTTTATCCCGTATACGTTGTGGACGTTGTGGAGTATATAAGTTCTGATTATTGACACGTCCGTTATCTATTTCATTCTTAATTCCCTCATTCCAACCAAATACAATTTTACCTATTCCTGATTCTAAGCATTTATTGATGATTGTACGTGCAGATTTCTTGATAAAATCGCGAACTTGATTGTTTCTGGTTTGTGTTGCTCTGGCTAAACTTCCACTCCAAAAATTTACATCCTTACCCTTTTTTAGCTTAGATATAGTTTTATTATAAAATTGATTTATTGCCTTTAACGGTCGCCCATTTATGATAAATCCTTCTTCACCTGTGTTCGGAATACAGGTAACAAAGTTGTTTAATCCGATGTCGATTCCTAAAACACTTGACTTTTCTAATGTAGCAACAATTTCATTTTTCTTTCTGCATACCCAATGTAGATAAATCTTTCTATGCTTTGATGTAATCACTAGCTCAACAAGACGTTGGGGGTCAACATCATCAGGAACCCTAAACTTCAATCTTTCATTAACAGTGCTTCCCATGACATCTTCTTTGTGCTGCTTCTTGAACATAATGCCAGTAGAAACAGTAGCAAATATAATGCCATGTTCTTGTGATAAATTTACTGATTGACTGGGATATGTCACTTCAAACATACCACCTTTTTGACGATAACCAGGTAATTTAGGTTTTTTAGCTCCTTCAGAATAATGTTTATCTAAAAGCTGTTTGAATGATTTGAAATTCTCCGCCACTTTGTGAGCAACGGATTGTGCTGCTTGAGAATGCAACATTTTATAGTGGTAATTCTCCTTAAAGTCGGTTTGTAAATCTATAGTCAAAGACTGAAAATTTAGCGTATTGTATACAAAAAATCCTTGCCTCAAATTGAAAGTCAAAGTGTTGTATAAACTGTTTGCGTGTTCTAAGATGTCAGATATTACAGCATACCCAAGACTTGATAATTTAAGGTGCTGTATAACAGTTGAAACATATGTATTTTTGTTCTTTTCTTTATCTAGCTCTTTTTGTTCTTTACTCTTAAATCCCATGTCAAAGTCCTAATCAAATCATAAATCACTCGACAACGCTGTAATTTCAGTCTAGAAACACTCTCCGAATTTAATTTGCTTGACTCGATATATTTGACTACAATCAGTATAGCAGATTTTCCGGGCATGACAAGAAATCTTTATGACTAAACTGAGAAGCGGCTCACACGTTGTTTTTTCTATTCACTTGCATATAGTATTTGTGACTAAGTACAGGCGAAAGGTGTTTACACAACAAATGATTGATGATATGAAAGAAATATTTGAGCGTGTATTAGAGTCAAATAACTCTAAACTTGCAGATTGCAACGGGGAACCAGATCATGTACATTTACTAATTGACCTACATCCAGATAATAATATTTCTGATTTAGTAGCATCCCTAAAATCAGCAAGCAGTAGAATATTGAGAGAAAAATATAAATCTACAATTGATAAATATTATTGGGGTAAAGCTAAACTTTGGCACGACTCAAAATGTATTGTATCTTGTGGAGGTGCGCCACTCGAAACAGTAAAGCAGTATATTCAAAATCAATCAGGGGGGAGAGAGTAAAATAGTAGGGCATCGAACCCTACTATTTTACCGCTATCCATCCCCACCGCACTCAGGGATGGGGAATTCCGCGAATTAGTTAAAATATAAAATCTAAAGTAGAATGACAAACGACCGTCGCCTAATTGAAGACTTTATCCCTATTCGTGAAATTTCCCTTGAAGCAGCACGAGAAAAATCGATTAGAAAAGGACATATTTCCACACTCCATGGCGGCAAAAAAACAATAAAGATAATCAACGCATACGGCGTGGTGGTTCGTTGGACAGTCCAGAACTGTTCGGTGTGATGTTAGCAATAGCATCCAAAAATCAAACCGGGTCGGGTATTTTGGTAAGCGATCGCTGAACAGTTGCTCGATCCATTTTAAAGTATTGCGACAGGGCTAAGCTGGCATTACTTATCCTGCGTTACGTTTTTCTTGCTAGATGGTGAAATTTTTCGCTCGCGACTGCCTTGTGTAGCACTGAATACAGGAGGCGGAGCCTCTACTAAGGCATTCCCAGGCGGAGCCTGGGAACGAGAGGAGAAGTGAGTGCTGGTCACTGGTCACTGTTTTGCTGCCAAATTTTCAGTGTCTTATCGGAACTACCACTAGCAATAAATTGACCATTGGGGCTTATGGCAATGGAATTCACGACTGCTGAATGCCCGGAAAAAGTTTGTAGCAGTTCTCCTGTCTGCAAACACCACATCTTAATAGTTGTGTCTGCACTGGCGCTGAGGATACTTTGCCCATCTGGAGTCATGGCTACCGATTTTACTTCATCTGAATGCCCTGTTAAAGTATGGAGGACTTCTCCACTGTCTAGATGCCAAATTTTGACAGTTGTATCAGTACTACCACTGGCAAGAAGTAATCCATCTGAACTCATCGCTACCGAATTGACTGCGCCTGAATGTCCGCTAAAGGTATGTAATGGGTCTCCGGTACGTGGATTCCACAGTCTTATTTTGTGGTCGCTGCTACCGCTTGCTAAAGTTGTGCCATCAGAACTGATAACGGCATCATAAACTACAGATGAATGCCAAAGGGTACAAATGCGATCGCCTGTTTGCAAGTTCCAAATTTTAATTTTATTACTACCTGTAGCCAAAATTTGACCATCTGGACTAATAGCTATACAGTTAACTGGTTTTTGATGTCCCAGTAGCGTGTGTATTAGTTTACCTGTGGGAAGATACCAAACTTTAACGTTGCTTCTAGGGTGTTCGCAACTACCAACAGCCAAAAACTTTCCATCAGAGCTGACTGCAACAGATGAAACTTCTCCGATATTTCCTGTTAACGTGCGAATGACTTTGCCAGTTGAAAGATTCCATACCTTAATTGTTTTATCTGCGGAGCCACTGACTGCGGTCAACCCATCTGAACTAATGGCAACTGATGTAATTTTGTCAGAATGCCCTGTTAAAGTATAGCTGAGATTGTAAGCTGATTCCTGTTTTCGTTGTGCTTTGAGGTTCGCTATTGTATTCAAAAGCTCTTTAACATAAGTCATACTTTGATTGTCGCCAATCATAGCAAAACATTGCTTTAACTTTCCAAGATATTCTTCATCTTCTCCCCTCACGGCGGCTCGCATTTCTTCTAATGGATGTCTTCCTGGCTGATGGGTAACTTGACGCAATCTCAACCAAGTGTTTATGGAATAGTCAAGTTGTTGCTTTGCCCAAGTGCGATCGCTTAAATGAGATAAACTTTGAGCGAGTTGCAAAGCTAATTCAGGAATCCAGTAATTGCGCTCTATCTCTAATGCTTGGTAAAGTTGCTTGTAACCTGTTGCGATCGCTTGTAGTGTTGTCACATCCAGATTATCTTTTAGCAAACTGGGCAGCAATTTTGGTAATATAGGGGGAACATCGTGATAAATTAGGTGGTAAGAATCAGTCACCCAACTTGCTGCTAAAATGTGACAGGTGACTAAAACCTGGCAGAGCTTGTCAATATCTTGACGATTCACGTGATATTTCAAAGATAATTTACTCACGTCAATTCCCTTAGCTCTCCATCTTTCCTCCTTCTCCAAAATTTCTAAGTTAGCAGCATTGTCTTGACCGAGAGCGTGAATTTCCTCTAAATCTTCTCCCATCGCTATCAGTTCATCTCGGATGCTTCTCCACTCCAAAGCACGGTTTTTAGCTGATTGATAAACAATTTCTTTTAATGGTAGTTGAGCAATGGTTTTATAGTAATAGTTTTCTTGTCCAATTCCCCAGTAACCAATGCGGAAATTGAGGTAATCTCCACTAGCCTCAGACTCTAAAATCAAAATAGGCTCTGTTTTCAACATTCCATACAAAGCTTTGATACTAGATTCACTGTGAAAACGTTTGCTATCCCAGGCTCCTGCTAAAAACTCTGTTGGTCTCACGGGATCGTGAAGTGAGTAATGGCTGTTCAGAAAATCTCGCAATCCTTCAGCTAGTTTTAGCTCTATATTTGAAATATCTTCTTCACGGCGATCGTATTTATCAAACTTGATTTTAGGAGGAGCAAGGAAAATTTTGAGCGGAGTGCGTCCATTCTGAGAATGAGATTCTAAAATCTGTGAAGGTGATAAGCGCAAAGGCCAACTGTCAAAAATTTTATTCACTTCAGATAGCTTAAGTGCTG
The DNA here is from genome assembly GCF_009725235.1 of Scytonema sp. UIC 10036. The sequence continues at coordinate 24,817 of NZ_WJFC01000020.1, forward strand.
TTTCACGCTGATAAGTTGCTATCTGTAATTGTGCTTTATGATAATAAACTGCTAACTCCTGTTGTTGAATTTTTTCTTGCTCGGCTTCTCTCCCATAACTAATGCTTTGACTGGCGTTGCTGACAGTCTCAAGAACTTGCTTGATTTCTTCTGAAGGAAGAAATTTTGTTATAGAGGAACTAGCTTCACTTCTTTTTTCTATAAAATTTGCAATAACAGGCGCAAACTCTAGTACAAGTTGAATGAGTAACTTTAATCCGGGCTCCATAAACAGATGCCTGTGAGATAAATATTCTTGAATCGGGTCTAATATTAATTTCAATGATAGCTCTATTGTTTTCCGGATAATTTAGTTGTATATTTTCTTACTTTTGATCCACGGGGGCTACAGGAGCTTTTTCCGTACCTAGTTTTTCATACACAACTGCTATTGCCCATTCCGAACAAACCTTGAAAAATTAATACTTGCTTTAGATCGGCTCAATTTCTATTTCTTCACAACAGGGTCAAAGACTTATTTATTCAACCAATCTGTTGAAAATATTCTGGGCGCGATCGCGAACATTTTCAACACCCTTGGCTAACTGATAAAAGACTTCCCATTCATCAGCCGTCACTTTTATGTATAATTTATGACTCTGAATGGATGCTGTAAATTGTTGGCTATCCGAACGTGAAACTTTTAGGTAGTATCCAAGTGTTTCAGGAGAGCAAATTTTTACTTTCCAAGCAATATAGCTAAAGTCATACACAATGACTTCACCCAAATACTGCTTGATTTTGTGTCGGCTATTATTAAACAATTTCTCAACATCTTGACTAATTTCTCGACTCAGCTTACACGCATCTAGAATATTCATAATTTCCTCGTTGCAGTTTATTCAAAAACAAATATTTAGCTAGAGCATCGGTATAGTAGTCTCAAAAGGCGCGGTTTCTTGATAAAAACCCGCTGTTTGAAAAGTCTATACACGTCTAAAAAACTCTTCTTGGTAAAATAAATCGGCTATCCTTAATTTGGTAAAAAAAGTATTATTTATTACATATGCTTATGTGTTTATTCTTAAAACTGATTTTACAAGTGAGTTACAAGTGAGTTATTGGAATGATACTGAATCTGGCTTATAAACTCCTTTTTGATGGAACCGCAAAGACGCAAAGAGCACGAAGAGAAGAAAAAGAAGATAAAGGGGGTAGCTACTCCCTTGTTGCTATAAGATTATCGATCTACTTTTCCTCTTACTCCCTTGCTCTTTGCGACGCCCGGAGCTTCAACTCTGGGAACCAGAGCAACACACTGGCTCGTCTTTGTGGTTCATTTAAAGAGGTAATCTTCGGGCGGAAAGGAAGTAATCTGGATTTGGTATGATAACTTGCTGTACCCGATCGGCAAGCAACTCCTGCTAAGGATGAAAGTAAATAATTTATACACATATAAAATAGTCATAGGGCAGGTATAACCATTACTATATTTCTATTAAAAACTTTCATTGTTAACTAATCCCAGTATCTTATATATAAAATATGACACTTTATTTGAGTTAATGACAGAGTATAATTACAGAAAAGCTGTAAACTGGCGATCGGCTACCTACTACGGAAAAACTCGCTTGCACCGCTGGGTGTACTCAACTTAATCAGAACTTAGGCAATTTAATAAAGTTTTGCTTAAAATTATCAGGTCTATTGCCACTTAATAGCCTTGGGGTCACAATTTGGATCGCCAACATAACATTTGGTCTGTTTCTGAATTTGGCTGAATATTGCTGCCACAAGTACGAGAGTTACTAGCAATAGCAACACATTTTCAACAGGCTTCGTATTTCCTGCAGTCATAGCTTTTACGTTCTAGCAGTGAAGCGATAATAAACGAAGTTGAAGTTACGTTCTGTTATTTGGTGACTGTGGGAGCAAGTATCTATAGTGTTTAGGCATTAGTTAATAACTGTTAAAATATTTACAGAACTCAATACTAATTTGGAATGCAATGGATTTGGCAACGTTTGGTGCTGGCTGCTTTTGGGCTGCTGAAGCGGCATTTCGTAAAGTAAAGGGTGTGGTGTCAACCTCAGTGGGCTACATGGGAGGTCATTTTCCCAACCCTTCTTATCTGGATGTGTTATCAAGAATAACAGGTCATGCTGAGGTTGTACAGGTGGAGTATGACCCGCAACAGGTGAGTTACGACGAGCTGCTAGAGGTCTTTTGGAATATCCACGACCCGACAACGCTGAATCGTCAGGGACCAGATCGAGGCGAACAGTACAGATCTGTTATCTTTGTTCATAATGCTCAACAAGAAGAAACTGCAAGATTCTCAAAGGCAAAGCAACAGCAGTCCAGCAGATTTGATAAAGATATAGTGACAGAGATTGTTCCCGCTAGTGAATATTACTTAGCCACAGCAGAGCACCAGCAGTATTTTGAGAAAAAGGGACGCGCTGTTTGAAGGCTGAAAATTTCACTTACATAGCAAAACGCTAACAGCATTGTACATACTGCCGCAGCAAGCAACTCAATAAGTTGATAGTAAAACCTCAGAAAATCCTTATTTTTTTTTGTTACTTTTTAAAGTGTGATTTTCTTAAGATATCCCGCTTACAAGGCGGGCTTTTTTTTTGTATTCTTCGTATATTACACGATTTAGCCTGAATTCATTGTTTATTTTTACAAAGTTGGTTAGATCCTCGACTTCTTTAAGGATCTGGCTGGTAAATGGGGGGTGAGAAGTACTCTCTCGTTCCCAGGCTCTGTCTGGGAACGAGGTGGGGGTCAAGAGCTAACAGCGTCCTTTAAGAAGTTGGGGAGCTTGGTACCGCTCGATAAAAAATAAAGAAAACTCTTTACAAAGTCTCTCCGGTTGTTTAAACTGAATTTTATAAAGAAAAATCTTTAGAAAATAACGGCTCGTAGGCTAGTTCTGTTTCCTGGACTGTCTATTGGCAGTAGCGCATGAATTTTCTCACATACCTTATTGAAAGTGATACCCGGTGCTATGAATGAAAGAAGCCTTTTCCTGGTAGCAGCACTGAGCGGTGGCGCTGTGTTACCCGTTCAGGTTGCTCTTAACACTCTTCTGAGACGTTATGTTGGTGAGCCTATGCAAGTCACCTTTATTTCGTATCTTGCTGGCACTCTTGCATCGCTGGCGATTTGTTTCTTTGCTCGCTATCCAAGCCCCAGTTGGGCTTTACTCTCTCAAACCTCTTGGTGGATGTGGGTGGGGGGTTGCTTGGGAACTCTTTATGTCTGGTCAACTATTTTTGCTACACCTAAAATTGGCGCAGCGTTGACGTTATCGCTAACAATTGCCGGACAGATGATTGCAGCACTTTTTCTAGATCATTTTGGTGCTCTTGGGTTGACTAGATACGCAGCTAGCCCATTACGTATTGCAGGCATTATGTTTGTAATTATTGGGGTTTCTTTGGTTGCTGCTGCTAAAAAGTAGTACAATTTTGGATTTTAGATTTTAGATTTTGGATTGAGAAAGCTTAAGTATTGTTACCATAAAAGGATGATGACACAAACTTTTGACACCACAACAAGTAAAGAACGCTACGTTCGTGCTGCTTCTGTTGCAGATGTTCAAGCAGCAGGTAGTATGCTGGTTCATCTAGATAAGCACGCGATCGCACTTTTCTACTCAGACAACAAGATTTATGCCATCGATAATCGATGTCCCCATATGGGTTTTCCCCTCCATGGGAGTACTTGTAAAGATGGAATTGTGACTTGTCCTTGGCACTATGCTCGCTTTGATTTGGCTGGTGGTGGAACCTTTGATTCTTGGGCAGATGATGTCCGTGCCTTTCCTATAGAGATTCGGGATGGCGAAGTGTGGGTAAATCTAGCTCCCCAAGTCGATCGCGCAGTTCATCAACGCCAACGCCTGCTCCATGGATTGGAACAAGGTATTTCCCTTGTCATTGCCAAATCTGTCATAGCTTTGCTAGATATGGGAACAGATCCTACCGAACCATTCCGAGTTGGATTGGAATTTGGCACCCGTTATAATAAAGAAGGTTGGAGTACGGGTTTAACCATGCACACCTGCATGATGAATTTATTACCATACTTAAATGCAGAAGATCGACCTCTTGCTCTTTATCAAGGGCTTTCAGCAGTAGCCCGTGACAGTGGAAGTGCTCCACCTCACTTTGTGGTTCACCCATTACCCAATTCCAGTGTTGACTTGACTACCCTCAAAAGCTGGTTCCGCCAATTCATCGAACGGCGGGATAGTGAAGCGGCAGAACGGTGTCTCATATCTGCAATTCGTTTGGGTGCAGAGAAAAAGCAAATTGCAGATATGTTGTTTGCGGCGGCAACAGACCATCGTTACATTGATGTTGGTCACACGCTTGACTTTATCAACAAAGCATTAGAAGCACTAGATGCTGTTAATTGGCAACAAGCAGAGCAAGTTTTAGCGAGTTTAATTTCCGGCTTAGCAAATGCCTCTCGCATGGAAGAGTCAAATTCCTGGCGTTATCCAGTAGATTTGGTAGCTATTTTGGAATCTGCATTTGACGAGTTGCCTGCTGCTTTGAAGGAAGGACAACCCCGACAGGAAAATTGGTCAAATCAAGAACAGTTGATTCCTATTCTTTTGGGTGAAAATCCTCAAGCAATAGCCGATGCACTGTTAACAGCTTTGCGAGAAGGTTGCACTGAAGAGCAATTAGCAAGTGTTGTCAGTTATGCTGCAGCCCTGCGTGTTGCCCGCTTTAATACCAATAATGATTTTGGAGACTGGGACACAGCCCACCATCCCTTGACTTTCGCCAATGCCGTTCATCAAGGATTGCGGCGTGTAGCTTCATTGGAGTTACTTCGAGGCGTGTTTGATGCGGCAATGAGCGTATATCTCAACCGTTTTTTGAATGTTCCACCAGCTCGACTCCCAGAACCCAAGGACGAAGTAGAACATCCAGAAGAATTGCTCGAGCAACTACCGGAGTTTTTGGATCGGCAACAGCAAGTTAATGAAGTTGCAAGGTTAGTTGCTCATTACTTGTATAGTGGCGGCAAACCAGAACAGTTAATGGCAGTTCTTGGTAAATTAATGTTGCGAGAAAATCGAGATTTCCACGTGATTCAGGAAATAGAAGCAGCTTTCCGACAGTATTCTTTGTTGGGATCAACGGACGCGGGTATTCACGTACTGATAGCCGCAGCTAGGTATTTAGCAGCACACTCACCCACCATGCGATCGCAAGCTCAAACTTATCAAATAGCTTATCGGTTGCACAAGGGCGATCGTTTGTTTGAAGATAGGGAGTAGGGATTCCCACTCGTTCCCAGCCTCAGGCTGGGAATGCCTAGCTAGAGGCTCTGCCTCTTCCGAAAAAGATATAAGGGCGCAATGCCTTGCGCCCCTACCAAGACTTTTGGGTAGCCTGGGAACGAGTGGATGGGTTCCTGCTCAGGTGACTTCGATTCCTACTTCTCCTGCTGTACATTCACCAATGACCGAAGAAAAGCCAAATCCCTCCGCTAAGAGTTGTTCTAAAATAGCAGGAGCGCTTTCTGGTGCTACAGAAAGTAACAAACCGCCACTGGTTTGAGGATCTGCTAGCAGTAAAGTTTCCCATTCAGCTAAGGAGTTACTTAACCCTGCTTGCTTAATTTCAGACTGATAACTGTCCCAGTTGCGTTTTGCAGCGCCCGGAAAAATGCCTTGGGATGCTAATGCTTTAGCTTCTGATAAAATCGGAATCTGAGAAAATGAAATTTTAGCTCTAATTTCACTACCTCGGCAAATCTCTAGTAAATGACCAAGTAGTCCGAATCCCGTTACATCTGTCATGGCGTGAACATCAGGATGAGTTGCTAAAGTGGCTCCCACTTTATTTAACTGTGTCATTACCTTAAGAACTGATTCGTAAGCATCTGGTGTCAATTGACTTTTCTTTAGGGCTGTTGTCATGACTCCAATCCCCAAAGGCTTTGTCAAAATGAGCTTGTCTTTTGGTTTTGCAGTGGCGTTCCGTCGCACAGACATTGGATGCACTAATCCGGCGGCAACCAAGCCAAAAATGGGTTCCGGGGAATCAATAGAATGCCCGCCTGCAAGAGGAATCCCTGCTTCCTGACAAACTGCTGCCCCACCTAGCATGATGCCTCGAATTGCTTCCATCGGTAGGGTGTTGATTGGCATACCCAACACGGCTAAGGCTAAAATTGGCTTTCCACCCATGGCGTAGACATCAGACAAAGCGTTTGTCGCTGCAATTCGTCCAAAATCTACTGGTTCATCAACTATGGGCATGAAAAAATCTGTTGTCAGTACTAGGGCTTGGTTATCGTTTAGTTGATAAACTGCTGCATCATCACTCGTTTGAGTACCTACTAGCAGTTGCTCTAACCCTTGATTTAAGGGAACTTGGCGTAGGATTTCCTGCAATTGAGCAGGAGCAATCTTGCAGCCGCAGCCACCACCATGAGAGTACTGAGTGAGGCGAATCATAACTGAACATTTTATATTTTTTTAGATTGAACCACTTATTAATATAATGCTAGCTCAGCGTTATAAACCCGGTATTTGGGAGATACCAGGTTTATTTATCTCACGATGGCGTTAAGTGCGATCGCAGATTTTACCGCTCGCACTCACACTTCGCTCGAACTTAACCTAAATAAGTTACCATCAACACTTACAAGCCCAGTTAAAATAGCGCGATCGCCCGAATTCGTGATGATAAAATCAGCGTCACCACTATCCTGGAAGAGTTGGAATTGCACAGTGCCTGTAGCCTAAACTTCTAGGTCACACTTAGGTTGAGTTATGGCTCAATACCACCTTCCTCAGACTAAGCTGCCATATTCTCTCTAAATATATATAAAAATCCTTCTTAAGGAGGAGGACATTTTTGTAGTAAAGAGATATATTAAAGATGAGCTCTATTATTCCCCAATTTAAACCAAAATTTTGTATTTTGAAGAATCAAACAATCTGTAGGAAATTAAAGTTTAAGTTGATAAATTATGCAAGCTAATGGAGAAATATCTTTATCAATAGAGCGGTTCATTTCTAGGGAATATGTAATTTCAAAATTGCCAGAAAATGCCCATTTAATTTCGGCTGATTTAGTTCCCTTTCAAGTTGCAGTAGATAAAAATTTAATTTTTCATAGTGTCTCACCAAGGGAAATGATATGGTATGTCAAAGTTTTATATTATAAAAACTTTGGCATACAAAACAAGCTTCCCATCAATGTGGTGCAAACTCTCATCTATGATGCTGAAACAGGAGACTTAGTTTGTTGGCAAGGCACGTTTGAGAGATTGTAGTTTTTCACCTAGTATAAGAAGCAATCAACACCTGTAGTAACACTGCTCAATCCAGAGCCGCATTTCTTCTTCAGAACCAAAACAAGCCGAACGTCCTGTTATCGGGTCATAAGCATGCCAAGAAAAAACTTGTCCTTTCCGGTCTAACTCCTGCCATACTTGCAATTCAGAAGCTCGAACTAGGCACGTTACAAATTGTTGCCAAGTTTTTTCGATCGCTGGCAACATTTTTTTAGAAAAATTCATACTTTTCATATTTACATCCTGGGAGAAGTAAGAACCATTACTTATACTTTCTCCCAGGAATTTTTAATAGAGAAGGTACACTTTTAGCAATTTGTACTAGAACAGTTGTCAAGATATAGAACTGTTCTGGTAAAAATTGATGAAACTGTACTAGAACGAGAAAGAAAAAATCACTTATATTACAAGTACTGGTAATGTTGTAGTCTTTCAACAATGCACCATCATGAAGATTTGGTTAGAACGGGAATCAGCTAAACCCATTTACTTGCAAATACGCGATCGCATCAGTCGTCTGATCAAATCTGGTGTACTTCAACCAGGCGATCGTCTTCCTTCCATCCGCTCGCTAGCGGAAAGTTTGCAAGTCAATAAACTGACAATTATTGAGGCTTACAACGTTTTAGAGGCAGATGGGATAATTTCCGCCCGTCAGGGATCGGGATACTTTGTGAATAGTGTAAATCGTTCCTCTGCCAACTTAAAATCAACATTTGCGCCCGTACAAAACGTCATCATTCCAGAGCAAGGTAGAAGCAGTTTTTTTGATATGTATACGGCTACGGTAGAAGCACAGACGCAGCCGGGAATGGTTAATTTTGGTTGTGGTTTTCCTCATCCACCAAAAGATATTGATTTAATTGCAAGAAGAGCACTCAGACAAACTCCCGATGGCTTATTTAAATATGACTTGCCTCAAGGACAGCTTACTCTTCGCAGGCAAATTGCTCAGATGCTAATACAGCAAGGGATGGAGGTAACAGCAGAAAATTTAATCGTTACCAGTGGTTCCGAGCAAGGACTGTCATTGGCATTGCAGTATTATTTACAACCAGGAGATTGGGTAATTGTAGAAACGCCCACATATTTTGGTGCTCTTGCAAGTTTGGAAAACTTGGGAGCTAAAATCATCGGTATTCCCATGACTGCTCAAGGAATGAATTTAGATTTACTAGAGAAGTACCTCAAGAGCCATCGTCCAAAACTCATATACACAATTAGTGCCTTACACAATCCCACAGGAATTACAACAACACAAGCACACCGACAGGAATTGCTAGCATTAGCAGAGAAATATGAGTGTCCAATTTTAGAAGATAACGCATATGAAGGATTGACTTTTGAACCCGCTCCTGCGCCCATCAAAGCTTTTGACACGCAGGATTTAGTTATATACTTAGGGACATTTTCTAAAACTTTAATGCCCGGTTTAAGAGTCGGTTACATGGTTGTGACAGGCAAGCATTTTCATAACATTCTTGAACGAAAGTTACTTCACGATCTTCACACGTCCACTATTTCTCAAGCAATTGTGAGCGAATACTTGGCGTCAGGACATCTGCGCCGTCACCTCAATCGGCTGCGGACAGAAAACCTCCACACTCGCGATGCTATGCTAGCAGCACTAGAGCGTTACTTTCCCCAAGAAGCCAGGTGGACAGTGCCCAAAGGAGGATTATTTCTCTGGGTACAATTACCAGAACACACTCCCATTCAAACAATACGCATTGAAGCGTTATCTCAGAACGTCCTAGTTCCCTGTCATTCAGTATTTTTTCCAGATAGGAAAGGATATCCCGCTATGCGGTTAACATTCACTCCTTCACCAGAAGAAATTGAGCAAGGTGTCTCTGTTTTAGGTAAATTACTGAAGAAATACCTTTGTACAAAAATAGCCAGTTAATCTTTTGTATCTTGTTTGTAGTTGCGCTTCAGCGCATGCGTCGCAACTACAAACTATCAAAAACATCCAAGCAAACGATAACCATCATTTCGACCGAGCCTATCGAATTTTTGTAGCAAAGTATTATTTTGAGAAACAAATAGTGAATCTCCGTAATCCACTCTATCTCGATCTAGACCATAAAACCATTGAGTCGTTGAAAGAATATCCTCAAGATATATTAAGTCTGAGTAGCTATAACAACTTTCAGTCTTTACAAGCAAACTTTGCAATTTTTCTAAATCTGTGCCTTGAGGAACAAAAACCAATGTATCTGGTTCTCTAAAAGATAACAGACACATTGATTCAAAAGAATATTCATTCAGTGGCTGATAAATACCTAAAGGTTGGTTGCTATCAGCAGTCACTAGTTGCTGAATAAATTTATATTCCACTGGTTCTCGCTCTAACATTAAAAATGAATCATCATCAAATAAGTCAGTCACTAACCAAGGTGGAGTAATATCACAATCACATACATTCCAAAGACGACTTGCAGGTTCATGGTAACCACTAAGCAATATAGCTGTTGCCAATGAACTCATTTTACTAGTTACATCATAACTTTTAATAAAGAAATGAGTGGATGGTATTATGCCATATTTACTTTCAACGTTTCCTACATTCAACGTTACATCAAGAAAAAGATTGCGAAGATTTTGTTCTCTCGATATAAAGCCATAGCATAAAAATCTTTTTGGTCCAGCAAATGGAAAAATAGACCAGGAATAATTAGTTGAGAGAAAATTTAGGAATTCATCGATTTCGTCAAAAGAAGTTTTATACTTCGGACCACTATATGCAGGTATAGGGGCATTAAAGGATAAATCAAGCTTTTCTTGAATTACGCGATCGCCATGAATATACCAAGGCTGAGAGTAAAAATAGCCTTGATGAGATGGGATATGTTCGAGTGAAGTTAACTGACTTTTCCCTTGCTTATTGCAAATAAAAATATGAGAAGATGTTTTTTTGAGAAATTCATGGATTTTCTTAATTAGAAAAGGGCGATAATCAATAAATAGAGTAAGATAATACACGAGTTTTTTAGAGAAGTCTAAGAGGATATTTGAAAAGTTGTTAGCTGTGATTAAAATCACATTAATTACCCCCCTTAATCCCCCCGATGTATTGGGGGAAATAAGAGAAATCGAGTTCCCTCACGCCACGTGCTTCAAGTCGGGCATTGCCCGCCCAACGCAGTGGCTCCCCTTTATAAGGGCAGGGTTAGGGAGGGGTAAAAATATTTGATACATCAATCGTGACTTTTCAAACATCCTCTAATAATGTTCGCTTAAAAATGCTAACATCTCTTCGTAAAATGGAAGCCCTCTTCCCCTGCTCTCCCAAGCAGTCGATAAGACGTGCAGCATTTCAATCAACGATTGTTGAGCAGCATCCAGAAGCAACGTCAATAACGGGGAAAGGTTGTTTTGTTGCTGACCCTCCACAACCGCATCAATATACGCTTTACGCACCTGATTGGAAATGACCACGATTGGATAACCAGATCTGAGTAAGAGCAAATTCATTAATAATCTTCCCGTGCGTCCGTTCCCATCCCGAAACGGATGAATCGAAACAAATCGCAGATGAGCTTCAGCCGCAAACTCAATTGGGTGCTGAACCGCAGTTTCTGGCGAGTTCAACCAGGTAACAAACTCAGTCATGAAATCATTGAGTAAGTAGTGCGGTGGATAGACATATTCAGTGCCAGCCGCTCTAACATCAAGCTGACGGTAGCGCCCTACTTCTTCAGGAGAAATTGCCCGCAGAATTAAATTATGAATCTGTTTGATCTCCCATTCTCCAATAGGGGTTGAGTTTTGAGCAAGTTGTTCAATATAGTCGATCGCATCTTTATGCCCGATGACTTCTAAATGTTCCCGTAGCGTTTTCCCACCAATTGTAATTCCAGTTTCTAACACCAAAGCAGTTTCACTTTGCGTTAAAGTGTTGCCTTCAATGGCGTTTGAGTTATAAGTAAAGCGCACATCATAAAGTTTCTTAAGTTCTGCAACCACTGTTGTCGGGAGCGGACGAAAACTATCCAACCAAGCCTTGAGTTGATTTACCTGCTGAAATTTATCTGAAAGCGTCATATTTGCCAAAACTGACAAGCGGTTTTGAATTTCTTTTGCCATATCAACAAGGCGATGTTGAATCAGCATTTGAATAAAGGTATCGTAGCATTGAGCGGCAATTTCAGTTAATGAGGCAGAAGACGCGCTTGAGGATGGTACTTGATTGACAACCATAAAATATCACTTGTTTTACGTTAGGTCTTCAGAGTCCAAACTCGATCCGGTCATATCATCCACCTTGCTGTTTGGAGACAAACCCAATATCCATTGTAGAAACAACTTGCAAGTATAAGCCAGTCATATTATTAAGGATACGAAGTATCTAGCTTGAATTTACGAGCAGTCGCTCAACACTAGCTTTTTGTAACAAGATTGGGCTTTATGGTTGCGGAAATATAAACGGAACCAAGAACAGTATTTTCCCGTCTCAAAGGAGACAATCTTGATGATGCACTCACACTACGGCTATTGCCGAACGGTAACACGTAGCGCAGACGTGCTTGCTTGGAAAATTACCAAGTATCAGACGGGGCTACAAATGATTCCTTAACTGCTCTTTTGAACAAGCAGTTGAATCTGCTGAAAAGGTTGGGAAAATCGCTATTATCTACCAGAAGAAAAAAAGCAAGAAACTTTTCCGGAATATCACCGACTTACTTTGTATCCTCCATTAAGTAGTCGATAGTAGAAACCGAGATTAAAACAACAGGATAGTTGATGCAAATACAACTATTCAACCAAAACAAATCACTATTCTCATCACTATTCTCAATCTCACAATAAGGGAGACTAAATCTCATGGAAACTCGTAACCAAAATTCTAAATTTGGCATATCTTCTCTCAAAAAAAGTGCAGCAGTAGCTGGCGTATTGTTTGTAACAACATTAAGCTCGGCATTTGCAGCTGGTATGGCTCCGGCTCAAGCTGGTTATGATGATGGCTATTATGGTTATGATGAATATCCTAGCTATCAATATCAAGTTGCTAGTAGTCGTCGTGCTCCTGTTCGCACAGTCCGAGTGACTGCACCTACTGCAGTCATTATCCGTTCCGGTCCTGGTTTGGATTATGAAAGAATCGGCAGAATCCCTAACGGACATTATGTCAAAGTCAGCTATTCCTCTGGAAAGTGGGCAAAACTTGTTAGTGGTCCTGGTTGGATTCATTCTGATTACATTAGTGGTTCTACTGGCGGTCGTGTTTATACAGTACGAGTGAATGCTCCTGTTGGAGTTGTGATTCGTTCTGGTCCTGGTTCTGATTATGCAAGAATCGGTAGCATACGTCATGGACAGTATGTCAGAGTCAGCTATTCTTCTGGAGACTGGGTGAAGCTTGTCGGTCAACGCGGTTGGGTTCATGCTGACTACCTTGACTAAACCTATTTGAAGAGGATGTTTCATCTCTCGTTCCCAGGTAGAACCTGGGAATGCCTTACGGGAGGCGGAGCCTCCTGTACTCTACCTGCAAAGCAAGGCTCTGCTTCACCATAAGACATAGGCGTGGAAAAAATGTAAGGGCGCAATGCCTTGCGCCCCTACCAAAACTTTCGGGTAATGCGTAATTAATTTCTGGAGATGTCTATACAGGGAGGCGGAGCCTCGCAATCTGCATTCCCAGGTAGAACCTGGGAACGAGAAGAGAGAAGAACCTGGGAACGAGAAGAGAGAAGAACCTGGGAACGAGAAGAGAGAAGAAAAAATCATTTATGCGGGAGACCACAAGGTTAGAAACTGCCTAACTACTTTGTGAAGCATAAAACTTGTTACTGATAATATTCCTGATTTCCTCCACGATCGCGTTATACTTAGAGTTAGGTAAAACAGGTTCTGCTCCTTGTCGCGATATAACTTCCACTAAATCGATCCACGATTTACAACCCCCATATTCTTTGCGGTATGGAATCACCCGTTCTTGGGGTAGTTTGTAAGCCCTTAATAGGAGAACATACAAGGGCTGATGGTGTTTCCATTTGAGGCGATCGCTGATAAAAGACTCGCTCCAGATATGAAATGGTTCTAAAGCTTTTACAATTGACTCATTACTGACCTGAAAAATATCAGTAATTTCAGCCCAACTACCAATACGTACTGTTTCTGGATGCCAACCCGATGTAACAGGAGTAACCAAATTGGCATAGTCTGGTTTTAATAAGAAAGGTTGTTGATGCTCGTAAGTTGGGTAGAGTAAAATTTGATCGTAGGCTACTTGAAAACGCCCGCCTTGTTCGTGGATACCCCCTTTCCGTAGAAGCATAATTGTTTTACCGCTTTCCAAGGCATTGATAGCAATAGCCCATTCTTTAAGTGCATGAGAAGTGAGAGTTAAGTCCTGCATAAAGAATTACATTTAAAGCTGGATTTCATGTTTCTATCCAGCATACCCTTACAAAATAGCATCTGCAATTAGTTAGAAATATTATACCTAAATAAATAGAAAAGCTTTTCTTGAATCTCATATTGTAGTTAAACATTAGACCCTGCTTTAGATAGACGAGTCCGTTAAGTGACGGAGTTAACTTATAGAAGTAAATCTCAACATCTCATCCAACAACTTGGCACTGAAATGACTAAAAGCTTCAGTGTAAGGTATGGTAACAGTTCGAGATTCAGCACCTAATATTTGCTGAAAATTTTTATGTATGTAAGGAGACTCCAATGAACGGAAATAACGAGAAGAAATTATTCCAAGTCTTAACTAGTACTGTAGGCATTATTGGTGCTAGTGTGTTACTGAGTGTGCCAGCGTTTGCAATGCCTAATTCTAGCTCTCGTAACGTTAAAGTGAGTGAAGCTCCAGTAGATACCTTATACAGTCAAAGCCAAGTACCCGAACCTACGGGTGGTAATACAATGGAGCGTATAGGACGAGATGAAAATTTAAATAACAGAAATACTGTTAATCAGCGCTCTCAAAACGGTAGCAATACAGGTGGAACATCGGGAGATACCAATAACACCACAAACCAAAACCAAACCTATCCGGGCGGTAGCGATACCGGAACATCGGAGTATCGTAATAACAACCGTAACGAAAACCAAACCTATCCCGGCAGTAGCAATATTGATAGACAAGACTCTCAATACAATACTCCCTCTGGTACTCAGCAAAATCAATACAATACTCCCTCTGGTACCCAGCAAAATCAATACAATACTCCCTCTGGTACTCAGCAAAATCAATACAATACTCCCTCTGATACCCAGCAAAATCAATACAACAATTCCACCGACGGACAAAATACCAATAATGGTGTAAGAGCGCTTTGGTAATTTCTGGAGGTCTTGAATGACCTAATTGACCATAAGTGAGTGAGATTCCCGACTTCCTTTAAGAAGTCGGGAATCTTGTGAGTAATAAACGAGTTTTTTTTCATCCTTCTTACTTTTTTGTTTGCTCAGATGTTTAAGCAATTATTCAAGATATTTTTCTTACTTTGTGTATTGTGTGTGTATTCAAGTTCGCAAGCTGCACTAGCTGCTGAGGATGAGAGCCAAGATTCTTTACAAAACTCAGTCACCGAACCAATTGATACTAAAATCAATGATTTAATAACTCTGCCTCTTCACTTAAAAATAAATCTTCGCCAACGCCAAGTAACAGTTTATCAAGGAAAAAATTTGATTAAAAGTTACCCAGTTGCTGTAGGGCGGCGGGGTTGGGAAACTCCTGTTGGGAATTTCCGAGTTCGTGATATGTTGGTTAATCCAACTTGGATTCACCCTAAGACAGGTAAAGCTATACCAGGGGGAGATGCAAAAAATCCTCTCGGTAATTACTGGATTGGATTTTGGACAAATGGTAAAGACTGGGTTGGCTTTCACGGAACTCCAAATCCTGAGTCTGTAGGTACTGCTGCTTCACACGGTTGTATTCGGATGTACAACCAAGATATTGAGGAATTATTCAAGTTGGTCAATATTGGAACACCTGTGACTGTTGAACGGTAGGTTATGGTTTTTGCGATCGCAGGTGCAAGATACGCAGAGCAAGCCCAAGCCAACGCAAAAGCAGCATCGGTGAAACTTTCTCCACAAGAATTACAAGAAATAGATGCCATAGGACGTATTGTGACCGATCCTTTGGATAAAAATCCAATTATGTGGGACTGGTAATTTTGCGAAATTCAACAACTTGTAAACTTCACGTAACAAATGCTTGCGGAGGCAAAATAGGGTGATATCTTATAGATAAGACACCAAAAGGAAACATAAATGAAGCGGGCAATTGACAAGGTGTCTCCGGTCATAAGCCCAAGCAAATTATCAGCATGCTAATGATGCTAAGTGGCAACCGCCAAAACCAACAGGCAACGCCAAATCCCAAAGCGGAAAAACAAAGGAATGCTGAGTTTGCTGAATGTTCTGTCCACCCTTAGTTGTTAAATATCCAAAGAAAAACCGATTTGATTAGTTGCAAGTTTTAGAAACCTGGTCCCTCTGACCAGGTTTTCAAGTTTTTATGTAGGCAATAGGGACTGGGAATAGGGCGATTGGGGATCGGGACCCCAGTCCCTAGTCCCCAATACCCAATACCCAATCCCGCAACAAAGAATTGACTTGATTGGGAACTTCATCATGAGGACAATGACCGGCACTGAGAAAATGTTCTGTCAGTTCGGGATAATATTGTCGAAACTTTTTGGAACGTTCTCTTGCATTGACCCAAGGATCTGCTTCTCCCCACAGCATCAAGAGAGGACAAGTTAACTGTTTTAACAGCACATCAACTTTTTCTCCTTGAGGGGTACTGAATACAGATGAAAACACATCAAAAGCGCCTGTATCGCAAGCAGGAAGATAAATTTCTTCGACTAATTGGTCTGTAATTGCAGTTTGATCGAGGTAAACTTTCTCCAACGTCTGACGAATCACCCATTTTTGTTTGATGTACTGGAACAAAAGAAACTGAGCTAATGGTTGTTGAAAGAACCACTTAACAACGTCACCTAGCAGTTTTTGTAATTGTTCGTTTGCTTTAGGAGGTTCAATTTGAGTTTGCAGGGCTTCTGGTTCCGGTGAAGGTTGATTTTCACTAAATGGACCAGCACTATTGAGTAATACCAAACCTGCTGCAGCATCGGGACATTGGGCTGCTACACACAAACTTGCGTAACCACCAAGGGAATTTCCCACCAACACAGCTCTTTGACCAATAACTGCAGTAATAAAGTCATGGAGTTGGTCGCGCCACAAATTGCCACTATACTCCAGTTTAGGTTTAGCGGAACGTCCAAACCCTAAAAGGTCTATAGCAAAAACTTCAAAATCATCACACAGCCGTGTTATGTTTTTACGCCAATGGTCTGTAGACGCACCAAATCCGTGTACCAAGAGTATAGCAGGACGTTGGGGATGCTTTTCTCCTGCTTTTACGTAGTAAATGTTGTGTCCTCGCCATTGCCAAAATTGTCCGGGGATTGGAGTTGAAGAGGGGGCTGTTGTTACCTGCATGACTGTACGTTTGCTAATTTTTGAGGGATAAAATGAGATTATATCTGCACTAGTGGTCTACCACATTGAATTTGAGGATCTCCCACCTCGTCCACCTCGTTCCCAGGCTCTGCCTGGGAATGCCTTACGGGAGGCTCCGCCTCCTGTGCTCTAACAGCCCGCGAGGCAGAGCCTCGTAGTCTGCATTCCCAACCTCTGGCTGGGAACGAGTGTTGGGGAGTTGTCCACCTACCCATTAGAATTAATGTAGCGAACCACTAGTTAATTAGAAATTGAGAACAGGGGTATTCAGGAATGTTATCTTAGCATGATTTAAGACCTCTAGCAATCCCATACGATAGTTCTTGCTCTCATGCGTACATGATTTAGGAATGCCATTTCTCTGCGGAGCTTTTACTTTTGAAAATATCTAAAATCTATTTCTGGATTCATGGGTTACTGTAGTTCACTCCGCATTCAACACTTTACGAAACACAATCTTATCAGCGCCCGCCGTGTAGAAGTCCCGGATGCGAGCCTCCTCCTCGAAGCCGCACTTCGCGTAGAACGTCCTTGTGCGATCGAAGCTCGCTAACGTTTCCACCAGTAGCATTCGCCCACCGCGTGCCTTCAAAGTTTCTTCAACGTAGTGCATCAGTTTCCTACCACGTCCTTGTCCCTGGCGATCCGAGCGAATGGCGATCAATTGTAGGTTCCACGTCCCATCGGTCATCCGTTCAGGCTCACAGTAGGCGACCCCCACTGGTCCGTCTTCGTCATCGCTGTCAGTGATCCAGAAGGAATCGTTATCGCTGTTGCCACCGAGATAGTCAGCCAGCATTTTGCGGAGATCCTCAAGTTCGTTCAGTTCGAAACCGATTGTGTTGGCTACAGCAATCAGTGCCGGAGCATCTTCGGGTTTTGTAGGTCGGATCATTAACAACTTCAATATATGCTTCTCGCATATAATAACTACCAGATTTGCTTGATGTCAATATGCATGATGCATATAATTTAGATATGGAACACACTAACCTTGCGAATGTAGTGGGAGCTTTAGCCCTTGCCTTGACAGATTTGGTGGCTCAGTCGGTGGAGCGAACAATCGATGATGCAGGACCAGCTGCCGAGGCTGTGTGCTTGGTAAGACATGTACCAGGGATACCCATTGAACAATTGCGTCGAGCCCTTGGAATGTCGCATCCAGGTGCCGTGAGGCTTGTAGAGCGACTCGAGAAACTTGGATTAATTCTCCGCGAACGCAGCTCTGTCGATCGCCGCGCTGTGGAGCTGAAATTGACTCAAGAAGGGGAAGCTCTGGTAAGCAAGATGCATCAAGCGCGGCTCAATGCACTTGAGGAAGCCATCGCTTCCCTATCCTCAAAAGATCGCCTGCATTTATGCCGCATCAGTAACCAAATCTTGTTTTCCCTGACAAAAACAAAGGACAGCGCCTTAGCTATCTGCCGTTTATGTGACGAAACTAACTGTCTGAATTGTCCAGTGGCTAAACGTTACAGTGAATTGACTTAACGGACTTCAATCTCAACCAAAGCTACTCAACACGAGTCACTCTATACTGCCATCTCTATTGTTTCCCCAGGAATGATAATATTTGGGTAGATATCATCAGTATTACTTCTTCATTTTAGTACTGTAGGGGTGCAACGCCTTGCGCCCCTACTAACCACCAACCACTAACAACTAACCATCAACCACCAACCAACCCAATGATTACAGGCAAAACCAAGCTACTTGGAATAATTGGGCATCCTGTAGAGCATTCACTGTCCCCGGTGATGCAAAATGCAGCGATTGCCGAGATGGAATTAGATTATGTTTACATCCCCTTTTCGGTAGAACCGCAAAATTTAAAAGTAGCTCTTCAAGGCTTTGCTTCCATTGGAATTGTTGGCTTTAACGCGACTATTCCACATAAAGAGGCTATACTACCTCTGCTATCAGAAATTTCACCCATTGCTGAAGCAGTGGGAGCAGTTAACACTGTAACTCGTAAAGATAACAAATGGATCGGAACCAATACTGATGTAGAAGGGTTTCTTGCTCCTTTAGAAACAACGTATAACCGAGATTGGCGTCAGACAGTAGCTGTTGTTTTAGGCAATGGTGGTGCGGCAAGGGCAGTGGTAGCAGGTTGTGCTAAATTGGGTTGTGCTGAAATTTATGTGGTTGGTCGCAATACTCAGAAGTTAGAGGAATTCTGTGAAAGTTGGAGCAATTCTCCCATTGCGGTGAATTTACAGGTCAGTGAATGGCGTTCCTTATCCAAGCTTCTTCCACAAGCCAACTTACTGGTGAATACAACTCCTATCGGAATGTATCCTAAGGTTGAAGAATCACCACTTGATACAGAGGAAATAGCGCAACTACCAGAGAATGCGATCGCATACGATTTAATATACAAACCCAAACCAACCAAATTTCTGCAACAAGCGCAACAAGCAGGTATAACAGCCATTGACGGATTGGAGATGTTAGTTCAACAAGGTGCGGCTGCATTAAAATTCTGGTTACAGCGTGAATCTGTTCCTGTAGATGTGATGCGCCAATCTTTATTTCAACAACTTGGATTTAAGGATTCAAAATAAACTTGAGAATAATGTCATGACAGAAGATTCTATCAAAATCATTGGTTTTCATGCTCATGTTTACTTCGATACTACCAGTTATGAAGCAGCTGCACGAGTACGTGAAGGACTGGATGCTCGATTTGATGTGCGACTTGGGCGTTGGCATGAGAATCCTATCGGTCCCCATCCAAAAGGAATGTACCAAGTTGCGTTTGCACCAGAGCAATTTGCCAAAGTCGTACCTTGGTTAATGCTTAACCGCGAAGGATTGGATATTCTCGTTCATCCTGAGACAGGTGATGATGTGAAAGACCATACAGAGCATGCTTTATGGTTGGGAGAAAAATTAGAGCTCAACATCGAATTTCTGCGAGCAATATCCGCTCGAACAGCATAATGCCAATTAAAAACGTATATTGTACATTTGTACTATAAAGTCGAAGAACTAACCCACCTACAAAGGTGGGATTTTTCTTCGATGGAATAAACAGGGGTAACCCGCACCTGTACCGATCTACAGTCAACACAGGTGTGGAATTGTGCATCGCGTATAGGAGGTACAAATAAAATATGACTGCACTTCAGACAAAACCTCGATACCGACGAGGGCAATTAGTAGAGGTATCGCGAGAGGATGTCATCTATCACGGGGTAGTTATTAAGGTGTGCGAAATTAATCGCTGTTGGGATAGATGGGTATATGTCGGACACTGCGTGTACTACCCCAAAAATCTGCGTCATTACCAAAATAATGCGAACCGTCACAAATGGACATTGTTTGAGGAGGAACTCGGCGAATATAACCAGTAATCACTTTCAATCTTTACAGTTTCTTTATGAAGATAGGGAATTAATTTACACAAAAGTTAAAGACATCAAACGTATACTGAAACATGAGATAGCTTGTCCGAGGAAGATTACAAAAGATTCGGGGGTGCATTATCAGAAATTTAAATGAAAAGATTAATACTTTTATACTGAAAAAAATGATCTAGAGCATTATGTTAATAGGCTCCCAAACTGCTACTACTCCGGCTGTTGAATGTTTGATTAAGCTTTGGGCAGAACGTTACACGCTCGACTTATCGAGTTTATTTCGCGAGCAAGGCCCCTCGGTCTACAATTCCCTCATAGAAGCTTCTTCACTTGAAGGTAGAGCTTCAACAGTGTCCAAGTTACGCGAGGCGATGGTTGATGCCAAATGTCAATTTGCTGGCATACAAGCTAAAGAATTATACGAATATATTCCCAATGTTGTGAATTTAAGTGAGGCAAGGAGACTAACACAATTTGCTGTTCAAGTGTACATTGAGCTTCTAAAGCTTTATCAACAAGCATCCTCTGGTACCGAACTTCTAGAAGAAAAGCTGCGAATTCTGGCAAGTATGACTTCCATAAACCATTCTTCGCTATCAGTATGGGGTATTCCAGACATTGAAGATTTAGCCAAAGCTTTGGAAGGCCTGTTGTTAGAGTGCCAGGAGCAATACAAAGCCTCACAGGATTGGTGTACTCTTGGTTTTCTGACCACACAATTCAACTTTAGCAATCAGTTACTTCTCAAAAAGCTTGCACCAGTAGAAAGAGTTTTGATTTATCCTTACTTCAAGTTTGTTGAAGAACAGGTTGCCATACCTTGGCAGCGAGTTTGCGTAGCTGCAGCAAGGCATGAATTAGACTCTCTAGCTTTGACTCTTGTCCGGGAAATGATACCAGCTGCTTCCGACATCGCAAAAACTGTTTACCGTCAATTGACCAAATTCTTTTCAGACTATCGCGGTCGTCGAGGTGGATTTGACCATCCTGGTGTAGAGCACTCTTGCTTGCGCGACTTGCAGATGTTTCAAGCATATCTATGGCTTTGTGTTTTGGAGAGGAGCTTTGCACCCGTAGAAAAAGAATTGGTAACTGTGTGTGTCATGGTTATGGTACGAGTAGGAGTGCCGTGGGAAATAACGGCACAATGGAATAAACTTTTGATGGATGAAATCAGTCGCCGTGTTAAACCGGAACAACACTCTTTTCTACTACCTTATACCCAGGGAATGCAACAGACATTTTATGACCAGCGCAACCGCTTTACAGTGACCAGTGACCAGTAACCAGTGACCAGCGATCGAATAGCCCCAGGTTACAGGTAGGCAGATTATTTTTTGGAAATGTCTTTTGAAGTATTTTTTGGTGAAACTCTTGAAGTTAAAATATTGAATTTTGTTCTAGCAACATGACAAGTATTATCAACTATTTTAGATTTCAACCAGTATGCACATTTTTGGTTTGACCTAGTTTCGATTCTCTTCCCTTTCTGCTTCTTTAATGCCGTAACGAAAGCTCGACCTCCAAAGCTCTTTGGTCCAATATATTGTTATTTGTCTGGTTTGTCAATGTCGGTTTGATAATCCTGTTCTATTTTTTTTTCATAGCGTCGCAGAAAATATAATTTGCTGCTAAAACAATGCATTATGGACATGAAGTCTTGCATCAATTCATCGTGAGGACTTAGCTTTGAATTATTGAGTACTACAATTTCACAATCGTGAAGATTACACAGCCATTCAAAAAAATCAAAACCAAATCTAACCAATCTATCGGGATAGGCTACAACGATTAAGGAGATCTGCTTTAATAAAACTCGTTCTATTAAGCCTAAAAATTTTGGGCGCTGAAAATTCAATCCAGAGCCTATT
The DNA here is from genome assembly GCF_009725235.1 of Scytonema sp. UIC 10036. Next base: position 46,874 of record NZ_WJFC01000020.1, read on the forward strand.
TCACTGATACACTCATTGCCAGGGTATTTTTCTTGGAGATACAATAATTGTGCTTGTAAATCATCTTTTTGACTTTGGGTAGAAACTCGTGCATACAATACGGTTTTTTTAATTCCCGGTAACTGAAGATGTTTTTCAATTGAATTTGCGTTATATCTTCGATGATTGCTACCAGGCATTCTCATGCACTCTATTATCCCTTTGTCAGCTAAACGACTAAGGGTTTTAGAGTGGATATTATATCTTTCACTAGCTTCTTTAGGTGATAGGTACATATTAGACTCAATAGTTAATTTATCCCAGAATAGTCTAATATATCCAAAAAATCAATTATCAGATGTTACGTCATAATCCCTAAACTTGTCGCTGATGAACTAAATGCTCCTGAGTCACCGCCTGTTGTCCGCAATTGGATTGCTAAACCTCCCAATTGGCTACAAATTCAGACTTTGGAAACACGTAAAATATTAGGATTGGAAAAACTTGTCCCTGGTGAGCGAGAAGCAATTTTATTAGCAGAGCAAATCAAAGCTGAGTTAGTCATTTTAGATGACAAAGCAGCAAGACGTATAGCTATGGAAAGAGGTTTAAAAATTATTGGACTGTTGGGTATTGTGAAGGATGCTGCTAGTTCTGGGCTACTAGATTTAACAACTACTTTTGAAAGACTACAAGAAGCTGGCTTTTGGGTTGCACCAAATCTGCTTGAACAATTACTGAAGAAGGATAAAACTTAGAAGGTTGGTTATGCTTTATATCTTCTTCAGCAATATCTACTTTTAATTATTTAATTTTTTTGTATTGGCACCACTTGGGGGGCGTCGTCCAGTGACAGAAGAAACTCTATAAGATCGGTTTGACCTTGAGTAGAAAAACCAGCTTGTTTGTCTACCCAGTAGTTGTGACCGCTACCATCTGCATTGGACTCTTGCAAGTCGGAATTGGCACGGTTGGCTAAAACTGTTTGCCTGCGTAAGTTTCGATCTATCAGTACTCGCAAACTTGCTCTCGGTTCTGGTAGTATGTTACTTAATAATGTCCCCGGTATACCTAACTGGTCTGGGTTGACAATGTCGTAACCATTTTCATCTACCTTGAGCGCTTCTGGTCCTGCAGCAACACCGCCATCGTGTAAATAAGGTGCGGTAACGTTTAACCCAATTAAGCTGGGAACTTTGTAACCGCCAGAATTACCGATCGCAAAGGCAAGTTTGAAGTCTTCCTCTGAGGTAATATCTGTAGGAACGTTCAGTACAGGTGGATTTTCTGGGAGGGGAACCTGCACATTACTGGGATAGGTTTGCGGGGCTGTAAAATTGCGAGCCACAGGTGCTTGCGCCATTGCCCGTGAAGGCTGTGATTTAATTTCTTGCTCTGCAATGACGTGATTGTTTGTAAAATACCGTCCACTGTGGCATTCAACGCATCCAGCCCGCGTAAAAATAGCTGCCCCATGCTGTACAGCTGCGACATCTCTCGTTTCTACAGGAGGTGGTGCTAGGGTATTTTGATAGGCTGACATTCCATTAAGTTGTGCTGCTACCGGAAATCCAGGTGAATTTGCCATCAATCCATCAAGAATGAAAGGCGATCCCTTTGGGTAACCGGGCATTTTAATCACCTCATTAATATTAGGTGTACCGGGAGTGGGGTCATTTTTCTGGAAAAATTCTGATGGTTTAGCGCCTTGTGGCAACTTAAAAATTGGATTGGCAGCATTTTGCAGAATCACACCCAAGAAAGTGTCTTTATCAATGCCCAGAAGTTGCTGACTGGCATCAGCAATTGATGTCTGATCTGAGTTTGTTCCATGAACGTTACTGTTGAGTGTTGTCAGTCCGTGGAACCAACCAATGGCAGCATTACCACTCCAGCCGTAGGGATATGCACCGAACGTATAAGAAGGTGGATTTTGGGATGGATTGTTGTGATTATCGGGAGTTGAGTCAAAGTTTCCTGGAGTCCAAGTCAGTAATTGGTTATCGACTGCTTCCTCTAAAGCTTTAGCATCTGGTAAACGCCCTTCTTTATTGTCAGATTTAATGTAAGTATGTTCACCACGAGGAATCATCAAAGGATTCACACCTGTTTGCCGAAACCATGATGCTGAGTTACTCGCTAAAGCCAGCATTAAACCTGTATCCAGATCGTTATTGGGTGCGCCTTCAAGAATACGTCCAGTTTTTCGATCTACAGTGGCATGACATGCCGCACAAGTGATACCAACTCGAATTTTACCCTTGTTAATATGGGTAATCATTCCTAGCGGGACGAGCGAGTTAGCAGGTACGTCAAGCCCGGTATTCAGAATATCACCCTTTTTGAAGTTTCGCTCGCCTACTTTCATATCTCTATCCATGGTTACCTGAAGATTCGTTGTAGGCTGACCTTTAAGAGATAATATGGCTTTTGTCAAATTGACGAGATTTAATGGACCATTTAAAATACCAGTGACATCGGTAAAGAAAATTTCGTTTCCAAAAGTTTCTCTATAAAAAGCTTTTCGTCCAAGAGCGATTAAATCTTCTGTAATCGCAACAGCGCCATTATCTGTAGAAAGTTGCTGTTTCCCTTCTTCTGTTTTTAGTAAACTTTCGGCTTCAGCTTTACTAACAACTTTGCCTAACACATCATAAGAACCTATTTCCTGTGCTGTAGCTTGGGTTAGAGGTGTGTATGTATTGTTGAGGCTGGGTGTTCCCGGAAATGCAAGGTCAATTTGGTATGCGAAGAACCCAATAAAAAGAACGAGAGCTAATAATATAACGATTCCACGCAACCTCAGAAAAAGTGGAATTTCTTTAGATTGTCGTGCAGCTGGTTGACTGACTTGGGGCTCGGTAGTTTCTGGAGGTGATAACATAAGACCTGATATAGTTTTTCCAATTATTTGCTACAACAACAAAGGCGATTCGTGCTATTCGATAGGAGCGGAATTTCTTAAAAAGAGCGACCGCAAATAGAATCTACATAGGCTGCTGGCTGGTTTCTATTTTGTTCTCGACAAAGTAAAAACTGTGCTAGACGCTGTTGATAGTAATATTGATGGGCAATCCAACCAAGAGGCGCACCTGCGATCGCTCCAATGAGCAAACCAGTTATTAGACTATAAACAAGATGTCTTCTTTTAATGGTATTACTTCCAGTCGCAGTATTTTGTGTTACCATAAAACCTCCTTATACTTTGCACTGTTAACGACTGTTATAGAATAAGCAATGCCCACCCTATAACAGTCGTTAACAGTACAAAATTGCAGTCATTACACAACCAGTTTGAGGAAAGAAACTAGTTCATCTGTGTTGAAAGACTGAAGTGTAGTCAATACTTCTGTGGCATCTTGAGTCAGTTGAGTGCCATTAGGAATACCAACAAAACCACTTCCCAGTTTTCCTGCTAGCAAATACCAGAAAGCAATCTTACCTTCAGCGCCTAATGAATCATAGGCATGAGCGGGAATTTTTGTGTCATTGCCAGTTACAAGTTCAGCCAATGCTTTGCTAGGGTGGGGATCGAGTACGCTAGCATCCTTATCATTTCTTTCTGGAGATAAGAACTCGCGCAAAGCTGATAGCTGATTTTCTAGTGACAGTTGCTGAATTCGTGATATTAAGCTATTAGCATCTTGTGTTGGTAATGCATTTGCTGCATCAGCAGGAATTGAATCAGCAATTTGTTTGTAAAAAGACGCTAACACCGCTAGTTGATCGTCAATAATCAAACTTTTGAATGCAGATGCAGCTTCTTGTACTGGTCTGACGTTTGTAGATGTCATGTAAATCTCCTAATTAGTATGGAAATGGGATCTGGGGCATGGGAATTGGAAATTAATTTTTTGCTAGGTAGGGAAGACAGCCCACCATTCAAGGATGTGCGGTATACACCTACCTACCTGGTGATATTTTGGCGAAAAGGGAGTAGTCCCTATTCCCAAATTCCTATTCTCTCAGTTGTAAGAAACTCGGTTTTTAAATAGGTGTTAAGATGCAATTCTGAAAAGATTTCGCTTCCACAAAAAGTAATTCCAGGAATACTGTGTCAAATTTACTACAGTTTTGACTTTTCTTTGCCTTTACTCCTTTAAGGTTAAAGATTCAAGTTCTTACGAAATCACTGTTAAAAGATAGAAATGATATAGAAAAATAAAAATTTGATACCTACCTAAAGAGAGATGAAAACAAGCTAGCAAAATTAAAAAAATATTAAGACTATAAGTCAAAGGCGTGACGGCTATAAGTGGGTGCAACTACTTAAGTGATTTTCAACAGAGAAAAGCACAGAATAGAAATTTAACTTTCTACTCCGTGCTTCTATCTTTTTTGTTCAGCTAGATACTAAACTTCAGCACCTGCTTTTGGTTCAGCCCCCATTGGAGAGACGTAATCGCGGAAAATATTCATTTGCTGCTCAAATTCAACTTGCTTAATTTTATTGAGCAATTCTTGAGATTGGGAAGAAAGCTTGTAATCAGAAGGCATGGGGACAATAATTGCGTTCTCCATCCCTTGAGCTAAGCGATACCAAAATAGTAATTTTGTAGTATCGCTCATGGAACCATACATACGGCTGTATTGATTATCTGCGTTATTAATCAAATCGCGCTGAAACTGTAGTTGTTCGTCGTGAGGTAGCGCTTTAATTTGATTGAATAACCCTTCAGCAACACTATCAGAAACTGTACTTGCTCCTGGAGCGGCTGGAGTTATAGACTTGCCCATTTCTTTATAAACAAACCAGAACAAAGCCAATTGTTCATCTACAGGTAAATTTTGAAAAGCTTGAACGTGTTCGCGAACATTAGGATCGTTAGTTTGAGTAAATGTCATAATCCACTCCGATTGCAAAAAAAACTTTCACGCTTCACGCTATCAAAGTTGAAATTGGTGTTTAACCCCACTGAAGACAGATGTATGTAAATCAAAGAGAAGAACAATTGGTGGTTAGTGGTTGGTGGTTAGTGGTTAGTGGTTAGTAGTTAGTAGAACCACTAACCATTAACCACTAACCACTAACCACTAAAGGAAGATGGACCAATGAATGCGAAAATGGAAAAAAATCTGATTGATGCCACACCACTAGCAAGACGAGGTACACCAGAAGAAATAGCTAACGTTTATGCCTTTATCGCTTCTGATGAAGCTAGTTATGTCACGGGTGCATTATGGTTGGCTGATGGAGGAGTCACTACTGCAAAGGGATCTGCTGGTTCAGACACTCCATTCTGGATGCGGTTTGCACCTAAAGGTGAATTGCGCCTCGACCACTCCAAAGAAGGATTAGAGAACAAGCAAACACAAACCCTCATTTAAAATACTTCACTACGGCAGAGGGCAGAAAGCATCTTCACAAATGAATTCAGGGAATTTACAGCCGTTTCCACTTAATTAGACCATACTCTTAATCCTTTTGCGCCTTTGCGCCTTTGCGTGAGACAAAAAGATATGGTTCATTTACCTGAAAATAACTGTAATAAAATTGTCAAGCATTTATTTGTCTTTGGACGCTTCTACCCTCTACCTTCTGCCAGACTGTTTAAGTTGCGGTCATGTTGTTGATAAGTTATAAATAAGTACTCCGAGCCAGTACAGGTAGTTCACACTTCATTGTTAAGAGTTGGTATTTCCTGATGGAAAGTTGCAGGATCGGAAAGGGAACGCGAACTTTGTAAATCGTCATCTCGGAGACTATCCGGTGTTCTCATCTCTCCTTCTTCCCCTTCTACTCCCCTTTGTTGATAATCTTCTGAAGACATGGGATCTAACTCCCAACGATTGTCATCGCGCCGATCAAAAATATCCACTGCTCGGAGATCAGCTCTATCATCCATTTCCATGCCAACAGCAGCGCCAAGGTCATCTACAATATCTTGGTCGGGAGTAGGAACTGTACCGCCAACAGCCTCATCCCCTACTGTTGCTTCCAAATCCCAGCGAGCATCTATATCTCCCCCTGTGATCTCTGGACTGGCTTCTACGTTACCTATATCGTCATACTCGTTGTTGCGATCGCCTAGATTATACCCTGGCATATCTTTGACACCAGTTCCGTAGGATTCAGTGATGACTTGTGGCAAATCATCTGTATCAAAGTTCTGATTTGAATTTTCTTCTACCATAACTCTCCTATTTTTTGGTGCATTTTCACGATAACGCGTTCTCTATCCAGGATTGTCAGCCTAAAGATTTACTACGTCCGAGGTAATAAAAAGTTAAAAATATCTTTCTTTAGTATGAGGCAAATATAATAGGATACACCTAATTTTTTATATATGATATGGTCACTTCAAAAAAGTTATGGGTAAAAAGTTGGAACTCAAGAAATTCTTTCAGTAGATTCCAGATTTTAACCCATAGCTTATTCCTTTATGGAAATTCTATAGGAATCCTATTTGAGATCCAAAGAAGGGAGACAAGGGAGACAAGGAAGAGGTGTTTGTAAATCATTTAGGACTGCTATAAATCATTCATAAAGAGAACAGGGGAAGGGGAAGAGTACAGTCGAGTACAATACTGCAAGGGTTGAGAAGGTTAGGTGAAACCCAACAAATGCCTATAAATGTTGGGTTTCGTTCCTCAAACGCCAGTAAAGGTGCGGAGGGAAACCCTCCTATGGCGCATTCGCGCCACGCACACGGTTCAGGGCTGGCTCCCCAACCTACGTATTTTCGTATTTTTAGCCAAAACCCAGGTAGTATTGCAGTCGGGTGAACATTGTCCACTAAAGTATCCTTTGCATCAAGTTCAGTTCATTCAAATAGTACTCTTTGGGGGGCTTTGAAGAATCTCAGCAGTATTGAGAGAAAATGAAAATAATAAATGTATCACTTTAGAGATAAAAGGCATATATCCCAAAAGAACGAAGAAAAACCAGAAATGTCAGCGTAATAATAAAGGTAATGAATTCATGGTCGAGTGATAAGGGAGTTAGGATTTATGACTTGGGGTATGCTTACATAACTCATCCCCAACTCATGATTCCTAACTGTTTTCTAAAATTACTCCCATAGCCGCTAAATTTTATAAAGATAAAAATAAGTTGCGTTTTATAAAATTACAGTCTGCTTAAATCGGTGATTGCAGTCAGTTCAGTATTGGAGGTCAAAAATGAAATATGGTGAATTTATCAAACACGTTCAAAGCGTAGCCCAATTAGAATCCCGTGAAGATGCAGAACGTGCAACCCGTGCGACACTAGAAACTATCAAAGAGCGCATAGTTGGAGACGAGGCAAAAGATTTAGCATCTCAGTTACCGAAGGAACTAGGGGAGTACTTGCACGGGCGTGAAGGTGAAAACGGTCAAGCATTCTCAATGCAGGAGTTTATTTCTAGAGTGAGTCAGAAAGAAGGAGTCGAGCCAGTTGCTGCAGCAACACACACTCGTGCTGTATTCACTGTGCTGCGAAACGCTGTCACCCCTGGTGAGTTTGAGGATTTTCAGGCTAATTTCTCAAACGACTATGCAGAGTTGTTTCCCTCCTCACCAATTAGTATGGCTAATGGCTAATGGCTAATGGCTAATGGCTAATGGCTAATGGCGGATAGAAGAGTAGAAAACTGACAATTAGCAATTAGCAATTAGCAATTAGCTCTTTTATAAATTTACAAGGAAATACCATGGCACAATATAACAATCATTCTGGAAAAAAAAGAGTCGCTATCCTGATTGAGAACTATGTAGAGGATTCAGAGTTCCAAGTTCCATACAACGCTCTGAAACAAGCAGGAATGGAGGTTGTTGTCCTTGGTGCTCGGATGAATGAAAGCTACAAAGGCAAACAAGGCAAACTTTCCAAACAGCCTGATGGTACCACAGCAGAAGCGATCGCATCCGAATTTGATGCTGTAGTAATCCCTGGAGGTATGGCTCCTGATAAAATGCGTCGCAACCCCAACACTGTTAGGTTTGTGCAAGAAGCTATGCAGCAAGGAAAGATTGTAGCTGCTGTTTGTCACGGTCCACAACTGTTGATTGAAGGGGATTTGCTTCGAGGTAAGCGAGTGACAGGCTTCTTGGCGATTAGCAAAGACATGATTAATGCGGGTGCTAATTATATAGATGAGCCTTTAGTCGTTGATAGCAATTTAATTACATCACGCCAACCAGGAGACTTAGCCATTTTTACCACAGCTGTTTTGAGCCGCTTGGGATACGGTGGTAAAGATGCAGCATTGCCAAGTGAGACAGACACAGCAGCGGAATGGTGGAAACTTGCTGATGCTTGGGGCGGTTCTACCAAAGGTGATATTGTCAAAGCGTTGAATACAGCGCTTGCGGGTGAGCGTTATTCTTTAGAAGCGTTAGAAAATTATATCCAGAAAGAATCAGATGCACAAGTGAAGTCAGTCTTTCAAGAACTGGTAGGCAGCAAACAACGTAATATCAGCATCTTGGAAGCACGTCTGGATCGATTAGGTGAAAAGCCTTCCTTGGCAGCAAACATCGCTAACCAATATGCGAAAGTGAAAACAGCCCTTACAGGAAGCGATGATATATACCAATTGCGTAGCGCTTTAGGTGATGTGCAAACTGGTATAGGTGATATTGGAGCTTTAATGGCAGCAACAACCGATCCAGTTTCAACTGCCATTTTTACACAAATCCACAACGACCTACGGACATACGAGCAACGGCTAGTAGACTTGTATCGCGCGCGGATGGGTGCAGGAGTTAAGCCAGCGAAGCCGACTACAGGAGCTGCTGTGTCGATGTAGATTTTTGTGGAACGAACCATAGGCGCAAAGATAGCGTAAAGAGTTCAGGAGGGGAGCTTTGCGCCTGGATGGTTCGTTTGTACAGACGCGTCAAAACACGTCTATACAATTTGTAAAGGAGAATCATAAAATGGCATCTATATCAGAAAATAAGCAAAATCAAAGTAAAACAGAAGCCAGTGAAACCGAACGTTGGGCTTCATTGCTTGGCGGTAGTGCAATGGTATTAATGGGTTTAAGCCAACGTTCCTTAAGAGGGGTACTTATGGCTGTAGCGGGTGGTGGTCTGATCTATCAGGGTGCAACAAAACAAAGTACGCTTCAGCAAGCACAACAAGCAATAGGCATGACTCAACAAGCGATTAAAGTTGAAAAAACCGTGACTATTGATAAGCAAGCAGATGAACTTTATCGTTTCTGGCACGACTTTGAAAATCTCCCCAGATTCATGAAGCATCTCAAATCCGTAAAGGTGTACGATGCAAAACGTTCTCATTGGATAGCCACTGCACCTTTAGGTGGAAGCGTGGAATGGGATGCAGAAATTCTAGAAGACCGGGAAAATGCATTTATTTCTTGGGCTTCAGTAGAAGGAGCAGATATTGATAACTCTGGTTTTGTTCGCTTTAAATCAGCACCCGGTAACCGTGGGACTGAGGTCAAGGTAGTCATTGAATATTTTCCACCGGGCGGGGCGCTGACAGCAACTTTCGCTAAACTCTTTGGTGAAGAACCAGAACAGCAAATTGGTGACGATCTGCGCCGTTTCAAAATGTTGATGGAAGCAGGCGAAATTGCTACCACAGAGGGACAACCTAGAGGAAAATGAAGAAATTATGAATGATAAATTATGAATTATGAAAATAAAAAATAATTCATAATTTATCATTCATAATTTACAATTTCCCCATTCATAATTCATAATTCATAATTCATATGAAAGCAGTCTGTTGGTACGGTGCTAATGATGTACGGGTAGAGAATGTACCAGATCCAACAATTCTTAACCCCCGTGATGCAATTCTCAAAATCACATCAGCAACTATATGTGGTTCCGATCTACATATATATGACGGCTATATCCCAACGATGAAAGCAGGTGACATTATTGGTCACGAGTTTATGGGAGAAGTTGTTGATGTTGGTCGTGAAGTTAAGAAGTTAAAAAAGGGCGATCGCGTTGTAGTATCTTCAATCATCGGATGCGGTCAATGCCACTACTGTCAACAACAGAAGTGGTCGCTGTGCGATAATTCCAACCCCAACGGTTGGATAAATGACAAGTTATTTGGTTTTGGTACAGCAGGAATTTTTGGCTATTCTCATGCTTTCGGTGGTTATGCAGGAGCTTTCGCCGAATACATACGAGTACCGTTTGCTGACTACGGTGCTGTACAAGTTCCAGAAGGTATTCCTGATGAAAAAATACTGCCTATTTCCGATGCTTTCCCCACTGGTTACATGGGAGCAGAAATGTGCAATATTTCTCCTGGAGACACCGTAGCTGTTTGGGGTGCAGGTCCCGTAGGTCTGTTCGCCATGAAAAGCGCCTATATGCTGGGTGCAGAAAGAGTGATTGCCATTGACCGAGTCCCCGAACGGCTCCATATGGCTCAAGAATTCGCTAATGCGGAAACTATTAACTATGAAGAAATTAGTGCAGGCGATGCTCTTAAAGAAATGACAGGCGGACGTGGTGCTGATGCTTGTATCGATGCTGTTGGGCTTGAAGCACACGGTATGGGTTTAGAAGGATTTTACGATGAAGCCAAGCAAGCAGTGAGATTAGAAACAGATCGTCCCCACGTGCTGCGCGAGATGATTTTGGCTTGTCGAAAAGGCGGAATATTGTCAATTATGGGTGTTTATGCGGGATTTGTAGACAAAATACCTATGGGTGCAGCTATGAACAAAGCCCTGACATGGAAAATGGGGCAAATGTTCGGTCAAAAATATATGCCCATGTTGGTGGATCGGGTTCTTAATAACGAAGTCGATCCATCCCGTGTTTTCACCCATCGCTTACCCCTAGAGGAAGCAAAGCAGGGCTTTGAACTGTTTAAACATAAGAAAGATAACTGTGTCAAAGTTCTGTTGAAACCATAAAGTTTGTTGGTTGTTGGTTGTTGGTTGTTAGTTGTTGGTTGTTAGTTGTTATTAGAACTACTAACCAGTAACCACTAACCACTAACCCCTAACCACTAACCACTAACTACTAACCACTAACCAAATTCTGATTATTTTGGAGGAAATGCATGAAACGCTTACATCAAATTTTGACAGTTTTTTTGGTAGCATTGACCTTTTTTGTCATGCAAGCTTTTGGCTACAGTACATTACAAGCGCAAGCCGATCAAACTGTAACTAGCCCAGAGGGTATTTACTATAAAGCAGTACCCGGAGAAGCACGCAATGTTAACAGTACTGACAAGCTCAGAACTATTGATAACAATAATGTGGACAACACAAATAACAACAGCAATGGCAACGATCTGATTGAAAATGCCAGAAAAAGCTTGAAAGAAACTGCTGATAATGTCCGTGAAACAGTTTCTCGGAGTGTTAATGATGCTGCCCAAAATATGGGTGATAACGTGAAAACTCCAGAAGGTCTTTATTACAAATCAACACCTAATGCGGGTAACTATAGCAATAGCGATCGCTACTCCCAAAATTCCGGTAGTGCAGGTAACTATAGCAATAGCGATCGCTACTCCCAAAATTCTGGAAATCCTTTAAAAGATGCTGCTGAGAATGTTCGGGAAAAGCTCAATTTAGATGAAGAACTTCCTCGTAGTACAAAGGAATTTTTGAATTCAACTGAAAAGAGAGTTGAAAAAACAGTTAAACCAATTACTCAAACCCCAGAAGGTTACTATCAAGTACCTCCTCGCGTCCGGTAATTAGGGATTAGGGAGTAGGGAGTAGGGAGTAGGGAGTAAGAATTTCCCATATCCCACTCCCTATTCCCCATTGCCCATCAACAAAGAGGAAACTCCGAGTTCCTTATTCCCAGATAACAAAGGACTATTGACATGAAAGCAGTTTGCTGGCAAGGTGCTAATAAAGTACAAGTTGAAACAGTACCAGATCCAAAAATTTTGAATCCGCGTGACGCCATTGTCAAAATTACCTCAACAGCAATCTGTGGATCTGACCTACACCTTTACAATGGCTTTATCCCTACTATGGAAAAGGGTGACATTCTCGGTCACGAATTTATGGGAGAAATTGTTGAAATTGGGAGTGAAGTCAAGAAAGTCAAGATAGGCGATCGCGTTGTTGTTCCTTTTACTATCTCCTGTGGTAACTGCTTTTTCTGCCAACGGGATTTATGGTCGCTGTGCGATAACTCCAACCCTAATGGCTGGATGATAGAAAAACTTATGGGATATTCACCATCTGGTCTATTTGGCTACTCCCATTTATTTGGTGGTTATGCAGGCGGTCAAGCAGAGTATGCTAGAGTGCCATTTGCTGATGTGGGGTTGTTCAAAATTCCTGATGGATTAACGGACGAGCAAGTCTTATTTTTAACTGATATTTTTCCAACAGGTTACATGGCAGCAGAAAACTGCAACATCAAACCCGGTGATATTGTCGCCGTTTGGGGTTGCGGACCCGTTGGACAATTTGCTATCAAGAGTGCTTATATGCTAGGTGCCGAGAGAGTGATTGCCATCGATCACATTCCCGAACGCTTGCAAATGGCACAAGAACAAGGCAAAGCAGAAGTCTTAAACTACGAAGAAGTTAACGTTGGTGATGTCCTGAAAGAAATGACAGGCGGGCGAGGTCCCGATGCAGTGATTGATGCTGTAGGACTAGAAGCCCACGGAACAGATTTTATAGCATTCCACGACCGAGTCAAACAAATAGTACGTCTGGAAACAGACAGACCAAGCGCATTAAGACAGGTAATTCTCAGTTGCAGTAAAGGCGGTCATGTTTCCATTCCTGGTGCTTATGGTGGCTTTCTAGACAAAATCCCTATGGGAGCAGCTATGAACAAAGGCTTGACGTTCAAGTCGGGACAAACACACGTACATAAGTACTTGCGTCCCTTACTCGAACACATTCAAAATGGCGGCATCGATCCCACCTTTATCATTACCCATCGTTTGCCTTTAGACCAGGCACCCCACGGATACGAAATTTTCAAGCACAAAAAAGACAATTGCATCAAGGTTGTACTTAAACCGTAATGGCTAATAGCTAATGGCTAATGGCTAATGGTCAATCGCAATTAGCAATTAGCAATTAGCAATTAGCAATTAGCAATTAGCAATAAATTATGTTTGATTCCTTCAGAAGAGAACTTTCTCGCCGCAATCTTTTACATAAAGCAGGTTTTGGCTTTATGGCAGTTGGTGTCACTGGGGCAATCGGGTACATTATTAAACCATCTCGGACTCTAGCCCAAGCTGCACCCGCACCATCTAAAGAACCTTCTTTGCCTCCTGAGAAAAAGCTGGGATGGGCAGTTGTAGGGTTAGGTAAGTTTGCTACCGAACAAATCATGCCTTCATTTGCTGAGTGCAAAAGGTCAAAGTTAGTTGCTTTAGTAAGTGGCGATCGCGCCAAAGCAGAAAAGTATGCACAGCAATACGGCATCAACTCAAAAAATATTTACGATTATCAGAACTACGATAATCTTCGCAATAACCCAGAGGTAGATGTAGTTTATATTATCTTACCCAACGGGCTACACGCCGAATACAGTATTCGTGGCGCACAGGCAGGTAAGCATGTCATGTGTGAAAAGCCGATGGCAAACACTGTCGAAGAATGCCAAGCAATGATTGACGCTGCCAAAAAAGCAAACCGCAAGTTAATGATTGCTTATCGCGCTCAGTACGAACCCTACAATCTAGCTGCCATTCAACTGGCTCAAAGTGGTAAACTGGGAAAATTAAAAGTTGTTACTTCTGACCACGGACGTATTCTTGACCCCAAAGACCCTGCAGACGTTTGGCGCATGGACAAAAAACTAGCAGGTGGAGGTTCCCTTTATGATATAGGTATTTACAGTTTACAAGCTGCAAGATACATTACAAGAGAAGAACCTACAGAAATTACTGCCTTCACCTACAGCACTCCAGGTGACCCCCGTTTCCGTCAGGTTGAAGAAAACGTTAACTTCTCGTTGCGCTTTCCGAGTGGTGTACTGGCTAACTGTACCTCCAGTTATGGTTACTCCAGTACCAAGCGCATTCAAGTTTTTGGGTCTGAAGCAGTTTTGGAATTAGATCCAGCTACAGACTACTATCAACATCGCCTGTATATTAGCCGAAATAACCGTAGAGAAGAGCAAAACATTGAAGAGAAAAACCAATTTGCTCTAGAAATAGATCACCTTTCTGAGTCCATTATGACGAACAAGCAGCCTAAAACTCCCGGTGAAGAAGGCTTGCAAGATGTCAAACTCATGAACCTAATTTACCAAGCAGCTCGTACAGGCGAAAAGGTAAAAGTTTGAACAATGGTTAGTGGTTAGTTGTTAGTGGTTAGTAGTTATTTGTTTTTCTACTAACAACTAACCACTAACCACTAACTCCTAACCCTATTGAGGAAACAAATATGCCAGATACAACTGTTAAGAAAATAGATTCAGCTCATTCCCCTAAAGGTGAACAAGGTCAAAAGTACCTTGCTTCTGGTAAGACTGTTTCAATGCGTCTTTGGGAAAACGAACAACCCAATGAACCCAAAGAACCAACTTCAAGAGAATATGAAACTGTTGGTTATGTCATTAGCGGTCGGGCTGAGTTGCACATTGAAGGACAAGTGATTTTGCTAGAGCCTGGAAATTCCTGGGTCGTACCAAAGGGATCGTCTCACACCTACAAAATCTTAGAATCATTCACTGCTGTTGAAGCAACTAGTCCACCCGCTCAAGTCCATGGAAGGGATGAGAACTAAGAAACTTCTAAGTCGGCTACAAATGCAAATATTATATTCCCTAACCTGTTGACTTCTTAAAAAACCTGGTTTTTGGGATGAGTGTACTTCTTTTCTTCTCTTAGTGCTCTGGTGCGCCCTCTGCGGTTTAATAATATTTTTGAACCGCAGAGGCGCAGAGGACGCAGAGGAAAGAGTTGGTAGGGGCGGCAATGCCTTGCGCCCCTATGGCTGTGGTCTATTTACCTGAAAATGGCTGAAAAAGAGATTATAACGGTTTTCAATTGGGTACAATACATAAAAAAGTTATGGAACCGCAGCCTGTAGCTGCGGTTAATTATTCTAAAGTAGACTCCACCACTAGCAATCCAAGCGATCGCATAGAGGTAACTTTACCACCATTTGCCTTTGATATGAGAAAATAAGGCGATCGCAAAAACTGCATACCCCCTTAGAGGGTGATAAATAAGAATAATACTAACAAAACTCTTCTTTCCTCTGCGTCCTCTGCGTCTCTGCGGTTAAAAAATAATTTATATAACCGCAGAGGGCGCACCAGAGCACAGAGAGGTTGATAACAAATAATAAGTAACCAATGAACCACTTTTATCTGAAAATTCAAAAAGTTGATAAAACTTGTTTGTTTGAACTGTCGTGGGGTAAGAGTCAGCATATCACGGCTGAACTTTTTTATCCAGAAACCATTATATTGTCTTACAAAGAATGGCAAAAAACTTATTGTAATTTCTACAGCAACCAATCGCGAGGAAAAGTCATAGACTAAGGAATTATTGCTCCACCTCCTGTAGATTGGCAAGCACAATTAGTGAAATCAGAAGCAAAGTTTTTATATGAATTTCATCAATGGTTACGCAATAAAGAATTTGTGTAATCAGTAGACAACAGTAAGATTTTTGTATAAGCCCAGTGAAAAATGGGGTACTCCACGTTATGCAGCAGTAGTAGTACGCTCGTCCGGAGAACCGAAGTGGGTAGACTTGGGCGAAGCCTAATAAATTTTCAGCATTGGCTTTAGGGTTAATCGTAATTGTTCCGAATACCAAAATGGCGATCGCTTTTAGTAAATTTTAAAAAATAGTGATTCTCATTACAAAGACAAGATAATTGGGCAATCAGCTAGACAAGAAGAAATGCTTGGTTGAAAGCGATCGCTAAACTCAATTTTTTAGCATAAATTACAAATTTGTATTTGAAAAGGGAGTATTGTGTTTATACACAAGAAACTGTTTTTTGTGTATAAAATACTGTTAAATTTTGTCGATCTACGTAGATTGAGCGTTGCTCACCCTACAAAGTCAGATACAAATTTGCCCTTGTATATGACAGCAACGCGTGAATTAGAGGTGCTAATACTTACGATTGTCATGTGTAGTCTTTCCGGTGCGATCGCTTCGGCGCAAGCTGTACCCAGCTTATCGCAACTCGCAAGTACCGCTCTACCGCTCGGGCGGATATGTTTTAAAATGTGGGGAATGTGCTAATTATGAACGTTTCCAGGGATTTACCAACTGCGAGCTTACCATTTTTGACTGGTTCACAAACTAACGATCGTATTTTGTCAAGCAAGCACGCACTTCTGACATTAAGTCACTATTCTCTTTCATCGCATTGCTTTACTCTTAGTCACAGCACTACATCAGTCACCTCTCAAGAATTTGTGAGTAAAGACATTGCTCAAGAGCAAAGTCAAACTCAAAGGGTATTACCTGGTGAAATAGCAGGAGATATTGCTAATTGGGGATTAAGAGAAAATGGCAGTGAAGCTAAACCAAGATATTATAAAGATGGTGTTCATTTCTACCGTTTTGATGCAAACGGGCGAACCAACCAGGGTATTGAATACGCAAAAGAGACAATCCTAGTCATTCATGGTTGGAAAAACTCGTCTGACGATGAGATTTTTAGCCGTTTACAGCGAGAACTGGCTAAACAGAACCCTTCCAAACAAATCCTAGCTCTAGATTGGCGAGAGCCAGCAAATCACGATGAAGACAAGGGACTAAAACCTAATTATACATCAGGTTCTGTTGCTCCAGTTGCTCAATGGGCTGCTAGAACTCTCAACACCCTGGAAATAACAGGTCAGCAATTGAGCCTTGTAGGCTTTAGTCTGGGAGCATATGTTGCTGCTGAAATTGGCTTTCTTTTGGGCAAAGTTGCTCATCTCACAGCCTTAGATCCTGCTTATGAAGCTAGTACTTATGATATTGATGGCAATTATTTTGGTAACCAAAGTCCTAAGCCATTTGGAGATGTTGCATACCAATCTCTAGCAATAGTCGTGTCAGACGAAAGTGGCGGTTTTGCTGGTGATAACAACCATGCGGCTACTGCCAATAATTCTTTTCTATTACGTTTTCGTGGGGATAATTGGAATGAGTATGAGCGGAATGTAAAATATCACGGTGCAGTAGTAGAAGTGTATACAGATTTCATTGCCCGCGATCGCACCCTACCTGCTTTTGAATCGAATCGCTTCGACAATAATGCAGGATATGGCTCAATTCATGAAGGTTGCTTCAATATTAGCCGTCGTGATGAACGTTGGTATGAAGATGGTTTTAACTATTTTTCAGGCTCAACCCAATTGAGACGTTGGGTATAATCAGTAGCCAGTGACCAGTGACCAGTGACCAATGGTTGTAAGTATTGTCGGACTATATCTAGCAATACAGTAACCTCGGTCAAGTTAGTTATTTTTTATCTATTGTTTTGTATGACTGTGGAGTGATGTCGAGAGCCTTCAGATTAGGTTTCCTAGTAAACATGAGTGGCTGGCACAAATATCAGATTTTGGGGAAGCCTGAATTTGTGCCAATCCAAATATTCATTGAGGAATGAATCATGTTTTATCATACCAAGAAACTACAGTATTTCAAAGCACCAGAAAGACCAGACGCTCTTTATGCAAAGAAAATTCAGGAACTCATTGGCGGTACTTTTGGCGAAATGACCGTGATGATGCAGTACCTGTTCCAAGGTTGGAACTGTCGCGGACCTGCGAAATACCGCGATATGCTTTTGGATATCGGTACCGAAGAAATCGGTCACGTTGAGATGCTGGCTACGATGATTGCTCACTTGTTAGATAAAGCACCTATCAAATTACAAGAAGAGGGAGCACAAGACCCAGTTGTAGGCTCAGTGATGGGCGGCACCAAGGCACGCGATACCATTACGGATATTATAGGGGCAGCAATGAATCCCCAACACGCAATTGTCTCTGGTTTGGGTGCAATGCCTGCTGACAGCGTTGGTTTTCCTTGGAACGGTCGCTTTATTGTTGCCAGTGGTAACCTGTTAGCAGATTTCCGTTCCAATCTTCATGCTGAATCTCAAGGACGTTTGCAAGCAGTGCGAATGTACGAAATGACTAACGACCCTGGCGTTAGAGATACCCTGAGTTTCATGATTGCTCGCGATACCATGCATCAGAACCAATGGATTGCAGCTGTTAAGGAACTAGAAGAATCAGGATTGGAAACAACTCCTGTTCCCAGTTCCTTCCCATTGGATTTGGAGAAGCGCGAGTTTGCATATCAGTTCTGGAACCACTCTGAAGGTACCGAAAGTGCTGAAGGTCGCTGGGCGCACGGTCCTTCTCCAGATGGTAAGGGTGAATTCCAGTATATTGAAAATCCCAAACCCCTTGGACCGGAACCCAATCCTCCACAATCCGATCCACGGCTCCATGGGACTCAACTCTCACCTACAGCTGGAACAGGACAAGTTCAAGGTGGTAACGGTTCTCCTTTGATTAATCGTACCACTATTGGTAAGTAACATCAATTCCCGCGTGTGTTACAAGATAAATTCGATCCCCTGTAGGGCTTATTTTCAAAGTGTGATATCCCTCCAACCGCTCAATAAAGGGGGCTATGCGTATAGCCTTTCTCAGTCTTATGAGGTGTACCCCCCTCTGTCCCCCCACGGCATCGGGGGGACAGAGGGGGGTAATTTTCGTACCTCACCAAGTTGAAATTTGCTGTAAGTCCTAATGCTATTTAGGAAAAATGTATCTCACGTTACATAAATCTAGCAAACGCTTCTTGAGAAAAACTTTTCGATTGACTGAATTTTAAAAAAGGTTTGATGGAGTAAAAAAATACGGTTAAGTTCTTAACCGTATTTTCTACAAGCTATATTCAAAAATCATAAAAAATGGAGCGATCCAGCAAACTGATGAAATTCTTACATATTATTCCCTAATTCCACAAGAAAACTTTAACAAGTTTAGTACGTTTCGCTTGATTTGCTAAAGGTTTCATTTATTTGAACACTTGTTGGAATAATGAATGTAAAAAAAGAGCTAACGAATGCGATCGTGTGTCAAGCCACTTTAGATCGCATCTGGCGGCTCGTTACCAATTTCTAAAGTTTTCTTGGAGTGCTTTAGCTGCTTCCAGAGTTCTTTAATCCGCTCGTAAGCTTCTTCAGGATAGATTTTTCCAGATGTTTCTAAATTGGTAATGTAACCGACCTTTTGAGCAAATTCTTGTAGGTTGGCGTTAAACACTAAGTTCTCTGGTTTGACCTGACCGTAATAGTGACTGTGAGGGTAGAGAAATTTGTCTTTGTCGTTTTGGTTAGATTGCATTGTTAATTTATGCCCTGTTAATTGAGAGTTGATTTTCCCTTATGATTCCCAACGATAAGGCGAAAGCGATCGGCGAAGCTTAACGTTACTCATGCGAATCGCATTCTCTTATCGAAAAAAAGGTTGCAGCATAGGACTATAACGTTAGAGCATGAAGGATATATGGTAAAGATAGAAAATATCAGATTTGAGAAATTAGAAAATAACGGTTAAGAAGACTCAACCGTTTATTAAATCACTAGTTATAATGCAAATCTGGTTAGGACTATGTCGAAAGCTATTGTTGCATACTTTTCCCTGCTTACACCAGAAAAAATAAGTAGTTTAAGCTTAACTTGTTAAACTTTTTATTAATTTCTTTTATCTAAGTATTTTTATCAACATTCCGGAAACTTTTCTTGTAAAATTTTCTAGAGAATTTTATCTATGATTCAGGGAAAAAAGAGTGTCGCTACACACCCAACACAATAGCCGTCATAAGATTACCGATTTTCTTTTCCTCTTTCTTCGTGTACTTCGTGTCGAGTGCGGTTCATTTAATTAGGTAATCTTCGAGCGGCATAGGAGTATCTCGTCTGAGCGAGGGGAATTGCGATAAGCCGGGGGCTTGCGCCTTCATGCGATCGCTTTCATTGATGTCTCGGTAGAGCAGGCATTGCCAACCTCAAGTCAATGTATTACTTGATGGCAAAAGCTAAGCCACGGCGAAAACCACCTGCTGAAATTTCTCTGCTAGCAACAAAACCGCCTCTTCCATGACAAAACGTCGCGGCTGACCATTGTGTTGGCTGAGGCGTTCCACAATCAAGCCCGCCCCCTCAGAAATTCTGGGGGGTTGGTATTCTCTGCCATTACCGACATACCGCCATGGCGTTGGCTGTTTTTTCGGCTGGTTATCCTTATACTTCTTAGTCTCGATTTGAATATCTTTCTTGGAAACCTCTTGGCTGCAAGCTTTCTCCAGCACTGACTGGATAACCTCTACTGGGGTGCGACCTGTGGCTAATTTATAGACTGCTGAGAGGGAAAGATTTTGATTGATTTTATCGAGTTGTTTGGTGGTGAAGCTACCAAGTATAGGTGCCAGTTTCAACAGGTGGTTGGCAATGCCCGCAATCCATCCTAGAGAGTCGGCTAAAGCTTGTTCATACTGTTTGGGCTTGAGTCTTTCTTTCAGAAACAGCAACAATTGTCCTATTTTTGCGGCTCCTAATAATGTCACGGGGCTTATGGAGCTCATCTCCCCTATGACTTCTTTGATTAAGTTTTTACTTGATTTGGCAAGTTTATCGATGAGATATTGAACTTCTCCAGCAACAGTTTCAGAAAAATTCCCACCAGGAGCTGGTTCCGGCGCTTTAGTCATGCTAAGATCTCTCCAGAATAATCAATAATGTTTCAATTTTTAGAGGAAGTGCTCCTAACCAAGATGAGCTCTTCCTCGTTTACTCATAATACAACATAAGGGAAATTTTTCTTGTAAAATTTTCTAGAGAATTTTATCTATATTCAGGGAAAAAAGAGTGTCGCTACACCTTAATAACACGGGCGGCATAGGAGTATCTTGTCTGAGCGAGGGGAATTGCGATAAGCAGGGTACGGCTTGCGCCTTCATGCGATCGCTTTCATTGATGTCTCGGTAGAGCAGGCATTGCCAACCTCAAGTCAATGTATTACTTGATGGCAAAAGCTAAGCCACGGCGAAAACCACCTGCTGAAATTTCTCTGCGAGCAACAAAACTGCCTCTTCCATGACAAAACGTCGCGGCTGACCGTTGTGTTGGCTGAGCCGATCCACAATCAAGCCCGCCCTCTCAGAGATTTTGGGGGGTTGGTATTCTCTGCCATCACCGACATACCGCCATGCCGTTGGCTGTTTTTTCGGCTGCTTCTCCTTGTATTTCTTGGTTTCAATTTGAATATCTTTTTTGGAAACCTCTTGGCTGCAAGCTTTCTCCAGCACCGACTGGATCGCCTCTTGGTGAAGAGTAATTGATATGAGCCTAATTAACCTTTACAAGAGATTCTACAAGAATAATTTTTTCTTGGTGACGCATTTCGCCAAAAACATGATAAGTTCCTCTAGCTGGAAAGAAGACACGAGCTTCTAAATTAGGACCAAATTGATAAATCATAGCTTCATGCTCGGACTCGCGATCGTGAAAACTTGCATTGTGACTCATGTGTAATGATTTTGTAGATTTATCACGAGCATGAGTATGAATAATGTTTTGTAAATCAGCTGAGATAGCTGTGATGTGCATCGGTGCATCAAGATAGGGTTCGATATCTATAACATTCTTTCCATTTTTCTTTATATAATAGTCAAAAGTCACTTCTTGCTGAGCTTTGATGAGATTGGGAAAATGAGAAAATTCTATCTGATAATTCTGATTCTTATTTTCTTTCAAATCAATTTGTTTTTGACATTTCCGAGAGGATGCTTTTTCAGGAACCTTTAAAAATTCTTGTTTGAAAAAATGCCGCCCGTTCACTGTAAAGTTAACTGCAACAAGATACTTGCCTGGTTGAGGAAAGCTATATGTTACTGGGAATTTTGCCTCTTTTAACATCTCTAATGTTATGGAACCAAAATCTTCAGGATGGATGTGAGTAAAAACTTGAAAATTTTCACTCACAATAAATACGTGTAATATACGACCATGCTCTGGTAAAATTCCTTGTATTGATTTGCCTGCATCGTCTTTTAAAGATAAGATAATATGATTGGGTCTATTTGATTGTAAATCCTGAAACATCAATTCTAGGTTTGGAATCGCTAGAACAGGATGCATGGCAGATAGGCGATATTTTTGATGTTTTAAAAAATTGTAAATTTCATCTTGATTTATTAACGAAAAGATACAAAAACACAAAATAATAACAGCAAGTATCCAAACAAAAAAATCTTTAATCTTTTCTAAAAGAAGTATCGTGAATGCCATAAATCAGTGTTCACTAATTCTAAAGTTGTGCAAGCGTTCAGGTATTAGCCATCAGCTTTTGAGCATATCTGTCTTCTTGGAATCCTAGCTCGTCAGTTATGACTCCCGAACCGCCACTGAGAGTATCGTTTCCCTGACCCCCAAACAAAAGGTCGTCCCCCGCTAAACCTGAGATAGTATCATTACCTTCTAATCCCCGGATGGTGTCTTTGCCAGAAGTGCCATTAAGGGTATCATTCTGGTTAGTGCCGTTGAGGGTAATGTCTACTAAGTTAAGGTTGAGAGCGATCGCACCCTCTTCGACTTTTGTTAGGGTTTCGTTAGATCCATCGACAGCAATACGATAAGTTGTTCCGGCGACGGCAGAAAAAGTCACTTTGCTAGCAGTCGTACTAGAATTAATGTCATCGTTACTGGTAACTGTTGTTAAACTATTAACTGCTGAACCAGTATAGACACCTAAAATCGTGTCAAAAGAACTGCCAAGAGTATCAAATGTGACATTTCCAGAAGCTGGTGCTGTCCAAGACCACCAAACGGAATTAATCCTTGTGTTAAAGACTGGATTTCCACCGTGAAGAGGCTCGCCTGCTTCCGCAGTTGCACCAACATTAGTTCCTGTATCAGTATCAGAGAACCCAGTTAACACAGAACTTTTAGCGAAATTATCGTTGATTGGAGATGCCATAGAAAGATTTTACTTTTCAAGATGAGATGTAAGGTTTATGTGACTTTTGAAAAATATTCCTTTAGCTCAGTCACTTCAAGAGTCTAAAAGATTTCACGTAAAATACGTATTGAATAATACGTATTGTTGATATAGATACACCCTGTAGACAATTAACTAAGTACATTTGAGAGGGCGAAAACACAGACTTCATAAGAGTGCAAGTGCGGTCAATGATTTCATTCACTAGAAAACATCTGTAATACATCCTCTAACTGTAAATGCCTGTTAAAAAGCCGATCGATATCTGGTGCTGAAAACTTTTATTTACGAACACCAAGGGCATGGAAGTCAGCAACGTTAATCCCGTTGACCAAGTTATCGAATCTATACAAATAGGCTGGTTTAGCATTTTTACCACCATCTTCGATTTGTATGATGCCTACTCCAGGGAAAATGCCTACACTGTTGAAAAATGCAGGATCGTTTGCTGATTGAGGAACAGGTCCACGCTGTGACACAAACAAAAGTTTTTCAGAAGGTGATACTCCTCCAAGGTCTGGTGTAGGGTCAGGACCTAACGCTGTATTTGCCAGATCGATAAGATTGACTGCACGAACTTTGTTTGAACCTTCAACGTTTGGATCGAAGGGGTTGGGGTTAAGTTCATGTATTGTAATATTGTTAGATGCACGATTCAGTTGCCATAAGTATTTCCCACCAATAACTTCCAACCCATGAACATCGTTACCAGATTGAGGAACTTTAATCACAGGCGGACGAGTTGTGGGATTTTTTAGCAGAGAATCGTGGTCATAGAAATAGAGAAAGTCGGCTATTTCAGGATTGGCATTGCCTGCATTGGTGATAAAGTTTTTGCCAAAATCATAAGCAACTAGTCCATTG
The DNA here is from genome assembly GCF_009725235.1 of Scytonema sp. UIC 10036. Next base: position 70,622 of record NZ_WJFC01000020.1, read on the forward strand.
AAAGTAAGTTCCTTGCTGCTGTAAATATGTGCGACAGTCATTGTTTGTGTATTGACTATGACTGCACCACCTTGAGCAAAGGTAACATAAGCCCACTGACCTGTTTCATCGACTTGAGCCACCACTGGGTTAGCAGTATTGGTTCCTAGGGCTTGCAGTGTATTGGAATCAAATTTTAACGTTTGAGGAGTCCCGAAAATCTCTCCTACAGGTGCTTGATAATTTGTGGGAATTTTATGAACCTGTTGTCCTGGAGTATCTGCAGCAAGTACAAATGTATTATCAGGTGAGACAGAAACAGCATGAGAGTTCCCTCCTGGAACAACCACATCGACCACTTGGCGGTTACTAGCGTCAATAGCGTAAACATGACCGGAACTGGCATGACCGACGATCGCATGTGTAGCACCTTTATTAAACACAAGCCAGTGAGGTTTTGAACCCTTCTCAAAGCCATTTGCAACAGCATTAGCAGCTAAATTAATCTGCTTAATATTAGCTGTACCTCCTATAAAGTCTTGGTCGTTACCTGACAAAATATAGAGATTGCCCCCCAAAACAGTGCCATCTAGAGAAGTTGCTTGATCGATAGCCCAGACTTCATATGCATCTTTTGGTCCTGCTGCTGAAGCTACCTGGACAGATCCTTTGTTCGGTAGGAAAGGCGTTTGGGCAAACATAACCCAAGCAAACCCAATGAAAAACAAGCACAGAATGAAAATTCTTTTCATCTTTATCTTTCCTTGTTTAAGTACTTGAAACTGTCAGTAAAAAACTTCAAGGCTGATTTTAACAACCCTTGCTTGCATGGTAGATGCATACTGTGGTGTACAGTTCCGTCAGCATTCAGCCATCTGCTTTTCGCCGTTAGCAGTTAATGTATGTTTCAATAACTTACTAGAAAGGCTTTTAGAGAAGACAAAGTTGCTCTAAATGCTAACGACTCATGACTTATAACAGAATACTTACTTTCTATCGTTCCTCAATGTGCTGATAAATGTTGCAGTGGTACTGCTCCACCATCATCATGAATTCCACATAACGAAGGAGAGTTATTCATCTCATGAATTCCACATAAATAAGGAGCCTTTTTTCATGAATGTCACACAAACTAGTAGGGTTTTAACTCAGTGATTGAAGTAGTTAAAAAGCTTATATCACAATAACTACAGCGTTTTAAAACTAGGTTTTCTGAGTTAATTTAGTCCTCAATATAACATGAGCAATATTTTGTTTTTGATTTTTTCTTTTTTTCTTTTTACTTTTATTAAATTTTAAAATCAGTTATGTTTTCATGACTGAAGAAAGGATTCTTCGCCGATACAGTATTCAAAAAGGGAGAAAAAACTCACTCACTTACTGCTGTCAAGATTAATATTTCGTTAATGTAAAGACTTGCCATGGTGCGTTTTGGCAATATCGATGCAATTCAGTAAAATGATGTATGTTTTGAAACACGTAGGTAGCAAGAGGAAGCTATAGGAGTAGGGCGAGAGAAAAAGATTATTAGTATTTACTTCACGCTTTCTTTAAAATTACTTCATCTCAAAACGTCTTGAATATGACACCTTAAATAATGTTGATTAATATTTTTTAAAAAGGGTGTGGGGGATGAGGCGATCTGCAACGCGTAAAATCCCTAAAATACCGTTGAGGTTGCGTATTTTATTAGGTCAGTAGTCCTCACTATGACAACAAAACGATTAGATTGGTCTCAAGAACAACGAGAGCACATAAAGCAAGAAATGCGTCGTAGAATACAACAAGCTCTTGAGTTTGCCAAAGATTTATCTGCTGAAGATTGCCGCAATGAAATTAGAAGCAGGTTGTTTGCAATACAAAAGTACTGCAAGAGTGTAGGAAAGACCTTTATTGTATTAGAGGAGAGAATAACCTGTGACCAGTTCGAGCTGGGAGGATCTCGCGAAGAGCCAGCAACGTTATTTCGCGGTCCAAATGAAAATGCGTCAGTTGCGATTTGTGTGACTGACAGAGGTTCCTTGCTCTATCGTAACGATAGTCCCTGGCAAATTTACAAACAAAGGGAACTGTTAACAAGGACAGTTGCGGATATCCACACATCAGATCTCGCGCTCTGTCACATAGCATTGCTCGCAGAATTGCAAATTCGCTCAAATCTCGTTGTTTCCATTGTGTTAGAAAACGGAGGAATGGGGGAATCTTCATCTCAACTTTGGGGGCTTCTTGTTGCCAACTATTGTTTTGAGCCGCGACAGTGGGAACCTCTAGAAATTAATTTACTTAAACAGCTGGGAACTCAAGTTTCAATCGCCATTCAACAAGCCGAACTGTATCAAAAAGCACAAACAGAACTCCTCGAACGTCAGCGCACGGAAAAGTTGCTTCAAAGTACCCAAAATCAGCTTCAGCACCTTCTTGCTTGCAGTCCGGCAATTATTTATAGCTGTGAGCCATCAGGAGACTTTGGGGCAACTTTCGTTAGCGATAACGTATTTAACATCTTAGGATATGCGCCCCAAGAGTTTACAAGCCATTCTCATTTTTGGTTGACTCACATCCATCCAGACGATGGGAACCGCGTGCTTGCTGAGTTAGCGCAGTTACCCCACCGGGAACACTTTGCTTATGAATACCGCTTTTTGCACAAGAACGGTTATTACCGATGGATGTATGATGAATTTAGACTGGTGAAAGATCCTCAAGGCAATCCCATAGAAATTGTGGGATGTTGGCAAGATATTAGCGATCGTGTAGCCTGCGTGCAACGCGATCGCAAGTAGGCAGAAATTACACGGCAAAATATAGCAGTTTTCAGTTGGGTGCAATACATAAAAAAGTTATGGAACCGCAGCCTGTAGCAGACGAACGCGGATAAATCTGTACTTCATTCAAGTGAAAACCGCTATAGTCAGGAGAATTTTCGTCGCGAAAGAAGCACTCAAAGAAACCGACCATCCACGAGTTATCAATGCTTTAATGGAAATTGAACCAATACCCATCTATTTTTTGGTAGAAATTGCAACTAGAGCGCCGATCCAGTAGAAGCACTTGACCTAAAACGCAAGATATGCAGGTTGTTAAAATTGGGGATTTTAGTATTCGGTCTTTATGCGTTCGCGTAGCGTCTCCGAAGGAGAATCGCTAAAAATCTGACCCAAATATTCCACCGAAAATCGGGGTTTTACCCAAACACACATAATTTAGTTTTTGTCAACATATATTAGTGGACCGGCGCTCTAGGTGAAATTGGTGGTACTCCGTTGATTGGGCATGAGAAATCAGTAGTTGCTGTTGCTTTTAGCCCGAAAGGAAACTGGTTAGCGACAGGAGGTAAAGATGGAACAGTGCGGTTGTGGGATAAACTGAATCCCGATAAACCAGTTATTGTCGTACAGGGAAATACTGGTGAGATAAAGGCTATTACCATTGACAGGACATCAAGGGCGTATTCTTGGTCTAGAATTTAGCCCCGATAACCAATGGCTAGCAACTTCAAGTGAAGACCATACCATTCGCCTGTGGAATCCTACGGACATCACCGCAGCACCAATTGTGTTACGCGGACATGAAGCTAGTGTCAGACCTTTTGCCTTTAGCTCTGATAGTCGATGGATTCTCAGTGGTAGTACTGATGTACGTCTCTGGCGTATCAATTTTGATGACCTCATCGCAGTTGCTTGTCGTACAGCAGGTCGTAACTTGACTCAGCAGGAATGGCAACAAGCTTTCAGCAACGAACCCTATCGTAAAACCTGTCCAGACCAATTTTAAAAAACTGGCAGTTAAGTTTAATTCCCAAACTAACCCTTGAATATCTTTCTAGCAAAAGAGCACGACCTTATATATTGGTTACGAAACGGCTACTGACGGCGTCGATCTTAACGACAACACAACCGTTCGCTTAGATGGAAAACATTAAGCACATTGAGAAAAATTACATAAAATAGATAAATACTCACAATTAAACTGAGGCTCGATTTATGCAAGAAGTATTTAACTATACTCAAGAACTTACAAACCGCATCTCACCAATTGTGGAGAATTTATTTAAAGGTAGTAGCTTTTACATGGTGAGATTAAAAAAACCAGAAAGGATTGAACACTTAGTCAATCTGTTTGCTAAGTTTTCACCTGAAGAATTTAGAGCTATCCCTGATGATGAATTAACACGTAGAATTGACAAGCTTTTAGTTTTAGAAGCAGTTTCCGGAACGCTCAACGATTTGACTCCAGAACAAATGAAAATTTTTGATGAGGCAGTGGAAGGAAGATAAATAGAGTGGCACATTTACTGGATACAAACATTGTTAGTTATATTTTGAAAAAAAATATGACTTTAGCACAAAAGTTGGAGGACTTAACTAGTCTAGGAGAAGAAGTTTTTATTAGTTGCATAACTTACTACGAGATCAAAAGAGGTTTAGTTGCTGCAAATGCTACAAAACAACTAGCTGACTTTCATATTTTCGGATGAAAATATGAAGTTTTATTTTTAGACGATATAGAAATTATTGAACAAGCCTGCAAAATTCATGCTGATTTAAAAGTAAAAGGCAGACCAATACAAGATGCTGATGTATTGATAGCTGCTACAGCAATTACACGCGGTTTAATTTTAGTTTCTAATGATTCTGATTTGCAGAGAGTAGAAAGATTAAGTTTAGAGAATTGGTTACAAACTGATGCCTAAATGGCTAAACTGATGCACCAGATTTTGATTACCATACCAGTACCAAATTCATCAAACTATCAAGCAAGCACGTGCGCGACGACAGCAAAAGCGCGCACCATGGCGAAAACGGAAGATTTTCATATAACCCCTGATGCACTAACAATGGATGCGCTGCTGCAAACTGTAGATACACTTCATTCTTTGGGGAGCGATAGCCGTCTTTTGCTTCCGGAAGCAATTCGTCGTGCGTTGAAGCCCTAAACCTGTCTCCATTAGCATGCGTGATTATAAAACCATCAAATAAGTGTTTTTTCCACATTCTGGTAAAACACGCAGTTTTTGATTCATTAAGTCAGGTTCTAATCCTAAATCTTCTAACGGTATTAATCCTAATAATGGGTCTGAATCCTCTGGTAATTCAATGCAATTAAATAATCCTTCTCGTCCTTCAACTACTATATGCAATTCTTTATAAATACGAGCTTTTTCTATTCTCGTAGCTGTTTTAACATCTACTTCTCCTTGAAGAGGTAATCCTAAATCAATAATAATATTTCTAGGTAAGCAAAGCCTTGTTGCTCCAGTATCAACTAAAACATCGTGTAATGTAACCGAGCGCACTTGTTCTTCCGGTATAAACCCTCTAGTTGCAAGAATCTGGTCAATATGGTTAGTAATTGTGATGGTGGTAGTAACTTTCCCCATTTTTTCTATACTGCTAGATGTCATCTTTTCCTCTTAGATTGCTTAATATATGTGTTTCTATCCATTTAATTTGACTCTTTGTCAGACCTTGAGCATTCTCCTGGCATTCGTCGGATCTCCAACACTCCACTCAGAAAAGAAAGCCGATATCCCGGACGATCTAACAATTGCTCAACTGCTTTGAACTCTCTCCAAGTCAGTCTTTTAAACAAAAAGGGTTCTTCCTTTTTGGTTATTGCGTTCGCGAAGCGCAAGCTGTACCCAGCTTATCGCGCCTGGGGTCATAGTAAATATCTCATCTAGAAAACAGACGAAAAACCCGCAAAGTTATTCTAACTTTTTTCAAGACAGCGATAAGCCGGGGGAGGGTTGCGCCAAGGGCGATCGCGCTGTCTTGTCAGCCCAAACAGGCGGATTTGTAAAAATTACTCGACTGCAAAAACTAAGCCATGGCAAAAACCGCCTGCTGTAATTTCTCTGCTAGCAATAAAACCGCCTCTTCAATGAGAAAACGTCGCGGTTTGCTATTGTCTTTGCTCAGTCGTTCCACTGCCAATCCTGCTTCTTCAGATATTCTGGGGGGCTGGTATTCTCTGCCACCTCCTACATATCTCCATGGCGTTGGCTCTTTTTTCGGGTGCTTTTCCTTGTACTTCTTAGTTTCTACTTGGATATCTTTCTTGGAAACCTCTTGGTTACAAGCTTTCTCCAGCATTCTCTTGACAACTTCCATTGGTGTGCGACCTGTGGCTAACTTATAGAGTGCTGACATTGAGAGATTGCGATTGATTGCATCGAGTTGTTTGGTAGTAAAGCTTCCGAGTATGGGTGTCAGCTTTAACAAGTGGTTGGCAATACCTGCTGACCATCCTAAAGCATTAGCTAAAGCTTCTTCATATTGTTTGGGCTTGAGCTTCTCTTTGAGAAACAGTAATAATTGCCCGACTTTGGCGGCTCCGACTAATATGTAGGTGTTTGTGCAGCTAATCTCGGCACAAATTTCTTTTATCAAGTCTTTACTCGATTTTGCCAGCTTACTGATGAGATATTGAACTTCCCCAGCAACAGTTTCAGAAAAATTCGCAGCAGGATCTGTTTCGGGCGCGTTAGTCATGTTAAGATCGCTCCATAAATGAATGATTAATTTTTTAATTTTTTTAGAGGAAGTGCTCTTGGGCAACACGAGCGCTTTCTCATTTGCTCTATTATACAACATTCCGGAAGATTTTCATATAAAATTTTTTCTGTAGGTTTAGATTTTGTTAGAGAAAAATAGTAATTTATATAGGCACTTGCAAAAGCATTTTGAATAAAGCTATTGAAATTGCTATGACAAAGTATAAAGTAAAATTTGTTCTCTAGGTTTAGCAATGCGATCGCGCTCAAAGTCAAGATAAGTCATCGCTTGCACCTAGAGCATTTCCAGACGGAATCTGGAAACAAGGTTAACCCCCAGTCTCCAGTCCCCAATCCCTATGTAAACTCGATTGTGTCAACGAAATTTAGAAGACTTTCTTCGATTCTTTCAGATTCGTCTTCAATGGAACCGGGGGTTTCTCCATCAAAGAAGCTACGCTGGCTGCTGACTACATATAGGAAATTACCACTGGTAAATCCTAAAAGTCCGCGATAAGCGTTTAATCTGCTAGCGGTTCCGTTATTTCCTGTTTTAGGAACGCTAGAACCTTCAGGCATATCTACGAGCACAAAGTAAGCGCCATCTAATGCATCCTCTATATACTCAGTATGTTTTACTTGCGCCTCTGGTAAATTAGCAACAATTTCTTGAGGGATATACTTTTCTACGAGAAGCGATCGCAGATACTTGTCGTGTCCTACAGATTCAATCTCCTTTTTTTGCTGTGGTGTCAAGCGGAAATAATCAATTCTTAACAGAGTTCCAAAGTCATCAGAAAAGCTCACTAACCCTTCTTGAGCTTGTACTCTACCACCTCTTTGAGTGTCCACCGGAATCGGAACTACAAAATTTTTGCCAGGAGACTCATACATTTGTGGTTCGGAACCTGCGTCAAACCCTAATTCTTCATCATCATCTAGAAATTCATCATCATCTAATTCTTCCTCTTCTTCTTCAAAAGCAGCTATAACTTCGTCTCTGACTTCCTTCGCCTCATCATCTTCAATTCCCAACGCTTCTTGTAACTTTTTCAGCAAATTCATTTTTCCTTTCGGAATAACCATTTCTTCCTCATCTACAAGGAGGCTAACCCCCGCCGCATAAGCATCAAGTGCGAAGTCTTCCGACAAAGAACTCTTAGCTGCGTTAAACAATGCTCCTACGCCATCTTCTTCCGCAATAGCTATAAGTTTATCTAGAAGCTCTAACATCTGGTCATCTGAATATTCTTCAAAAACTTCCAGAAATTCCCAGAGTATATCGGCTATGTAGTCTGCATCCACCTCCTCTAAGCTAGAGTCAGCTGCTGAGGTTACAACTCCAATCGCTGCTACCGCTTCTTGTGCGGTTAGTTTCTCTTTGGTTGTTTTGGTGGAGTTAAAGATTTTGTCGTATTTGCCCATGACTGCTCTCTCCGTAAAAGCTGTTGGTGCTATCAAAACTTTAGTGTCAATGGGTAGTTTACCAAGCGAGCGAGTCTCCTAATTCTAGATCTTCCGTGAAACTTTCTTCTTGCTACAGGTTAGGCATACAGGAGGCAGTTAACGAAAACTTTGTTGACAAAAATTAACATAAACATTTTAAAGCGTAGCGATCGCTACTAATTTTTACGGAAAGGTTTTATAATCCACTGAAGACAAAAATCTAAACTTTTTTATCTTAAATCTAAAAAAACTATACAAGCAATTACAAATAGCAGTGATATATAATACATACAGAGAAGGCGATCGACAACAATCAGGGATCGATCTTAAAGGGGTAATTTTAGATGGATACGGCAACAAAAAAGACTTCATCGGACTCATCCTCACTCGAGCGATCGCTCATCCTCTGGTTTGATGAGGTTGGCATTGCTGATATACCAATTGTTGGTGGCAAAAACGCATCATTAGGTGAGATGATTCAACAACTTACACCAAAAGGTGTAAATGTACCTATTGGGTTTGCTACAACGGCATATGCATATCGCTATTTTATTCAATCGGCTGGGTTAGAAGAGAAACTGCGAGAACTCTTTTCTGACTTAGATGTAGAAGATGTTAAAAATTTGCGGGAACGAGGGAAAAAAGCAAGAGCCTTGCTACTCCACACACCATTCCCAACACCCCTAAGAGAGGCTATTGTCGAAGCTTACGAAACTCTTTGCAAGCGATACAATCCAGATACAGATGTAGCGGTGCGCTCCAGTGCAACAGCTGAAGACCTTCCTGATGCTAGTTTTGCAGGTCAGCAAGAAACATACCTCAACGTGACTGGAGTAGAGAGTGTTTTAGCAGCGTGTCATAAATGCTTTGCATCCTTATTCACAGACAGAGCTATTTCTTATCGACACATTAAGCAATTTGACCATTTTAACGTTGCCCTTGCTGTTGGTATACAAAAGATGGTGCGTTCCGACCTGGCATGCTCTGGGGTCATGTTCTCAATTGAAACCGAAACAGGGTTCAAAAATTCTGCATTGATTACAGCAGCATACGGTTTGGGAGAAAACGTAGTGCAAGGCTCTGTTAACCCAGACGAATACTATGTTTTTAAACCAACTTTACGAGAAGGGTACCGCCCAATTATTGATAAAAGATTGGGTAGCAAAGAATTAAAAATGGTCTATGATGACGGCACAAAATTTACCAAAAATATCTTAGTTCCTCAAATAGAAAGAAATAAATATGCCTTAACAGATGAAGAAATTTTACAACTAGCTCGTTGGGCTTGTTTGATAGAAGACCATTATTCTCAAGTTCACAACGCCTACACCCCAATGGACATTGAGTGGGCAAAAGATGGCATTACAAACGAATTGTTCATCGTCCAAGCCCGCCCGGAAACAGTTCAATCACAGAAGACGCAAAACGTTTTAAGGACGTATCGTTTATCAGGCGTTGGGGCATGGGGACTGGGTACTGGGGAAAAGTTAGCTCAATCACCAAGCACCAACTCCCAAGCGCCAAAACCTCTAGTCATAGGACGTGCTATAGGAGAAGCAATCAGCCAAGGAAGAGCGCACCTGATTACAGACATACACAAACTTGAAGATTTCCAAGCAGGAGAAGTTTTAGTCACAGATAGAACCGATCCTGATTGGGAACCAATTATGAAAAGAGCAAGTGCGATTATCACCAACCAGGGGGGGCGGACTTGCCATGCAGCGATCATTGCACGAGAATTAGGTGTACCCGCAATTGTGGGATGTGGCAATGCTACAGGAATTTTAAGAAATGGTCAAGAAGTTACCGTTTCTTGTGCTGAAGGCGAAGAAGGAAGAGTTTATGAGGGATTATTACCTTTTGAAGTGCAAGAAGTGGCGTTAGAGAATTTGCCTCGCACTCGCACTCAAATACTTATGAATGTGGGTAACCCTCAAGAAGCATTTAGTCTGTCTGCAATTCCCAACGATGGAGTCGGTTTGGCAAGAACAGAATTTATTATTGCTAACCACATCCAAACCCATCCAATGGCGCTGATTCATTATGACAAGCTAGATGATGAATTTGTCAAAGATAAAGTGGCAACAATAACCGCACTGTATGATAATAAACCCCAGTATTTTGTCGATCGCCTCGCCCAAGGTGTAGGGAGAATTGCTGCCGCTTTTTATCCCAAACCAGTTATAGTGAGAATGTCAGATTTTAAGAGTAATGAATACGCTAACTTATTGGGTGGCAGACAGTTTGAACCGGAAGAAGAAAACCCAATGCTCGGATGGCGCGGTGCAGCACGTTACTACGATGAGGGTTACAAAGAAGCTTTTGCTTTGGAGTGCCAAGCTATGAAACGAGTGAGGGACGAGATGGGATTAACAAACGTGATTCCCATGATTCCCTTCTGTCGCACTCCCAATGAGGGGCTTTTGGTGTTGGCAGAAATGGCAAAAAATGGTTTAAAGCAGGGTGTCAACGACTTACAAGTTTATGTCATGTGCGAGTTACCCAATAATGTCATTCTGGCTGAGGAGTTTGCAAAAGTTTTTGATGGGTTTTCTATAGGTTCCAATGACTTGACTCAACTGACACTAGGTTTAGATAGGGATTCAGCTCTAGTGTCGCGGTTATTCGATGAACGCGGTGAGGGAGTCAAGCAAATGGTCAGGTTAGCGATCGCAGCCGCTAAAAAGTACAATCGAAAAATCGGCATTTGCGGTCAAGCACCCAGCGATTACCCAGAATTTGCTCAATTTCTAGTGGAACAGGGAATTGATTCCATTAGCCTCAATCCCGATTCCGTGTTAAAAACTATATTGGAGATCGCTAAAGTAGAAAATGGTCAATAGTCCGTTGTCATTGGTCATTAATCATTGGTCATTGGTCATTAGGATTAATCAAAGGACAAATGACAAAGGACAAAGGACAAATGACAAATGACAAATGACAAATGACAAATGACAAAAAAAGTATTTTACCTGAGCATGGCGAGTGTATTTTTGCTATCACTCGCTTTACGATTTTGGGGATTGGGACGGTTCAATACCTTAGTTTTTGACGAAGTTTACTATGCTAAATTTGGCAACAACTATCTCACCAATACCCCATTTTTTGACGGTCATCCACCATTAGGAAAATACATTATTGCCATAGGAATTTGGATTGGCAATCAAATTCCCTTTTTACAGAGCCAAGTCAATGGGTTGACTGGTTCGGTTATGTCACCCATAAGTTATCGGTGGATTAATGCTTTTTCTGGCTCCTGGATTCCTGTCATTATTGCGGCGATCGCTTATCAAATCAGTTACCGTCGTAGCTTTGCGTTACTTGCTGGTTTGTTTGCAGCTTGTGATGGTATCTTCATTGTAGAATCACGTTATGCTTTAATCAATCAATATATCGTCATTTTCGGTTTATTAGGGCAGTGGTTTCTACTCAAAGCACTCGCTAAACAACGTTTATGGCGTAGCTTTTGGTTAGTACTTTCTGGTGTAGCTTTTGGTGCTTCTTGTGCCACTAAATGGAATGGTTTATGGTTTCTGCTAGGTGCTTATCTTATGTGGATAATAGCTTGGTTAAACCAGTGGTTGCAGTCTTTTCACTTGAGAAAACTAGAGAGCAATAATCAACACCAAAATGAATTGCTGTCTTATTGTTTTCAAAACAATCATGTTGAAAAAGAAAGTCAGGAAATTTCTTTTTTGCCTTTGCCACTGACTCCATTTCCTTGTGATAAAGGAAAGACAAAAAACATAACATATAACAGACTCGAAGCTAAGCCAACTCCCCTGAAAAAATTAACTCAAATTAATATTTTTCAGATTTTATTTTTTTTAGGAATCATTCCTGCAATTATCTACAGCCTTCTTTGGATTCCACACCTACAAATAGATACAAGATATGGGTTTGTAGAAGTCCACAAGCAGATTTTAGGATTTCACGAACGTCTGGGTGCTAATAGCTCTAAAATTCATCCTTATTGCGCTGCTTGGTATACATGGCCCTTGATGATTCGACCAATGGCTTATTTCTACCAAACAGCAACAAGCATTAAAAATCCCATAGCTATAATAGGTCCGCCTCTCCCTGCAGGTACAGGAAAAGTTATTTATGACGTTCATGCTATGGGCAATCCCGTATTGTGGTGGTTTGGTGCGGCGGCGCTTTTATTTTTATTAGGAGCGTTCACTCGACAATTTGCCAAGCTTTGGATTGAGCAAAAACGTTTTTTCCTATCTGCTGAATTAAGCAACGACACTTGGATTGTTCTGTATTTATTAGTAAATTATGTAGCGAATTTACTACCTTGGGTAAAAGTCAATCGTTGCCTTTTCATCTACCACTATATGACAGCTGTGGTCTTTGCATTTTTGGCGATCGCTTGGCAAGTCGATCGATGCTTCCGCAGTTATGATACTCGGATTCGCGCTTTTGGCTTGACTCTTACCTTTTTGATTATCATAGCTTTTGTTTTTTGGATGCCGATCTATTTAGGTTTACCCCTCTCAGATTTTGAGTATAGACCTATGAGGATGTGGTTTAATTCTTGGATTTAATTGTTAGTTAGTAGGTAGGGCTTTAGCCCACCATTCATAATATAGGTGGGCTAAAGCCCTACCTATTATATAGGAAAATTTTTAACATAACTACATATCCGGTGTGCAACCAATCACTGACTTTTAATATTTATTATCAGACATCTAAGTAGATAGTCAGCTAGACTACTGTAGTAATTGTTTGTGTAGTAGCGAATTAAATTCGTCAAAACTTTTCAGACAACATATCTTAAAAAAGGAAAATTAAATTTTATAAAGTGTAAACAAGATTTGATAAGTCATGTATCTTTAGATAAGATTTCAAAAATTCCCAAAAACACAAACTACAATAAATTTACTCTACTATTAACACCTAGAGGTTCATAGTGCTTAGTGATTTACAGCAAGAAATTAATGTAACTAGCTTAAAAGAAGCACCAATTCATGTTTCCGGTCAAGTTCAACCACATGGAGTTCTTCTTGTCCTTAAAGAACCTGAATTAACTATCTTGCAAGTTAGTACCAATGTCTCTTCAGTATTTGGTATAGCTCCGGTCAATTTGCTCCACCAAAAACTGGAAGATTTACTCGATCCTTTTCAAATTGAAAGAATTAAAGCAGGGCTTTTAGAAGATAGCCTGGATTTCATCAATCCTACAAAAATTTGGGTACGGAAAAAAGGTGATGACTATGTCGTCTTTGACGCAGTCTTTCACCGCAACCCAGAAGGATTTTTGATTCTGGAATTAGAGCCAGCTATTGCTCAAGACAATATTCCCTTTTTAAGTTTTTATCATTTAGCCAGAGCATCCATTAACCAACTAGGAGAAACTAGCAATATTAAGGAGTTCTGCCAAATTATTGTCCAAGAAGTCCGGAAAGTAACAGGATTTGATAGGGTAATGCTCTATAAATTTGATGCAGACGGGCATGGCTCTGTGATTGCTGAAGAAAAACTAGACCATCTAGAACCTTACTTGGGTTTGCATTACCCTGAATCAGATATTCCCAAACCAGCAAGAAAATTATTTATTTCCAATTGGATTAGAATCATACCGGATACTCGTTCCCAACCCGTAGAAATTTTCCCCATCAATAATCCAGTTACCCTGCGTCCGCTTGACTTAACAAATTCCAGTCTCAGAAGTGCGGCTCCATGTCACATACAGTACTTACACAATATGGGTGTGGGTGCTTCTTTGACAATTTCTTTGATTAAAGAAGGAAAACTTTGGGGTCTCATTGCTTGTCATCATCAGACACCCAAATATGTTGCTTACGAGTTACGGAAAGCGTGCGAATTTCTAGGTCGAGTTATATTTGCAGAACTTTCAGCCAGAGAAGAAACGGAAGATTATGACTACCGCATGCAGCTGGCGTCTATTCAATCAGCATTGGTTGAATATATGGCGCAAGAAGAAAATTTTATTGATGGGTTAGTTAAACATCAGCCAAGTCTTCTCGATCTCACCAGTGCCCAAGGTGCAGCTATATGCTTTGGCGGAAATTACACGTTGATTGGTGAAACTCCCAAAGAAGAAGACCTAAATTTCTTAGTCCAATGGTTAAGGAATAATGTCAAAGAAGAAGTCTTCTATACAGATTCTTTGCCTCATATCTATCCTGATGCGGAAAGATTCAAAAATGTCGCCAGTGGCTTGCTAGCAATTCCCATATCCAAGCGAAATTATGTTTTGTGGTTTAGACCAGAAGTCATTCAAACTGTAAATTGGGGAGGTGACCCCAATAAGGCTTTTGAGTTGAGCCAAGCAGAAGGGAATTTTCACTTACGTCCTCGGAAATCGTTTGAATTGTGGAAAGAGACAGTCCGCTTAACCTCTTTACCGTGGCGATATGTAGAAATAAAAGCGGCACTGGAATTGCGAAAAGCAATTGTTAACATTGTACTGCGTCAGGCTGATGAACTAGCTCAGCTTGCACATGACTTGGAACGTTCCAACGCTGAATTGAAAAAGTTTGCTTACGTCGCCTCTCACGATTTACAAGAACCTCTCAATCAAGTGGCAAATTACGCGCAGTTGTTAGAAATGCGCTACGATCGACAACTTGATGAAGATGCTAAGGAGTTTATTGGTTACGTTGTTGAGGGAGTCAGTCTCATGCAAACTCTCATTGACGATGTGCTAGCTTATTCTAAAGTAGATATGCAGGCGATTGAGTTTGAACTCACAGAGGTGGATACGGCATTAGAACGCGCCTTGACTAATTTGCGAAAGCGTGTTAACGAAACTAAGGCTGTTATTACTTATGATGAGTTGCCAACTGTGATGGCTGATAGTACCCAGTTGATGCAGTTATTCCAGAACCTCATCGGCAATGCTATCAAGTTTCGCAGCGACAAGACTCCAGAAATTCGTATAGGAGCAACTCGCCTAGAAGATGAGTGGTTGTTTTCTGTTCGGGATAACGGTATTGGTATCGATCCGCAGTTTAGCGATCGCATTTTCGTCATCTTTCAGCGTTTGCATACGCGAGATGAGTACCAAGGTACAGGAATGGGTTTGGCAATTTGTAAGAAAATTGTCGAATGTCACCGGGGAAGAATCTGGGTAGAGTCACAACTCGGTGAAGGAGCAACTTTCTACTTTACGATTCCAGTCGGAGGACGCGATCGTGAGCGCAGAAGCGGAAGAAAAGTACAAAACAATATTTTTGGTAGAGGACAATAAAGCTGATGTTCGTCTGATCCAAGAAGCATTAAAAAATAGTACAGTACCACATCAAGTCATTACGGCTAGGGATGGTATGGATGCTATGGCTTATTTACGTCAAGAAGGGGAGTATGCTGATGCGCCCCGTCCTGACCTGATTCTGCTAGATTTAAACCTACCAAGAAAAGATGGTAGGGAAGTCTTGGCAGAAATTAAAGCCGATCCCCATCTCAAACGCATTCCTGTCGTCGTGCTGACAACCTCACACAATGAGGATGATATTTTCCACAGCTACGATTTACACGTGAATTGCTACATTACCAAATCCCGCAACCTCAGCCAGCTTTTCAAAATCGTTAAAGGAATAGAAGAGTTTTGGCTAGCAACCGTGACTTTACCATCGGAATAAATTATGAATGATGAATGATGAATGATGAATGATGAGTGCTTAAACCTTCCATTCATAACTCATAATTTATAATTCATAATTCCACAGGGGGTGACCGGGCGTGAAAATTTTGTTAATTGAGGACAATCTCGCAGAAGCAAGACTGTTAGAAGAGTTCCTCAAAAACGCCGAGTCCAATCAATTTAGTTTATTTCACGTCAAGCGATTGGGGGAAGCGCTTCAGGAGTTAAGCAGGGCTACTTATGACGCTATCTTGTTAGATTTGACACTACCAGATAGCCAAGGATTGGCTTCCCTCGCCCCTTTGATGAAGCAAGCACCTAACTTACCAATCGTCGTATTGACTAATACCAACGACGATCGCCTTGCGATTGAAGCTGTAAGAAAAGGAGCACAAGATTATCTTGTCAAACGACAAGTTAATTTTGGCGTTTTGATCCGCTCTCTAAGTTATGCGATTGAGCGCAAACAAGCCCTAGAATCATTACGTGCAGTCAATGAAGCATTAGAAAGCCGGGTTCAAGAACGAACAGCTGAACTTGTGAAAGTTCAAGAAATTAGTCAGTTTAAATCAGAATTTGTCTCAATGCTGTCTCATGACATTCGCAGCCCCTTAAATACAATCCAGTTAATTTCTGGGTTATTGCAAAATAGCGGAGATAAATTACCGAAAGAGAAAAAAAATTCTCATTATCAGTTGCTTCGTTCTGCAATCAAAAGTATGGCTCAGATATTAGATGAAGTTTCCTTTCTAGGGAGAGCCGATTCCGGCAAACTTTTATGTGAATTTCAACTTCTAAATTTAGAAATATTTTGCCATCAACTGATTGAAGAAGCTCAATTGAGTTTAAAAGAAAAACATCTTTCTCTGATTTTTACAAGTGTTGGTGAATTGAAAGAAGCATTGTGGGATGAAAGTTTGTTACGGCATATTTTTAGTAATTTGCTAAGTAATGCTATTAAATATTCACCACAAAATAGCATCATTCAATTTGAATTGATTGGGCAGGAAAAGAAAGTTATTTTTCAGATACATGACGAAGGAATAGGTATTCCAAAAGAAGACCAAGAGCATCTGTTTCAACCCTTTCATCGAGCTTCCAATGTCGGTTCAGTTCCCGGTACTGGATTGGGTTTATCAATTGTTAAAAAATGCGTAGACACGCTTGGAGGTGAAATTTCCGTTCATAGCGAAATTGGCGTAGGGACAACTTTTGCTGTTACACTACCCGTTGTGAGAGAGAGTAGGGAGTAGAATCTCACAAATATCGTATAGTGAGTACGTAGGTTGGGTTGAGGAACGAAACCCAACATTTACAGGCATTTTTTGAGTTTCTCCACAGCGATTCCAACCCACAAAAATTCGAGAGCCCTTGTAGTATTGAGTTCGCTCCTGATAGCCAAGTTAAGGAAGCATTTGACGGTGCATAGGTAGTCTCTAATTCCAGCACGCAAGGTTTGACCGGGGTTTCGCAGGTTGAGTTGAGAGATGATACCGTCTGCAGTTGCTACAATAGTAGTCTGAGCTAAGTCGATTTTCACTCGTTTGAGTTCGCTAACATCGCGCTCTAGCTGCTCTTCGATTTCAATCGGTTGCTTGATAAGAGCTTGACGTTCTTTTTCTAATGTTGCTTTGTTACCTTCCCCTGAGGCTTTTTCTAGGGCAATGCGCTCTTGTGCGATCGCTACTATTTGGATTCAGGACAGCTTGAGCACGTTGTCGTCTGGCTATAGAGGCGGATACAGCTTGTTCGAGACGCTCAATTGTCTGTTTCTGCACCTCAACTGCCAATACTTGTCGGTTAAGCCTAAAAATATGAAAACACGTAGGTTGGGTTGAGGAACCTTACCCAACATTTATCAGCATTTGTTGGGTCGAGCTGTCGCTCGACCCAACCTACTATTTCCCAAAACCTACGTAATATTGCGACAGCAACAGGAATTTTGCTGTCATTAATAATGACATTATTTCGATTATAAAAGACCTCACGAATTGAATAGCGTCCTTGGCGATCGTGGCAAACACGGTATGTCCAAGTCATAATCGGTTCATCCTCTTTTCCACGAAAAAACACAATATTGTTTTGTTTTTCACCTATTCTTTCAATGCTAACAATCTCGATAACTTCATTGTAGAAGACCCGAAAAATACCAATTCTCAATTCCTATTCAGCAATATCTGGTGGGTTACGTCGGAATCGATTTTTCGTTTCTACTATCGGTTCATAAAGCAATTGAGTTTGAATCGCATCGATAATAATATTTTGCTCAAACTTTCTGAAGTATGGTATCGTTATTTCCAACTGCTTATATTGAAAAACTATTGATTTTGAAAATGTCAATATGCCACTCCTCGATCCCAATCAAAACTATACCTTCAGCCGATACTTCTATCTGGGTTTTGAAGCCAGCGAACTGGCTCAAGAATTTGGCTATACCCTCACCCGAAAAACATTCAAATTACCACAATTCTCAGGTGAACTGGTCGCATACAAGAGTTAAGATCTCGTATTGAAGAAGTCCTGCCATTTGTTCCTTTAACTAATGAATTTGCCAGACGGGAAATTATTATTTCAAGAGTTGTGACAGAGCTAATTCACTACACTCAAGCAGAATTACGGATTGAGTATGGGATCAAAGTTTCTAATTGGCTTCAAGGTAACTTAGATTATTTACTGCGTGTCAATACAATCAATCAATTGTTAGTTATTGAGGCTAAGTATGAAGATTTGACCAGAGGCTTTACACAACTAGTTGCTGAGTTAGCCGCGCTTGACCAATGGGACAAAACACCAACGGTTTCAGAACAGCCAATTTTGGTAGGATCTGTTTCTACAGGAACAATTTGGCAATTTGCTAGGCTCGATCGCATTGCAAAGCATTTTGAACAGGGGATTAACAGCTATCGAGTTCCCAAAGATGTAGAGCAAGTGATGCGGATTTTTGTAGCTACTTTAAGTCAAACAAATTAATATTTGTAATGGGGTCTAATCCAGACAAAATTTTTGGTTCTCAATTCACATCAAATTTTCTCGTTTAGTTTTGAGATAATTCTCAAAATCTTCACCCGCTTCCTGAATTTCGGGATCTTTCTGTTGTAATGCTTTCATAACAAGCCTTTGGGTCAGTCCATCATCAATCTGAATATAAAGTTCTAATAATCGTCTATATTCTTCATCCGTACCTTTTTTTAGTAAAGATTCGGCATGATTTTCTATATTATCTAAAAGCCATATTTTATCAAATGAAAGAATAGCAGAGTGAACTAATTCAATATCTGAATGACCGACAGAGGCTAACTTGATTAACTCATCAAATAAACTCTGGCGTTCTTCTAAAGTTAAATAATTCAGAATTTGCAGTGCCGCTCCTCTTTCCGTAGGATTTTGTAAAGCTTTTCTAATTAACTCTACCTTAGATTGGCAACTGTTTAGGAAATTTTGCCGAATTTCTAAATAAGCTTTTTCCCGGTCAATCAATTGATGCCAAAGGTCTGTATCTTGTTGATAATATTTTGTTTCAGTCATAGCTTTTATTGATTATCTTATTCCTTTTTTACCTACGTAAATCCAACCACAATTCAAAAATTTTTCTACAAATTCTGAAAAAGGCATTTCAACGGCAGGATAGATAGTATGATGGGTAGGGGAGCGAGTTCCACCAACGTCTTTACCATCTGCCACCACAGCAAGACCCACTGGTAATGGTGTCCCTTTATCTAGTTTATAGTAATTTCCTGTCAGGGGAGCATACTGAATATCCGCAAACGTGGAAGCCCCCGTTGGAGGTTGGGTGGGTTTTACTAAATCCTTCTCCACAGCAATATCAATACTGGAACGAGGTGGACGAGGGGATGTTCTATTGCCAAAAGCGTAGAGAGTTATAGGTAAAATGACTTGTTCAACTATATCGGACGAATCGAGCGAATTCTGGGCTGAATTTTCCACACTTATTCGTTGGCTTGTTTGATAATATTTAGATTTGATATTTTAACGCGGATGCGATCACCCGATTGGTACAGTCAGTTTCGGCTCTCATTTGGCGTTTATATAAATTAGTAATCAGTTTGGCAAGGGTACTTTTTCCACATCCCGATTTACCAATGAGAGCAATGACTTTACCGCCTGGAACAGTTAGGGAAAAATCTTGTAGCCGGTCAACTCTACCCGGATGATGAAAGTTCAGTTGAGTGCAAGTAATATCTGCATTACCAGAAACTTGTGTCCAAGGCTTTTTAAAATCATCACTAAAGCGATCGCCATCTCCACTGCTAATCTTTCAACTCAACCTACAAAAATCCTACAAGATAAAAATCTTACAGATGATTTACCAATTTTATAACATCAGGTCTTGTGGTACTGGCAGGATGCCCGTACATTCAAGAGCGCTTGTAAGGACGCTCATTCTACAGTCAAGTGGTTTATTAACCTGAAAATGGCTGTAAACAATTCATTAACAAAATTTTATATTATTTGTCAGTAATTGGGAACTTTAGCCATGAATATAATTATACACCTTTACAGTTATCTATGATAAACCCAGACAAGACGCAGAATCAGAAGAAGCAGATTGGGCTGACAAAGCAGAAACTTTTTATAGGACTTGCTATTGCTGGAACTATTGCCATTTTCCCCGCATTATATCGGGTTGATTGGGCTGGATTCGGACCAGACTCAAATAAATCAGAGACGATAAAGGAAGTTATAAATCCCAAAAACGGAAAAATTATCAACCTCAAAGAGACAACTGAGCACAAACAATCAGGCAAGACTCTGTGGGACTGGTTGGGGTTAGTTGGTACGCTAGCAATTCCGATAGTGCTTTACCAATTTCAACGTAGCGAACAAGAACAAGTTGATATCAATTCTCGTGAAGAGGCTGTGCTTGGTTATTTTAAGCATATATCAGAGCTATTGATAGATAAAGAATTGAAACTGTTGATTACTAAAAAATTAGAAACAACAGATTTTAAAGACCCCATGCTTAATGCGTTATTAGATGCTTCCCGTGCCTGTACGTTATCAATGCTCCGCCGTCTCAATAAAGATGGGGAACGTAAAGGACGTGTTATCCGCTTTTTAAGCGATGCAGAGCTGATAAGTGAATTGAACTTGGAGCTAGCCGACTTAAGTTATGCGAACTTAAGTAATGTCAAGCTAAAAGGCGCTAAATTGGGTTACGCGAACTTGAGCAACGCTGACTTAAGTTTGACAGATTGCCGCATCATAAAGAAAATCAAAAATGCAGTTTCCTCACAAGAGTTTGCTGAAACTGGAATACAACTATACTGTGCCGATCTGACAAACGCTAACCTTAGCGATCGCTTCTTGCCAAATGCTTGCCTAAAAAGTGCCATCCTCATAAACGCTATTTTAGAAAATGTCTACTTAAGTGGAGCGGATTTGGGGTATGCGGACTTGCAAGGAGCTAACTTCAGTAGAGCAAACCTAAGAGGAGCAAACCTCAATGGAGCGGATTTACGAAAAGCCAACTTTACTGGTGCGGATTTGAGAGGAGCTATTTTACCCAATGGGGTAATGTACGCATTCCCAAACCAGCTACAGCAATTTGGAGTTTTACTCAACTGCTTGCCAAAACAGTTGGAGGTATCCGAAGTAGTACCAACAGCCAATGCTGTGCCAAAGTTGGGATGCGAGTAGCAGTCGGAATTTAGTTAGTCCCTCAGAACGCCAACTCGAACGGAATCTAGGAATTTACAAGCTTCAAGTTTATTGTGGTTTGGCTGACCTAACCTTAAGTCTAGTTAGTACCTAATCTTTCGCTTGGGTTTAATCTGAACTTAAGACTAGGGACAAAAGAGAAAGAAGTCTAATATACTTAACAAGCTCATAACTCTAAATGACCGAGTTACCGACTTAATTCTAAAGAGAGTATTAATTCACTTGCTTTTTTTAATCAAATAAGTAACAATTCAACTGTTTGTTATTCTTTTAACAAATACGCACTGATTAAATTAAAGATTGGGATGCATTGCTAATTGGTTTTCCTGCTTGTATTGTAAGTAATCTTACAAGAACAGTTTTGATTGAGCGCAATTGACAAGCGTTTAGAAGTTTTTGTTAAAAGCCCAATACTATGCTTTAGAAGTTTGCGTAAAATCTGTACTTTTTCTGGATAACTATTTAAACTTATTAGTCTTAACTCGTTGATAGGTTAATAGCTAACTGTTAGATAAACTAGACAATTCCATAGCAAACTCTATCTGCAATAGGAGAAAACAGGCTAAGGTAACGAAAGATGGTAACCGCTTTCTTCTGGCTCGCATTCCTATCGTGGAAAAGAATGGGACGTACACTCTGGAGAAGGAAGTTGTGCAGAACGGTGAAAAACTTACTGCTGCAAAATTGCGTGGTGACGATAAAGGTAACGATTTGACCGAGGCTCTAGCTCAAGATGAGCACTTGCAATCCTTCCTCACGATACCTGGTAAAGACAATGGATTTGACATTGAGGGGTTGGCTATTGCAGGCGATCGCATCGATCCCAATCAAAACTATACCTTCAACCGATACTTCGAGCTTGGTTTTGAAGCTAGAGAACTGGCTGAATTTTCCACACTTATGAGTTGACTTGTTTGATAATATTTAGATTTGATATTTTAACACTGTTTTTCTGTTATTAATTTCACAAGATTTTTTTGACATTCTATTGCATCAGTTATTATAATGCACTTTGTGATGTCTAAATATAAGGGAAAAATTCTTTCTTACAGATAATTCACTGGTCGTTGCTCACTATCGCATACAAGAGTTAAGAGAGCGTATTGAAGAAGTCCTACCATTTGTTCCTTTAACAAATGAATTTGCCAGACGGAAAATTATTATTTCAAGAGTTGTGACAGAGCTAATTCACTACACTCAAGCAGAACTACGGATTGAGTATGGGATAAAAGTTTCTAATTGGCTTCAAGGTAATTTAGATTATTTGCTGCGTGTCAATACAATTAATCAATTGTTAGTTATTGAAGCTAAGTATGAAGATTTGACTAGAGGCTTCACACAATTGGTTGCTGAGTTAACCGCACTTGACCAATGGGAGAAAACACCAACGGTTTCAGAACAGCCAATTTTAGTGGGATCTGTGTCAACAGGAACAATTTGGCAATTTGCTAGGCTCGATCGTATTGCAAAGCATTTTGAACAGGGGATTAACAGCTATCGAGTTCCCGAAGATGTAGAGCAAGTGATGCGAATTTTGGTAGCAACATTAATTCACACCTGACCAGTGACCAGTTAACTAGAGAATTTTCCTACCTTCTTTAACTAACTCTTTCAAAGATAGCCCGATAAACAGGTTCACCCTTGTTAAGGGTATATATTTCCCTTTCTGTAGGAATCGATAGTGGATTTTCTGCTAGCCATTCTCCCCTACCATGTCTCACAAAAGCAGGATTTGCTGCAAAGCGATCGCACATTTCCACTGCTAAAAACTCCAGATCGGATTGCAAAAAAACAATACCACCAGGGGCAAGAAATTCTGCAAGTTCTGCCACTAATTCTGGCTGTACCACTCGCCGTTTTGCATGGCGATTTTTAAACCAAGGATCGGGAAATTGAATTGTGACATGCTGTAATCTTTTTTGAGGTAAAGAAGACAAAAGCGGACGGAGTGAGTTGTTCGCGTTGCAGAACAAATAATGAAGGTTTACTAACCCTAACTCATCACGCAACCTATTTGCTTCTACTACCAATGGTTCCCGAATCTCCAAACCCAAGAAATTCCACACGGGTTCCACTTGTGCCATATCGAGAACAAATCTTCCTCTAGCACAGCCAATATCTAAATGTAGTGGTAAGCTTGGCTGGGCATAAATTTTTTCCCAATCAAGTGGACTGAGAGGGGTTTGATACTTATTTGCTAGGGGGTTAACGTGTTGACGAACTCGAATAATTGCCAAAATATTTCTCCTTATTAGTTAGTGGTTAGTGGTTAGTTGTTAGTAGTTAGCAGTGAGTAAATATGTAATTATTTATACATTAATAGTGAGAAGGTTAGTAAAGGGACAAAGTATTGCGCCCGTACACAATTGTGGGTTAGTTGTATTTCCCAATAACTAATAACCACTAACTACTAACTACTAACTACTAACCCGTTCTGTATACAAATATTAACGGGGATCGTTGTTATATAGTGTAATCCAGTCATAGTGAGTTACAGGCTATACTCAATGTAAAAAGAGTTTTTACACCTGTTTTTAACATCACTATTAGGTCAATGGCTCTAAAATTTCGTTTTGCTGTAGTCAGCGACTTGCACGTTGCAGTTCCCCACACAATCTGGCATCATCCAGATCGTTTTCATTTAGTCGAAGTTAGCATCCCAGCATTTAACAGCATCATAGAACATCTCACACAACTCGATTTAGATTTCCTTTTGATACCAGGCGACTTAACCCAGCATGGTGAACCAGAAAACCATACTTGGTTACAAAACCGTTTGGCACAGTTACCGTTTCCCGCCTATGTTGTTCCTGGCAATCATGATGTTCCTGTTTTGATGGCAAACGAGCAATCAATAGCCTTTGCCGATTTCCCCCATTATTATCGCAAATTTGGATATGCTAACACCAATCAACTTTACTACACTTGCCAATTGCTACCAGGAGTGAGGCTAGTTGGCTTAAATTCTAACTCCTTTAATGACCAAGGTAAGCAAATAGGGCGTTTAGATGACAAGCAACTGCAATGGTTGGAAGAGGTGCTAGCTGCATCTGTTGATGAACTCGTGCTCGTGATGGTACATCACAACGTTGTGGAACATTTGCCCAACCAGTCCCGCCACCATATGGCAAATCGATATATGTTGGAGAATGCGCCAGAACTATTACACCTGTTACGACGATATGGCGTTAGTCTAGTTTTTACCGGACATTTACACGTTCAAGATGTCGCCTACGCAGACGGAGTGTACGATATAACGACAGGTTCTTTAGTCAGTTATCCACATCCTTATCGTGTTTTAGAGTTTCACAGGAATGATTTCGGTCAAGACTGGTTGCAAATTCTGTCTTATCGAGTATGCTCAGTACCTGACTTTCCTAATCTACAACTTTCCTCCCGTAAATGGATGGGCGATCGCAGTTTTCCCTTCTTAATCAAGCTGCTAACTGTACCTCCTATAAGTTTACCCCTAGCCGAAGCAAAAGAATTAGCCCCCAGTTTGCGGTATTTTTGGGCAAATATGGCTGATGGAGACGCTGTATTTGACTATCCTGAGTTTCCACTAGAACTACGTCGCTATTTTCAGAAATATGGTGCCATTGACTCAAGCGGTACACCCTTTTTCATTGATAACAATAGTACGCTTTTGGTTAGTGGTTAGTTGTTAGTGGTTAGTGGTTAGTTGTTAATAGCCATTAGCAATTAGCAATTAGCCATTAGCAATTAGCAGAACGACAAATTCCAAACACAGAGGTATAATTGTGTATCATTGTACTACCTCCTACAGGTCCGATTTCGCCGCCACAAAAGAACCCTGCTAATGGTATGTTTTGAAGATACCGATTGAATAATTGGGAATCAAAATTCGGTTTCCCGTAAAGCCCTTCTCCTCTACCAACACAAGAAAACATGAGCGCACCTAGTGGGGCGGCGTCAGAAGAGCGCTCTTTTTGATACCTCTGTAGCAAGAATTCTAAATCTTCAGCAGAAGCTTGGGCATCGCGTAAGTGGAATTGCACGCGCTGTCCGGGACGAACATAATCCGCGATCGCAATTGCCCCGGCGGATGGTTCTACCCCTAAAATACTTCTAATGAGAAAGTCTCCTGGGTACAATTCTTGCTTGAATTCGTCCATGGCTAAACCAACAAATAAAGAATGTTGTGCCAGCATCCGATCTTCTTCACTCAGACCCCCAATCACATCTCGCAATACCTTTAACGGCACTTGCTCGTTGAGTTCTAGGATTATATTGCGATCGCCTTTTGTCACCTGACAAGGTCTTCCAATTGGTCTGCATCCTTGTGCCACAATGGTTTCCAAGACAATATTGCCACTCAGGGCGACGCCAATAGTTCCTTCTCTGTAGAGTTGGTCATTGTAGAAAAGAGCAATCCGACCTCCCAAACCACCACCACTCGCCTGTCCTCCTACTGTTACCGATCCTGGATACGCAAAATCCAAACCCTGTAATAAATCGTTCACTCCTGAAGAAAACGACCCAGACAATAATATAAATTGCGGTACAGGTGATGGTGGTACACCAATTAAATCTATCCAAGCGTCTGGTGGACTATCCAAATCGGGTAATTCTTCAGGATCGATATGAAATGGCTTGATATTAACCCCAGGGAGGCGTGCCAAAGTTAAACTGAGTGCTGGTTCTGCTTCCAACTCTTGTGTTTTTCCCCGCTGAGTTGTACCAATCACACCTCCACCACTACACCCCAGCAATGTAGGCACTGACAGTTTCTCGCTAAGCAGTGGTAAAAGCCGAGAGTACTCACTTGTAAAAGCAGACGAAATAAACACCAGCCCTAAATCTGGAGGTGCTGTTAGCGATGAGACAGTGCGCTGTACGACATCTGAAACAGCTGCTTCTAGGGAAGGACGGGTTGACAGGGCATTTGCCCACTGCATTTGGTCTGCCATGAGTTTTACACTCTATTTATTCTTGGAGCTTTTGTTGTTAAGCAAGTCGGTTGATTATTTCTATTTTGGGGACTACTATAACGCATCCTACACGAATTGATGCGACTTCTTGCGAATCCTCATTAGCAATCTGCCGTTTCTAGAATGATTATATTTATTGATTTTTAGGATTTGCCGCAAGAAGTATTGTACGATCTACATCTTTCCGACGGTGTTGGTAAAACATTAAAACATTATAGACGAATACACGGCTATTGTCACAAATGCTGTAATAATTATGAAGCATTGCTCCTTGAACTGGCAAAATTATTGCACAGACACAGTAAAATGAAGGATAATAGTACGAAAAACTCTCATTTTTGAAATTTTTCTATACTAGTATTGAAAACACGCAACAAGAATTAAGACAATGAGCAACATCCAAGACAAGATCTCGCAAGAAGTTGAACAAGCCCGTGCTACATGTGACATCACAGGTAACAATTCTGCTGAATGTGCAGCAGCTTGGGATGCAGTGGAAGAACTACAAGCTGAGGCTTCTCACCAACGCCAAGCAAAGCGCAAAACATCTCTCGAGCAATATTGTGATGCAAACCCAGAAGCAGATGAGTGCAGAGTTTACGAAGACTAGGAGTTAACTCTACAGTTCTTATCTTAGAACTGGTGGGAACGCAACTAGAAACCCTTGACTGAAAATTTTGTGCTTTAATAGCACTTATGTATGAAATCTCACTCCAACCTTTTTCATCCTGCTTTAGAACAGGAGCTAGGGGAATAGGGTGAGGTTTTTTTTCAGGTTTTGAGGAAATATTATGAATGACGTCTGGTTTCGCCCCCTAGTTTGGATAGATTACCGACTAGCGGTATTGTTCACACTCATTTTGCCTATCATTCTGCTACTTTGGGCTTTTGTACAAAAAGCTGAAGCCATACAACGCTTACTTCTAATTTACTGGCGAGTTGCTAGTTTACTAGCAATTACGATTTACTTAATGATTGGTGGATTTGGTGTTAGTTTTATATCGGGATTGATAGCTCGTATTTTAATTCCTGTTTCATTATGGTTTTGGATAGATCTAAATGATGAAATAGAGTATCAGCCAAACAGTTCTCTAAAGTTAATTTTTACTTCATGGCGTTGGGCTATCACTATTTACTCTATTGTAGGCGCATTGGCTTTGATACCTTTCATAGTTTGTGCTTTTTCAGAAACTGCGATCGCAACATCATATTGTCGCGTCTGGTTTGAAGCACCGCTGATGTTTAAAGATTATTTCCATTACGACACTAAACCCGGATTCCTGGGCTTTCTTGGCATTGTTGGTTTAGTCATCTATGTACTTTATCTCAGCTATTTTGTCCTGATTAAGTTAGGTAAGCAAGGACGCTCAGCTACACCTCAATAGAATATACTGCAAGCGATCCCCCTACTCTCGAATCAGTTCAGCTTCAGCTTCTTCAGGTACAAGCAGGTTGTTATGAAGCTAGTGACTGCGCCGAGCCGTGACTCTGCTTCACCAGAGGTTGCTTGCTGAATCCTCTGCCTTTCTTCTAGTAATGTACTGACACTTGATACAGTGTTAATTTATGATGAATTCTATTGGCAAGAAGCTGGAACAGTATACCACTAAATGTCCTCAAGAAGTTTTACTAGTCACAGTAGAAATTGCAGGCGAACAAGACCAAATTGCTATTTTCAAAGGTTTTTCCAGTTCATTAATGCGTCCGACGGCTTTCGATCCCGACATACCTGTAATACCAGATGACGCAAAAATTATCAAAATCGATAGAGTCGCAAGTCCTTACAATCCAGAAGCACCTCGTTACATTCAACAAGATATCTCTTGGGAAAAAATGAAAAGAATGATGAATGATGAATGATGAATGATTCACAATTCACAATTCACAATTCACAATTCACAATTCATAATTCATAATTCCCATGTCTCAATCTGGATATACTCTTCCTGTCTTTGCTTGTGCGTCTGCTCTTGCTGCTTTGCACTGGTTGCATTATCGTCAACCCTTACTTTCTGTATCAGTAGACTTGATTGAACCCAGCCAAGTGGTAGACATACCCATAGAACAGGTTGCAGGATTGTCTGAAAATATGGCTTTGGCGATCGCTCGCTCTGACCCTGGAGATAATCTAGATATTACGAAATACACTCCTATTTGGGCGTTGGTGGAGTGGAAAACAGGAGGGAAAGACGGGGAGAAAATAATTATTAAAGGAGGAGAGGGAATTGGAAAAATAGTTGAGGCTGGCGGGAATCCTGCTATTTACGCTTACGCCCAAAGGTTGTTGCAAGAGAATTTGCAGCGAATGCTTGCACCGGAAGAGAGCATTATTGTAACAATTATTTTGCCAGAAGGAAGGTCTCTTGCTCTTCGGACTTCCAATGCTGCTTTTGGGGTTGTTGAAGGTCTCTCGCTACTTGGAACAACAGGGATTTCTCAACCCTTAAGCGCTCCCGGTCAACTGGAAGCTTTTCGAGAACAGTTACAATATAAAGTAGCTCGGTTTGATTGTTTGGTGTTTTGTGTTGGTGAAAACGGTTTAGATTTAGCAAGAAAACTAGGGATTAATCAAGAAAAACTGGTAAAAACAGCTAATTGGCTTGGTCCCATGCTGGTAGAAGCAGCTTTACAAAATGTTAAGCAAATTCTATTATTTGGATATCATGGCAAGCTCATAAAACTTGCAGGTGGAATCTTTCACACCCATCACCATCTTGCTGATGGACGTCGGGAAATTCTAGTGGCTCACTGTGCTAACGTTGGTCTACCCACTCTGGACTTGCAGGCTGTATTTAACAGCAACACTGCAGAAGCAGCTTTGGTTTACCTCCGCTCTTTGGATACATTTCATGGAAATAATTGGGTAGAACGGGTATACACTTCTATTGTTAAAGAAATCGATTCTCGTTCGCAAGATTATATAAAGAACCAGATTGGTGAAGCAGGGACATTGCCATCTGTTGGCTCAGTCCTTTTCGATCGCGATCGCAAAGTTATTGTAAAAAGCAAAACTGCACATGCTCTCATGGCAAAATTATGTTAATTTAATATGAATAATCTTAAACACTAACTTTCAATAACTTTTTTTTACCAGGCTAGAGTAAGTTTTTTCGTAATCTCACTGCTACACATAAGGTCTGACAGTCGCGCAGCAAAGTCGCGTTCAAGAAGGAGCTATTTTACCATCACAAGTTGGTAAGGCAGACACTGGTATCAATCAATACTCATTTGTTGTTAATCTTTCACTCTACTTACACCATTTCCGTCATGAATACTGCGGTGACTCTACCCACACAACAAGCTCCTCAAACAGAGGAATCTTTGAGGCAACTCAATCGCCAAATCATTGTAATTCTAGACTTCGGTTCTCAATATTCCGAACTGATTGCTCGTCGAATTCGCGAAACACAGGTTTATTCAGAAGTCCTTTCCTATCGCACTACAGTTGAAGCATTACGTCAACTCAATCCTAAGGGAATCATTCTGTCTGGTGGACCAAAGTCAGTGTATGACAACGGTGCTCCCCATTGCGATCCAAAGATATGGGATTTAGGAATTCCTATCTTAGGTGTGTGCTACGGTATGCAACTTATGGTGCAGCAAATGGGCGGAGAAGTGGCAAAAGCTGACCGAGGGGAGTACGGAAAAGCCTCTCTACATATAGACGATCCAACAGACTTACTGACTAACGTCGAAGATGGCACAACTATGTGGATGAGCCACGGGGACTCAGTCATCAGTATGCCACCAGGGTTTGAAGTGCTGGCACATACAGAAAATACCCCTTGTGCAGCTATTGCCGAGCACAAGAAAAAACTCTACGGGGTTCAATTTCATCCAGAAGTCGTTCATTCTATTGGTGGTCTGGCTTTAATTCGTAACTTTGTGTACCACATATGTGAGTGCGAACCAACTTGGACGACTGCTGCTTTTGTAGAAGACGCAATTCGAGAAATTCGCGCCAAAGTCGGTGACAAACGTGTATTGCTAGCACTTTCTGGAGGAGTTGATTCTTCTACTTTAGCATTCTTACTGCACAAAGCTATTGGCGACCAACTGACTTGTGTTTTTATTGACCAAGGCTTTATGAGGAAGTACGAGCCAGAGAGGTTACTAAAACTGTTCCAAGAACAGTTCCATATCCCTGTAGAATACGTCAATGCTAGAGAGCGTTTTCTTTCCGCCTTGGATGGCATTACTGACCCCGAAGAAAAGCGTCGTATTATCGGACACGAATTTATCCGTGCATTTGAGGAAACGTCCAAAATACTAGGTCCATTTGATTATTTGGCACAAGGAACCCTCTACCCAGACGTGATTGAATCTGCCGATACGAATGTTGACCCGCAAACTGGGGAACGAGTTGCAGTAAAAATTAAGAGTCACCACAACGTTGGCGGATTGCCTAAAGATTTGCGATTTAAATTGGTAGAACCCCTACGGAAGCTATTTAAAGATGAAGTCCGTAAAGTCGGGCGTGCCATCGGTTTGCCAGAAGAAATTGTACAACGGCATCCTTTCCCAGGACCTGGTTTGGCAATTCGCATTTTAGGTGAAGTGACTGCCGAACGCTTAAACATTTTGCGCGATGCCGATCTAATCGTGCGTCAAGAAATTAACCAACGTGGTTTGTATCACGATTACTGGCAGGCTTTTGCTGTACTGCTGCCAATTCGCAGTGTGGGAGTCATGGGCGATCAACGTACCTATGCTTATCCCATCGTTTTGCGAATTGTACAAAGTGAAGATGGTATGACAGCAGACTGGGCGCGTGTCCCTTACGATGTTCTAGAAGTGATTTCCAACCGAATTGTGAATGAGGTAAAAGGCGTTAACCGCGTCGTTTACGATATCACCTCCAAGCCACCTGGAACTATAGAGTGGGAATAGGTTAGTGGTTAGTGGTTAGTGGTTAGTGGTTAGTGGTTAGTGGTTAGTGGTTAGTGGTTAGTGGTTAGTGGTTAGTGGTTAGTGGTTAGTGGTTAGTGGTTAGTGGCAATTCCAACCAACAACTAACCACTAACAACCAACAACCAACAACCCACAACCAACAACCCACAACCAACAACTAACCACTAACAACCAACAACTAACAACCAACAACTAACCACTAACAACTATCAAAAAGTAATATGACTGGATTGATAGGTAGGCGGTTCGACGTGAATGAGAACTCTAACTGGATGAAAACGTTCTTCTAACCGCCTTTCTACTTCTTCTGTAATTTGATGAGCCGTCTCTACGTCTGATGCATCTACTATTAAGTGCATCTCAATGAAGGTTTGACGACCTAAAACACCCCGAGAAGCAATATCGTGACAGTTAAGAACACCCGGAACAGAAACTGCGATCGCATGAATGGCTTCCGGTGCGATCGCTATTTGGTCAACCAGCCAAGGTAAATTCTCTGTTAAAACTGTCCAGCCACTCCAAAAAACCAACAACGCTACAGGAAAAGCTAAAGCTACATCTATCCATTGAACGCCCAACCATACACCAATCAACCCACCAATAACAGAAATTGTCACCCAAATATCACTCATGGTGTGTTTGGCGTCAGCAATCAGAATCGGGCTACCGACTCTCTGTCCCACACCACGTTCGTAAAAGGCTACAACAATATTGACTCCTAAAACTATCAACAATATCCATAATTCTGGCGGTGAGATTCTAACCATCTGACCGCCATTGATGATTCGTTCTACTGCTCCTTGGAGAATTTCAAAGCAGGCTATACCTAAAAAAGCAGAAATCCCTAATGCTCCCACTGCTTCAAATTTTTGGTGTCCGTAAGGATGCTCGCGATCGGGTTTTGGTGAAGAGAATCGACTAGCAACTAATCCTAAAATATTGTTGGCACTATCCGTCACACTATGTAACGCATCAGCTTGTAAGCTTAGGGAACCTGTCAGATATCCCACCACAGATTTCAATGCCATAACAAATATATTTAGCAATAAAGTAATAATTAAAACTCTTTGTATTGCACCCCTGTTATCGTAAGTCATAAAATCCGTATAAAAATATTATGTTTTATAATTTACATCGGAAATTTTACAACGTCTAAAGAATGTTGCAAACCCTTACGAATTTAAGGTTAAATCCCGGTAACATGAATTATTTAGACGTATTTATACAAAACTCATGTCGGGAACTCATTTAACACTGAATCTAGTTGAAGGTTCTGTTTCTTTTAGTTTTTCACCTGAAGCCGCACGCGAACTTAAGTCAACCCTTGACCAGTTGATGCACAGCCTGAAAGCAGTGTCTGCTAAAACTGCGTCTGGTAGTGGTAAACCTACACCACAATCTCCTATGGAATATCGATATACAGGAGAAGTGTTTCTAGAAATTTTTTGTAATCCTAATATTTGGCCCACTCCCTTCGCTGCTAAAGTTTTGTTAACGATCCGTGACCTTAATATTCGCTTAACAACAGAAGCTGAACTAACCCGAGTTATCGAGGATGTTAATCAGTATTTAGAGAGGGGGTAGGGGGTAGGG
>NZ_WJFC01000021.1 GCF_009725235.1 Scytonema sp. UIC 10036
CCCTACCCCCTACCCCCTTATTCATCAGTCATGCTTTGATTAAAGCCCAAGCCAAAGATTATATACGGGAGACTCAAATTAATTTGATTTTGCAACCTATTATTAATGAATCGGTCTCTCAGCTTGGTAGTTTAGAAAATATTTGCCGCAATCTCTCTCAAATTCTCTCCCATCTACGCGGAAAAACACCCAAAGAAACGGGATACGCAGCTGGAAATACTTTGAATTTGTTACATCAAGCACAAGTTGATATGACTGGCTTTGATTTCTCTGGTTTAACATTGTGGCAAGCTTATATGCAGGGCGTACATCTACATGACGTTAATTTTTCCAATTCAGATTTATTTCGCTGTGTTTTTACTGAAACATTAGGTAATATTTTATTCGCTGCTTTTAGTCCAGATGGTCAGCTTTTGGCAACTTGTGACACTGACTGCAATGTGCGTCTCTGGGAAGTCGAAACAGGTAGATTATTGTTAATTTGTCAAGGTCATAGCAATTGGGTAAGGTTTGTGGTCTTTAGTCCAGATGGAGAAATTTTAGCAAGTGGCGGTGCTGACCATACAGTAAAGTTATGGAATGTCAGTGATGGAGTTTGTATAAAAACCCTAACTGGGCATTGTCATGAGACATTTTCTGTTGCTTTTAGCCCTAATGGTGATATTTTAGCCAGTGCAAGTGGCGATCGCACGGTCAAACTTTGGAATATTCGTGATGGGAGCTGTATTAAAACTCTTACCGGACACACAGACTGGGTGCGTTGTGTGGCGTTTAGTCCAGATGGAGACATTTTGGCAAGTAGCGGTGCAGACCATAAGATTAAATTGTGGAACGTGGAAACAGGTGAATGCTTGCACACCCTATCTAAACACCAAAGTTGGGTACGTTCTATTGCTTTTAATCCAAGCGGTCACACCTTAGCCAGTGGAAGTGGCGATCGCACGATTGCAATCTGGGATTATCATACAGGTGAGTGCATCAAAACATATACAGGGCATACGAACAGTGTCTATTCTGTTGCCTATAGTCCTGATGGAGATATACTCGTGAGTGGAAGTGGCGATCGTACTGTTAAACTTTGGGATTGTCATACCCACACCTGCATAAAAACACTGCACAAACAAACCAATGAAGTTTGTTGCGTAGCATTCAGTCCAGATAACCAAACAATTGCTTGCGTCAGCCTAGATCAAACAATGCGGTTGTGGGATTACCAAAACGGGCAATGTTTAAAAACCTGGCAAGGAAACACCGATTGGGCGCTTCCCGTTACATTTAGTCCCAACGGGCAAATTTTAGCCAGTGGTAGTAACGACAAAACAATTAAATTATGGGATTGGCAAACAGGAAATTGTCAGTTGAGCTTGCAAGGACACACAGATTTTATTTATGGGTTGGCATTTAGTCCAGATGGGCAAATTTTAGCCAGTGCCAGCACAGATTCTACAGTTAGATTATGGGCTGTAAACACGGGAAAATGCTTTCAAATTTTACAAGGACATACAGATTGGGCTTATACTGTAGCTTTTCATCCTTCATCTGAAATCATTGCCAGTGGGAGTGCTGACTGTACCATAAAACTGTGGGATTGGCACACCGGACAGTGTTCCAAAAATTTAATCGGTCATGCAGACAAAATTTGTGGAATAGTCTTTAGTCCCAATGGGCAACTATTAGCGAGTGCCAGTGCTGACCAAACTGTGAAGTTATGGAATTGGGAAACAGGTTATTGCATAAAAACTTTACCTGCTCATGATGCCAGAGTGTACACCGTTATATTTAGCCCAGATGGTCAAACTTTAGCCACTTGTAGCACTGACCAAACGATAAAATTATGGGATTGTGAAACTGGTAAATGCCTTAAAATACTTACAGAGCATACCAATTGGGTATTTGCCATTGCTTTTAGCCCAGATGGACAAATCCTTGCTAGCGCCTCCCACGACCAAACCGTCAGAATATGGGATATCAAAACGGAGAAATGTCAACATATTTGTGTTGGACACGCCCATTTAGTTTCTTCCGTTGCTTTTCATCCAGATGGAAAAGTCATAGCGAGTGGTTCGCAAGACCAATCCGTAAGAATTTGGGATGTAAAGACAGGCGAATGTATGAGAATCTTGAGAGCGAAAAGACTCTATGAGGGGATGAATATTACTGGTGTGAGAGGTTTAACGGATGCAACAATTTTGACACTTCACTCTTTGGGTGCGGTAAGTTTAGATAGGTAACTCCACGATACTTCAACTCAGATTTGGTTTGAGTTGGAACTGTTGTTATCCTCAAAATTGAGTAACTAACGCCTCGGTACTTTGCATTGACAAAATATGGGGGGTTTGGCAATTGAGTATGGTTTGTGTTGTATTGAGAACCGCGATAAGAGAGTTGCATCATTGAATTTTTGTGGTTAACTAGTGTTGACTGTTATCACCATAGAATTTAACTTTCCTTAAGTCCATGTATAAAAGTTATGGAGTTGGTAAGTTCGAGACGACTTAATCCTTTGTTTCAAAGAACCTATAACCCACATTCAGCAGGTTATTTAGGATAAAAAATAATATTGGTGACAAAAAGAACCAAGAAACTGTAGAATCAAAGTTTGTCTAGGAGTGAGTTTAATCCTTGACTTAATCCCATCAACTTTGTCCATCATTTATAAAATATACCCCGTCCTGTCCATACTCCGACCTGATAGCATATTGAAGTTGATTCCACTTCATTAATGATACTCTTCCCCCTCAACAAGATTATTCTATTCCTCAGATGCCCGTAAAAATTTGTAAGGAAAAACCTACCTTTGCTAAAATAAATTCCTAGTGAGCAAGCAGAATATTTAAAATACCTGCTAATATTATAGTGAGGTATGCTAGAATGAAATCTACTTTTTTAACAGTATGGAAAGCCAAACTAGGTACGATCTAAACTATTTAATCAAGCTGCTGGAACTGTCTACTCCAGATTCACTGAATATTGCCTCTGCTATTTTAAAAAGAAATCACGAAATAGATATCCCAGAACTTCCACAATTGCGTCAGGCTGTCTACCGCAGTCTGTCAGAGAAGAAAAATCGGCAGCTTTCACAGGAAGTTAGAGAAATCAAGACAAAACTCATAGCTTCTTTGGCACAAAATAGCTAGGTGAAAGGGTTGTGTAGATTCGCGAACAATTCTTTTTCTCCAAAGTCCATGCCTAACATAAATTTCGGACATCAGGTCATCCCATATACAGTATTGCTGTAGCGATCGCAAAGTTACTCTTTTTTCTCTTCTCCCCCCGTAAAATTACTCAAACTCCGACTAGCCACGTCCGCACTCAGTCCCCAAACTAACAATCCGAAATAATCAGAAAAGGGGTCAGCCCCAAAAGTTGTTCCTTTTTGCACGTAAAGCGATCGCAACCCCACTACGGACAAACCAACTAACAACACCAAAGAAAATAATGGTCTTGCAAACCAATAAGTTACTTGAGTCCGAAATTTAGTTCCAGATAAGATAATCAGAGATTTCTGCAACCATAGCACCCGTTTATCTATAGGTTTGTTTACACTAGATTGAACAGCACTACCAACAGCTACAACAGCATCTTTTACCCCCTTAACAACTTCTGATAAGTTAACGGGTGTTTTATCTGGTCCCATCATTGACGGTAGTTGCAACTTAGTGACATCTTGCTGTAACTCTCCTAGTAAACTTTTTGCCTGGTCATCCTGTCGGATATCAATTTGCAATCGCACATTGTTGATTTTTTGAAGAATGCCATTGTCTCCCTTCACTTCAGGACGATTTTTGAGAGGTTCTAACTTTTGTTCTATAATACGTAACTGCTGCAAACATTCCCGACGAGCATCAATTTTCTCTACTTCTGTTGTTGCAGCTGACAATTTCATCTGCTGAACCAATTGCTCGGCATCTGATATCATTGGAATAAGAATTTTTTGGTCTTCTGAGTTACTCTGAGACACTTGCTTTTCTAGCTCTTTTACCTTACCTAGTGCTTCAGACTGGGGAATACCCTTTTCTTGCATATATTTAATTAATCTACCTAAAAGAATGCCCAAGAATAACACCAACAGTGGCATAAAGGGAGCAATTCGCATAGTCAAATTTACTGGAATAATTAAACGCTCACGCCCATCTTCTAAAGTTAGGTAAACTGCTCCTGTATAGCGGTCTGAGGGAATTTGGGTATTGTCCCAATTTAAAGGTAATTTGACAATTTGGTCGGCTTTTAAAATTTGAGGAATATTAGGTATTTTGATTTGGTTAGAACTTAACTGATAACCAGTTTGCTCACCTTTTAACAACACCTCAGCACCAGTTACTTTTACAGATGCATCCTCTGTATTATCAAAGGCTAAATCCCAGTTTTGTAAAAATGCACTTTTGGGAAAAAATAGATGTGCTAAACTACAATCTAACCACCAACTACACTGGGTTAATTGTAACTGTACCTGTTCGTTTCCCTTCAAAAGTGTTAGTTTTGGTCTAGCTTTTACTAATACAGTAATATTAATAACTTGTGGTTTTTGAGCGGGAAGCCGTACTTGAATTTGTCCTTTATATGTTCCTGGTAATTGAGGATTACTGACTTTTACCTGGAAATCTTTGGGTATACCAGCTTGTAATTTAGTTTCACCTATAAACGATACTTGCTGACGACCAATGACTTCATCCCCTTCTTGACGCTTCAAGTCGGAAGCTAAAAAAGTGAATTGTTCTACCTTTGCTGAAGCAGAAAGACGTATGCTACCTATCAGGGTATTTTCTTCATTCAACCATCCCTTAATCTCCAAAGGATTGTCCTTAGCATCCACCTGAATGTTGGTTTGAGCTAGAGCCGATGGGGGACAAATTAGCAATAAGCAAACAGCCGCAAAAATCCAACGTTTCATATTATTTCTGCAATACAGAACAAGCTAAAGCTATTTCATGGGCAGCATATAGAGAATAGACTAAGCCAAGGGGATTATAATGCTGTTGTAGCAATTCTCGACGCACTGCAAGCATGGATTGTCCCATTGGTTCCCCTGCAAACAAACGCTTAAATACCTCAATAGCATAATATTCAGCCAAATTTTCTGATACGGGACATTCTGTACCAACCACTCCACTTGCTCCCGCATTCAGAAAATCATCAATTAAACTTACGTAACTTTCAGGACCATAGTCTCCTGTTGCACAGCCATTGAGGAAAACGAGTGGGTGGTGTAGCCAATTTGACTCATAACACTCTAAAAAATTACTGTCAATGCGATCGTCACTCAGTTCTAAATATGGTCGTTTTGGCATCTCTTCTACTCCACCGTGACAGTAAAAGTATACTAAATCCAAGACTTTGCTGTGTTCTCCCCAAATGTGTTCTAGCTCTAATATTTCTTCTGCAAGTAGTATATTCACTGAAGCAACCGTTTCTAGTTTGGGTAGATGCTCTCGCCAAAGTTGAAAATCGCGGTATACATTAAAACTTAACTGTAATGGCTGATTATTTTTTATTTGTCGTACTAATGCTATGGGAGCAGAGTGTTTGCTACTAGTCCAGCAAGGGAGTTGCTCGATTGAGTAACGGTAGCCCCAGAAAGCATGGGGACAAACATATTTTGGATCGTTTTTATGAGGGCAACTTGTACAATCTAAGTCATGCTCGGTAAAGCGATCGCATACACGAGCGAGATGGCTTTTGACTTTTCGCTCATACAGCAACGCCCAAGGAATTGTTACTTTTCCTAAAATTGGGTTGACTTGGATGACTGTGTTTGGTTTAAGGATAGCTTGTAGTATTTCCCCTTGGTCATCTGCTAGTAAGTTAGCTTGGTTGTGGGGTAAAAGTTGTCGGTAGAGTTCCCGTCCTACACCTGCTAATTTGGGGAGCCAAGTATTAAGTAACTCCATGTTTCCCTCAACTTGTCCCCAATATCCGTCATGTAAAGTTGAGTAGAGTTGTTGGCGAATTCCTGCGATCGCATTCCCCAGTGCTGTAGGTTGCAGAGTAGTATCATAAAATGCTAGTTCCTTATTACCACCAGTTCGGTCAAGGAAACGAAAGTCAATACTGCCGTCCCTTTGGTCAAGTTCCACATCTACAGTCAATACCCGCTCGGGAAGCAGTGCTAGCTGCTCGTTGGTTAGCAAGTCAGTGGTAGTAAAGGTAATGCGAGCAGTTTGAGGGGAACGTAGAGAGTCAGGAATTTCCGCACCTACCATAGGTATAATTAAGACTGTAATTTTTTTGGACTGGAGTAGGTAGCCACGATAAAACAACTCCACCTGGATGTAGCCCCGACCTTCAAATAGGTTAGGTTTAACGGTGAACTGTACGCTATCTGAAGAACCACTGCGGGGTAAAGTTAACTTTTTTACTGGTGCATTAATACTAAAATTTTTAGAAGCAACGACTACATCTAGAACCAATGTTTCCTGGACATTCCAAATTTGAGCTAAAGCCTGTTCTGGAAAAGGAGTTTGCTGCTGGTCTATTCCTTTTTTTTCTGGGCTAATATCTATGTATAAAATGTAAACATACCCGTGAATGAGAGGTTCACTGGATGGAACTGTTATTTGATTGCTAGGGTCAGCAAAGTAGGTATTAAAGTAACGGTAATTTTGGACGAAGTCGCTTATCTGCTCCAGAAAAATTAGCTGTTTAGCAGTTCGATCTTGATTTTCAGTTAGCAAGATGTTACTGGTAATGGTGATTACCTCGTTAGGTTTACTATTGGGGTCTCCTTTGGGCTGACCATCAAAGGTTATAACTTCTTTTGTCTCCCCAAAAAGTTCTTGCTCTAACTCATCTAAGCTGGGAAACAATTTTCGTGGGATTTGTCCGTCTAAAGCATCTAATTTGACTTTGTTATATTGGTAAAGGTGATTTAAGGTGGCATTCGCCTCAATCATTACCATTAGCTCTTCTTCAATAAAGTCCCAGTCATCAGGGTCAAGAGCCAGTTGCTGCCCCACATCTTGTAGAAGTTCTTGTTCATCGGTGGTGAGGGGGATTTTCAGTTCTCTGAGAGCTAGTAAGAGAGCCAGTAGAGT
The DNA here is from genome assembly GCF_009725235.1 of Scytonema sp. UIC 10036. The sequence continues at coordinate 7,032 of NZ_WJFC01000021.1, forward strand.
TTTGGTAACAGAAGAATTCATCAAGCTAGGGTGCCTCGGTAACAGGATAAAGCAGTTAATCAGTATAGATTAAGTTTTTATGACACGAGATGCACTTGTAGTTGGTATAAATCAGTATCCTTTGTTGAAGGATACATCGACAAGTAAAGCCAAGCACCTAAAAACTCCCGCAACTGATGCGGAAGCGATCGCTCAACTGTTGGAAATCGATGGCAATTTTCGAGTGCAACGATTGCCACGAAGCAACATTGATGGCAGATTGCAGGTCGATCCAGAAAAAAGTGTTACTGCTGATGAACTGCTAGATGAAATTACCAAACTATTTCTGACAAAAGATCGGCGAGACACGGCACTATTATTTTTTGCCGGACATGGGCTACAAAAACCCTTGGGCAGTCTCAAGCAAATTCTAATAGCAACCAGTGATGCAAATCCTGTAAACAAAAAGTGGAATGGTATATTACTGCGAGATTTATGGGAAATCGTAGAGCAGAGCCAAGTAAAAGAGCAAATTATTTGGTTAGATAGCTGCTACAGTGGTGAATTACTAGAACTTAAGGATAGCGATTTCCCAGGACGCAGACGCTTAATAATTGCTGCATCTCATAGTTCAGAAGTTGCTTATGGGCGGCTAGATGGTAAACATGGTTTACTTTCAGGAGCACTGATAAAAGGGCTTAATCCTGATAAAGTTCCACAAGGAGATTGGATAACAGACCGTACATTGGCACATGATGTGGAGGAAGAGCTTAACAAATACTATGCAGAAAAGAAAATCCCTCAAATTCCCCAAATCAGAAGACCAGACCAACCTATCAAACTGATTCAAGGAAAAGGTCAGGTAAGTTTAAATAAGCTACCAGATGTAAAAAAATCAGCAGAGCGTAAAATCCCATTTGTGTTGCCTCAGTTGGATATCTCAACTTTCACTGGTAGAAATGAGGAGTTAAAAAAACTAGAAGAATCGCTTTTGGACAATCAAGGGGTGAAATTGTGCAGTATTGCTGGGTTGACTGGTGTAGGAGGTATTGGTAAATCGGCTCTCGCCTGTCATTTTGCTACATTACATAAAGCAGATTTTCCTGATGGAGTAATTGGTTTACGGGTGGATGGCAAGAATGTAAATACCATTGCCCGCCAGTTTGCCCGCCTATGCGGAGCGGAAATTAAGCTAGATGCAGATGAAGAAGAAGCGCTGGATGCCACAACTATTATGCAACACGTGTTTGCCCACCGTCGGATGCTGCTGATTTTCGACGATGCTGATGATAGTATTCGCCAATTGCTTCCAGGTGGCAATCGATGTGCAGTCATTGTGACGACACGCGATCGCGGATCGGCAATTTCGCTGGAGATTCCCAAAGAGGGTAGAATCAACCTCTCTCCACTTCCTGAAGCTGATGCACTGTTGCTGTTAGAAAAGCTTATAGGTAAAGAACGTGTGGCAGCAGAACCAGAAGCTGCCCGCGAGTTAATCGAATTGGTAGGTTATTTACCCATTGCTATTAAAATTATTGGTTCACTATTAAGTCTATATGAAAAGCGCAGCCTTACTCGCCATGCCAAGAGATTAACAAAAAAAAGGCAACTTGCACGTATAAAATTTGGCGACGTCAAACATTTGGATCTATTTGCTTGTTTCTCATTGAGTTTAGAGTATTTACAGCCGGATGAAATAAACTTCTTTGCTTGCTTAAGTGTTTGTGCCAAAAATGGCTTCTCTTTGCAAACTGCAATAGTTACAACTGCTTGCGATGACGACACTACTGAAGAGCGCCTGAACAAACTCGATCGGCTTTCGCTAATTAACAATTCCGAGGTAGGGGAAGACCGCTTTGTATTTCATCCACTTATCTACGAGTTTGCTGTAGAAAAGGCTATTGAGTTAGGGTTGCACGAGGAGGCAACGGCAAGACACGCTGAATATTTTATTAAGTTGGTTAAGAGGGAAATTAATCCCGTAGTTGCCAAAGAAATTGCAGCAGAGTTTGATGAAATTATCTTAGCTGCTCAGTGGTTGCAGCAGCAAACAACAATAAAATATCAAGAACAAGATAAGTATGAGTTCGCAGTTTACCTACAGCCATTTTTTGAGCAGTATGCTGATTGGGAACAGGCTGTTCATTTCATGTTGGGATTTGAAAAATTAGCAGAAAGTAATGAAAATTGGGAAAAAGTTGTAAAATTCCGGATTCAGCAGGCAAAATATTTATCTCTACAAGGTAACCGGACAGGCGCAGAAGAACTTCTCAAATCTGAACTTATCTCAGAAATATTGAGCAAAATTGAGGAAGAAACAACTCGTCAACTTTCTCTTGCAAAGTACCTTAATACCCTGGGTGGTATAGTAATGCGGCAAGGAAAATTTGATGAAGCTGTTAAAGTTTTCAAGCGTGCTGTGGAGATTGAGGAGCAACTGAATAATCAAGAAGGTTTGGCGATGGTGCTGAATAGTTTGGGAGGCGTACTGCGACGACAGGGAGGCTTCAACGAAGCCGAGGAGATTTTAAACCGCAGTTATGCTATCTCTATGCAGTTAAACGATAAACGCCATGCAGCTATGGTATTACACAACTTAGGTATATGTTTCCAGGAACAAGAACGTTTGGATGAGGCTTTTTATACCTTACAGCGCAGTTCTGCTATTTTTGAGGAATTGGGACATCAACGCAGCTTATTAATGGTATTAACCAGTCTGGGTAGAGTTTTACAAAGACAGGGAAAACTTGATGAGGCGATAACAGCAATTGAAAAAAGCGCAGCTATTGAAGAGAAACTGGCTGACAAACGCAACTTTATAATCAAATTAAACCTTCTAGGTAGTTTATACCAGGAGCAAGCAAGGTTCAATGAAGCAATCCAAACCTATGAGCGTGCGCTCGCCATTGCACAAGAAACGGATAACAAGCAACAATTGGCAATTACTCTAACTCAGTTGGGTGGTTTGTACCAGGAGCAAAGACAGTTCGACGAAGCCATACAATCCTGTGAGCGTGCCATCGCCATTACACTAGAAGCTGATAATAAACAACAATTAGCTATTATACTGACTCAGTTGGGTGGGTTGTACCAAAAGCAAGGACGAATCGATGAAGCCATACAATCCTGTGAGCGTGCCATCGCTATTGCACAAGAAACCGATAACAAGCAACAATTGGCAATTACCTTACATCAGTTGGGTGGGTTGTACCAAAAGCAAGAACAAATTGATCGAGCCATCCAATCCTTTGAAGGTGTGATTGCAATTACCGAAGAAACTGATAATAAGCAACAATTGGCAACTACTCTAACTCAGTTGGGTGGGTTGTATCAGCAGCAAGGAAGAATCGATAAAGCCATCCAATCTTTTAAACGTGCAATTGCTATTGCACAAGATGCCGATAACAAACAACAATTAGCAATCACTCTAACTCAGTTGGGTGGTTTGTACCAGGAGCAAAGACAGTTCGACAAAGCCATCCAATCCTTTGAGAGTGCCCTCGCCATTGAACAAGAAATTGATGACAAGCATTCATTAACAATTACCTTAAAGCAGTTAGGTGGGTTGTACCAGAAGCAAGGACAAATTGATCGAGCCATCCAATCATTGGAACGTATAGTCACAATTGCAGAAGGAACAGATAATAAGCAACAACTAAAAATTATTTTAGATAACTCACTTGATTATACAATTTTTTTGTGCCAAGTTGATATTTTGTACGGGTCTGCTGCTAGAGCAACGCAAAAATTTCATGCCCCTGAAATGATTCTCCGACGCTACTATGAACTATCTGTGAAATTAGATGACAAGCAATGGCAGGCAATCATACTTAACAGTCTAGGTCAAGTGTTCTGCAAGCAAGGAGGAGAGAAGAAATTTCAATTAGCTCTTATGTATTTTCGAGAAAGCATAAAATGTGCTGAACAATTAGATAACCAAAAACATTTAGCAAAAGTTCATACTGATATGGGTCAAGCCTTACTAGCACATGGACATACTAAGCAGGCATCTGAAGCATTTCGCATAGGTTTTGAAATAAATGAGAGCTTAAGAAATAGCTTGGGTTTAGTTAAAATCACGCCTGAATTAACATATGCTCTGGTACAGTTAGGAAATCGTGAAGAAGCTATCTCTTATTGTCAACGTGCGCTTGCTATTTATCCTCAAGACCAAGTTGTTGTTGAACTTTACGATAAACTTTCTTCATCAAAAGAAATAGTAAACTCAAATACCTTAAAACTTGGAACTGTCAAATTTATTAAGAAAAATAAGCAAGGTAAAGTATATGGATATATCGCTGCCGATGATGGTAGTGATGATATCTACTTCCAAGAAGATTTTATAAACTCAGACTTCATATTTCAACTGCAAAAAGGTTCTCGTGTAAAAGTGGAAGTTAAGCAAAAAGAAAAAAGAGTTTATGCCAAAAGTTTACGAATACTTACTAATGATGAGAGTACATAAATTAAAACAAGTACTTGAATATTAAATTATTAGTTTGTAGCAAATATATAAATCTTTAAATTAATTTACTGATATGAGTAAAGAAGCCTTAGAAGCAAAGAATTTTAAAAATCTACAATTAGAAGCTAACATTATCAATGAACTAGTGCAGCTGCTCCGACCTTTTTTGGAAGATGAGAGAAATCGTCGTCCCTTTTTAGTTTTCGCTTTGGGTAATGATGCACCTGTGTTGCAGCACATCAGTTGGGGTGGTGCTGTGGCAAGTTTTATCCCAGATATGATGTGCAAGCTAGTAGACTATGGCGAAGTAGCTCCAGGAAAACAAGCGCTTTGGGCATTGTTGGAATATGTGCGATCGCAAGTAGGTGTAGATGTGCAGCAACGTATCGATCATTTGCGTCCTCTACTTGATGTGGGAGCGATCTCTTCCACAGCAACTGATAGCATATCAATAGATGTCCTTGTGCAGAAAGTGCGTGCTCGCCTGCATGATGATATCCAAAGCTTGCATGGAACAATACCACTTTTAGGTGTTGACCATTGGGTAAATTTGGGCGAGTTATTTGTAGATGTTAATATTCTAGAACAAGTTAGTAGTAGCCGCAAATCAGAACTAAATGACTTGTGGCAAGATTTTAGTGTTGGTGTTAAAGAATATTCCAGTTATCGTAGTTTGGATCGCATTGGCTTAGGCAAACAGCAACAGCGAATATCTGGGTTAACAGTGCTGGCAAAAAATACGAATTTAATGGTGTTGGGGAAGCCTGGTTCTGGGAAAACAACTTATCTCCAGTGTATTGTCATCGAATGTAATGAAGGTAGATTGCAACCACATCGAATTCCGGTCTTGATTAAGCTACGAGAATTTGTAGATGATGGTCGCTCCTTTGAATATCATTTAGAGCGTTATTTAACTCAGCAATGGCGCTTGTCTGATGTTGAAACTGAATTAGTCTTAAGTCAAGGTAGGGCGTTGATTTTACTAGATGGTTTAGATGAGGTTACGGGAACCAACGGACAAGAACTTTCTAAAGAAATTAAACGATTTGCTCGTACATATCCCCAGAATCAGTTGATAGTTACTTGTAGAACACAAAGTCAAGAATCCCGATTTGACCGTTTTGATTATGTCGAAGTCGCAGATTTTAATCAGACACAAGTCAATGCATTTGCGGAACACTGGTTTAAGGTAGTTTGTTCAAATATAAAGGAAAGACAAGCGAAAGCACGAGAATTTATAGAAAAACTTTATTTAGAAAAAAATCAGCCAATTCGGGAATTAGCAATTACACCAATCTTATTGAATTTAACCTGTTCAGTGTTTCATCAAACAGAAAAGTTCTACTCAAAACGGTCGAAACTATACGAAGAAGGATTAGAGTTACTCCTAGAGAAGTGGGACAAATCACGGGCAATTGAGCGGGATGAGATTTACCGAGAGTTATTGCCTGAGCGAAAGCAGGAACTTTTGAGCTATCTAGCGGTGAAGAAGTTTGAGCAACCACAGTATGTGCTGTTTGAGCAGGAGGAAATAGAGAGGTATATTGCGGAGTTTTTGAAAATTTCGCGGCGAGATAGTCAGGTGGTTTTAAGAGCAATTGAGGCGCAGCATGGGTTGCTGATTGAAAGGGCGCAGAAGGTTTGGTCTTTTTCGCACCTGACTTTTCAAGAGTATTTCGTAGGAAAGTGGTTTTGCAAACGAGCTGATTGGCAGATACTAGCCAAGCATATTTCTGAAGTACGCTACCAAGAAATATTTTTGATTACTACTGAGCTATCTTGTAACAGTGGACAACTACTAAAAAGTATGAAAAACGAAATTGACTATGTACTAGGTGTAAATAAAGAGCTTCAAGATTTTCTCGCTCGTGTTTATGCAAAATCCCAATCTGTTACTGTTCCCTATCATCCAGCAAAAATTAGAGCTTTCTATTTTTCAATAAATCGTAATGATATTCTTGATTTTCAATCTCCTTCAAATTTTTGCTCCACACATACCTTTGACATTGATATTAATTCTGTAATTAATCCTGAATATGCTCTTGATTGTGTCCTTGACTACGAACTGGCTTTATTCCTATATAATGCTTATTGTATAGCTTCCAATCCACCTATGATGGATGCTTTTAGCTATTCTCATGTTAATCAACAATTCATTGAAGGATATGAAAAATTAACTGCATATCAACTTGAACCAGAATTTAGAACGGAACTTGAAAAGATAAAAAATGTGCTACCGAGCTTCTTATGCGAAGACTGGGAGAGCTATAGAAACTGGGGGTTAACAGAAGGTCGAATCTGGGCTGAGCGGCTTAGAGGATTGATAGTGACATATCGAAATATCAGACACAGCCTACACTATCTTAAAGATGAGCAATGGGAATCACTAAAACAGTACTACGATGCCAATAAACTATTAGTAGATTGTTTAAATAGTGGTAGTGTGATGAGTGGCACAGTTCGCGAAGAAATAGAAAACACCTTACTATTACCCATTACGGAGATTGAGAAGTACAAAAGCACGCAATGTCACTTGGAACAATAAGCGCTAAACCTCATGTCAGTACTCACAGTTATAAATCTATATCATCTTTAATTAGAAGATCGCTGCATGACTTTATAGGAGCAGTAACCGTGACCGTACAACTATCCCAACCCGACTTCCAACGCCTGACGCGCATTGTGCAGAATTTACCAGACTTTGCCAACGTGCGCGATCGCCGAGATTTTCTTACAGGAGCTTTTGGAGGAGATCCGAAAGCTGAGATAATTCTGGCGCGGCTAGATTGGGAAGGTAGCCCCATGAGTTTCTCTGTGAGGATAGTAACCTTTTTGTCGCAATTTGGACAGGTTGCTTACGGTAAAGAAGCCCTGGCAGTTTTCCTCAACCATATTCAGAACTATATTGGCGATGGTGATGATAAAGACTTTATTCTGGGCTTATTTCAAACATATCCTCTCCTAGATGTTGCTAGTACTCGCAATCGCTCTATTGATTCTTGGCGCGGAACTGACAGTATAGTTGACATCCAGGAAAAAATTATTGGAGAAGATACTCTACGCCATATTTACATTTTAAACTTAGCATTAGAAGCATCAAAAGCGGTGGTTCGTATCAAAACTCCAGAAGGTTTGGGTACGGGGTTTATGATTGCACCTGATTTACTCATGACGAACAATCACGTTATCAAAAGCCAGGAAGTAGCAGAAAAAAGTAACTTCAGCTTTAACTATCAATTAGATATCAATGGTAAAGAATGCCCAACACAAACTATTGGGGCTTTACCAGATGGTGCTTTTTACACTAACAAAGAACTGGATTTTACAGTAGTAACCCTGAAAGAAGTTCCAGACTTTGGCAAACCTTTAATCTTCAAAAGTCAATTAATGCGGCGAGATGACCGCGTGGCAATTATTCAACATCCAGGCGGACATTTAAAGAAGATCTCAATACAGAATAACTTTGTTGCTTACGCCGATAATCAAGTCCTGCAATATACTACTAGTACAGAACCCGGTTCATCAGGTTCGCCTGTTTTCGATGATGATTTTCAGGTGGTTGGGATTCACCATAGCGGTGGGATGTTAGTAGAACCAAGCACGCAACGGAGGTATTTACGTAATGCAGGTACGAGTGCGATCGCTGTTTTGAAAGATTTACAGGCGAATGCACCTGAAATTTACGCAAGATTGCAGGGGTAATTTAGATGGCAGAACTCAATGGGGAAATCATCCAAGAATTATCGCGTGTGTTAAGACCATTTATGTGGGATAAGCAACAACGTCAATCTTATCTTGTTATGGCTTTAGGGACTAATGCAAATGTCTTGAATCGTTTGGTTTGGGATACGAGTGTGGATGTTTTTATTCCCCAAATGGTGAGGGAACTAGTAGCATTTGGAGAAATTAACTCTGGGAAACCTGCAGTTTGTACTTTATTGGAAGTCATACGTGAAAATGTAGGCGTAGATATTCAACAAACAATTGATAATTTACTACAAAAAATTATACAAGAATTAGCAGAACAACAAAAACGAGTAGATAGTCTAGATAGTCGCTATAGAAATATCAATTCCCTCAGCGGACATTCAGATTCAGTTTTATATGTTGCTGTTAGTCCAGATGGTAAGATTGTTGCCAGTGGAAGTCGCGACCGCACAATCAAATTATGGAACTTAACGACGGTCGAATTGCTCACTACTTTCATAGGACATTCTAGCCCAGTTCTTGCTGTTGACTTTAGCCCAGATGGACAAACCTTGGCAAGTGTCAGTAACATGGAGTTTCAGGATGGTAATATCAAGTTGTGGGATATACGTACAGGTAAACTGAGACAAACTTTAGGCAGTTCGTTGGTTTCTTTGCGAACTAGTTGTGTCAGCTTTAGCCCGGATGGACAAACCCTCGCCACGGGACATTTTGACGCGGCTATTAGACTTTGGCATCTTAGTAGCGGAAAACAGTTACACACTTTAAGGGGACACGGATGGGATGTCAATTCTGTGACTTTTAGCCGTGATGGACGGTTTTTGGTGAGCGGTAGTATTGATGGTGCAATCATGATTTGGAATTGGCGTAATGGGGAGAGAATACGTACTCTCAATCGCCCAACCGACTTTTTTGGTTCTATGGTATCTTGGTTTGACCGTTCGGTAGGGTCAATTCGCTCAGTTGCTATTAGTCCTGACGGACAAACCATTGCCAGTGGAGGTACTAGTGTCGGTGATAATGGTGTTTCTAATCCACCAATCAAGCTGTGGAATCCAAACACTGGAACCCAAGAGCGTATTCTGACTGGACACACAGATTCTGTGAATGCGATCGCGTTTAGTCCATCCGAAAAAATTATCGCCAGTGGAGGTGAAGATAATACAATTAGGATATGGAATTATCAAACAGCAGAACTGTTACAGACTCTTGAAGCTCAAAGTCTTGTAAATTCTCTTGCTTTCAGTCCTCATCCTAAAATTTTAGTTAGTGGTAATGATGATTCCAGAATTAGGATTTGGGGTGTACCTTCTTAATGACGCTTACGTCTGTTTGGTTTCAGAAATGATAAAAGTAATACAGATAATCTAACCAAAATTTCCCAGGCATATACACCCTTTTGCAGTGAGCGACCTAATACACAAGTTATTACCTCTACTCAGACCTCTAATGGAGAATGAGTACCAGCGTCAAGGATATTTAAGGAGGGCGTTAGGGATGAATACGCCCGTGTTAAACCGTCTGTGCTGGAATTTACCCGTTGATGCGTTTATCGGGGATATGTACGTGAAACTGGTAGAATTTGGGGAAATTTCTCCAGGGAAACCAGCAATTTGTGCATTACTAAAGGTGATACGTGAGGAGGTGGGCGTTGATGTCCAAGCTATTATCGACACACTGATTGTAGAATTTCTACCACCAGCAGAAACTCTAACTATTTCTACACCGCCGCATTTACTCTTTGATTTACTGCTACAAATGGACTTTAAGCAGCAGGTGCGGTTAGTGGAAGATGTATTGGAACAACATCGAACAGCTGCATTCCTTGTTCACGGGGAACCTGACTGTGGGCAGGAATTACTGGTGACTCGTTTATTTCGGGTAAAATCAGGATGGAAGAATAACTCTCCCATTAAAAACGATGTGACCAACAATGCGGCTTATCGCAGTACTGAACGCTTGTGGAAACAACTCGCTCGTTCGTTTTTACTCCCACTAGATACTAAACCAGAACAAATTATTGATAGAATTTGCGATCGCTGGCAGACTCAAGATGTCATTTTCATCTTTGAAAAAGTTGACTGTATGCCGTCAAAAGTTCTCGTAAGTTGGCTTCAGGAGTTTTGGGAACCGCTAGTAGACAGAGGAAAGTTCAATCCACCACTGAAAGATACACATTTATTAATGTTCTTAGTGGATAATTGTGGTAATGTTTGTCAGTCACAAGTCATGCTGGCAAAGCAATTTGATGAACCGGAGTATCCTCGAATTCCCCTGTACTTGCCACCTGTTAGTCCGTTTCCAACCGATGTCCTACAAGATTGGCTAAGCGATATGAAGGTATTTCGCGATTTACAGATACCTACTAATTTAACTTATCAGCGAATATGGGAAAATTCTGATAACGGCATTCCTCAATTTGTCTATGAAGAAATTTGCACGCACTTTGATTTAAGTTGGGAAGGAGATTTGGCGAAATGGCTGATTTAGCAAGCGTACTCACCGCCAATGGCAAGCAGTATTATACTGGCAAGCCAATTTCACCCCAAGAGTGTCAAAAGTACGGGCTTTCTCCTTACTTACCATCACCAGAACTTATCAAAGCCGTTAATCTTGCTATTTTCTTAGAAAAACGTCCCTTGTTGCTTAAAGGTGAGCCTGGATGCGGTAAAACAAGTTTGGCGCAAGCAGTGGCTTACGAATTGGGCTTACCCTATGAAGCTTGGTATATTAAATCTACCACTAGGGCGAGGGATGGACTTTACACCTATGATGCTGTTGGTCGTTTGCACGATGCTCAACTTGCTCGCGTGGGGGAAGCAAGCAATTCTAAAGTCGGGAATTTGGACAATTACATCAAATTGGGACCCCTAGGACGTGCGTTTAAAAATCAACAACGCACTGTGGTGCTGATTGATGAAATTGATAAAGCTGATATTGACTTTCCTAACGATCTATTGCGAGAGTTGGATGAGCAGCAGTTTACCATTGAAGAAAAGGGGGAAGAAGTCAAAGCAAATTACCCTCCCATTGTCTTTGTCACTAGCAATGATGAAAAGGATTTACCTGATGCTTTTCTGCGGCGTTGTTTGTTTTATTATATTCAGTTTCCCTATTCACAGTTAGATAATATTGTCAAGTCTCACTTCCCCGAATCTTCGTCTGAATTAGTGGAAGCTGCGGTAAACCGTTTTACCGAACTACGGCAGAAAATGGAGAAGGGGAAAGCTGGTAAAAAAGTGAGTACCAGTGAGTTGCTTGATTGGTTTGCAGTGTTGCGGCAATTTCCTCAAGATGAGGTGTTAAAGCAGCTGCACGGAGAAATTCCTTTTCCGGAAGTTTTACTAAAAAAATGGGAAGACCATCTGCGGTATTTAAAGTATGAAGCTTGAAGAACTACCACTACTCGATATTTTTAACAGCCTACGACAGCGACATGGTTTGCCGTTGGGGGTTGAAGAATATCTGGCGGTTTTGCGTAGTTTAAAAGCAGGTTTTGGTATCAGTAATTGCCAGGAATTAGAGCAGCTTTGCTGTATATTATGGGCAAAGTCTGAGGAAGAAAATCGCCTAATTCGACGATTGTTTGAGCAGATGTGGCGACATTCTCCGGTGGAGTTAGAGAAATCAGAAATAAGCATACAACATAGTACTTCCAATTTATCCATAGATAAGCAGTTATCAGTTGATAAAGAATTAAAAACACTTGGTATAACCTCCGAAGCAGTGCAAGCAGTGCAAGCAGTGCGGAGTAGTCGCCGAGATAAAGAACTCAAGCGCCCCCGCTACATACTTTTAACAGAGTATTTCCCCGTTACCAAACGACAAATGAAGCAATGCTGGCGTTACCTGCGTCGTTCGGTGCGTCAAGGACTACCTACACAGTTAGATGTTGAGGCGACGGTGGCAAGAATTGGGCGTGATGGCATTTTACTACAACCTGTGATGGTGTCACCTCGTAGCAATCGTACAGATTTGATGTTGCTAATTGACCAGGAAGGCTCGATGGTGCCGTTTCACAATTTATCGCGGCAATTGGTGGAAACGGCACAACGGGGAGGACGGTTGAGAACAACAAATGTATTTTATTTTCATGACTACCCTGATGAATACTTGTATCGTCATCCTGCCATGCTTGATGCCAAGCTTGTGTCTAAGGCGTTTGAGGACGTTGGAGAACGAGCGGTGGTACTGATTGTCAGCGATGCAGGCGCAGCACGGGGAAACTTTGACCAAGAGCGGGTTGATAGCACTAAGGCGTGGATTGAGCAATTACAGCAGTCAGTGCGTTATTTTGCTTGGCTCAACCCGATGCCTAGTGAATCTTGGCGGCAAACTACAGCTGGTGAAATAGCTAGTTTTGTACCAATGTTTGAGATGAGTCCGCAGGGGATGAATGCAGCAATTAGTGTACTGCGAGGTCGATATATCGCTAGGGAGGTGATGTATTCATGGTTGATGTGACCGCAAATATTAACCAAACTCGTGCAAGAAGAATTGCCCAACGACGAATTGAAGGGTTTGCTCAGCAGTTTGGGGAAGTATACTGCAATTTGGCTCGTCACGCTTCATTTCCCTTGGTGCTCACACCCGACTTGCTTTACCAAATTTGGGCAAACTTTGTCCCCGAAGCCCCTTGGATAGCGGTTGCTCATGTCTTGCTATCTCGTTTATGCCGTCAGGTAGGTTATGAGATGTATGAGATGGATATTGCTGACCGGGATTTGTTATTGCGGGAACTGAAGGAGCAATTTGGGCAGGAAAGATTTGATGAATTGGGGCAGTTTTTGCTAGATTACGTGGCGCAGCAACTAACTGATGATGACACAGATACGCAAGATTTGCGGGAGGCTCAGGAGTGGACAGCCTTGGCGTATACTAAGCCGGATGAGGCAGCGCAGGAGTTGGCGCAGAGATTAAGTGAGAGGGTGAAGCGGAAGGATATGGGTGAGGTATTACGCTTAGTATCTTTGGTGGAGTCTTTTGCAGAACCGCTAATAGAAGCTGGGTTTGAACCATTACTAGTTTATAGTCGCGGAATGAAGAGTTTTGCGAGTGATGAATTAGATAGAGCGGAAGAGCAACTTCGTAAACTGCTTAAACAGGGACATAGAGTAGAAGTTGCTGGTGTAAGTTTAGAAATCCCATCAGCCACTCCTCAGCAAATAAATACTGCATCATTAAAATTTTTGCCCTGCTCCTTCTATCGAAGGACAATAAATCCAGAGGCAGACAAAATTTTTCAAGCAGGTCAAGAGTTTTATCAAGTTGATCCTAACAACTTGGAGGCGAAAATTCGCAGTTTTTGGTCGGCAACTCAATTAACTATGATCATCGATCGTGAGGACTTTGAAGGTATAAGACGTGAAATGTATGGTCACTACAATGGCAACGCGCTAGCAAATCGAATAGGAATGACTGATACTGAATTTCTTAACGACATCAGAGTCCAGTTTGAGGTTAATCAGAAGCTAGAGTTTACTCTATTATTTTGTCAGGGTAATCCCAAATACAAGATTCCTGCTAACATTTCCTATCTCGATATTGGAGTAAGAGTAGGAACCCAAAAAATCTTTTCCCACGAACATGAGCTATTGTACGATATAGCTGTTAGTATTGCCGAATCCCCAGCCAATCTAAGAACAGAAGCTTTTACTCTAATATTTGAAGCTGGTAAATACTATGATCTGAAATCCTTTTTCGATGAAAATGGAGTTCCGAAGGTAGGATTAATTAGTAACCCCTTACCTCCGTTACCATTAAATTGCAAGTACAATTTTTATTTACGGAGTACACAGACCAATTATTGGCAATTTATTGGTGAATTGTCTCAACCGCAAAGCTATACAGAATACCCTTGCCAATATCTCGTTACTCTTCTTGAACCTACAGGTATTCTACAGATTCATTTAGGTCAGGTTCCATATTGGACATCGGATAGTCAAGAATGTCTCAAGCATGAAGGATGCGTTTTTCGTACTATACTCGAAAAGCAATTTGGATAAGCGATTTTGCGTCATGTTTTAAACGTTGAGCTAGTTCATCTGAAATTTGAATCGTTAATTCTGCCCGAAGCGAACGCTTCCAAGCGTGCTACTCGGCTTGTCTTTATATGCCAATTATAGCTATTACAGCAAATCTAACGCTCTCGCTCTTTCAGACGTTGAGCAAGTAGACAGTCCTCAAAGCTCAACGCTTCTTCATCTAGAAAACTGGAGATTGCCATTTCAATTGTAGCTTCGAGGGAACATTCAAGTTCAGCAGACTTTTTCAAAAGTGCAGCTTTGATATAATCGGGGAGGTCGTTGACAAGCAAAGAGATCGCTTCTGGAGTCATGTGTTGAGTCGTGAAGGTTTGATTCATAATTCTTTAAGGATTTTGACGTTGTACGGGGGATGCTCCCGCTTGGAGATAATGGGTTTTAATTCATATAGTAACCCTGGTTTTTGCCACTGGTTTATCGTGACGAAGGCAATCCTTTTATCGCAGTCGCAATCTCTGCAATAAGGGGTTGATACTGAGGACTTGAGAAGGGGCGAAAATTATTTCTGCAATCCACGCTCATTTTACACAGCAGGCGAAACTGGAGCGGAGTTGGAGATTTATTGACACGCTCTACCCGCACACATTCGTTAGAATTTTGTCGAAGCCACTCAAAAACTTCTGCTTGCAAATATTGCGGACAGTAACCGACAATGTAGTGGTCTTCGGTGTTGAAAATTAAAGCTTGAGAATCGTAGGGATTTTGAAATTCGCTTTGTAACCATAACTTTTCCCCAGGCTCAAGTCGATCGATCCGCTCAATCGCTTTGCTTGACAAATGTCGCAACCCATGCAAGAAAAAATAAAGATGGTACTGTCCTTGTTCATTAACTTCTGGATAAGGAAAAACGGCGAGTGTATCTGTTTCTCGTTCCCCACCACTGCGGGCTAAAATTGCAATTGGGTCATTTTGATTATTCGGAATATTAAGCCATTCAATAAAACTTGAATAATCAGGACGCTTACGCGACATCACCCGATTAGCAAACACTGGAAATAACTGAGTTGATGTATAAATTTCATCTAAGCGCGGAAATGAAGACAAAGGTTTAAAAGCACATTTCTCTTCAGCTTCTTTTACACCTTGCGTGTAGACAAATTGATAGACACCCCCATCAAATGTTAACCGACCAATAGGGAACCAATAGTGACTAATGGAATCTTGCCAAGCTAAAAATAGGGTTTTTGGTGTTTTCAAGGTAATGTTTCCCTCAAAGTAAGTAACCTGTGACAGTTTATTTCAAGAATAGCTTGGGCAAAACGACTCGCATCGGGGGAGATGCGCGAGCGGTTAATCCGATGAAAAATATCTAATATATCTACTTTCGAGATATTTTCAAGTCGCGCCAACCATACACAAGCGGCTTCGGGATAGTGATGAGCAACGAGTGAAAGCGCTAACTCAAATGAGTAACGCTAGCATACCGTAACTAAGAGCCGTTCAGTATCAGAAGCCGCCATACATACATTTTATCTGGCGAGCAAATCCCCCCTGCTATCCAGAATGTTTATTTCTAAGCTCATCTATGAGTTGTGCTTATCCTAATTCAAATGGAAATATCTTCTAAGTATTGATAATTATGTCCTTTGTTATCAGGTTTTACAGGTGAAGAAGTATTTTGCTTTTGTAGAATTAAGTCAGCCCAGTTATTAAGACTTCTATCAGATATCCAATGTTCAAATTCGTGTAAAGAACGTACAATTGGTGGAATACTCAATCCCATACAAGAGCAATAATCACTTTGCCTTATCATTTCCTCTAATATTTCTGATGATACAATGTTGTCATAGAAAGTCATAATAAGAGGAATTACTGGCTTATCCTTAATATTGAGGGCTTTTACTGTTGCGGCGACTTGCTCGGATGCAGAGTGGATACGACACCACAGTTCAGCAACTCCATCGGGGTGAAAGTACGCGCTTGTATCGAGATACATAATACTGTTTTTACATTCTACTACTATATATGCATTAGAAAGTTTAATCAGAAAGTCAGCGCGTTTATCCGAACGTTTCTCAGGATTGTGAACCTCAGAAATCTTTTCAAAAGAGTTAGGAGCTATGGATGGAAAAAGTATATTTTCAAGATAATCCTCAAAGGAATCACTTAAAATGTTTCCTAGTTCTCTCTTGCCCCATTTTTTGAGAACTAGATCTTCAATTTGATTCCAACATGATTCAGTAAAAGAAAAAGGATCGGGCAAATAAAATTTCTCTTTCTCAAATTCAATCAAGGGGATTTCTAGGAAAATATTATAAAAAAAAGGATTATAATATTCAGATACTCGGTCGAGATTTTCTTTAACTTTACAGCGGAATGAAGTGTTAGATTCTAAATGAAATGGCGCACTATTCTGCTTAATAAACAACTTTAAATTCTCCAGAGTTATGCCCATTTTTTGAAGCTCATTATCAATAACAGGAAATTGAGAAAAGTCACACACTCCCAGGCTTTTAGGATGCAGCTTAAATAAGGCTAAACAACCCAAAAATTGCCTAAAGTAGATTTGTGGGCTTAATCCTGTAGATTTTACAAAATCTTCTGAAAAATTTTTACCAGAGTGTTTTTCTAACAAATTAATAAATTTAATTGTTCGTTTAATGCGAGAAAATTGTTTTCCAAAACCTGCATTTTGGAAGGCTGTTTGGCGTTGTAAAAACAAACCAACCATATGTTTGCGAATTACTGCAACATCAAAAATATCACTAAGTTTTAATGACCAATTCCGAACTTTTTTTGCATTTTCGTTCTCCCAATTGCGAATAGAAAAAAATAGAGTTTCTGCCTCTTTATCAAGAATATGTGGGTATGCAATAGTATGTTTCTCCCAACTAAAATAAACATTAATCAAATTCTGAAAATCTTGAAAATTAATATTCTTGCGTCGATAGGGATTGCCTGCACTAGCAAGTAACATTATACGGATAGTGTAATTACGTTTAGCATTATCTTGTACCCAAATTAATGGATCTGAGTATTGAGTTTCTGATATTTGCCAGCATATCTTAGTTCCTAGAGCCAAAATCGAATTTGAATTATATGCACGAATTGAATTTTGTAGTTCAGTAAAGTCATTGAATTTCATTTTATTCTGATAATTCTTATACATTTTCATATATAGGTTAACTTATACTTAGGGGGAAAAATCTTAATGGCTAGAGTGCTCATATAGTAAAGCTTTCAGCTAAGTGTGTAACTTTCTGTACAGTGGCTCATTTCAACCCGTTGAGCGATCGCTCCCAAGCGTGCTACCCGGCTTGTCTTTTATTCCAATTATAGCTTTGTCACGACTCTTCGGTGCTGTTCAAAACCTTCACAAACTCTCCCCACCCACAACAAGCAAAATCTGACCTCTCATAAAACTGAGAATAACCTCTCACTGGCGAATAAATTGATAACCCTTTAACACGCTCAAATTTCACCCCTGAAGTCACATTTGCCAAAATTAACTGCGGTTCAACTTCAAGAATTATCAAATCCATCACTTCATCTATAACCTGGGTTAATTCTGTACTCTCCCCTGCATATTTATCCCTTAACATCTTCAAAAAATCATACAAATCTACAAAGTCCCGATAAGCTGGGTACAGCTTGCGCTTCGCGATAAGCCGGGTACGGCTTGCGCCAAGGGCGATCGCGAAAACGCACTGCCTTACGTTGAGCATGATACAATGCATTCTCAGTATAAATATCTGACTCCGCCAGCAATTGACGCAAAACATTTGCCAATCTTCCCAACGCCTCAACCAACTTCTCAACTCCCTTCAAATTGGTCGCTGATTGGGTAATCTGAGCTACACTACCACGCGATTCTCCTCCGTAGTAGCGCCCGTATTCCCGTACAATTAACTTTGCCAACGTCTCTGCTGTTATTTCTGGATTGGCAGTTAAATTCTGTAAAATTGCCGTGTAAGGATAACCTGATAGGGGTTCTACTTCTTGGGATGCAACCATGTAATTGGCGTTTGCTCGCAGTTGATACGCGACTTCTACCATACCCATTAAACAAGCATCCATACCAATTAAGCTAACTTTTTTACCTGTAATCGCTTCGGCTTCTTGAAAAGCTTGCTGAAGTTTGGCATTATCTAGGAAATCTAAAGATGAATCGTCAAATGCGATCGCTCTTGACTCTTCATCTTCCAGTTGCAGCACTTCCACTATGGAAGACAGGAAAAAGGCACTCTGTAACTGAGGACTGCGTGTAAAAGAGCGCACTTCATCTTCACTCGCCCTCACTTGAACACCACGATTTCGCGCAACCGCATAGTTTTCCGCCGGATAATTCTCAATTCCCCAAACAATAAAGTCGCGTAATGCACGGGGATCGCCTGTATTCTGCTCTGGAATGTTCTCGATTTGCCTCGGTTCAAGAGAAGGGCGGATGTAAATACGGTAAGTGTGTTCGCGGTTGGAAAGAGTATCAAACTGCACTAGCACGGTTACTTCTGGAGTGGAGCCAACTGCTTCCATTTCAGCAATATCCTGATAACCTTGCTCCTCCATCGCAGCCATCAAGCGTTTACCTTGAAGCTGCTCGAACACTTTACCATTATCCCCTGCCATGTAGACCATCAAAGTCCAGTGACGATTTGTTTGAGTCATGTTGCGATCGTTCTGCGTTTAGTATTCTTTTTCTACAAATCCATCACTGTTATATCCATAAATTCCGCAAACTATAAGGTCATAATTCTGCTTTTGAGTTCGGCTAGTAGTTCCTCTGCTTGGTTAACATTGCGATCGCTAATAGCTAATTGCAAGTCTCCCAACCTTTCCAACAGTACGCGATCGGATGTCTTATCGTTATTAATGACACGTTGCAATCGGGCGATCTCTTCTTCTACTTGAAAAATCCGATTGGTGACAGTATCTTCATCTTGATGCACTCTCGCTTCTTCAAGTTTCTGGTCTACCTCTTGCTGAGTCAAGCGATAAAAACGGTCAAAAGTCTTCTCTACAGGTTGTCCTTCGGTACTCGTATCTTGCGCCAGCACGTGGAGAATCCCATCATGGTCAACTTTAAACATACAGTTAACCCTAACTTCTCCACCGGGACGGACTGTGGCTAAGTTGAGAACGACTTCACCAATAAATTCATTATCTGCTGCAATTGGTCGCTCTCCTTGATAAATACGGAAGCGTATACTCTCTTGTCCATCGCGCTGGGTGGTAAAGGCTTGCGGTCCCTTGCGCCACTTGGTCACTGGTATAGCTTCATTGGCGCGAATGATGACATCCATTTTGCCATTCGCTAACTCAATTCCTAAAGACAAGGGTGTCACGTCCCATAATTTCACCTCTTCGCGAAGATAGCCGCATAACCTTCCCCCTAAAACAGCTGCTCCTCTAGCAACGGCTTCATCTGGGTTTATTGAGTCGTTAATTTTCCAACCGTAGCGATGCGAGAGTGCTTCCTTGATAGCTGGTAATCTGGTTTGTCCCCCAACTAATAATACTTGGTCGATGTCAGTTGGTTGCAACTTAGCTTCTTTCAAAGTAGCATCGCAAATGTCTAAAGTGCGTTGAATAAAAGGTTGCACGAGTTTTTCTAACTCAGTACGAGTTAACGTTGCTTCTAATCCCAAGGACTTATTTTCTACGATGAAAAGATTTGGAATCATAATTTGATATTCTGTGGTTTGGGTAAGAGCGATTTTGGCAACTTCTGCTGTTTTTCGTAACTGCGATCGCAACTTACTGTCTTCTGCAACAGGTAAATTTACATTATGCTGCTGCTGAAACTTTTCCTTCATCCAACCCACAATGCAAGAGTCGAAATCATCCCCACCCAAGTGAGTATCGCCACTGGTAGCTTTGACACGAAACAAACCTTTTTCAATCCGCAGAATTGATAGATCGAACGTCCCACCACCTAGATCGTACACCGCTACTGTTTGAGGTTCTGTACCCAAACCAAATGCCAAAGCCGCAGCAGTTGGTTCATTAATTATCCGGGGAACCCGCAACCCAGCTAATTCTCCTGCTTCCTTGGTAGCCTGACGCTGGGATTCGCTGAAATAAGCAGGGACAGTGATGACAGCTTGAGTAATTTTTTTACCCAAACTTGCTTCAGCATCTTCCTTAAGCTTACGCAGAACATGGGCGGAAATTTGCGATGGTGAGAAAATTTCTTCCCCAACACGGATACTCACCTTACCCTGCTGCACTTGGGCGATCTCATAGGTAACTTGGGTTTGGTCAATGCGTACCCGTTCGTCACGAAAAGTACAACCCATGAAACGCTTTACGGAGTAGATGACTTGACTGGGGTGACTGGTGATGAAATCTAACGCCGATTTACCGACAATGGGTTGATTGGTTTTGGTATCAATCATGACCACAGAAGGAGTGAGGCGATCGCCTTCCAAGTTTGACAAAACTCTGACTCCTCCTGTATCTGACTCCCAGATCGCAATAGCTGAATTGGTTGTCCCTAAATCAATCCCCAGGATATCTACTTCACTCATCGGCTCACATGATGCTCAAATTCAAGCTTGTTTGCTGAAATTCATGCTTATTCTAACATTTACAAAAATATAAATGTTATAGCAGTCCTCAATCATTTGTAAAATCCTCTCTTTCTTAACCTCTGTGTCCTCTGCGCCTCCGTGGTTCCTGAAAAAATTTTCATGATTTAAATAGGATTGCTATAGAATAAGTTTAATAGGAGTTATATAGGAGTCTTATTTGATTTATAAAATTATAAACCGCAAAGACGCAAAGAGCACGAAGAAAAGAGGAATTTTACAAATGATTTAGGATTGCTATAAAATGTCTAAAATAAAAAATTAATTGTATAACAATGCCAGCCATCGTTAAATTACAACTCTCCTTAGAAGCTTTAGCGGAAGTCATATCTTCCCTTAACTTAGAAGAAAAACGTCAACTTCAAGAGATAATTGACAAACAAATTTTTGAAGCTGAAGAAGCGCTGTATGAAGATGATGCACCAAACAGGCAGAAATTCAAGCAGTTCGCGCTCTCGTATGCAGTTGGTGAGTACATGACTATGGAATTTAAAATATAAAGAAAAAGTCATGAAAGTTCGTGAGGTACTCAAGCGATTAGAAGCGGATGGATGGTATGAAGCGAGAATGCGAGGAAGTCATCGAGTCCTGAAGCACCCCCAAAAATCCGGTATCGTTGTTGTACCGGGGAATTTTTCTGATGAAGTTGCCATTGGAACTCTCAAAAGTATCTGGAAACAAGCGCAAATGGAGTCCGAATTATGAAAGAATATGTTGTCATTTTTGAATGGGCTGGCAGTAACTATTCAGCTTATGTTCCAGATTTGCCTGGTTGTATTTCTACAGGGAAAACCCTTGAGGAAACAGAAAGCAATATTAAAGAAGCCATTGAGCTTTATATTGATACTCTCCTTTGAAGATGGTCAAACTATTCCAGAACCATCCCTTAAGGCGAAGGCAATTTCTGTTGCAGTGCCAATGAACTTATGAGCACTAAGAGCGGTTTGAAGAGATGATTTTTTCTTTCGGTTCAATGGATATTGAACGCCGTCTGGTTCCAATACTACGATGGTTTTCGATAGTCAAGATGCCAGTTAATAGCTATAACAACTCAAACCGCATGGTGTACCCACCCATAACTGAGTCTCCCCAACATTCTCTTTACTTATAGTAAGCGCTATAACTCGATTTGCAGCTAAACCGCTATTGTGAATATTAAATTCATTTACCAAGTTCCAATTATTCCCTTGATGAACAACACGAAATAAACCTTTATCGGTCCCAACCCACAAACTATTGGTGTTACCATCCCAAGCTAAAGCCGTAATTGTGCGGTTCTCAAGATTAGTTACAGCCTCCCAACAATCAACCTTACCCACATACAACCCAAGACTTGTGCCTATCCATACCAGTTCCGACTCATTGTGAAAAATTGCTAGCAGCGATCGCACATCAGCACTACCCAAATGACCGCTAATTGCAGTCAGTTTCTTAGTATCAGTTGTGTAAACCAACAATCCTGTAGAAGTTCCCAGCCACACGCGATCTTTAACTCCTTGAGTAACAGCTTGCAACCACCCGCGCACGGGTAGTTCTTGCGTTGAAATCACTTTTACCCAATCAGAATTATTGTAATGATATGCACCATCTAGCCCAACAGCCCACAACTGAGAATCAAGCCCTGTAGTGAGTGCCAAAATCGGTTCGGAAATATTGGGTGCGGTTTCCAATTCTGCTTTTTCTCTCAAGGAATGTAAACCGCTAGACCAACTGGCAACCCAAATATTTTCTTGGTTCTGACTGGTGGCGATAAGCTGGGTACAGCTTGCGCCAAGGGCGATAAGCTGGGTACAGCTTGCGCTAAGAGCGATCGCACGGATATCCTGGGTAGCAAGTTGCCCATAACGCCGCCAACTTTCTGTTAATAAGTCATAACGAAACAAACCGCGTGCTGTACCAATCCATAAAATAGAACGGTCTGTCAATTGCTGGACTGAAAGCGCTTGCACTAAATGACTGAAGGTAGGTGGAGACTTGTCACCCGAAGCCAACCCAATGACATCAGGAGGGGTATCTGTTAAGTACAAGCGTGTCTCTTTATTCTCACCTCGCAACAGTCCATCATGAGTACCAATCCATACTTTATTATCGCCACCTGCTACCAAGCTGGTAATGGGAGCATTAAATCGCTTTTCTCCCAAAGGTGTCCAACCCGTTTCTGTTGCTAAACCGACTTGTCCGCCGCAAGCTGCCCAAACTCCTTCAGGATGGGAAGCTAAGACAGTAACTTCACTTAAACATGTAGTATCAATTTTTTGAGAAGTATTAGTTGTTAAGTCAATGCGTATCAGTCCTCGAAAAGTTCCCAACCATAAATTTTTGTCCTGACGAGCTAGTGTTAAGATATCTGGTTGCACGCTGTCGGTAGTACGCACCCAACAAGAATTTTTGTAATTATAAACACCTTGAGCATTGCACAGCCAAATGTCGTTTTCATTTGCAATCGCCATTGCTCTTGGAGGAAAACCAGCAGGAGGTAGCTCAATAGCAGGTTTACGTTCTGGACTGTTGATAGCATAGATACCGCTAGCAGTTCCTGCCCAAAGCTTACCAGTAGAGTCCACCGTTAAACAACTGACCTTCACTTCTCCCAAGAAGCTATAAAGTCGCCAAATGTCATTTTTTAGATAGTAAATGCCAAAATGCTCGTGAGCCGCCCAAACTTGACCTGCACTATCCACTGCAACTGCCAACACTGAGTTACCTGGCAACCCATGTTCGCTAGCATATCTAACAAATTGGTTTGCTTCCAACTTCCAGTGCAGGACTCCTCCCCCTGTCGCTAACCATAAATCTCCCCGCGCTGAGTCAAAAGCTAAAGAGCGAACATGACGTTGACTCGCCAAATTACTCCACTCTAAAAAAGCTTTGTCCCTCGTTTGTTCCTGTTGCGGTGCAGCATCAGCTACGGGGATGGGTAAATCCTCAACCCCAAGTGGAACTGGTAAATCGAGTTGGTAGTCTTTGCTGCTCATAATTTATTGGTGCTGGTGATTCGCTCCCACTCCTCCTTTAATTTGTCTAACTCAGCAAGTAATTCATAATTTTGGTCTTGCTGTTGTTCGACGCATTGATTGAGAAAAGTGCGCCAGTGTTCTTGACCTTTTTGCTGTTGCTGCCAAAGTCCGTAACGTGCATCTTTGTACAAACGTTCTGTTGCTTGGTTCAAAGAAAGCATCTGTCGGTTTAACGCTCCTTCCCAAATCTTCAGACGTTGATACTGCTGTGTCAAGTTTTCTTGGGAGTTCCGAGTTGTCCAAACAACTCCCCAAGGCAATTCTTCCAAAATATCAGCTAAACTGGCTGTGCAATCGCTGCATAAACCCTGGAGATTTGCCAGTAACTCAGCATCTTCATCGTTAACATCAGGGTCGAGTACCCGAAAAATATGCTCTAATAGCATATCTTTATCAACCGCTTCCGGGTCTTGTAAGCTAGATTCTGTTATTCCTTCTTCCCTGTAGAGAAAATTGTCGTTTCCTGCATCCTGCTGTTGTGTATCGTCTTCGACGTGGGTGAAGCGTTCAATTTGGGTGCGAAGAGAGGCAATTTCTGCTTGCAAGCGCATTGAGTGACGGCGTAATGCACCGACTACGGCTTGGAATTCGTTGTAAGCTTCAGCGAGATTTGCTGACATTGGTGTCATTGTTTCCCGTGCGATCGTGATTCCTTGGCGCAGTTGTTGCAGTTGCGTGAGTAAATTGTCCACATCTGCTTGGGTAATGTTTGATGTAGATGCAGGGTTTGTCATGAGGCGACACCTACTGTAGCAAGGGGTTGAGTTAATCGGTAGTAAGCAGGACTATAAAGACCATAAGCAAGACCTAAAGGGTTATTGTACTCCTCTATAAAATATTTGCGGGTAGCTTGCAATGCTTCCCCGATTGTCATTTGTTTTTCGATGAAAAAAGTATAAAATTGTTGAGCGAAAGCTGCTGCAAAACGGTCTGGTACCGGACAAGCGGTGGCTATGACTGCTTCTGCACCCCGTTTAATAAACATTTGAGGTAAGTTAAAAGTTTTGCGTAATGCATCAGTTCCTCCTGCTGACTGACAGGCATTAAGGAATACTAAAGGTTGGCACTGGAATTGTTTATCTTCTTTGACTAAAATAAAAGCTATTGTTCCTAACTGAATAACTAAAGGTTCTCCTTCTTGTCCTTCATCCTTTAACATAGAAAATAGCAGAGTATCAACTTCTAGTTGTTCTGAGAGACAGTGACAGGCAAAATGTAGAATGTTATGGTTAGCTTCTATGAAATAATCCAGTAGGTTTTCTCCACTTTCAATCCCCGTTAACTTACCTACTGCTGAAAGAAGAGAGCAACGGCTATTTTGTAAACTGCGAATGAGTTTTTGAATTTGCAGCCATTCATTTTTATGCGCTTCTCGCAATCCATGATGCAGACAAAACATCATATCTAATGGTGTGGTTCTTTCTGCCAAAAATCGAGAGATATCTTTTTCGGGAGTCAGAATTCTAGCAGGGGTGTAGCGCAATCCCCAAAACATTTCTGGATTAGCTTCTTGATAATTATCTCCTGCATACAAGACTTCCCAAGGAAAAAGGACTCGTTCTGATATAAAAGTGGGTGCAGGGGTTTCACTACCCATCATTTTACAACGACCTTCGATAATTTGACGAGAGCGTTCGTCTTCAAAAAATCTCCGGTAAGCAGCTAAACCCCACTTTGCCAGTTCTTTCATTTCTTTCTGACAAATCTCTGCATCTAACTTGATGCTTTTTACTTGATTAATGGCTTTTTCTAGTCTCCAGAAAGAATCTAAAACCCCGTTCGTAAATCTGAGTAGTTCTTCGTCAGTGGCGCTTTTTTTAAACTGATGCCAATCAATATTATAAGATTCTGTACGGACTAAAATAGGTAAAAAAGATGCCATTGTTTGATGGCGGACGGCGCTACTGATACCACTCATTCTTCCCTCCTGCTCTCAATTTTGAAGGAAAAGGTGAGGCTGTGAATTGGTCGCATCCCATCTGCAAAGTACACTTGAACTAAAGCTGATGGCTCGGTCATTTCTGCAGGTACAACTAGGGTAAACCAGCCTAAATAATCACCTTTATCAGTGCGCGTCATTGTGATGGGCAGTTCTGGAATGATTTGGAGTCCATAGGTTACAATATGAACTTGCAGATTCTCAAAGGCAAGATTTTCTGCCACTTCGATGACTCTATCTTTATGCCAAATAGGACACCCTACCTGGAAGCAAGTTGCAGATTACGGCTTCTGACTGAGCTTTCAAAGCCAATTCCTTAAGGTTGACACTGCTAATAGCTTGTCGAGCCAGCTCAGCACTAAGTAAATCAAACACCTCAATGAGAGTACACTGATTCTGAAAAGCATTTGCTAACGGCAACTCTCTTTGTAAAACTGCTAAAAAATTTTCAGCTGATAGAACTAAACAAATTGTTTCTACAGAAGCAAATGCTGTTTCACAAGGTACTCCCCTTACCAAACCAACCCAACCAAGCATTTCTCCCGGTTGTAGCAACTTCAGCGTCACTGGTTCCTGAAGGTGGGGAACATAACCAATGAGACGGGCTTTCCCCTCGTAGATAATTCCAACACAGGCAGGCATTTTCTCCCGTGTAACAATCGCCTGACCTATCCGATAGCGCAACCACTGACACTGTGTTGACAGTTCTGCTCGTGCTGCTGATGACAACCGATCAAAAGGATAGATGCCAGCAAGAAATTCTTGAATTGTGCTGCTGGTGTAAGTCATGGGGACGTTCTCAATTTGTTGGCTCTACATCCTTACTCGATAACCCGCCGGACTATAAACCCCATAAGCCAATCCCAACGGATTATTAAACTCCTTCAAAAAATACCACCTTGTCGCCCGTAGTGCCTCCCCAATTGTCATAATTTTAACAAATTTCTTCCCAGTTGTTTCATCCTCTACCACCTGTCCCCGCAGAAAAAACTTATAAAATACCTTCGCAAACGCTGCTGCAAACATATCCGGTACAGGACAGGCTGTAGCAATCACCGCTGCTGCACCATGCTGAATAAACACCTTGGGTAAATTGAATGTCCTTCGTAACTCATCCGCACCTCCAGCTGACTGACAAGCATTAAGAAACACCAATGGTTGACAGAGAAATTTCCCCTGTCTCAATAAAAATTTATAAGTTTCCAACTCTAAGACTAAAGCATTTTCTGCAATCTCCTCATCTTTAAATAAAAGAAATCAGCAATTTATCCCCCAGCTTGCTTTCCTTACAATGGCAAGCAAAATGCAGCATATTGTGACTGGCTTTGTAAAGATATTTGAGCAAATCATCGCCCAAGGGGTCGCTGCATTTACCATTGGTCAAGTTGCAGGCTGTTCTCAAGAGGGTAAAGCGATCGCGTGATGTCACCCTAACAACCTTTCAATTTCCGGTCTTTCCTTCCTATGAGCGTGAAGCAACCTGTGATGCAAACAAAACAGCATATCTGAAGGTTGAGCTTGCTCCAAAACATAATCTGCGATATCTTTTTCTGGGTTAAGAATTCGAGCCGGGGTGTAGCGCAGTCCCCAAAACATCTCTGGATTTCCTTTGCCACCTCCATCAACCGATTTTCGTACCATACAGGAGGTGTGCGGCGCAGGCTAACGCGAAAACGGACTGTGCTTTCTCTTCCGATCGCTGTTGTTGAAACTATACTTTAAGAATAATCATCCTCTTCTAACCACTTCCAATTCATGAGCGACGAACAGCGTTTTGAAGTCTATCTCAGCCTCATTAATCAATTATTATCCTGTAATGAAGGCGATGAAACTCGAATTCTACAGGATAATCAAGAATTATTGAATCAGGAATTGATTGAGACAATGATAGCCGTAGCTCAACAATACGGGGAAGCAGGAAGGAAAAATGAGGCACAGTGGTTGATGAATATAGCGCAACAGTTAGCAGAAGCTTTAGGGTTATTAGAAGATGAACCCACAGCAACCACTAAGACCCCTCAAGACTATCTCAAGTTCTTGATGGAAGTATTACAAAAAATCTCTGAAAATCCTAACCCCCAGTTAATTTATCCTTTTTTGGCACAAAATCTGGATAAATTAGATGAAAATCTGATAGTAGTTTTAGATGATTGGGCAAAAAATACTCTATCATCCGTTGCTCCAGAAGAATCTGAATATATTGCTGATGTTATCTTTGATTTTAGTAGCTTAATTGAACAATATTCTCTCGGCAGTATTGCCAATAACTTAGAAATCGCTATTACAGGATATCAAATAGCCTTAAAGATATTAACATTTGACAAATTTCGCCAAGATTGGGCAATATTACAAAGTCATCTCGCTATTGCTTATTCAAAAAGAATTAGAGGAGATAAAGCTGATAATTTAGAACAAGCGATTATCTGTTATCAAGAATCGCTGAAGGTATTAACTTTTGAGGCATTTCCTAATGATTGGGCTAAGATAAAAAGTAATCTTGCTAGTGCTTATTCAAAAAGAATCAGAGGGGATAAAGCTGATAATTTAGAACAAGCGATAGTTTATGAAAAAGAAGCTCTGAAAGTATTGGGTTTTGAGTCATTTCCTCATGATTGGGCAGGCACACTACATAATCTCGGTAATCGTTACTCAAACAGAATTAGAGGGGATAAAGCTGATAATTTAGAACAAGCGATGGTCTGTTATCAAGAAGCATTGAAAGTGATGACTTTTGATGCTTTTCCCCAAGATTGGGCAAATACGCAAAATAGTCTCGCTAATGCTTACTCAGATAGAATTAGAGGGGATAAAGCTGATAATTTAGAACAAGCAATTATCTGTTATGAAGAAGCATTGAAAGTTAGGAATTTTGATACTTTGCCCCAAAATTGGGCAACGACAAAACATAATTTAGCTGTTGCTTACTCAAAGAGAATTAGAGGGAGTAAAGCTGATAATTTAGAGCAAGCGATTATCTGTTATCAAGAAGCATTGAAAGTTAGGACTTTTGATGCTTTTCCCCAAGATTGGGCAAATACGCAAAATAATCTTGCTGTTGCTTACTCAAAGAGAATTAGAGGGGATAAAGCTGATAATTTAGAGCAAGCGATTATCTGTTATCAAGAAGCATTGAAAGTTAGGACTTTTGATGCTTTTCCTCAAGATTGGGCAATAACAAACAATAATCTGGGTGGTTGTTACTGTGAAAGAATTAGAGGGGATAAAGCTGACAATTTAGAACGAGCGATCGTTGCTTACACCGAAGCTCTAAAAGTGAGAAATTTTGATACCTTTCCACAAGATTGGGCAAGTACGCAAGATAATCTTGGTAATGCTTACTTTCTTAGAGTCAGAGGGGATAAAGCTGACAATTTAGAACGAGCGATCGTTGCTTACACTGAAGCTCTAAAAGTGAGAACTTTTGATACCTTCCCACAAGATTGGGCAAGCACACAAAATAATCTCGCTAATGCTTACCTTTTCAGAATTAAAGGGGACAAAGCTAACAATTTAAAGCAAGCGATCGAGTTTTATCAAAATGCTTTAAAAATCCGCACAAAAGAAGATACTCCTTTGGATTGTTTACTAACCGCCCGTAATTTAGGCATCCTATACTACACCGAAAATCAATGGCAACCCGCCACAGAAGCCTATCATCTCGCCATTGAAGCCCTCGAAAATGCCCGAATAGAAGCACTTAATCCCCAAAATCGCCAACAAACCCTCTCTAATGCCATTGATGTCTTTTATGGTATTGTGCAGGCGCATATTAAACTCAATCAACCTGACAAAGCATTAGAATACATTGAACGCAGTAAAGCGAGAAACCTTGTGGAATTGATGACTCAAAAAAATCTCAAACCCCAAGACGTTAGTCAAGCTACGATTGATCAATGGGATAAATTACGTCAAAGGGTAGTTAATGAACAAATCCGCCTCCAAAATCAAAGCATTAACCAAAATACTAGCCGTAATGATAATTTAATGCCTTATGTGACAGATCAAAGTCATCTCAAGGAATATCAACAAGAATTAGATAATTTTATTGATCGGAAAATCACACCATTTGATCCCACTTTCAAACTAACTCAAAAAGTTGAACCCATCTCCTTTAAAGAGATTCAATCCTTAAGTGATATTGAAACTTGTCTTTTACAATTGTATATTACGGGTGAGAAAATATTAACTTTTGTCGTGTCTGATGATACAGAAGTTAAAGTTTGGGAATCTTCAGTAAGCGAATTAAAGTGATACTATTAATAATTATCTACAGCTTTACTACTCCAAAAATGGTAAACAAGAATGGATCAATCAACTTCCTAACCTTTTACAAACCTTTGCAGATAACCTACATATTAACGATATTTTTGATCTCATTCCTAAAACTTGCCAACGCTTAATTATTATTCCTCATCGTTATCTACATATTTTACCAATTCATACATTTCCTTTAAAGAATGGTGAATATTTTTATCAAAATTTTGCTAAAGGTATAGCTTATGCTCCTAGTTGCCAAATTTTAAACCTGGTTAAACAATCATCAAAACAAACAAAACTGTATCGTCTATTTGCTATTAACAATCCTACCAGACAAGACCTAAAACCCCTATTAGGTGCTAATCTGGAAATCGAGAAAATTAAGCAAGGTTTTGAATTAGAGCAAACTGTTATTATCGCTGAAAAAAAAGCATCAGAAAAGATTATTACTCAAAGAAAACAAGAGTTACAATCTGCTCATTGTATTCATTTTTCTTGTCATGGTAAATTTAATCCTGAATCTCCCCTAGATTCCGCTTTATGTTTAGCAGATCCCGAAGGTAATTTAGGAGAATCAGCTAATCTAACCCTAGCCGAAGTATTTGAAAAACTTGACCTTAAACAGTGTCGTTTAGTCACCTTTTCTGCTTGTGAAAGTGGCATGACCGATCCTAACATTATCAGTGATGAATATATCGGTTTACCTAGTGGTTTTCTCTTTGCTGGTAGTTCTAGTGTTGTTAGTACCCTTTGGACAGTCGATCCTCTTGCAACTGCTTTATTTATGTCTAAGTTTTATCATAATTTGCAACGAATATCAAACCTAGAGCAAGGCAGTATTGCTATTACCTTAAATAAAACTCAAAAGTGGTTAAGAACTCTTACCAGTAAAGAATTAGCAAGAATTAAAAATAGTAGAAAATTTGAGCAACTCTTAGATAAAGTCTTTGAAAATAAGAGAGAGCGTCTGAAATTCAAAGACTTATTAGAATCTGCTGTAAAACGTCAACCTTATCCCTTTGAAAATCCCTATTATTGGACAGGATTTATTGCTACAGGGGTTTAAGTTAAGAAGCGGTAGAATTTCGACAAAAATTATCCATTCCTTTCTCTGAAATATAAATAGCAACTGGAGTTGCTAATAGTCCGGCTACTCCGGGAGGACACATAAAACATCCGGCTATAATATCTGTTAAAGGAGGAATAATTGCAGGTAAATATTTTTCCCGTAAAGTTTCATACTTTGGTTGACAAATAGAATCACGACACTGTTTTAAAACAATCACAAACCAACGTAAATCAGCATTATCTTCTACTCCTTCAATTCCGTTACGAGTAGCAAGAGATTCTGCCGCATCTGCTAAATCTCCATCCCATTCCTCAATTACATCTAAAGCAGCGATAGAATTAGGATAATCTGCTAATTGAGCGCGATATTCGGCAATTTTTTCGGAACTAAGTTGAATTAAGTCGTTCATAAACATAATCTTCTTTCTATGAACTAAGGGAGCGATAAAAATTTAGCACATCCTGTCCCCATATTGAGAAAATAGTAGGCTGTGCCAACTACATAGGCTGTTATTCTGGGCGCACTTTCCTCAATAATTAGCTTTCCAAATAAAATAAATGTCTCAAACGGCCAAAACTTTAATCCTCCCTCTGTATAAAACTCGTACCCTTAAAGCTGAGTAGTAGCAGGTGTTAACTATCATACTTAACAATACCAATCACCAATGCATATCGAGCCATACTAGCAGTCATTACCCGGATTTCTCACAAAGATTTCAACGACTTGCCCAAAATGCTTATGCCACTTAGATTTGAGATAAAATACCTTGTCAACGGACTGTCACAATTCACGCGCTCGTCTAAAACGCTCAAACTCTATGCAGGATAAAGGTTTTGGTAATAGCGATTGCACGCTTGTGAGAAATGCGGGATTATAGGGTTTTCTCAAAATGTAATCCATACATCTTGTGTTTTATAAAATTCCCCATATTGCTCTAAGGTATATCCTCCTAATAATAATCCCAACCAGACTTCTATCAAAGGCATTTTTAATGCTTTTTGCAAATCTAGCAGGCGAATACTTTGATTCTTAACCTGCTTTAAGTGTTGTGAGATCGCTCCTATCCACTCCTCGACTTTTTCCTCATGTGCCAAATTTATAATCTCATCAGCCAGTTCTGTTTCCGTTAGTGTTTGCTCTGCCAAAAGTTCATCGACTACGTTAAGCAGCGTAGTTTTCTCCACTTCACCAACTGTTGAGCCATTTATGTGAAAGGATGATTGTTTCTTTCGGTTCAATGGATATGGCAATACTTTGGATTGCAGCATCCATCACCGCTTTCTCCATGCTTTTGCTGTGCTTCAGATGAACTCAGTTTTGAGCAAAGCCGACATTTTTCACTATCTGGACGCGCCATTTCCACCTCGAATCGGGGCTAATAATTCCTCAACCCACTGTTGGTTGGCTTGTGATAATTTAGGAGGTGGAATGGGTTGGCTGTAATCAATGCGATCGTTATACCCAGCCCGCTCGCACACCCCATCAACAATTGGCTGCAAATCAACGCTCAATTCTTCATCTTCTAACAAAAGCGGTAAAGGAAAACTGGGAATTGGTTCTGGTAGATTGAAGCCATATAAGTCAGCTTTGGGACGTTGTTCGCTTCGACTCACAACGATACGGTAGTCTGTTGGCTGTACTTTACCTAACATGGTCATCGGTGAGTGAGCGCGTAGTAAGTCAATTTCGATCAGATGCGAGAGGCTTCTTAAAACCCGCGCCCGTTTCTTTTCATAAGCGGTTCTACCCGAACCTTTTTGTTTATTTTTGGGCGATAACACTTCAATGACGGTAATTACAGTATCGCTACCTATTTCTCGGACTTCCAAATACCGCTCTTTTACAGTTATGGGCATGGGTAGCGCTATTGACTGCGGACGCTTTTGAGTTAGGGTAAATCCTGTCTCTGGTTGAAGTTTCTCTCTGACTGGATGAGATGAACTGCTTTTAAGGACTGTAGCATCTGGAACTCCAACTAAAATCTCATCGCTCTCAGAGTCTTGGTAAGTGCGAGTTTCGACTTCAATGTAATACTTTGGGCGCAACTGAGGTGCAACTGTATCGGCGATTGCAACCAAAAGTCGAGTATGAAATGAAGACCAAAAAGCAGATTGTTCCAGATAGGGGTCCATTCCCGGAAATGGTGAGGGCATTCGTCAAACTTCTATCCCACAAGCGTTTTTCACAGTATACCTTATTGTTGGTTGAATTTAGTCGGAGTTTAGTCGTAGAAAAGATATTGCCTACATATTTTATATAAATGAAAGAACGCTTTTTACAGGAAGATGTGTCAGTTCGCTTAGGTGAATTGGCGGCTAATTTGGTACGAACAAAATCCCGGTGTCAAAATGTTGCAAATCGTGATGTCGTTAATAGTCTTATTGAAGATAGTTTGTACTTAATTGAGTGGATTAATCTTGATGCAGATGTTCCTACAGAGACCCAATTAAGTTCTTTAAAAACACAGCTACAATACTGGCAACAGAATTTATCAAATATTTGGGCAGACCCTACGAAGCGAACAAATCTTGCTTTTGAGATACGTAGGTCGGAACGGGTTCTGAACATATCAGGTTTGTTAAACGAACCTGCTGCGTCTTAACAGTACGATGCTTACTAGGATCTGCTTACAAGGAGCTTTGCGGTAATGCTTTTAGGCTGTAGTTGACGGTTTATAAGCAGAGCGATCGCTTTGGGATCTCCCTGTTTCGCTAACTCTAGTAGATCTGGCTGAGTCATAAATGATACGCTGGTAAGCGATTGTAAGTATCATTTTTAGGGTTTCCAAATTTACAACCCCAAACACCGCTAAACTGGCGTACACCAAACAGGGTTAGATCTTGTTTGTTGTATAAACTAAAGCTAAATCATTTGTAGCTCCTGCTGCATCGCGATTTTAGCTTTACCGTGCCTGATGACTTTCATCTCTCGGATGCTGTTGACCTGTATGACAACCTGCATCAGAAGCAAACATTTGGATGTAATATAAAATATTATTGTCTCCACAAAAGTGGTACAATAGTACTTGTACACTCTGGTGTATGTATGACCATTCAATTTAATTTTCATCCAGAGAAGGCAGTAGAAGCAGCAGCCTTGTTCCTGAAACTTCATGGTAAACCCATGAACTATTTAGGTCTGCTTAAGTTATTGTATATGGCTGACCGCATTGCTCTAGAACGTTTGGAGCAACCGATTAGTGGCGATCGCTATGTATCAATGGATCGTGGTCCCGTTCTTAGTGCTGTTTATGATTTAATTAAAGGGAACAAGGTGGATGGTGCTGAAGATGTATGGTCTAAATACATCTCTAGTCGTAGTAATTATGAAGTCTCCTTACTAAATGATCCTGGAGTTGACGAACTCTGTGAAGATGAAATTGATATTATCAAACAGGTTTATCAAGAGAAGGGTCATTTTGACCGATTTGACTTAGTAGAAATAACTCACCTTTTCCCTGAATGGCAAAATCCTAATGGTAGTGCTATACCTATTTTTGTTGAAGATATTCTTCAAAAAGTAGGAAAAACAAACGATGAGATAGAAGAAATCCGCAAAGAGGCTGAGAGAGAAGCTTACTTAGATTTGGTTTTGAATGACTAATTTTTGTGTAAATCTTGGAGATGCATTCCTGTTGGAGACTCCACCCAACGGAATGCATTTGTATATTGTTATAGCTCTTATAGATGAAGACAGCGACACTTACTTATTCCGCTCAACCATCGCATATTTGCTCCCCATAACTTCATTCACTCAACTTAGTGTTCCCGTTAGAAGGGGCGAAGTTAACATTTATTGCTACAGGAACGTACTCACTCTTTCATAAGTAACAGGTTGAATCCCTAGTGTTTCCATGAGTTCTGATAGGGAGACTTGACGAAGTTGAGCGAGGTTGGCGAGAGCTTCGAGGCGCTGGGCACCAAATTGTTCGATAGTATTGCTAAGTTGGATC
Source organism: Scytonema sp. UIC 10036 (assembly GCF_009725235.1). Next base: position 41,989 of record NZ_WJFC01000021.1, read on the forward strand.
AGGGTGTTGTATTCAGCGTCCGTGAGAGTTTCGGCTTCTTTTTTTGCACGCAGTGTTTGGTACTGAGCGCGGAGTTCTGGGTCGATACCTTGGTTAATTTTGTGGAGCAGTTGAGCTTCTTCTAATGGAAGGACGTTTGCTTTGCGGTGGGCACGAAGGATGACAACCTGCTGAAGGAGCCGATCCAAATCTGAAGAGTTCAGTTGATTAGCTGCCTGGATGAGTTCGTCGAGGCTCATAAGGGCATCCAAAAGATATTACGGAATTTTTTCCATTATAAACACAAACATAGCGTTCAATTTTTGCTTCTCTTTTTTTGTTAATCAAAATCTGCATATTGAGGAGGGCTAGCCCCAACCCGCTCGGTGATTCTGGGATACTTGCTCTCTAGAGCCTTGTGCGCGATGTTGGTTACATTAATCTGATGCCACCAATCATCACCAAAATCGAACCAGTAACCAAAAGCATCATCAATAGATAAACCGAGGGAACCAATTGTGGTGCTAGACACATCCCCCGTAGGAGCTTCTGTCAAATCGGAACTGGAAAATGCTTGTTTCAAGCCATACCGTCTTGCATTTGGGTCTTGTGGTCCGCGACCTCCCACTTGAAATTCGTACATATGCTCATCTTTGCGATCAAATGCCTTGAAGATAATTTTATGGAGGTCTTCCAGGGTATTGCTACCTTTAATCTCAATGGTTCGGGATATCACTGGATTTTTGGCGATAAATTTCTCTGCAATCGGACCGTCAATTAAAAACACATCTAGTACATACAGGGCATCGGGAGAAGAGTTAACCGATTTATTTTGATGGGGTGATACTTGCTTTTTACTTTGATGAGATGATGCTTGTTCCTCATCAATATCTTCCGGTTTGCCATCAGCCGGAATATAAGGAATAAAACCCCGTGCGTATGCTTCTTCTTGTATTTCTCGGGGGACAGACCGGGCATCCAAGATAAATCCATCCACAGAAATCATCCAAGCCATAGGGTTTTTGTCCAACTTGCTTGGCAGACACCAATCAGGGTCCATCTGCCGCATATCCAGGATATCTCGTACCTGTTTTGATTTTGACTGCCCGGTACTGGGACTGACACCAAACCAATCGTAGATTTCCTTGGCACTAACATGGGGTTTTTGTGAAGAGTCAAAGAGAAAATTGACCATACCAATAGCATGGGTAATGCCACAAGCCCAAGTCTTTTCCTTACCGCTTGCCAGGGGAGATGGTCTCTTCCGACACAAAGCTGCTGTCGCAAAGCGAATCAACTGGGCATATTCCGAGTTCAAATGTTGCTTGGCAAAATCATCCGTTATCCCTACAATTGTATTGAACTTTGAAAGCATCGTATTGGGAACGTTTTCTGATTTCTTAGTTTTAGCCATACTCATTACTCTGGTTTTGCTCACCGACTCTTCTGTGCTTTGCGATTGTAAACCATAGCCTGACCAAAAGTTAACACAATTCTCTTGGGTTACAGCCCGAAACATAACATTTTGTATCAAATCGCGTTTTTACTGCAAAAATACAAAATCGTTGGAGATCGCGCTCCATTGTGTATTACACAGTACTCCTTGAATTCATGTAATACACGGATTCTCTGGGCTGGGTTTACCATGTATTACACCGTATTCCTCTCTCTCTTTCAACTAGGAGCAAACGTACAGTTATTCACAAAGATATTTCTAGAATTTACAAAAAAGTTAAGGAGTTTTGAAACTTAACTTTTCTGTATCGACGGCAATGACTTAAATAAGTAAAAATATTCCTGAATTGTATAATTCAGAATTTGGCAATGATACAGCTAGACAAGGCAATTCTGGAACAAAACAGACAGGTAGCGAACCAATCTAATAATAACGGTTCGCTGCCCATACTGGAATGGTTGGATAGTCTCTTGAAACAGGTAATTAGCTCAAACGACACCAGCCACGAAATAGATGAGTCCAGGGTAAATCCTTACTCTGGGCTGTATATTGACCCGGTAAGTGTCAGTAAACTATTGGTGGGTGAAGCAGGAACACCAGCATTTTCTGTAGATACTCAAATTTTAGAAGTCCGTTTGCGAAAGGCTTTGCAGGCAGATATTTGCTGGCAGCAGTTGCAGGAATATTTTAACTTATCAGTCTTCGATATGGGTGTCATAGCGATCGCTATTGCACCCGATTTTGACTTGCGTTATGAGAAACTTTATGCGTATCTACAAGATGATGTCACTCGCAAACGTCCCAGCATCGATTTGGTATTGAATCTGCTCTGTGCTAATGCTGTTGACAAACTGCAACGACACTCCCACTTTGCCCCCAATGCACCACCGATCCGTCATGGCTTACTGCATCTCATTGCAGATGGACACCAGACACAGCCTGCTTTTCTCAGCTATGCCTTGAAAGTGGACGAACAAGTCAGTCGCTTTTTACGACAACAACCAGGACTCGATCCCCAACTAGCTTGTCATTGCCAGTTAACTCAACCAAATGTCAGTTTGAGTAGTTTATTCTTAGAGCCAACAATTGAGCAAGGGTTACAAACAATTACCCACCACCTCAAATCCAAAAATCAGCCACTCAGTTTGTATTTCCAGGGAGAACCAGAATTAGGACAACACAAAATAGCTGCTGCTATTGCTACAGAATTACATCGTCCGTTATTGAGCGCTAATTTAGCCCAGGTATTAACCTCAAAAACCAATACTTCTCAGTGGTTACAGCGTTTATGGCGAGAGGCAATATTTCAGGGAGCAGTGCTTTATCTAGAAGGATTGGACAGCTTAAAGCCTCAAGAACATCCAACAGCTTATGCTCAACTGTTGACCATACTATCATCCCAAACATTGCTCGCGATTTTATCAGGCGTGCAGCCGTGGGAAGGAACTAGTGACATTGAAATAATTACAGTTTCTTTGACAGTGCCTGATTTTCATCGAAGACGTGCTTGCTGGCAGTTTCACCTAAAGACAGCTCAAATTCCTCACTCTGATAGCGACTTAAATAACATTGCTGACCGATTTCGCATCACAACAGAGCAAATTGGTCAAGCGATCGCAACTAGCCGCAACCAAGCTCTCTGGCAAGCAATACAACAACAAAGCCAAATCACAACCCCTGCGATCGCTGATGTGTTTGCCGCCGCCCGCACTCAGTCGGGTTTAGATTTAGGCTCGGTTGCTCGCAAGATTCAACCAAAGCATGGTTGGGACGACCTTATATTATCTTCCGAACCCTTAGCTCAACTCAAAGAACTGTGTAATCACGCTAAATATCACCATGTTGTATTCGAGCAGTGGGGCTTTGAACACAAACTGTCACTCGGTAAGGGATTAAATGCCCTATTTGGGGGTTTGCCAGGAACAGGGAAGACAATGGCAGCCGGAGTCATTGCCAGAGAACTACAACTCGAACTGTATAAAATTGACCTATCGCAAGTTGTGAGTAAATATATTGGCGAAACCGAGAAAAATCTCGATCGGATCTTTACCGCCGCCGAAAATGCCAATGCTATTTTATTGTTTGATGAAGCAGATGCCTTATTTGGCAAACGCTCGGAGGTAAAAGATGCTCGCGATCGCTACGCCAATTTAGAAGTTGCCTACTTACTCCAAAAGATGGAAGAGTATGAAGGCATCACGATTTTGACTACAAATTTACGTCAAAACCTTGATGAAGCCTTTATCCGACGGATTCGCTTTATCATCAGTTTTCCCTTCCCTGAAGAAGAAGAACGCCTGCGAATTTGGCAAAAGATGTTTCCTACTGAGACACCTCTAGCAGCTGATGTTGATTTACCTCGTTTAGCCAAACAATTCAAACTAGCAGGGGGTAGCATTCGTAATATTGCCCTTGCGGCAGCGTTTTTAGCAGCTGATACAGGAGAAGCAATGCTCTCTGAAGGGAGCCACTCTGCGATCGCAATGAAACATTTACTCCAAGCAACCAAGCGAGAGTTACAGAAAACAGGACGGTTAATCAACGAAGCTGAGTTTTTATGAGGATTTGTCATTGGTCATTGGTCATTAGTCATTAGTCATTTGTTATTAATTTTTTCTCGAAACTTATTGGGAGAGGTATAGTTAATTTACAGAAAAAATAATTAACCGCAGATGAACGCAGACGGACGCAGATGAATTTGTACCTTAGCAGACTGGGAAAGGCTATAAACAATCTACATCTAAAATTAAACGAATACCAGTAGAGATAGTACGATAATTATACTTTTTTTGTCATTAATGATTTGTCATTAATTTTTTCTTCCTTATCCCCAATCCAAAATCCAAAATCCAAAATCCAAAATCCCCAATGATTCATTACTTAGACGAAACACTCAGGATTTTACTAAGTGAAGTGATGTCAGGAATGCAACCTCATAGCATTCAATTTGAGCGTCCCACTAAAACTTGGGAAGACCAAACGACAGAACCGCGCATTAATTGTTTTCTCTATGATATAAGTGAAAATACAGAATTAAGATTTGATAGACAACAATATCTAGATGTACCACCCAACAAAAAAACAGGTACTCGGCAAGTTGCTCCCCGACGCATAGATTTTACCTATCTGATTACAGCATGGTGTGCAGAGGTTAGCGATGAGCATGAATTGTTGGGTAACGTGTTACTGACGTTATTGCGCTACCCTACTTTACCAAAAGATAAGCTACACCAAAACTTGCAAAATCAACCATTCCCGATCCGAACTTGGGTGAGTCAACCAGAAGACACGCCCAAGATTTGGGAATTTTGGGGTGCGAATGAGTGGCGTTTAAAAGCTGGAATTAGTTATCGCCTGATACTAGCGATCGCGCCAACTCCCGAAGAAGTTAAGTTGCCTAAAGAAACACGAATCAACATCAACATTGATGACAATCCAAAATCTATGATCCAAAATCCAAAATTGAATTGAGGTATCTCATGTCTCGTAAATCCCTAAAAGCGATCGCTTCTTCCAAATCTCAAACAACACAACAAACAACTGATTTGCAACCAGAAAGTTTAGAAGTAGACGATCTGTCTGCACAACAACCAGTTTCACTTGTAAAACAAATTTCGCCAATTGGCACGGCTCCAAATCCAATTGCTCATGCAGCGATGATAAACCGTGCTGTAGCATCTCCCCAAGATAACGTAGTGCAGTGCTTTAAGGTAGTGAACCCAGAGGATATGGATATGTCAAAGTCTGTAGACACCAGAGTGAATGAATTGGTGAAGAACAAAGAGACTGGCAGTTTCAATTATAAAATCCAAGAACAAAAGAGTGTTGGGTTAAGAGTGTCTGATGATGACGAAATGGCTGTTCCTAACGTGTCAGAAACAAAGGATTTTTATATCACAGAAAGTGTCTGAGTATTTTGGATTTCAGTGACGGAATAGCTCTGCATCTTAACACCATTCTCAAAAGCTTTTGACTCTATTGTAATGTAAATCGCTCATCATTGTATTGGTACTTTACGATAGTCCCTTAATAAACTAGTCAAAAATACTTAACTTTTCTGTATCGACAGTAATCACTCAAATAAGTAAAAATATTCCTGAATTGTATTAATTCAGAATTTGGCGATGATACAGCTAGAAAAGTCATTCTTGAAACTTTGTGACGACCAAAATCTAAAATCCCAAAACTGAATTGAGGTGTCATATGTCCCACAAATCACCAAAAGCGATCGCTTCTTCCAAATCTCAAACCACACAGCAAACAGCCGATTTGCAGCCAGAAAGTTTAGAAGTAGAAGAACTGACTGCACAAGAACCAGTTGCACTTGCATCACAGATTTCGTCAATTAGTAATACTCCAAATCCAAATGCTCATGCAGCGATGATAAATCGCGCCGCAGCATCTCCCCAATCTTCGCAGCAAGTTATCTTGCAATTACAGCGACAATATGGCAATCGCTATGTCAATCGAGTCCTGCAGCAAACGCGACAACTCCAAACTCCCATTCAAGCAAAATTAACCCTCGGTGCAGTAGGGGATAAATACGAACAGGAGGCAGATCGCGTAGCTAAACAAGTTGTTAATCAAATCCAGACACCGCAATTAACCAGTACAACTCAAACGCCGTCTGTACAACGAGACATGATGGCACAAGAAAACAAACTCCAAATGAAACCTGCGGACATCATTCAACGAGAAGGCGTGTTGGATGAAGAGAATGAGTTAGGGATGAATGCTCGATTGCAGCGATCGGCAACTGTAGATGGAGGAACTATTACACCCGATCTAGAAACCTCAATTCAACAAGCTAGAGGCAGAGGAAAACCTTTACCAGACAATATTCGGCAACCGATGGAACAGGCATTTGGGGCTGATTTTAGTGGCGTGAAAGTTCACACAGATGCACAATCCGATGGACTTAATCAAGCAGTGCAAGCAAAAGCATTCACCACAGGTCAAGATATTTTTTTCCGACAAGGGAAATACGATCCTGGCAGTTCAATAGGACAAGAACTGCTAGCCCATGAGTTAACTCATGTAGTACAGCAAATGCAAGGGCAGATACAATCGATCCAAAGAGCAGAAGATGAAGATAAAGGGGAAAAAGAGAAACAAACTCAAGAACTCAGTAATGGAGAACTACTACAATTAATATATACATTAATCGAAGACATTGAACATCCCACGAACTTAGAGGACACACAGGCTCAAGAACTCAGTGATGAGCAACTATTAGAATTAATATATACATTAATTGAAGACATTGAACATCCTAACAACCTAGAGGATACAAAGGCTCAAGAATTCAGTAGCAAGGAAGTACTAAAATCAATATATACATTAAATGAAGACATTGAATATCTCAACAACCTAGAGGACACACAAACTCAAGAATTCAGTAGTGAGGCAGTATTAGAATCAATATATGCATTAATCGAAGACATTGAACAATTTCCTACTAACCAAGAGGAGATACAGACTCAAGAACTAAGGGGCGAACAGTTAAAAGATTCTTCCATTACTAAATCAAGTATAAATACTAACCACGACCGACAAAAACAATCATCAAATTTACTAGACAACGGCAAGGAGCAAAAAGAATTGCCAGAAGAAGTGAGCGATGCAATCTATCATGTGTCTAATACTATTGGATCGGCAGGTAGTGTTTTAGCTTTAGATATCGATCGCCTTACATCGTTAGGGAAGGGTATTGGAGCAGAGAGAACATTACTGCTAGCGCCCAATATTGCTAGTAATAGTATAGGTATTGTTGGATCGCTAGGAACAGGATTGATTAGTGGAGCTTTTGAGGCAGCAGCAGCGCATAAAGCTCTTAAAGAAGGAAGAAAAGCAGAGGCCGCTGCCTACGGTATTCAATCTGGGGGAGATTTGGCAAGTGGTGCGCTTGGAATTGCGTCCAGTGGCTTAAGTCTTGCAGGTCATGCAGCAGCAACATCTGTAGGTAGTGGTGCTTCGGGTGCTGGTGCAATATTCGGTACGGTAGAAGCCCTTCGTTATGGGGTTGGCGCTCACAGGTCTAAGAAAGCTAAGGAAAAACTGGAGAAAATTGCGAACAGTGAAATAGCCTCACCTGCAATCAAAGAGGTAGCAAGATACGCTGCAAAAATTCAGCAAAAGGCAAGAACTCGTCAAGCTCTATACGCAACAGGTGGCGCATTACAAATGGCTGGAGGTGTAATTACTGCTGCTACAGGAGGAACTGGGATTGGTGCTGCTGTAGGCATTGGTATTGGACTTGGCGGGGCAGCAGTGAAACCTGTGCTAAAAGTTACACGATTACTGAAGCAAAAGGGGCGAGACTACGCTGCAAATCATCAAGATACAAAATTTGAAAAAATCTTTAAATTTAACAAAGAAAAGAGTACAAAAAACAAGGACAAAGAGCGAGAAGAGATTGCCAATCTACTGATGAAAAATTATCAAGATTCAGATATGCAGGAAATATTAAAAAATCTGCCCCAGGTGACTAAAGAAGAAATTAGTCAATATCAAAAGGGAGAGATGACACAAGAAGCCCTTATTTCAATCCTCGAACGACGAGAAGAAACTTTGAAACTGAAAGTTCCGAATGCATTGAAGTTCTCCCACAAACCGAAGTTGTCTCTCGCAAACCCACCACAATAGCCTGCAAAGAATAAAATTGCATCTACCTTCGAGAGGCATTATCAAATTTTCAAAAAAGGAAGGTACTAATTTGTGACAAATCCAGAAATATCTCAACTACTACCAATTCTCCAACAAAACGGTTTTGTAACCCAACTGCTTCCAGCTAATAATGAATTTCCTAACGAACAACTGTTTGTTGCTTTGGGTACAGAACACAAGTATCAAACCTGGAAGCTAGAAATGCTATTGCTACCAGGAGTTGACGCTCCACCACTCCTACAATTGTTTCTGTTACTGCCATTGGAGGTGAAGGAGACAGTCATATCAGATTTGGTGTCAGTCATTGTTTATCTCAACGACAGACTCCCCCTACCTGGTTTTGGATTCAATTGGCAGGATGGTATTATTTACTATCGGCTTATCGTTCCTTGTTCCAATCGGGAACTAGATGGAGAAGCAATTTTAGGTACAATACGAATGATTTGTTATTTAGTTGATGAATTTGTTGAAATTTTAGAAGATGTTGCCCAAGGGAATAAAAATCAGGAACAAGGGATGCAAGCTATTGAGCAGCAAATTGTCGGTTAAGCTATAGAAAATAACTTAAAGGCAAATTCCCACAAGTAACAATGCTCCATTTAAAGCTAGCTTTATAACCTCTAATTAAGGTATCATTCAAAATTACTTTAAACTATTGTAATTTTGTGTTAATTGAACCTCATATTCTTGAATCATTGAGTCGAGCCTACATTCGAGCGATCGCTGGTAAAGCAGGCTTAAATCTTTCTATCCGTGAATACGATTATGGAGTGGACGGCAACTTCGATGAAATTACTATTCGCAACAATCGACGAGTCGAGTCAGGCTTTTCTCTCAGCTTTCAATTAAAAGCTTCAACCCAATGGCAGCGAGATGATAACACGGTGATTTATGACTTGGAAGCCAAAACTTATAACGATTTAGTCATTCGACGTAATTTCAGGATGGCTGTACCTTGTATCCTTATCCTGTTCGCTTTGCCTACCGACTCATCTCATTGGTTGATATATAATGAAGAAGAAATGCGGCTTCGAGGCAGCTGTTACTGGGAATATCTTAGTGGCAAACCAACCGCAAATCGGCAAAGTGTTAGAATTAGAATCCCGCAACAACGATTAACTCCAGAATCATTGCTAGATTTAATAGAGAAAGTAAAAACAGGAGAGTGGTCATGACAGAAAAAATTCTCCAGGAGCAATTACAAACTCATCCTCTCAAAGTTGCTGATGTCGTATCTTATCTTCAGCAAAATGGTTGGCAAACAGTCACCCATCCCAACCCGCGTTTATTAGTATTTCAAGGTGCTGTAGATGATGCAGGAAACCCCATCCAGCTTATATTGCCAAGTCAAAACACTTTTGAAGACAGCGATCGCTTGTTAACAAAAGCAGTCAACCTGCTAGCAGTTATTGCAGATAAATCCCCAAAAGAAATTGTCGATCTAGTGACCCAAACTCATGCAGGTTCAACAGCAGGTAGCTAGCTTTGATGAAAAGTTAAGCATAGCAGCTAGTCAAAACTACTTAACTTTTCTGTATCGACACCAAATCTAGAAAAATCTTATAACATAAACAGTTCAATCAAAAAACTTTTTGGGAATCAACGCACGATTACCCATAACTAATAACTTATTCTCAAACTCAGGAGATCGTTCTAAATATGGAATATCGTTCCCCTGGTGTTTACGTCGAGGAAGTTCGCTCCGCCGTCCAAGCGATCGCAGGCGTAGGCACTAGTACTGCCGGTTTTATTGGGGTAGTTCCCGATACAATTGAAATTCCCAGACCTAATCCTAACTACGATCCGACTCAAGCCATCAGCCCTCAGAATGTGCCAGATGAAACAACTCCCTTTGCAGTAACAGTCAAAGTGGGTGAAGTCAAATTATGTACTAACTTCAGTGACTTCAAGCGTTTCTTTGGTGATTTTTCTAACAATACAGGTCAAAATCTCCTCGCACACGCTGTTTATGGCTTTTTTAATAATGGTGGCACAAGCTGTTATGTAGTGCGGGTGGTTACAGAAAGCGACATTACTGTGGACTTTTTGGAAAAAACATTTGAACCGATTGATGACATTGCCATTGTCGCTGCACCAGGGATTCTTAATGATGCCGTGCGGAGTGCAGTTGTCACTCATTGCGCTCAAACCACTCAAGACCGATTTGCCATTCTCGATAGTCATGAGGTTGTGGAAGCAGAGGGTCAAACAACAAGCGAGAATATGCAGAGTTTCCCTGACTTAAATAAATTCAATCCGTCTATAACTCCAAATCTTCTCCCTCAGAACTCTGACTATGCTGCTTTCTACTTCCCCTGGATTGAGGTATTCGATCCAGTTACCCGTATTAGGCAGCCTAATGGAAATGGACGCAAATATGTTCCACCTAGCGGTCACATTGCAGGTATCTATGCCAGAGTTGACAGCACGCGGGGCGTTCACAAAGCACCCGCTAACGAACCAATTTTTGGCGCACTGGGTTTGAAATACAATCTCAGTCGCAGTCAACAGGATAGGCTTAATCCTCAAGGCGTTAACTGTATCCGGGATATCAATGGTAATATTCGGGTGTGGGGAGCGCGGACAGTGGGTGGCGATCGCAATGGCGAGTTTCGCTATATCAACGTGCGGCGGTTTCTGATTTTCTTACGCGAATCAATTGATGAAGGGACTCAGTTTGCTGTCATGGAGCCGAACGATCCCGCCTTGTGGGCAAAAATTACTCGCAATGTCACTGCATTTCTCATGACTGTTTGGCGATCTGGGGCGTTGTTTGGTGCGACACCTAACGAAGCATTTTATGTTCGGTGTGATGAAACCACCAACACACGAGAGGATAGAGAATTAGGTCGAGTTGTGACTGAAATTGGTGTCGCTGTTGTCAGACCAGCTGAGTTTGTGATTTTCCGCCTCAGTCAAACGACACCTGTGAGTTAAGTTAAGTTTTTATCTCACGCAAAGGCGCAAAGGCGCAAAGAAGAATTTATGATGACTGCTTATCGCGCTCCTGGTGTGTATCGAGAGGAGATTTTCTTACAGCCAGAAGCTCCTTTACTAACTGGTATTCCAGGATTTGTAGGTATATTTAATCGTCTGGATAATATTGCTGAACCGCGTGCTAATTTTCCAATTTTGTTACATCGGCAAAGGGAGTTTGAGGACTCTTTTACGAATACAGTGACAAATGTCTTGGGTGTTAAGTCTGAGGGGTATTTGCAAACGGCTATTCGGGGGTTTTTTGAGAATGGTGGTACTCGTTGTTATGTGGTGCGCGTGGAGTCTCTACAAGAATCGGCTTTTCAACAAGCGATCGCGTCTTTAGCTCCTCTCACCGATCTGGATTTGGTAGCAGTACCAGATGTTATGTTACTGACGGATGAAAACGCTATTCTACGGGTGCAGCAGAGGGTTTTACAACATTGTGTCGAACAAGGCGATCGCTTTGCTATTCTAGATGCATTGCCGAACCGTTCCACAGAAACCATAATTGCTCAACGCCAACAACTGACGGTTGCTCAACAGGAGCCTGTGAATGGGGCATTGTATTATCCTTGGCTGACAAATGCTTCAGGTAGATTGATTCCTCCTAGCGGTCATGTTGCGGGAATTTTTGCTCGGAGCGATCGCGATCGGGGAGTCTTTAAAGCACCCGCTAATGAGATTATTCGCGATGTCTTGGATCTAGAAAAGGCGATCGATAATCCCACTAACGCCGAATTAAATGGACAAGGTATTAATTGTTTGCGGGGTTTTCCAGGACGGGGAATACGTTTATGGGGTACACGTACCCTCAGCCGCGATCTCAACTGGCGTTACATAAATGTTCGGCGGTTGTTCTTGACGGTAGGACGTGCGATCGAGCGCAATCAAATTGGTGCTACCTTCGATCCCAACGCTCCTCAATTGTGGAACCGCATTCAGCGTGAGTTGAGCGCTTATTTGACCCAGCTTTGGCAAGAAGGTGCATTGCAGGGACAGACTCCAGCAGAAGCATTTTACGTGAAATGCGATGCTGAAACAAATCCGCCTGAAGTCCGAGAACTTGGACAGGTGATTACAGAAATTGGTCTAGCACCAGCCACACCTGCAGAGTTTATTGTCGTGCGAGTTATTCAGCGTGCTGGAACTACGAAAATTATACCGGAATTTTAGTTTGTATTGTGAGGTACAAAAAGAAAAATTAACCGCAGATGAACGCAGATGCACGCTGATAAATTTGTACATCAGCGGAGTAGAAAAGGCTATAGCGCTCAAAAAATCGTTATGACGCTTACTACCAATCCCCAATCTTTAATCCACAATCTTCAATCCAAAATCCAAAATCCAAAATCTAAAATCCTATGACTGACCCATATCGTGGCTTTAACTTTCGTGTCGAAATTGACGGTATCACAGAAGCTGGTTTTCAAGAATGTAGCGGTTTAGATGTCACCACCGATCCAGTAGAATATCGTGTGGGTACTGACCCTAACCATGTTCGTAAGTTGACAGGCTTAAATAAATTTTCTCCAATTATGCTTAAGCGTGGCATTACCGACTCTCAGGAATTATGGCAATGGCAGCAGTCAACTGTTGCTGGACGCACTCAACGACGTAATGTATCAATTGTTTTAGTTGATGAATCTGGTGAAGAAAAAATGCGTTGGAATCTCCTTCGAGCTTGGGCTTCCAAGTGGACGGGACCAACTTTTAACGCGACTAGTAATGAAGTTGCGGTTGAGCAGTTAGAAATCTGCCATGAGGAACTCGTGAGAGCTTAAAAAAACACTGATAAACAATACCCCACCCGCCTAACGGCACCCTCCCCTTACCAAGGGGAGGGTTGGGGAGGGGTAAATTTTGAGAAATGATGTACTATGTATGCTTCAAACTGAATTTCCGTTTACGCTACCTTTGGGCTATGTTGATGCTGAGGGGAACCTGCATAAAGAAGGGGTAATGCGTTTAGCCACTGCTCTAGATGAAATTGCTCCTTTTAAAGATGCACGGGTTCGTAGTAACCAAGCTTACCTACTGTTAATCTTGCTTTCCCGTGTGGTCACAAAACTAGGTACTTTAGAATACATTAATCCTAAAGTGATTGAAAGTTTGTATGCTGCCGATCTAGCTTATTTACAAGACCTCTATAGTCGCGTCAATCAAACAGGACAGAACCGAGTGCGTACTCAGTGTCCTCATTGCGAACAAGCTTTTGAAGTGGAGTTGAGCAGCGTGGGGGAGTAAAAAGCTACCCCCTCCATCGCCTCTACGAGGAGGTAGCATATATTGCTTATCATTTTCACTGGTCAGGCGATCGCATCTTGGAATTAGAACATCCCGAACGCCTGAAATGGGTTGCAGAAATTTCTAAAATTAATCAGCGTTTGAACCAATGACTTTTCTCGGAAACACACCGCCCGGTTTAAATATTGCTACCAGTGTTGTTACTAATGTTACAGCCCAAATCCTTGACCCTTACCGAGCTTTTAATTTCTTTATTGAAATTGATGGCGTTCTAGCGGGTGGTTTTTCAGAATGTAGTGGGTTGCAGGTGGAAACTGAATTTATGGAATATCATGAAGGTGGTATTAATGAATATCGCCACCATTTTGCCGGAGCTACGAAATATCCACCCTTAGTTCTCAAGCGAGGACTAAGCCTCATTGATGAGTTGTGGACATGGCATCAAGATATTGTTATTAATCACAAAATTCAGCGTCGCAACGGAAGTATTTACCTGTTGAACGAACAACACTTACCAGCGATTTGGTGGGATTTTAGAGATGCTTTTCCCTATCGCTGGATTGGTCCAGAACTACGGGCTGATACGAATGCGGTGGCATTTGAAAGTGTAGAACTCGTGCATCGTGGCTTAAGTCGCCCAAGGACACCTGGCACTTTTAGACGCATAAGAAGGTGATTATTATGCCCGATCCTATTTTATCCTCAACAACACCAGAATCATCAAGTCCTATCATACAAAGACTGGAACGCTGTCAGAACGAATCTGTTGGTTTAGTAAATTTACTGAATTTTCAACCAAGAGCGGCAAAAATACCACAGGCAATTGTGCAGCGAGCGGCATTGGTTCAACAATTACAAACCCGTTATGGCACTCATACTAATGAAATTGCTGGTTCGGAACTCGTGTTAGCAAATCCACCAGACTTAGAAGTACCTAGCGATACATTGTCAACAGTTGCTAATTCTATTGCGAAGATTAAGCAAGAAGGCAAAAGGCAGGAACCAGAAAGACAACAGTCGAAAGCCGAGTTAATTCAGCGATCGCCTGCAAATACATCTCTCCCCTCAGCATCTTTTACTCTCAAACAAGAAAGTACAAGAGAAGAGAATCGAGAGAGGTCTGAGTCTCAACTCATGGAAAAGCACCAAAACTTTCCCTCTACTCAGCCCAAGACTCAATCTACTTCACCTATAAATCCTTCACCTGAAGGTCAATTTCGAGTGAGTCGTAAAGTAATTCCCAAGATTAGTCAAATGAATGCCAGTCCCACAATAAAAGCAAAATTGGAGACTCGCGATTCAGTGAAGCCCTCAGTTTCAACAACAAAGGTGCAACCACCATTGCGTCAGATGACAACTGCATCAACGCCATCATTACCATTATCAAAAGCTGAGGTAATTCAGCGATCGCCTGTAGATACATCTATTCCTAGCACTTCCTCCAATCCTAGTGTTGTAAAAGCGGGGCTGACATCTACTGCTAATTCATTACCTGTTGTTTTTGAACTCCCATCCAGTTCCCTACTACTTCAAAGGGTTAACGATGAAGATGTTGTGGATTTGGGATACATTGATTTTCCAAGTTTTGACAATTCTGCCAGAGCAGCAGATTCACTGTTACCATTTAGGCAGAATGTACAAAGAATAAACCTTCAAGAAAATAGCAATGTAAACATTGAGGGTATTGGCGCTGATTATGCACGTACCAATCCTCGCACAAAAAATGCTCCCGCCGCTTTCCCCTTAAATACAGGTTCAGTATACGAAAGTGTTTCCGCAGAGCGATCTTTCTCAACTCTCGTACCCGCTCCAGTGAGGATTTCCAAAGAACCACAGACCCCTCCACAAGAGATAGATGTTGCACAGATAGCAGAACAGGTTAGTCGCAACTTGTTTCGTCAGTTACGAATTGAACGCGAACGTCGAGGATTTAGTAGATGAATAATCATCGCCCAATACTACCAGCCTCAAATCAATCTAAAATCCAAAATCTAAAATCCAAAATCTAAAATCCAAAATCTAAAATCCAAAATCTAAAATCCAAAATCGAATGACACTCGCAAAACTCAAAATTAGACCAAAACCACCTTCCAAGCTCAAAAGTATAGAAGTTCTATTTAACCCCACTACTTATTCAATTACTAAGTCGGTAAACTGGACACCACCCCAGGATAGTAACTGCAAACCAATTAAATCTCAAAATTATTTAAACGCACCAACATTATCATTTAGTGGTGGTGGCAGCCGCCAACTGTCGTTAGATTTATTTTTTGACGTTACAGAAAGTCAATTTCAAGATGTACGAGAAGAAACAAACAAAATTGTTGCTCTCACACGTATCGAACCGATTAAGCCAACACCCCGTCCGCCAACTTGTGAGGTGTCTTGGGGAAATGCACCGCCAAATTCTGATTTTCCCTTTGTAGGCGTTGTCAGTAGTTTGACACAGAAATTCACCCTGTTTCGACGTGATGGCAAGCCTGTACGAGCAGAGTTGAATGTGGTGTTTCTAGAATTGCTAGATGCAGAAGCAGATCAACGTCAAACCGATCCTGAAATGACTACTCGTGTCGTGCAATTGGGAGATACACTTGCTAGCATTGCGGCTGAAGTCTACCAAGATCCAACCAACTGGCGCAAGATTGCCGAAGCAAATGGTTTAGACAATCCCCGCGATCTCACAATTGGCACTTCATTGAGTATCCCATCATTACGCTAGGAGGATGGGTTATGGTTTTACCCGATTTGAGTCAGCCTATTGTACCAAGTTTTGACATTTTCATTAACGGTCAACCGTTATCAAATCTGTCCTTCGATGCTTTTACCCATATTGTTCGGATCGTTGTGGATGATGACACAGAATTACCAAGTATGTTCGCGTTGGAATTGACTAGCGCTGAAGACTCAGACAATCTTTGGCTAGATGATGACGAATTATTTGCTATTGGTGCTGAAGTCAAAATTCAATTTGGTTATAGTCACAATCTTGAAACAGTCATTAACGGTGAAATTACAGGTTTAGAACCACGGTTTTCCATCTCTGACCCACTCAGCTTAATTGTACGCGGTTACGATCGCCGTCATCGGTTGCAAAGAGGACGCAAAACCCGCTCGTTTATCGAACAAAAAGATAGTGAGATTGCAGCTATCATTGCTCAACAAGCAAATTTATCACCTACTGTCAGGGATAGTGATGTCACGCACCCCTATATCCTGCAAGCCAATCAAACCGATTGGGAGTTTTTACAACAACGAGCAAGGCAAAATCAGTATGAAGTCGTCGTCGAGGGTAAAACTTTGTTATTCCAACCTGTGGGAAACGGTAACAGCCCTAATCTCAGCCTGAGTTTCAATAATGGTTTATTGGAGTTTTCGCCTTACCTGTCCTCAGTCAGTCAAGTCAAAGAAGTAGACGTGCGAGGTTGGGATTATCAGCAAAAATCTCCTTTTTTAGCAAAAAGTAGCGAAGCGATCGACATGGGTGGAAGGTACAAAGGTACTCAAATCAGTCAAGAATTTGGGGATGCGATCGCACAGATTAGCACCGAGCCTATTATGAGCCAAGCAGAAGCTGACCGATTAGCTTTTGCTTGCATCAACCGCACAGTTTTAAATTTGATTGTAGGTGAGGGTGTGTGCTTGGGTTGTACCGATATACGTGCTGGTCGGACGATTGAAATTCAAGATATTGGCGATCGCTTTAGTGGAAGATACTACGTGACCTCTGCTAGCCATCGCTCTAGCTACGAAGGTTATTATACCCATTTCACCGTGCGGAGGAATGCTACATGAATTTTTTAGATATTTTAATCGATGAATCAGCACAATTGGCAATGACCAATCGGATTTATGGTGTAGCAATTGGTATTGTAACCAATAATCAAGACCCTGACAAATTAGGGCGGGTTAAAGTTACCTTTCCCTGGCTGAACGATCGCGAAGAAAGTTATTGGGCAAGAGTCGCAACACCAATGGCGGGAGGCGATCGAGGGATTTATTTTTTACCAGAAGTCCATGACGAAGTTTTAGTCATGTTTGAACATGGCGATCTCCGCTTTCCCTACATAATAGGGGCGCTGTGGAACGGTCAAGATACACCACCGACTCATAATGATGATGGTAATAATAACATTCGTCTCATAAAATCCCGTAGCGGTCATCTCATTCGTTTGAATGACCAAGATGGTAGAGAAAAAATTGAAATTATTGATAAAAGCGGCAATAACAGCCTTATCTTTGATACACAAAACAATACCATCACCATTAATTCAGCCCACAACTTGAACCTCTCAGCCCCCAATGGCACGCTCAAGATGGAAGCACAATCCATTGAACTAGATTCCTCAACCACCCTAAAAATCAGTGCTAAAGCTCAAGCTGATATAGAAACAAACGGCGTGATGAATCTCAAAGGACAAATTATCAACTTGAATTAATAGGTTGTCATTGGTCATTTGTCATTGGTCATTGGTCATTTGTCATTTGTCCTCCCAATCCCCAATCTAAAATCCAAAATCTAAAATCCAAAATCCTCCATGCCACAACCAGCAGCTAAACAAGGCGATCGCATTACAGCAATTGATAATCACCTTGTCATCGTACCAGGAATACCACCCCAACTCTTACCCCATCCCTTTGTCGGTATCATCAATGGCAATCTCAGCAGCAATGTCAACATCATGGGACTACCAGCAGCCACCATTGGCAGTACAGCAGATAACACTCCCCCTCACATTCCCACTCCCCCTGGAACCAGCTTCCAAGCACCACCAGCAAATCGCGGCACAATTCGTTTAGGTAGTCCCACAGTACGAATCAACGGCAAGATGGCAGCCCGTCATGGTGATGTAGCGGAAACCTGCAACGATCCTATAGACTTACCCATCGGACAAGTCATTGCTGTCAGCACAGTATTTATGGGGTGAATTTAAAAACTTCTAGATTTACCCCCCCTTAATCCCCCTTATAAAGGGGGAAACCGGAAATTTGTTCCCTCCCCTTTGCAAGGGGAGGGTTAGGGTGGGGTAAAACTAAGACTAAAACTTTAATCTATAAACTTAACAGAAAACAGAGATGGCAAAAACATTTTTAGGAGTAGGCGTAAGCTTCCCCGTAAAAGCAAATGATAACGGTGTCATAGAAACCGCCGCCTATGAAGCCAGTGTACGTCAATCCATTTGGCTCATTCTCGGTACTGCCAAAGGAGAAAGAGTCATGCGTCCTAACTTTGGTAGTGGTATTTACGATCTGGTATTTGAGATGCAAACAGCAGAAACTGCTGGACAAATTTCCCAAATGGTGCGTGAGGATTTGCTGTTCTGGGAACCGCGTATTGATGTTTTAGATGTCCAAGTTGTCCCTCAGTCAACTTTAGATGGAGAGGAATTATTAATCAACATCGATTATCAAGTCCGGTCAACCAATAACGTGTTTAACCTAGTCTATCCGTTTTATTTAGAAAGGAGTGCAGGGTAGTCATGGCAATTTCTCCACCACCAATCGACGATCGCACAGCCCCAGAAATTGCCGCACAATTGCGATCGCTCTTAGCATTCTACTATCCAAAAGCTTTCCGCAATCCCAACACTGGGGAACCCCAAGTTTTGACGGGTGTGAATGCAGCGTTAGTGCAAGTGATGGCGCGGTTTGCAGAAATTATTATTCAACGCCTCAATCGAGTTCCTGAGAGAAATTTCTTGGCATTTCTGGATTTATTAGGAGCCGCTCAGTTACCGCCGCAACCTGCACGAGTGCCACTGACATTTACTTTAACAACAGGTACAACTGGGGATGCTATTGTGCCTTCGGGAACTCAAGTAGCTGCCTCTACCTTAAATGGAAGCAGTGAAATTACGATATTTGAAACAGAAAAGGAACTAATTGTTACATCAGCACAACTCGTGTCTGTGTTGGTGCGCGATCCTGTAGGCGATCGCTATGCCGATCAAACAGCTGCTTTACTATCAGGGAATAGTACTAGCATTGCTGCATTTCAAGGCGATCTCCCCATTGACCATGTATTCTATATCGGACACAGCCAACTTTTAAGCTTTCCCGAAATTCAAAACTTGCAAATCCAGTTCAATGCCGTACAACCTCTGGGTGACGATGCAATGGTGCAATGGCAAGTTTGGAATGGAACTGAATGGATAGGGATTGCACCAACTAATCCCCAAGCCATCAGCCAATCTGGCCATGGACAACTGAATTTCACCACAGTTCAAGCCGTCCCTATATCCTTAGTGAATGGCATCACAAACCGTTGGTTGCGCTGTCGTCTGCTCGCCCCCATAACTCCAACAAGCCAACAACTACTATCTTTGCAAAATCTTAGTTTGCAAGCGACGCTGAACCGAACTGGTTTAATGCCAGAGATGGCTTTCACAAACCAATTACCTATAGATTTAACTAAAGAATTATACCCATTTGGCGAAAAACCCAAATTCGGTGACACCTTTTACCTGGCTCATCGTGAAGTGTTTGGCTTAGTAGGGGCTAGTATTATGCTCAATATCAGTATAATTAATGCTATAACAGCTTCAGTAAATCTAACACTAATATGGGAATGCTGGAACGGTCAGATTTGGTTGCGGCTAGGCACAACAAACAAAAACGGTGCGATCGCGCCTTTGACTAACAATTTTTCAGATACCACCAATGCACTAACAAAAACTGGAACGGTAACATTTACTCTACCCACAGAGGTGAAACTGACGACTGTCAACGGTGTTGAGAATGCTTGGTTTAGGGTGCGAATTATCGATGGCGATTACGGCACTGAAGCTAGCTATGAAAAAAAGGATGATAAATATGAATTCCAACCAGCAAGTTTTACCCCTCCAATTGTTCGATCGATACGGGTGGATTATCAGTTGATGCGATCGGCTGCTCCTGAAGTCATTATTACAGAGAATGATTTTGTTTATTCTGAAAATCTAGCAGTTTCAGCAACACAAGCTTTTACTCCTTTTCAAGCGACTAAAGATACACAACCAACGCTCTATTTAGGGTTTACTTTGCCACCCGGTCGTCTGGCATTTCCCAATCGCCCTATCAACCTTTATATTAAAGTTCCAGAGTTGAGCAATGGTCGTCTATCCCGTGAAGCTTTGCGTCTGGCGTGGGATTATTTTAACGGTGAGGCTTGGCAAACATTGGCAATCCGAGATGAAACTGCTGGGTTTAGCAGATCGGGTTTGGTGGAAGTTTTAATACCAGCAAATTTTACTCCATCTATAGAGTTTGGTAGAGAAAGATACTGGTTAAGAGTTCGGTTGCTAAGTAATACAGCATTGACAGCGCTTCATTTACAAAGATTGTTATTGAATACAACAATGGCAGTTCAGGCTCAAACTTTACACAACGAAATTCTCGGTTCTAGTGATGGTACTGAGTCTCAAATCTTCCGCACGACTCACGCTCCAATTTTAGATGGTCAACACTTGGATGTGCAGGAGTTCAATGGCTGGATTCGTTGGCAAGAAGTGATTGACTTTTATGGTTCTGCACCTCGCGATCGTCATTATATCCTCAACCATCTCACTGGAGAAATTCATTTTGGGGACGGACAACAGGGAATGATTCCTCCACCTGGTAGGGGTAATATTCGCCTTACCCGCTATCAAACTGGAGGGGGAGCAGCAGGTAACCGCAACCCAGGGGCGATCTCTCAACTCAAAACCACTGTCCCCTTTATTAAAGCAGTCACGAATTATGAAGCAGCAACAGGAGGAACTGACGCTGAAAGTTTAGCAAGTCTACGCGATCGCATTCCCCGCCAACTCCGTCACCGCTATCGGGCTGTGACAGTAGAAGACTATGAAGATTTGGCAATGCAAGCTTCACCAGAAGTTGCACGAGCAAAATGCGTTCCTCTACACAATCTGGTAGTAAATCCAGTCATAACTTCGGAAACACCAACAACACCGGGCGTATTGAGTGTAATTGTTGTGCCTAATAGTGATGCACCCAATCCTTCACCCAGTTTAGAATTGCTCGATCGCGTGCAGTCTTATCTTGACCGCCGTCGCTTGCCAAATGCCGATTTAGTGGTTGTGGGACCGGAGTATGTCCGCGTTGATGTGACAACGGAAGTTGCTTTAGTCTCTCTTGATTCAGCTAGCAGTGTGGAAGTAGCTGTTCGCCAAACTCTTGACCGTTTTCTCCATCCTCTTACAGGTGGACTAAATGGTAAAGGCTGGGACTTTGGACGAGAACCTTATAAATCCGATCTCTATGCTTTACTCGAAGCCGTTCCTGGTGTCGATCGCATTCATAGTCTAAGTATTTCCCCAACTCCAGAGAGTAGTCAATTTCTAGTTTATTCCGGCAATCACACGATTAATTTAACGATTTAGCTGTAGTTTCCTGAGATACAGAATATTAATTTAACCGCAGATGAACGCAGATGGACGCTGATAAATTTTTACTTCAGTAGGGTAGAGTACGCTATGTAAGACATTACAAAATGTTTATATGCCGGAAATCCTTACCAATGACAAATGACCAATGACGCTCTTCACTAGTTAATTTTAATTGTGCTAACTTTAACCTTATGCCTCTTTCCCTTCCCAACCTAGACGATCGCACTTATAACGATTTAGTTGCCGAAGCTTTAAATCTGATCCCCACTTATGCACCAGAATGGACAAACCATAATCCTGCCGATCCGGGGATTACACTCATTGAAATGTTTGCCCACATCACAGAAATGTTGCTGTATCGGCAAAACCGAATTACACAACAAAATATACAGATGTTTTTGCGACTTCTGAATGGTTCGGAGTGGCAACCAGGAACAGATTTGCAGGATGATATCCGTCAAAGTGTGTTGCAATTACGTCAGCATCAACGGGCTATTACCTGTGATGATTTTGAGGAACTAGCGCGTGCTGCCCATCCGGATGTCGCTCGTACACATTGTGTCCCCCGGCGGGACTTGACGCTGTTGGATTCCTCAGAACGCTATGCAGATAGACCAGAGCATATCAGTATTGTTGTTGTCCCTAAAGC
Source organism: Scytonema sp. UIC 10036 (assembly GCF_009725235.1). Next base: position 64,325 of record NZ_WJFC01000021.1, read on the forward strand.
TGTTAACAATACGATTCCTCAGCCCGAACCTAGTTTACTGACAACTGTGAGCAATTATCTCGAACCGCGACGACTCTTAACAACTCGCGTGCATATTGTTGCTCCTCGGTATCTTTCAATACGAGTTCGGCTGAGGTTACAGCTCAAGCGTGATGCCCAACCCTTACGAGTAGAAACACAGGTGATCGCAGCTTTACAACAATTCTTCCATCCACTCGAAGGAGGAGAGGAACGACAAGGTTGGAAATTTGGACGCAGTATTTATGTTTCCGAAATTTATAGCTTGTTAGATCGCGTTCCTGGGGTGAATTACGTTGAAAAAATTGATAACCAAGATGAGATAGTTATAGATACTACTACAGAACAACGAGCAGTCCGTAATTCTAGGGGGGAGTTAGTCGCGATCGCTCTCCAACCGGATGAATTAGTTGCTATCCAAGTCAATTCTGGCGATTTACAAATTTCGTCTCCCATTCAACCTTTCGAGCGAGTCACCCGTTCGTAAATTTATTCACTATGGCTAACCGCTTATTAGATTATTTACCTGCAATTTATCAAGCCGATTCCGATATCGATTTATACCTTAGAGCCTTTGAAAAAGTTCTATTAGGGCGACCAGATGATGTTGGTTTTGAAGTTCAAGGGTTAGAAGAAGAAATTGCTGCTATTCCCCGCTATTTGAATTCGATTGACCTCAATCCCATTGATTCTCGCAAACCTCAAGAAACTCCTCAAGAATTTCTCGCCTGGTTAGCAAGTTGGGTAGCTTTAAGCTTACGAGCCGATTTAGATGAACGCAGTCAGCGTAGATTTATTGCTCGCAGCGTGGAACGTTACCAATTTCGCGGTACTAAAGCCAACCTGCAACAACTCTTAGAACTGTTTCTATCTGCCACACCTAGTGTGAATGAAGAAACCGGGCGAGTTCACCATTTTCAAGTCATTATCAGCTTTCCGGCTATTAACAACCCAGAAATACTTGGACGACAGCTTGATATTGCGAGCAATGTTATCGAATTGGAAAAACCTGCTCATACAAGTTATGACCTTGATGTTCGCTTCCCCACTATGCGAATTGGCGATCCCGCCCATCCCAATCGCCGTAACTCCAAACTAGGTATTGGTACAGTACTTGGAACTATTCCCTCGGAAGAACCCCCGGAAAAAGAACAGTGATATCAATTTTGGATTTTGGATTTTGGATTTACCAATGAATAATAGGAGTTCCTTACTATGGATAATGAAATTAAACGCCCCAACTACTTTCGCGCTCAATTCCTAGTCGAAAAAGATTTTCAAGACGAACAAGCTTATCATAGCACTTTGCGACAGCAACATCTGCTCGCTTTACACGGATCGGGCGTCGTTGGTGATGGATTGCGTATCACTAGAACCACAGGAAGCGATCGCAGTCTTACTATAGATCCTGGTGTTGCTGTTGACAACAAAGGACGAGAAATTATACTGACTACCGCACGGACAGTTCAACTCCCTGAGGGTGATGGTCCCTTTATTGTGTCAATTCGTTATGATGAATTTCGAGCAGATAGCGATCGCTACCAAGGTCCTGGTGCTGATGCCCTCAATACCCACACTCGCATTACCGAAACACCATCTTTCGTTTTTGGTACGCCTGGAGAAGATGATGTGCCTTTGGCGCGAATTAGTCTGAACCAAAATCCACCAATCGATGATTCGGTTCGACGTTACGTCAGTTCTTGGATCGCTCCTGGTGCTAATTTGCCAGAAGTGACAATTAATAATATCCTGACTGTCGCTGGTGGTGCTAATGTTAGTGAAAATCTCTCAGTCTCCGGAAATTTAGAGGTACACGGTAACTCAACGCTTGGCAATGCAGATAGCGCTCGCATTACAATACATGGAATACTCCGCTCGGATCATGCTTCTGGTGCGTTGGAAGTTGATGATGCCGTTCACACTACAGGATCGTTAACCGTTGATAGCAATGTTGGGATAGGAACAACCCAACCCCTTCAAACCTTGGATATTAACGGGCGGATTCATGTTGGCGATGGTGTCATTCAGCAAGGTGGTGCAGCGATTACCAGTACACGCGATCTTGGATTGTATTCTCAAATACCATCGACTTGGATGCGCTTTGTCACCACCAATGCTCCGATCCGCTTCTACACAGATGGTAATATAGGTACTACACCTCGTTGCACTATTGAGCCGAATGGTAATGTGGGGATTGGTACAACAACGCCGAGCAATCCCTTGCATGTTCAAGGTAATGAATCTGGTGGAGCATCTGAGAATGCAACTGTTCTATTTGAAAATACTATATCGAACTCAAACGCATCTACAACTGTTTTGGCTTTGAAAGCATCAGGCACTAATCTTAATCTTAATCACGCTTTCATAAGGTTTTTTGACTCCTTGCGTCAAATTGGTGGAATTCATGGCAATGGGAATAACATTCAATTCTCAGGAAATAGTGCTGATTATGCTGAGTGCTTACCTCGTTTCCGAGCAGATGAAGCGATTGAGCCTGGTGATATTGTAGGTGTGTTTGGTGGCAAAATCACCAAAACGGTTACAGGTGCTCATCACGTCATGGCAATTACTGATAAACCAATTGTCTTAGGTAATATGCCAGAGCATCAAGATCGGCATTTATATGAACCAGTCTCATTTCTAGGTCAAGTGTCGGTTAAGGTTTGTGGTGCGGTTCAATTGGGAGATTTTATTATTCCATCTGGTTTGAATGATGGTACAGGAATTGCTGTCTCACCTGAGAAAATTACATCTGCTGAATATGGACTGGTTGTGGGTCGAGCTTGGGAAGCTTCTGATGAACAGGGAGTGAAGCGAATCAATACAGTTGTGGGTTTACCATCTAGTTATCCACAATTATCAGAATTGCTTGCCATCATGCAGGCGCAACAAGCCGAAATTGCCACTCTCAAAGCCGAGTTGAGCAGTATAAAGATGCTTTTAGCCCAATCTGTTTGAATGCGATAAGCCGGGTACGGCTTGCGTCAAGGGCGATCGCTGAGTCTTTATATAGAAAATCAAGGTATTTTTCGCAACTCAGGGTAATAGAGGACAAGAGCGAAGTATGATGCTTAATAAAAAATAGTAAGCTATCTTTTAATAAGAGCGATCGCTAATAAAGGTTCTTTTACTTTTGGAAAAAAATATGGAACGTGGTCTTCAGGGAGATTATATACCTAACACGACCTCGCGTGCTGCTTGAGTGGGTAAATAATTTGTAGTTTATAAAATAAAAGAACTTACACCTTTATATTTTGTGTAAGTTCTTTGACTTTAGAAAAAGTATATTGGAAGAATAAATTTAATTACCACCACGATTGAGCGAATAATTAACAGGATTTTCTACAGTAGATTGGTTGGATATTAATCTACGAGGAGCACAAGCCTGTGTAAATAACAAAATGCCAATTGGTAAAGCAATTGTCAATATTCTATTCCAGTGCATCTTGCTCATAGAATTTATTAAACTCTTCATCAGTTCAACTCCTTGACTACAGGTGTTCTGTTATCTTTATAGAATTTGCTAATAAAAAAGTCGATACAGAAAAGTTAAGGATTTCAAAACAGAAGTCAACTTAACTTCTTCTGGAGCGTTCTTAACTAGAGTGACACATTCAATTCTTGGCACGATAATAATTTTCTCTCCAGCAATTGAAAGGAAATTCGTTTACCCGTACACCAGCCGTAATATCCATAAGTTTCAGAGCCACCAATAATTTTTTCAAAGCCTACAAAATATAGCGTTGGCTCAACAATAGATTGACACTTACCATCTGTTTTTGGTAGTAATCTATCGTTTACATTAAGATACAATTCAGGTTGTTTCAAAATTTTATTGATGCCGGGACGAAAGCCAGTCCCTAAAATAATTGCATCATAATCTTGTGATACACCGTTAGCAAAAGTTACACTTGTTTTTGAGAGTTGCTGAATACTACTAGAGATGACTTGAATATTTCCTTTTTTAATTTGGTTGACAGTACCTCTATCTACCCAAGCTACACGACCTTGATTAACTTCTACATCCATTGGTCCTTTATCTTCTGGATAAATAGAGTACGCACTCAAATCTAAAGCAAAACGCTGAATAAATTGATCGGTCTCTTTGATTTCTGCTTGCAATTCTTCTGGAGAGAAATTTATCGCTCTCTCCATAGCTTCTATTCTAGTAGAGATTGTATTTTGATGAAACAACCTTTTAAGGTATGACTTACTTCGCCATAACCAATATTGTAGCGATCGCAATCTTGGATAAAGAGGAAATACCCAACGTTTACCGCGAATTAATATATGTACATCAGCAGCACCATGCTCATATAAATCTAATGCTATTTCTGCTGCTGAATTTCCCGAACCAACGACTAAAACTTTCTGATTTTGATAAGGAATGCCATTTTTATAAGCACTACTATGAAGAATCTGACCTGAAAAATCTTCTTGTCCCAGAAAATTTGGAATTATAGGTTCATGAGTTAGCCCGGTGCAGATAACAAGAACCTTGCATTGTAAAATATCTTTACTTGTTTGTATTTGCCAGTTATAATCTGTTTGATTCTGATTATAAATCTTGGTAACGCTTTGTACCTCCTCAGCAAAACGAATATGTGGATTCACTTGAAAATGATGTGCATATTCTGTTAAATACTGCACCATCTCATCTTTGGTCTTAAAAGTGGAATATTTTTCCTTTCCCTCAAAAAAAGGTAGAGAAAAGTAAGGATTTTGGCTCACTAGTCGCTCGTAGGCATTTTTCCAGATAGTTGCTACAGTGTCGCCTTTCTCTATGACGACAAAATTATCAATCCCAAATGTCTTTAAACTAGCAGCTACAGTGATACCGCAAAAACCAGCCCCAATAATGATAACGTCTAGTTTAGTATTCATATGAACTTTGCTTGCAAACTTAACTGTTACTTTTATAAACTTGTTCGGTTTCAATAGTCGATATAGATTAGTTAGGGAATTTGAGCTATTGCCAATCCACAGAAATCCCGTTGCTACCTCATAATTTTATGAGTTAAGTTTGTAAGTTAAGCCACTCTAATAGCCGATTACTTAACTTTTCTGTATGGACAAGGAAATTGTTAGCCTCTATATATAAACAGCAAGTCTATCTATAGCGAAAGAGTTGACATGAACTTAATAACTTTGCTGTTACGCTCTTCTTGGAAAATTCTGGCTCTTGCTGCTTTCGTTGGGTTATTAAGTGGGGTTAACACAACAGGATTGCTTGTAATAATTAATACTCGATTAAATCAATTATCACTGACAACAACATTAATTTGGAGTTTTGTTGGTCTTTGTTTTCTAAAATTTCTGACTAATATTATTTCTAAATATTTGTTAATAAATTTAGCAGAAAAAGCCATTATGAGCTTACGCCTTACATTGAGCGAAAGAATTTTAGCTGCTCCACTATATCATCTAGAAGTTTTAGGAAAACATCGTATCTTAGCTACATTAACAGATGATGTTTTAGCAATTTCTAACACAGTTTACATTATTCCTACGTTGTGTATCGATCTAACTATTGTAGTTAGTTGTCTTTTTTATTTATTGTGGTTGTCACCAATCATATTTTTTTTGGTAGTCATATCTTTATTATTAGGAATATTTAGCTATCAACAGATAGCAAACAAAGCAACATCATTTTTTCTCTTAGCTCGCCAGCAAGAAGATAAATTGTTTAACCATTTTCAGAGTATTACTGAAGGAACAAAAGAACTTAAGCTTCACTATCAGCGAAGACAAACTTTTTTGAAGAAAGAACTTCAAGAAACTGTACAAGTTTATCGGCGTAAAAATGTAGTTGGGATGACTATATTTGCAACTGCTGCTAGTTGGGGCAATAGTTTATTCTTTGTAGTTGTTGGACTAGTAATTTTTGCTCTGCCTACTCTCCAAATTATCCCCACTCATATTTTATCTGGATATGCACTGACTATTCTCTACTTGCTTTCACCTTTAGATTACATTATGAGTGCTATTCCTACTTTCAGCAAGGCAACAGTTGCTTTAAAGAAGGTTGATTCTCTAAAACTATCATTGTCCGAGCGCTGTGATAGTAGTTATTTTATGGCTTGGGATAAAGCTGATAATTTTTGTGACCGTCTAGAGTTTGTGGGGATCGCTCATACTTATCATCAAGATTCAGAAGATACAGCTTTTACTCTTGGTCCAATCGATTTAACTGTTTTAGGTGGTGAAATTGTTTTTATAATTGGTGGTAATGGTAGTGGGAAGTCTACTCTTATTAAACTAATTACTGGTTTATATATTCCTGAAAGTGGAAAAATTTATCTCAATAACAAACTAGTTACAACAGAAAATCAAGAGTGGTTTCGCCAACATTTTTCAGTTGTATTTTCTGATTTTTATCTGTTCGATAATTTTTTATATTTGGATAAAACTATTGCTGACAATCAAATTCATGACTATTTAGTTAAATTACAACTAGATAAAAAAGTGAAAATCAAAGATGGCGTACTTTCTACTACCTCATTGTCTCAAGGACAACGAAAACGTTTAGCCTTGTTGACAGCTTATTTAGAAGACCGTCCTATATATGTATTTGATGAATGGGCATCCGATCAAGATCCCGTGTTTAAAAAGATTTTTTATACGCAGATACTGCGTGAATTGAAAAATAAAGGCAAAACTATAATAGTCGTTACTCATGATGACCAATATTTCTATTTATCAGACCGCTTAGTTAAGTTAGATTATGGTAAGGAAAAATGCAAGATAATTCATTAAACAACGGAGTTGAGCAAATATTACAGCCCTCGCAAACGAAGAATAATACGTCAATTCATTCTAGCGATCGCATTGACTGAGCTATAAGTAGAAGGTAATGGCTAAATCTGTGAACTCCGCATAACCACAGTTCCGGTGGGACGAGAGACATTCTTATCTGTCTCCAAGGTCACAATTAACCCAGAAAATTGTGGGTGATAAAATTCTCTGTACATTTGAGGAGTAAATGGTAGCTCATAGGAAGTGTTTCCCCAAGAACGGGTCTTAACTTCACCACAGGGTAACTTTTCGTTGGCAACAACTGTCCACAGTAGATAGACATATCCAGAAGGTGGGGCGGGAAGATTCTGGAAAACCATGACTGCTTTTTGTTGTTCGGGATTTATAATCATACTACCTGAAGCAGCATCTGCTGAGTTGACGCCTTTTAGAGTAAACAGTCGCGTTTCATAATTTTGGAGCATGGTCTTCACGACTTGAGCTTGGGCAAAATCCTGGCGCAAACGCTTGTTGTCTGCTGTGACAAAACTCAGAGTTTGACGTAACCGATAATTATCAATCCCCAAAATGACAACAAATAGTGCAGCAATGCTAAGTGTAATTTTCCTCCATGGGCGTGGTGTTCGCGTCGCAACTCTTGAGGAGTTTTGAGCCGCAGTAGCTTGCGCGGTCGAACTTTCAACTTGTGCAAGAATTTTTGGCAGTAAATGCGTTGGAGCTTCTACCTCGGTAAAACCATCTAGTACTTGTCGCAGAACTTCCTGCAAATCTTCAACTTCAGCAATTAGTTCTGGATGTTGAGCGAGTAACAGCCGAAACTCTTCAGCTTCTTCAGGGGTAAGATCGTCAACGACAAACCCTGCTGCAAGGTTTTTGATATGTTCGGGATCGAAAGATTTATTCATACGCTAATAAATCAGAATCTAGTAAGATGCGTTTTAGTTTTAGTAATCCTTGGCGGGTGCAGGTTTTGACTGTGCCTAGAGGAATCTCAAGTTGTTTGGCAATTTCTGACTGACTTAATCCTTGGTTATAAGCGAGTTCAATCACCTGGCGCTGTTTTTCTGGGAGTTGTAAAAGAGCATTGTGAATTCGTTGAGATCGTTCTGCAAAGGTTGCCTGCTCAACAGGCGTTGGAGAAGATGCTGCTTCGCTTGTCATGGTTTTTTCCCATTGTTCAACAAGTTTAAGTTGTCTGCTACGAGCGCGGAGTTTATCAATTGCTCGCGAGCGTGCGATAGTCACAAGATAGCGAACGAAAAACCGACAATCTGGGTTGCTAGATGCTTTTCTCCACAGTGTGAGAAAAACTTCTTGCGTCAAGTCTTCTGCTTCTTGCGAGTCAGCCAAAATCTTGAGTGCTAATCCATACACTAAAAGGCTATGACGATTGAACAAAACGCTTAATGCAGAAGAATCGCCATTTTTAAGCGCCACAAACAAAGCTTCATCTGTCTCCTCTTGAAGCTCTCTCGAATTTGACTGGGGAAGTTTAGGTTCCATGCTATGTCAAAAACATATCTAAGTAGATATTGAAGCAAATTAATGATACGTTTTGTTCTATCACCTCTCTCCAAAACTAAAACAAGCAACTCTGCTTAAGCTATCTATTTTATGACGACTGGTGTCGTGCGATCGGATTGGATACTCTCACAAAATAATTTACCAACAAGTCGGATTTCATTAAATCCAATTTCAAAATTCAGTCGTCTTATAAGCAGATGCCCACAAAATCACAATTTAATTTCCCAATTTTGGGGAAACCACCGCACAATATTGTATGTATTGTGGCAGCATCCATCCTGCAATTGAAACTCTAGAACAGGAAAAATTGTATGCACAAACACATGAATTTCTTGCTCAAAATTTGTTTGAGTAGCCTTGTCTTCACATTATCAATGGTAGCAACAACCTCAGCTATATCGGCACGCTAAAAATTAAATCCCGTTGGGATGCCTTTAAGAAAGCTGGTTTATTTGTCCTGGGAGCAGTCACGATTTTAAGTTTGTTTGGCTTGGTTTCATCCTTTGCCGGAGCCGTCATGGTAGAGTATCGTGGCTACATCAATATTGTAGTAGGACTAATTATGGCTGTGATGGGTCTGTGGTTAATGGGGGTAATAAAACTGCCTTTACCGCAGATGAATGTGAATCTTCCCCTGGCTGGACCATATGGAGTCGGGTTGACTTTTGCTCTGGTCAGTTCTCCCTGTGCCAGTCCGGTACTGTTTGCCGTGCTAGCAGCCGCCGCAGCAACAGGTTCTCAGGTCTTAGGTACGTTAACAATGGTCAGTTATGCTCTAGGTTATACCATTTTGATTTTTCTCGCGAGTTTATTTACGGGGCTTGCGAAACAAAGCAATCAGTTGTTGAAACATTCCGAGGGAATTATCCGTTTTGGTAGTCTAGCGCTCATTCTGACTGGGGCATACTACTTGTTCACTGGGACTCAATGGTTCTTGGGAGGTTAAATTAATTATGGTCGAGAATCTGGTTATTATTGGCTCTGGACCAGCAGGCTATACCGCCGCTATCTATGCGGGACGTGCTCAACTCAAGCCTCTGGTATTTGAAGGATTTAGTGTTGGAGGGATACCTGGAGGTCAATTGATGACCACCACTCAAGTAGAGAACTATCCCGGTTTCTCAGAAGGAATTTAAGGTCCACTATTAATGCAGCAGATGCGGCAGCAAGCACGGTACTGCGGTGCTACGTTAATTACCGATGATGTAATTGCTGTGGATTTTAGTCAATACCCTTTTGCGATCGCCAGAGGCGATCTGCTAGAAGTAAAGGCTCGCGCTGTTATCATCTGTACAGGAGCAACTGCGAAAAGATTACATTTACCTGGTTAGGAGAAGTTTTGGAATAATGGTATCTCCGCTTGTGCTATTTGCGATGGCGCAAACCCTTTATTTAAAAATGCAGACATTGCCGTAGTTGGAGGCGGCGATTCTGCTGTTGAGGAAGCCTTGTATCTGACGAAATATGCCTGTAAGGTTCATTTACTGGTGCGTAGCGATCGCTTGCGAGCTTCCAAAACCATGCAGGAGCGTGTTTTCAACCACAACCAAATTTACATCCACTGGCATAGCTTACCTGTAAGTGTAGATGGTGATGAAGTTCTACGCAGTGTTCAAATTCAACACACACGAACTAGCGAAGTTTTTAATCTACCAGTAGGCGGCTTGTTCTATGCAATTGGACACACCCCCAACACGCAATTGTTTGTGGAGCAATTAGAATTGGATGAGGCAGGCTATATCAAAACTCAGGGGAAGAGTACAGCCACCAACATTCCTGGTATTTGGGCAGCTGGAGACGTTCAGGATCGCGTTTATCGTCAAGCAATTACTGCAGCTGGTACGGGTTGCATGGCAGCTTTAGAAGCTGAATGGTGGTTATCTCTTCAGCAATCGCCTGTTACCTTCGCTGCCTAAACAGTTTTTTCGTCACAATATTAGGAAATAAATATGCAAGAAAATTTTTCTGTCGATGGAACTTTCTTTACAGGGCGAGCAGCTTTTGAATGGTTAATGCAGGAATCTAATCGGTTAATCATTAATTTATGGAGAATATCTTCAAGATCCGTTAAAAACCGATAGAGTCGATATTGACCTGTTGATAATTCTAGATTATCTGCCGATTCTTCCCAGGCTTCACACCTGCCGTCACCTGTTACTAACCAATCTTGATTTATCATATCTACTTCCGTTATAGTTCCAAATTAGACCTGTTGTTATGACGAATGGCAAAGCCAATCGGATTAGATGCTCCAACCAAATATGGCGGTTCTCGCTTGAATGACGTCAGTTCTGCTACAAAATAGCACAGACAAATTCTAAAATTCTCTTAATGTTTACCTCTATGCTTGGTTTTCAGACTTTTTCTTACGCCAAGCTCACTTGAATGAAGTACAGATTTATCTGCATGCATCCGCTACAGGCTGCGGTTCCTTAATTATTTGATGTATAGTCAAGTATTATAGTTTTCGTAGTTGTCTCTCAGCTATGAAAGCAAATCAACAGATGAAGCAGGTAAGAAATTGCAAGGAATTTTGCTTATGTCTTTTTGACCAAGGCATGATACCGACAGTATTAAAAGTGTCTGTTGTGGTTGGTTCTATACTATTTGTTATCAATCATGGTTCTGCTTTTGTTAAAGGTCAGATGAATCGCGATCGCTGAATTTCTGCTGGTATAACTTACCTAGTGCCTTATATGGTAAACATTCATGGTCAATATGTAAGCCGTTCTAAAAGACGTTGATTTGCCTAAAAAAGTCATCACAAACTTTTTTCAGAACAATTTCAATCCTCTACCCACTAAACTAATGAGAGGTCGTGCTAATCCCATCGCACAATTGCCTCTCATCTTCTTTGATATTAGCGCTATTTCTCAGATAATCTCTCACCCAATCACAACCCTGTACTAATAATTTATCTGGATTAGAATTTAAATCCAAATGCCAAAAAATGACATTTCCCAAAGAGTCGGAAGAAGCTAAAACTCGACCATCTGGACTAAAACTCACGCTTTTAACACCTGCATGATGTCCTCCAAGGGTTTGCAGTATTTTCCCTTCTCTCGTCCATAATTTTATTGTCTTGTCTTCACTGGCTGTGACAAAAATTTTACTGTCGTGACTAAAAATCATGCTATTGATATCGCCTTCATGACAATACAGTGTCACTAGCATTTGACCTTGCAAATTCCAAAGTTTAACAGTTCTATCTTTACTCACAGTGGCAATAGTTTGACGGTCTGGACTTATAGCGATCGCTAAAATCCCATCCTCATGTCCCCGCAAGGTCATAAGTTCTTTGCCTTGTCTGTTCCAAATTTTAGCAGCTCCATCTTGGCTACCTGTGACAATAAACTGACCATCGGGACTAAAATTCACGCTCCTAACACCCGCTTGATGTCCTTGCAAGGTTAATAATTCTCTACCTGCCAAATCCCACAGTTTGACTGTATTATCCCAACTAGCACTAGCAATTTTTTGACCGTCAGGACTAAATACAGCGCTTCTTACATCACCTTGATGTCCTTGCAGTGTCACCAATTCTTTACCATCCAAATTCCACAACTTGACTGTTTTATCTCGGCTGGCGGTAACAACCATTTTCCCATCAGGTCTAAACTGCAAGCTTCTCAGTGTATCGGTATGACCTTGTAGGGAGGTTGTCCGTGAAGTCTCCATACCTTCAAGGTTCCACAACGTTGCGGTGTTCAGTCTTCCTATTGTACCAAGAAATTGACCTTTAGGGCTAAAACTGATACTTACAGACGCTGCTTCTCCAAGATTTTCATTCCAAGCGGCGACTGTTTTTATATTCGATTTTGGATTGAGGATTTTGGATTGGGGATTTGTTTGTAACCCGATACTTGCTCCTTCTAGATTCCACAGTCTGACAGTTCCATCCTCACCACTGCTTGCTAGGGTTTTGCCATCTTTGCTAAAGTGTACTCCCCAAACTGCGTCTTGATGCCCGTGTAAAACTTGTAACTGTTCGCCTCTGCGATTCCAAATTCTTACAGTTGTATCGGAACTTGCAGTCGCAATGGTTTGACCGTCGCGACTGAAAACTGCACTACCGACAAGATTCTCATGACCGTGCATTGTTGCCAGTTCTTCTCCTTCTAAATTCCAGAGTTTCGCAGTTTTATCCCGGCTGGAGGTCATGAGGTGTTTACCATCAGAACTGAAATTGACGTACATCACCCAATCCTGATGTCCTCGCAGTGTAACAATTTCTTTACCATCCAGACTCCACACTTTAGCTGTACCATCGCGACTGGCGGTAGCGATCGTTCCTCCCTTAGGGTTGAAATGAATGGCAACAACCGGGGCATTATGAGTCCGAAAGGATGTCAACTGCTGTCCCTGCAAGTTCCACAGGCGGATTGTGCCGTTCCACTCCATTGAGGCAATCATCTGGCCGTCAGGGCTAAATCCAACACAGGCAATCCAATCTTTGTTAGGTAGAGTCAGCAATTCTTTACCGTCTGCAACACTCCAGATTCTGGCAGTTTTATCTCGACCACCACTGACTAACAACTTACCATTTTTGTTAAAATTGACACTCCATACACCGTCTTGATGACCCCGCAGGGTGTGGAGTAATTTACCATCACGCTGCCATATTTTAATTGTTTTGTCCCAACTAGCACTTGCTAGTTTTTGCCCGTTAGGACTAAACTTAACTCGGGTAACTACATCCCCATGACCGATTAAGCGATCGCGTTCTCTCACCCAATAAAGAGACTGGCGAATGCTTTTTTCTACCTGTGTCTGAAGCAGCATACTGCCATTGTCCCACCCTATCTGCTTTAACTTCACGCCAGCTTTTAACCCGGAAAGTAAAGCATCAAAAGGTTGCTGTGAATCAAAAGCTGCTTCTGAGGAAATAGTTAAGGCTTTAATTTCGCCCAAGACAACTTGTTTTTTTTGTTCGTTGGTTTGCCAAGCCAGCAACCCTGATAATCCTAATAGGCTAACAGCTACCAAAGAAACTACTGAAAGCCCAAGCAGTCCACGGCGAATTGTATTTTTAGCTTGTTGTTCGGCATTGATAAGGATTTGATTAGCTTGTTCTGAGGCAATGAGCGCAGTCTTTACCTCTCGTTTTTCCAGTTCTTCGCTTGCAGCTAAAAACCGATAATCCAGATTGCTCAAACTTTTGCCCTTTGCCCAAATTTGAGCATCTAAAAGCGCTTGTCCCCGCAAGAGATTGGTTTCATCCTGATAATCTGATGTCACCCAAGCATTAATTAAATCTGCATAAGGTCGCAATTTCTTTAATTGCTTTTCTACCCACTCTAGATTAAAAACTTCTTGATAGATACGATTGTAAACTTGTAAATTACCTTGTTTTTTAACAACTAACCCCGACAGTAACAACTCGATTTTTTCAGGCGAATCATCGGCAGGAACGCTTCCGTTTTGTAAGATTTGCAGGTAGAGTCCCAACAATCTGCTCGCTCGTTGTTCGTTGCAAAGCAAGCGATCGCGTATTGTTCTTAAATGAGGTGGTTCATCTTGGGAAGCCCAATTGTCTATTATATGCGATCGCACGATAGCAGACACTTGTTCAGCCACATCTTCTGGTTGCGTCAATATTTCCTGCATCAGTTTTGCTAGGAACGGAGATGCTTCGGAATTGAGCATTACTTGTTCCTCTGTTTTTGTAGAGACATTACACAGAACGCCTTTATATTCTGATGCAACTAGCTGGCATAATTTTTGCGTCAAGAACGGTTGACCGCCAGTCCAAGCAAGTATCTCTGTCAGCACTGCTTGGGGATTCTCAATTTTAGCCGCCAAACCTAGCTCCAACGGTTGAACTTCGTGCAAATTAAACCCATTTAATTCAATTGCGCGTCCAATGTTAAAAGGTGTTCGGCTTTTGTCAGCAATCAAATCTGAAGGCGTTGCTACTCCCAAAAGAGCAAAACTGAGGCGTTTGTGTTCGTGACAGGAGCGTATGAGGGCAAAAAAGTCATCCGTATTAAATGGTAAGCTCAACGTGCTATCAATTTCATCAAAAAAAATCACTATTGGTTGCTCAATGAACTCTGTCAGCACCGATTGCAGCAACTCACCCAAGCGTCCTACGGGAGAGAAATCTTGTCTTTCTGCCAACCAATTTCGTACATTAATCTTATCGGAAAGCCGGAAACTCCTCACCAACCGCATAATAATATCTGCATACCACTGGCTGGCTGTGATGTTGCTGTTACCAATTCCAGACAAATCCACCGTTGTGCAAACAATACCATCCTCTTGCAGCCGTTTAGCCATTTGTACCCGCAAACTAGATTTCCCCATTTGACGAGAGTTAAGAACGTAACAAAACTCTCCTGCCTTTAAAGCCTTGTAAAGTTCTTCATCTGCCTGCCGTACTACGTAACTGGGTGCATGAGCGGGAAGACGGCCCCCTACTTGATACTCATAGGATGAAATCAGTTTTTGCACGGGTATCCTACCTTACAATTCCGAATTGATGCATTGCATCGCAAAGTTGACTACAAGTATTTATATAGGTTATCGCTTTCACTGTCTATGTAGAAAAGTTAAGTATTTCAAAACAGAAGCTAACTTAACTTGTACTGCATCATTCTTAACTAGAGTGAAACGTTAAATTGTTGGTACGATAACAATTTTCTCTCCAGCAATTGAAAGGTAATTCTTTTGCCTGTACACCAGCCGTAATAGCCATAAGTTGCAGAACGACCAACAATTTTCTCAAAGCCTACAAAATACAGTGTTGGCTCGACAATAGATTGACATTTACCATCTGTTTTTGGTAGTAATCTATCGTTTACATTAAGATACAATTCAGGCTGTCTCAATATTTTATTGATACCAGGACGAAAGCCAGTACCTAAAATAATTGCATTATAATCTTGTGATACACCATTGGCAAACATTACGCCTGTTTTTGAGAGTTGCTGAATACTGCTGGAGATGATTTGAATATTGCCTTTTTTGATTTGTTTGACAGTACCTCTATCTACCCAAGCTACGTGGGTCTTGGGTGAGAGGCAAAGATGAATGACAATGCTAACAGGATGAGGGGTAGATAAGGTGCGGCAGCGCGGTAGAATGCGATCGCTGCTTCAACAGTTGCAAGACGATCCTGAAGTCATCTCAATTCATCTAAGTAGTCATTTGCGTTCATTCTGAGAACCACTACAAAAACGTCCTCTGGGCACACCAATTACCTGTCCGCGATCGCAAATTTTGTTTCCGCGTAAGAAGGTTGTTTTGACCCGTCCTGTTAACTCCAATCCTTCAAAGGGGGTATAGCCTTGCTGTGATTCCGACTCGATCGCACGCACCACAAAAGTCTCATTAGGGTCTAGCAGTGCTAGATCCGCATCATAACCAACTGCAATATCACCTTTTGAACGCAACCCAAACCTTTGGGCTGGATTTGAGCTTAATAACTCTGCCATGTGATTGTAAGACATACCGCGCTTGCTACCTTCACTAAAAACACCAGAAAGGAGGTACTCCGTACCACCAAATCCGGATTTAGCAAGCCAAATGTTATTTGGGTCTTTCAGGTTAACTTTTTGCTCGGCTGAACAACAAGCGTGATCGCTGACAATCCAATCAATTTGGTGATTCAGTACAGCCTGCCACAAGTATTCTACATCTGCACGGGAACGGATCGGAGGGTTGACCTTAGCCCATTTGCCTGTCGGTGTATCTATATCTAACAAAAGATGTCCAATAGTGACTTCCCGTCGGAAATTAATGTGAGGAAAGACTGTTTGCATCATCAAAGCAGCTTCCACTGCTTTGCGAGAACTGAGGTGTAATAGATTTATATTCAGACAATTAGTTTCGTGCGCCAAGTAGGAAGCAATGCAGATAGCTAACCCTTCAGAATGGGGCGGACGAGCAGCACTATATGCTTTTAAACCTGTCAGCGTGGTGTCCTGTTGGACAATTTTAGTGTAAGCATTCAGGATATCAGCGACTTCACAATGGAGACTCAGGCTAATGCGATCGCTTGCATCTGGATAACTTTCCCTCAGCTTGCTCAGACCGCGCATGATAAATTCAAAGTGAGCTAAATCGTACCTTTCCTCTTTGTTAATCATGAGGAAAAGATTTTGTTGGTCAGAAAGACCGTGCAAACCATAGCCCCCATAGAACATAAAGATTTTGAACGAGCCAATCCCATACTCCTCAAACAGCATCTGCATCTCATCAATATGTTGAGCGCTAATTGGGGCGATATGATAGCCGTAGTCAACAAAAAAATTCCCCTGTGAAAGCGCCAACACTTCTGGAAAAAAATCTTTATAAGAACCACCCCTATTAAGATAATACTGACCTGTACGAATGTAATTCAGGCTGGTGGTCACTCCCCCCATTGCAGCTGCTTTGGTTTCAGTCACAGCATCTTGGTCAAGAGGTTGATATATCCCCACGTGCATATGAGCATCCACAACCCCAGGAAAACCCAGCAAATTTTGGGCATCAAATACCTCTTTGCTCGCATCTGGGCTAATATGAGAAGCAATCTGGGCAAATTTCCCATCCTTAATTCCCAAATCAAGTAGTTCAACAGCATCCTGATAGGGACGCACAACCCGCACATTTTTGATAATTAGATCTAACACGGGAACCTCAGACATAGTAGACCTCACTAAAATGAGTAAAGAACCCAAAATTTTAATGCTCAAAAAATGATACACTCCCTTCCCACAACAAGATTACCGACCTTCTTCTTTTCTTCCTTCGTGTCCTTTGCGCCTTTGCGGTTCAATAAAATTAGGTAATCTTCAGGCGAGACAGGAGTAATACCCTAGTTTACGTAGGAATTTTAGCATCGTTCGGGGACGCAACCTTCCACCATCATGTAACGTTTTTTAATACAATTATTTTCAGGAGAAACCACAATGGAAAATTTTAATGAATATCATCTAGATCCAAAGCAATTTCCTTTTCTCAACAGCTTTCAAGATAATTGGCAAGCGATCCGAGATGAATTTACACGCTTTAATAAGGATGCATCTGATGAGGAGTTAAAATTCACTTACGATGTCCTAGGGCCAAAAAGTAAAACAATTAAAACTAAAGGAAATTCAAAATACAGCGCATTTGGTATCTTATTTCAAGGTATCTTTATTGACAAATACATTCAATTCCATCAAATACAATACCCCGATTATAATTCCCAAGAGGCATCAGAAAAAGCACTTGCATTAAGAGAGAAATACTTCCCAAACCTAGCTAATATCATAGAAAAAGTAAACTTCAGCAATGACGACATCATCAGAAATGTATATTTTGGTACATTCCATCCCGGTTTAGATATCAAATTGCACGTCAACTATAACCCCCATATGAATCGCGGTTATTTAGGATTGATCGTACCAGAAGGGGATGTGGCGATGAAAATATGCCACGAGCAACTTTACTGGTATGAAGGAAAAGTTATGGTTTTAGACCACAGCTATCCACACTGTCCACATAATTACACCAATTATGATAGAACAGTCTTAGTTATAGACTTTTTTAAACCGGAGCAGTCTAGAGAAGAAGCGATGCGATTTGAAAAAGAACTCGTCACACAACGTATGCAAGATAATCCTTATAGCTTAGGTGTATTTGGTAAAAGCGATAAAGCCAAAGAAGAAGATTTTATCAAGTATGGTTTAGCACATCAGCTAGAGTGGGATAAAGCCTTATAATCCTGAGTGAAAACATGGGTTATAAATGGCTTTGCTATGCGGCTGTCTCGCTTTGGGGAGTATGTCCCTAAAGCATTTGAGCCGTGAAGAGATCTATAAATTATGAAAGTACTAATTGTTGTTGGAGCATCCCAGCTTAGTTAAGCAATTGCACTTCATGCCAAAGTCCAAGTGGGAGGATAGCAAAGGCAAATATTTTTGGTATGTGAAAGATTATAATCGAGCTATTGACATATCATCAAATTTTAAGGTAAAGAAAAACACCATAAAACATAGTTGAGAACTCAACAAATGACCAACCCCCCAGAACCATGAATGTGACCCCACGTAAAATTCAGCAAGATGTACCAACACTAACACTTAAGAGATTAAATAGTCTCTAAAGATACATCAAGCAGAACGAAAATTTTTTCATTGCCGCCGCAATTTAATGTGCTATATACTGTTTTCGGCAAGTCAAAAAGTAATATTTTTTACATAAAAATCACTTAAAGATGAAGTGAAGAGTGTGTGAACTGGAGTCCTCCAGAGTAAAAGGGAGTAATTCGTATTACTGACTGATTATTTCTACAGTTGTTACTATCGTCTTAGGTAAGATTAAACAATGCTAACAGTACTTCGCTCTTACGCTGCATGGCTTGTTCCAGCAGCTTTGACTTTACTAAGTTTTGGATCGGGGAACGAGAAGGCGATCGCACAGACTCTCTTCCCATTTAGTGGTAACTACGACGTAACAATTGCTGTTGAGCCAATTAACGAGAACTTTTCACGGGCAATTGAACGGGCTGTAAGTACTGATGCACCATATGGACTCACCGAATATAACGGTTTAGTTTACACCCTAACTGACTTCTCTACTGGCTTGTTCACCTTTAACACCGATCCAACAGCAATCGGCTTAGAGGGCTTTCCAGAAGGCTTTATTGAATTCAGTGGTAGCGGTGCTAACAAGGTGTCTGGAACCGCTACTGCCACCGCTTTAATTGACTTTGTAAACCTCAGAGGGTCTGGCTCTGGTTCTTTGATTATCACTGGCGGTGAGGGTATATTCAAAGGTGCTACTGGCACACTAGACTTTTTTGAGAACGATACAATCAGTCCAGATCCAAACGATCCCATAAGAGGACAGGCTTTAGTAACTGGCACTATTAAGGTTGTTCCAGAACCGGAAACCGGAGTAGGGACGCTAGTTGGTATTGGCTTAATTGGAGCTGGTTTTATGTTCCGCCGACGTTGCCTTCGCTCTGCTTCGTGAGCCACTCCAACCCCCCTGAAAAAGGCTACGGTGTACATACAAGTCTTTTAAAGTGAATTCTTGAGATTTCGATCCCCCTTAAAAAGGGGGAAATTGGAATCAACTTCCCCTGCCTTCTATCTAGTGCTTTGTTTTACAGTGTTTTCCCCTCTGTCGCCAACCAAGCACGCAAAACCTCTGCCACTGTCCACGCTTGGGCGATACATCCCCGTGGAGTCATCGGAGCATCACCATCAAAAATTTCGCTGAGACTACCAAGACCATGTGCGGTGAGATGATTAGCCATTGGTTGAAGAAATTGACGCGCCTGAGTTGGATTTTTGTAGACGCGCAAGTGTGCGAGGACAAACGGTCCCAACAACCAACCCCAAACACTTCCTTGGTGATAAGCTCTATCACGTTGATACTGATTGCCACCGTATTTACCCTGATATTGGGGATGGTCGAAAGAAAGCGATCGCAACCCGTGTGAAGTTAGTAGTACTTGTCCACAAACATCGACTACCCCTTTTTGTTGGACTAGTGTGAGAGGACTTTCAGCTAAGGAAACGGCAAAAATCTGGTTAGGGCGTACAGATGGATCGTCTCCATCGGGGCTATCTAGCACATCGTAACAGCAGCCCGTCTCCTGATTCCAAAAGCGAGCAAATCTGACTTGAGCGCGGTCAGCGATCGCCTCATATTCTTGGTGTGGTTTACTCAGATAGCGGGCAAACTTTGCCATTGTCCGTAAAGCATTATACCAAAGAGCATTGACTTCAATCGGTTTACCAATGCGAGGTGTGACTACCCAATCTCCTACTTTCGCATCCATCCACGTGAGTTGCACACCCATTTCCCCTGCATAAAGTAAACCATCAGTAGAATCAAGATGAATATTATAACGTGTACCCCGACAGTGCAAGTTGATGATGTCTGCTAGTACGGGAAACAGTTCTATCAGCAAATCATCGTCTTTAGTAATGTTGTAGTAAGCTCGAATGGCTTCAAAATACCAGAGAGTTGCATCAACTGTATTGTATTCTGGTATTTCACCCGCATCAGGGAAACGATTGGGCAACATTCCCCGATCTATATGGCTAGCAAAGGTGCGAAGAATGGAGCGTGCGATCTCTGAGCGATTAGTAGCAAGGGTCAAACCGGGTAGGCTAATCATAGTATCGCGTCCCCAATCACCAAACCAGTGATAACCAGCAATAATAGTTTTGCCATAAGGGTTTTCTGGCACAGAGCGGTCAACGATAAACTGGTTAGCAGCCAAAACTAGATGATTGACCCAGGTAGGAGAATCAGGAGCCTTAAAAGGACGTTGAAATTTCCACAGTTCGATTAACTTTTGCTCAAGAGCCTGACGGTGTTTGAGTGCTGCTTCACCATTTAAGTCTGGTTGCTTGTGAGTGCTTGCAACAAATGCGATCGCTTCCCCAGGATTGAGTGTAACTTCAAAAGTCGCAGCATGGAGGTGGTCTTCTTTGTCGCTCAGTCCTCGATAGCGCTCAATTGCTAGGTCAAAGCCATAGTACCAATTGTGAACGGGCGATACACTAGCTTGGTTACTGAGCAGATAAAGTGGTACAGCACCAGGATAAGCAGTAACACAAATTCCTTGTTCTACCTGCTCAATAGACATCTGCCAACCATTGCTTTGGGTGTTACCGTGATAATCGCGGTAATTGACCATCGCTTTAAGCGTCAATTTCAGCGGTTGGGTAGCACGACGCAGAGTGTATTGAACATAGGTTGTATTAGCTCCCTGCTGCATCCAGATTCGTTTTTCTAATAAGGCATCAGCAATAGCAAAATCCCATACGGGAATTGTACCTTCTAGAGAAAAACGTTCAATGTGTCGATAACCGTGAGAACTGGTCACACCATCTACCCAACGATTCATATTAAGAGAATAAGAGCGAGTACCATACAACACAGTTTCATCTAGTTTTGCCAGCAGTAAAGTGCGACCCAGAGGCGGTTGCAATGCTGCTACTAGTAAGCCGTGATAACGGCGAGTTAACACACCAGCCACCGTTCCAGAAGCGTAACTACCAATACCGTTAGTCACTAACCATTCCCGTGACTCTGCTGCGTCGAGATTACCGCAAATTTCTCGTCCAAATTCAATACACATAAGTTAACACTCTTTCTGACAATCGATATTTGGATTATCAGTTGTAAATCCTATAGTGTGCTGAGAGTAGCATTAAGAGTTGATAAAGAGGCGCAGCTATATGTTTGCAAGTTGGCAACCCAAATCTTTTATCAAGACTACGTATCTGTAGACTTAGATCCACTGAATAGCTGGTAGAAATCCTAACCTCTGTACTTGAAACTAAGTACATATTACCCTAAAAAAGGGTCGGAAATTATGCCGCTTCTTCACTAGGTTGATATTTGCTGTAATTTTTACGTAGTCTCTTAAATTTCCTTCATGTGGCATTAAGAGAAGCAAGAATTAAGAACGAAATCTTAAAAAGCAATTCCATTGATGACTCCTTAAAGTATTCTTTGCACAAAGCTTCAACCTAATGATGAAGTCGAACGGCGGCTTCGCGCCTTGAAATTACCAAAATCTCTTTATCAGCTACATTAAGAGAACGTCTTTGGCGATCAAATCACCTTACCTGGTAAGCTCAAAAAAAGACAAACATCTTGGAGAATTTAGCCAATGAATCGTACTGAAGTTGCCGCAAAACTTCAAGAAGCTGCTAGTGGTGTATTTATGCCAAGTGAATCGGAATCTCCTTTTGAAGGAGTCTACTGGCAAGCTTCTCAAGGATCTGTCACTCCTCAAGAAATTTTAGAGTTGACAGGTCATCCTCAAGATGCATCAGTAGAAATTGTCGATCTAGATTATCTTTTCAGAAATCTTGCTGCCGAACAAGAATGGCATGACGACCAACAAAAAGAGGATGTTAAAAAGTATAAAAAACTTATAGATACCCTAAAAACTTACCTCACGGATATCCAAGTTTATCGCATTGGTAAAAGAAACATTGATGTTTATATTATTGGGAAAACAGAAGAAGGAGATTATCAAGGACTCTCAACAAAAGTTGTAGAAACTTGAAAATTGGGAATTGGGCATCGGGAATTGGGCATCGTAAAAGTTATTCAATACACCATTACCCCTAGCCCAATGCCTCTCAACGACAATTCGTTCAGAAATATTTGATTTTACTGATAATCAACTCTAGACTCAATTATGTTTTCAACTGAGTCAGAAACATTAGAGAACAAATTATAACCCGTTCTGGATTCAATTGTATCTACGCTTACTCTATAGGAACGCCAATCATTGTTTCTAATTCCCTGGTCGTTAGGCATATCAACAGCGCTCACCCGTGTCAGAGTACTAACATCACTCGGACTTCCTGGTCCATCCAACACGACAATAGCTTTCCAAACTCTGTCTGGTACAGTTACCTTTCCGCCAGCAATTGTGCTAGCTCCTCCATTGGAGCCAGTACCGCCGGAGCCATAATTACCAGAGACGATATATAATTCTTTCCCCTGTCCTACCAGTTCTCTACCATAATCTTCCAAATCTGCCCAAGGTCCTTGATTATTATCAGGAGCTTGCGGGACGATATTCGTCATCAAAAATGTGGCAGAATTGTTTGCGCTCGTATTTGTTCTATCAGCAGAGGGTGCCATATGTCCTCTGTCAAATCCACTTCCTGTATAATCCGAACTGGTGACTCGGTAACAATCTGATGGTAATGTCGTATCAGCACGGAAATTGTCTTGACGTGGTGCGCTGCCAAGCCAAGAACTGTTTAACTGCCAACTGACCCAATTAGGAGTGCCTCTAAAGCAATTGTGTGAAGTTGCGTACTGAGGTTTGTCGAGCAATAAGTTAGCGTAACTTGAGCCTGCACCACTGGGATTGCCCATTTTCAGATGCACGCTTGTAGACTGGGCGGGCGCTGGTCTTAGCCAATTGGTTAGAAGTCCAAGCACAATGGGTGTAGCAACAGATGCTATTACCAGAGCCAATAAACGACTTTTCATTAATGGTAGTTATCAGAGTTTACACGCTACAGTATCCCGATGCTTCCTTTTTACAACAAGTCTTCCCCAATACATATTAGCGAAAACTATAATGTGTGAAAATATACAAATCAGTCTTGTTACTTAGGGATTCGTAGCGCTACATCCATTTTGGCTTTGGCAAAAGCGATAAGCCAACTGCCTAAGGTTCGACAGCCGTATCATAATCATCTAAGTGTGGTATCAGAAGCGACAAGTTATGTTGGACTGGTGGGAGAAAAATTTTGCGAGTTGTGAGTTGGGCGATCGGCATTGAATGGGTTTGCCCTAACGGTGAGCCAACGATGAGCCTAAAAGTGAGCCTTTCTGTCAGTAGTCACAATGGTATTTTCAAAATATAAGCTAAGCAACAGAAGTTAAGTTAAAAATATTTAAGCACATGAAAATCAAACAACCTCAACTTCTAAATTTGAGAGCTTCTTACACGATCAAGAGCATAGGGAATATGAGTCAATGCATGGCTTTAGCAATGTTAGGACTTATATGTGCAGTTCCAGTCAAAGCCAATGTAGCCGACTTTGAAGTTCCGCAAAAGCCACCAACTCAAAAACGGTTACTGGCACATTCTACTAAATCTGCCGTAGTTCGTATAGTCAATGGCTGTCAGGGAAAAGCTTACTTGCCACGTAACGGAAAAACTTATAACTTAACCTCTATTGGCTATGGATCGGGTTATTTTGTGACTTCCAACGGTTACATCGTGACAAATGCTCATGTTACCCAATTGAGCCAAAATCAAGCAGAATGCATGCAGTTGTTATTTCAAGACTTTGTTAAACAAGTTTATCAAGACTACGTATCTGTAGACTTGAACACCCTTAAAACAATGGTCAAGCGCTCGCAACTGTTAACCTACACGCCAATTCAACAAGTGCTCTTACAAAATGGAAAAGCTTTACCGTTTGAACAGATTGTTTCTGGTGCTCCCAATGCTATAGGAAAAGATGTAGCAATTATTAAGATTGATGTCAAAAATGTACCTATTCTGAAACTGGCAAACTCGCGAAGTGTACAACTCCTGGATCGCATCACAGTGATTGGATACCCAGCCGCCGCCGACTCTACAACAAGGCTCAGTGATGATTCCTTTCACGTACCATCAATTACAGATGGTGCTGTTTCAGCTATGAAAACAACAAGAGATGGCGAACCTGTGATTCAAACAAGCGCCTCAGTCACTCATGGCAATTCAGGTGGTCCAGCAGTCAACGAACAAGGTGAAGTCATTGGTATTGTTGCGTTTCGTGGAGATACAGTCAACAATCAAGAAGTACAAGGTTTTTCCTTTGTTATCCCAAGCAATACAATTAGGGAATTTATTAAGTTGGCAGGTATCCAAGCCGATAAAGAGGAAATTAGCCAAAAATAATAATAGGAATAGGGAAAAATATGTTGATTTTTGAAGAACACTTTCAAGACAACCGCCATAAATGGGCTACAAAAGATAGTGAGGAATGTTACCTTTGTATAGAAGCAAACCAGTATATGTTTGAACATAAGCGATCGGGTAACTGTTGGTGGCTAACGTGGCAATCTACAGATTTCTTCTACGACAAAAAAGAATTTCACATTCATGTTGTTCTTGAAAAAATTGCTGGAGAATTAAATCACGGATATGGTTTTGTCTGGGGACTTTCAGACACCCGTAACTTCTTTGAATTCGTCATTTCCGATACTGGGTATTACCGAATAGTTAAATATGATGACGGCAATTTCAAAGATATTGTTGCTTGGAAGCGCAGTTTTGGAATTCGCAAACCCAACACTGTAAATGTCCTGGAAATTCGACGACAAGAAGCTACTGTAGAATTTTATATCAATAGTACCCTTCAAGAAAAGCTACCAGCAGATACACTCACTCAAGTCAAAGATGGGAAGTTTGGCTTTGTGATTTATGACAAAATGAAAATTAAGGTACATAGCTTGATTGTGAGTGCCGAAAACGCTGAAACAAATTCTTACAAGTCCAATACTTCTCGCAATGATGCTGCTACTCAAGCATCCTTCTTGAAGCACGAACCACCAGTTGGTGATACTCTTGAAAAAGTATTTGCAGATTTAAATGCATTAATTGGACTAGATCGTCCCAAACAGCAACTTCTCTCATTAGCAAATTTTCTCAAAGTCCAGACAGAACGAAAAAAGCGACGGCTAAAGACAGCAGACACGACACTGCATCTCGTTCTATATGGTTCTCCCGGTACGGGGAAGACAACTGTTGCGCGATTGGTCGGTCGCCTGTACAAACAGCTAGGTTGTCTCCAACACGGACACGTAGTGGAAACGGATCGCGCCGGAATTATTGGGGGTTACATCGGACAAACAGCGCTACGTGTTGCTGATGCAGTCGATAGCGCGTTGGAAGGTGTACTTTTTATTGATGAAGCTTATGCTCTTGTTCCAAAGGGCGGATCGTCTAATGATTTCGGTCACGAAGCAGTACAAGCCTTGCTCAAGCGGATGGAAGATCACCGCAACGAATTAGCTGTCATTGTAGCTGGCTATCCAGAGGAGATGGAGTACTTTATTGCATCAAATCCAGGATTGCAATCTCGCTTTAGTCGATTGTTTTACTTTGAGGACTATACACCAAGCGAACTTGTTTTGATTTTTGGAAAATTCTGTTACGACCATGGGTACACAATGGATATTTCAGCACGCATAGCTCTTCAAAAAATCTTTGAAACAGCTTATGCAAAACGCGACAAAAACTTTGGCAACGGGCGATTTGTACGTACTGTTTTTGAACGAAGTATTGAAAAGCAAGCAAATCGAATTGCTAATTGTATGAAGGAAATGGACGATTCTAAAATTTCATTGATGATAGCAGAGGACTTAGAAAATCTTTGAAACGTCTTATAGCATTTCCCGCTCTGCTGAAGTACAAATTTATCTGCGTTTGTCCGCGTTCATCTGCGGTTAATTCAATATCCTGTACCTCACGAACGAGGGAATTGCTATAATTTATTTAATAGTTGTGCGAACTCGGAATGAGCCTACATTATCGTAGAAGAAAGTAAGCGGTACTGCATTTAAATTGACAATATGGTTTCCATTCCGAGACATACCAAGTTCTTGAGCAGATCTTTGTATAGCGCTATAGTATTTTTTTGAGGTATCTGATGCTAAAGGATGCCCAGAAATAACTGCTTCATTGACAATGAATGCTAACCATCCATCTTCTTGAATTGGAATTTCTGTCTTATGAGAAATAAGAGTCAGATCGTTGAGGGTTAATCCGCTTTCCTTTAAAACTACAAATGGATCGGATAGCTCTGAAAACTTGACGGACTTGGCTGAAGGTATAAAAATCATCATTAAACATCAATTGACATTTCAACCTCGTAGAGACGCGATTAATCGCGTCTCTACACCCGCAAAATTATTATGAAAAATCCTTAACCGAGTAGTATTGGGTCATGAATTAATAATTTTATACCGCAACCTTGGCAGAACTCCTCTGTATCTAAATTCTGTCTTTGAGACTTCAAGCAGGTGGGATTAATACAGTAGCTCATATAATACTGATTTGAATTTTAAGGTGATACACAAGTGCGATCGCTGGTTTTAATAGGCAGAAATTGAGCTTTCTCTATAAGTTTTTGTCCTTGGTCTGTCAGTAGCAATTGAATATACGCTTTACCTGCTTTTTCTTGAATATTGTCTTCATTCGGATAATTCTTATAAATAACAAATAAATCTCGTGTCAAAGGATATTCTTGATTTTTAAAAACTTCTAAATTGACTTGGTTCTTATTCTTTTCCGAACAAGAACCTAGAGGAATAAGAGGCTTCTTATAGGGAGCTATAAACTTCCCAGGAGTTCGACCTATAGGTAAAGGGCGAATCCTACATTGATTGACAACAAGTGATGCTGAGGCATAATAAATACCTCCAGGCGTTTGTGCTAGTTGACGCAATCCTTGTGTAGTTTCTTCAAAAAAAATAGTATCATTACTAAATTTTTGCTCTTTTCCCAAAACATCATCCTGAAACCATTCTTTACTATGATGAGCAAAGCGCTTAATGGCAAGGTTATGACCTCCCACTTCGTTCCAGTTGCTAATTTTACCTCCATATATATCCTTTAATTGCCCTAAAGTCAAACCGGGAATGTTTAAACTGTGATGAACAGCCACTGCAACACCATCAATAGCTACGCGTTCTTGTGCAAGAGAAAACTCTTCAGCCTGTTTATTTTCTGTTTTCAGAAAAGCTCTGGAAGACTCTACTATATTGAGCCGTCCGTTTAATAACATTTGAATACCTGTTGTAGAACCAGGTGGTCCTTGATCGGCTCCAGGCTTCCTGTATTGTAATTGAAATTTTGAGAATGTTTGATTGATAGCTGGATGCACGAGATTGCGAAGAGATGCCCAAGTTGTACTACCACCAACAGTAAAAATTTCTTGAGGAACTGTGACATCTTTAAAGCATAATATTTTCTGATTTCTCATTGATATATATTGGCTCAAAAATGGCACACAAAGAATGATACTACTCGTGGCTAACCCAACAATTAACCACTGATTATAATTTGCTAGCTTTGGGTGATTAATTGTACTTCTAATTTTCTCTAAACTTTGTAAAATAGCTTTTGTATCTTTGGGACGTTGGTTAGGTGCTTCCATCATTAATCGATCTATCAAATCTGCTAAAGGCTTAGAAATTTGAGAAGCTTTTTCTCGCCAAATAAGTTGATGATTGCTATTATTAATAGGTAATTTATTTGGATGAATCCCTGTGAGTAAATGAATAAAAGTTCGTCCTAAAGCATAAAAATCAGATTGTGGTACTGCCCTACCAACGAGTTGCTCTGGTGCTGTATATCCGGATGAAATTACAGTTGTTATAGTTTTTCCTTCAATAACTGTCTGTGTTAGTTTTCTAGCTGTTCCAAAATCAATTAATACTACTTTTGCATTAGATATAGTAGTTACTTCAGTGTCAGAATTTTTAGGTCTATCATAAGGATATTGAGCCAATTTCATCATAATATTTGAGGGTTTAATATCACGATGAAAAAAATCTTGCTGATGTACTTTATCTAATATCACAGTTATTTGTTGCAACCAGTCAATTGCTGTTTCTTCAGATATAACTCCATTGTGCTGTATCCATTCTTCTAAATTTTGCCCTTCAATTTTCTCCATGACCAAACAATGCAGCTTTTGAGAATTGCTTAAATAAACTTTAAAATAACCATCTTTTTCTACTTTGGGAATTCCTGAATATTCTAAGTTAGTTAATATATCTTTTTCTTGCTCAAACCACTTTAATAGCTGGAGGGATTCCTCATCTGGTTTAAGAATCTTGATAACTTTGACCCCTCCTTCTCGTGTGTCTTCAACTTCAAATATTTCTGTGGGAAAAGTAGGAGTAAGCTGTCGAAGTGGTTTAATCAGACGATAGCGGTCGTGAATAAGTAGCTTCGTACCGCAAGTTTGGCAGTACTCTCCTACATCCAAATTCTGTTCTCGCTTTGAGCAGTTAGGGTTAATGCAGTAGCTCATACAATCATGCTACCTGAAGTGCTAACTTTTATTTTAAGCGATCGCTGTAGAGAATTGTTGCTTTTGTGTCAAACACATGGCAATCCCTTTTTCGTAATAAGCTGCTTCATTAATGAAAACTGGATAAACGGTTGATTGACCTTTGTAAGGAATGGCTTGACCATCAAAGGTTAAAAACATGGGTTCGCCAGGATTGAGAGGTTGATAATCTCGAAATTGAAGCTGTGGGTGAATCATTGCTTGTAATTCTCCTTGCTCATTTTTTGGATAATCAACTATTTTTATACACTGATAAAGCGTCAGATTGGAAGGAACCGATAAAGGATTTCCTTGCTTGTAATTTTCCAAATAATCTAAAACTGCATAAGTCAGTTCTTCAGTTTGCTGAAATAATTTTGCATCCAACACACCTTGAGCAATTGAACCGACTTCAATTGTACAACCTAATTGACATATGGATCTGAGAAAAGGGCTTTCTTCTCCGGATTCTTGCCACCGATAAATTTTGATAAGTGAATTGATAGAACATAGGTAAGCAGCTAACCGAAGATTAAACGGACTATTGTTAATAGGGATAATGGTTAACCCCATATTGGCAGTTGTACTGTGTAAGTCGATAACCACATCAACTTTGGAGTTACCTTTTGGCCCTAAAATTTGATTAATAGCTTGGGCTTGTCTGTCTTCATAAGTCTGAGGTGTTGCATTGCTGAGATTTTCACTTGTAAAACAACGGTTCAAGTCGCGCTCAATGTAACGCCTTTGGGCTAAGAATGCTTGAGGATTTGCTAGTAGAGTTAGGCTTTCAAAACTAGACCGTTTAATGAAGTGAGGGTAGCGTTCAAATTTTTTAACCAAATACGCACCCGTTAATTCATTCCCATGCGTTCCACCTACAATTGCAACCCGTTCGATCTGATTCATAATTTATGGGGAATCAATTTTGCTTTTAATATTAAAAAACCTTTTACTATATGTCCAATACTTCTTTTACCTAGAAACTATATTTCCAAGATATAGTTTACCGACTGTAATATGGAACTTCGACACCTGCGTTATTTTATTGTTGTCGCTGAAGAGCTAAACTTTAGCCGTGCGGCTGAACGGCTGCACATAGCACAACCTCCTTTAAGCAAATAGATTCAAGACTTGGAAGATGAGTTGGGTGTACAACTGTTTGTCGATCGCAGAAGGCGTCCCCTTCAATTAACCTTAGCCGGACAAACGTTTCTGGAACAAGCCCGACTCGCTGTAGCCCAGACAGAACAAGCTGTCAGATTAACAAGACTTGTGCATCAAGGTGAGTTAGGTCGCCTGACGGTAGGGTTTACAAGCTCTATTGCCAATAGCGTTTTACCCGATATAGTGCAGGTGTTTCGCCAACGCTTTCCAGAAGTGAAACTTGTCTGGCGCGAACTTTCAACTCACTCACAAATTCAAGAATTGCACGATCGCCAAATTGATGTAGGCTTTTTTCATGTACCTCGTAAAATTGCGGAGTATGAAGACTTGAGTTTTATCACAATTTTAGAAGAACCGCTCATTGCTGTCCTTCCTGAAACTCACCCACTGGCAACTCAAGCTAAAATTTCATTAAAAGCACTTGCTCAAGAGGAATTTGTTCTACCCAGCCGTCAATTTGTTCCTGGGTTATCTGAGGGAATTTATCACCTTTGCGATCGGGCTAATTTTGTGCCAAATGTGACTCAAGAAGCGACACTCATGACAACAATTTTGGGACTTGTAGCAGGTGGAGTTGGAGTTGCGTTGCTTCCTGCTAACGCTCAAAATCTTCAACGCAAAGGAGTTGTTTATAAATCAATCAAAGGAAAAACCTTAACAGTTCAAATGGCTGCTTTTTGGCGGCATAATAACTCATCAGCAATTCTACGCGAATTCCTTAAGGTTACAAAAACTGTTACTGGCTACTCTCATTAAACTGAGCTAACAAGTTAAGGATATTGTTTTCTGAATATCCTTTGTCTTGATTTTCTCTAATGGTAGATTGCAGAGTTCTGAGACGTTCAATCGCTGTATTTTTATCTGTCAGCAAACCGAGCAATTTATTTTTAATCATTGGCAAGATCGGACGGTAAGGAAACTCTGTCTTTTGCTCAGATAAATGATACTCTGTCACTAAAGCATGGCTTTTCAATAGTTTTATTTGCCCTTGAGAAATTTCACTGCATATCTGATTGACAAATTCACTTATAGTAAACTTCATGACCATAGGCTGAAGCGTAAACATGACTTCATTGTCTTCTGCTGTTTTCTCAATAAGCGATCGCCATCCCAATGAGGTCAGTACTTCTAGCAACACTGATGATGTTATTTGTGATTTTACATACAACTGTAACTGTAATATTGATATGGGCTGTTGTTGGAGAGCCAACCAGTACATAATCTCTTTTTCTAAGCTAGACAAACGTTTAAACTGTTGAGATAAAAGTATGCTGATATCACCAAGTATAATTGTCTTCTCTTCAAGAAAGGTGGTGACACTTCCATTAAATGACTCATGAATAATAGTAGAAACAATTTGTAAAGCTAGGGGATGACCCCTGTAGATTCTAATCAAATCTTCCCAGGCATTGCCATCGCGCAGTAACTCTTTATCTTTCAAAATTTCTTCAGCTTCTGATAACTGTAAACCTGTCAGCTTGTAAGAGCGCACAGGTGAATTTTTTCGTTCTTTGAAGGCAATTTCTCTAGGTTTTTCTCGACTCAGAAGCAGCAAACAACTTTTCGTAGAAGTTTCTGTCCATCGTTTAAGAAGTTCCCCATAACCTTCATATCCAGGAAGATAGGAAACCGTGCGATCCCCGTTTTGTAAAACAGCATCAAAATCATCTAACACTATAAGACAGCGATGATTTCGCAAACAACCCATGAGTTGTGATATGTTTTGACTCAAGCCTTGAGCAGCATCTGCTTCCCATTCTGGAGATAAAAAGCGTAACATAGTTGCCAAAATATCTTCCAACGGAGGGGATGAGCGCAAAGACCTCCAAAAGAGGTAGTCTACTTGATTCCGAATATTATTAACTAGTTCTGCAGCTAGGTAAGTTTTGCCAATTCCCCCAATTCCACACAGCGCTACCAAGCGGCAATTTTCTTTTACGATCCACTGTTCTAAAAGCGATAGCTCTTCTTTGCGACCGTAAAAATCATAAGCTTCAGGTGCGTCACCCAAATCTTGTCTTGACATTTGGTGTGTTTGATGATATAAAAGAGAATTTTTGTCAACAATCTCCTCCCAATTAACTCCGACAGCATTACAAATAGCAATAAAATACTCTGGTTTTATGGGTCGCTTTCTTTCCCAAAATCGCCTCAAGGTTGCTCTCGAAGCATATGCTGTTTGCCACCATATGGGCGTTTGGGTTTTAGTCCAACCCTTTTGTTTTCTGGCTTTGTCAACAATCTCCAAACCTTCTTGAGATGCTCTAAAACCCATACTTGGCTTTTACGAGTGTTCATCTTTAATTGTGTCGCAATTTCTAAAATATTTGCCAGTTCTAACACAATCTGCTCTATACTTCTCTTTTACTGCAATCCATGGATGATTTAAGACTAAATGCAAATCCGGCAGTTAACAGCGTCAACACACCAGTCACCCAGAAAGAAATGCTGTAGTTGATACTAACGAGCAAACCTGCTGTAGCAGGACCAAATGCATTAGAAATACTTAGGTAGGAAGCATTAATTCCTTGAATTTCACCTTGTTCGCGATCGCTACTATTTAGAGATAAGATAGTGCTAATAAGTGGAATAGGAAACGAATTGGTGATACCTAACAAGCACGCCAAAATGAAGAAAGCAGACATCGTTGGAAAAATAGGGATCAGTAGAAAAATTATGGCCCGTCCAGCGATCGCAACGGTCAAAATATCAGCAAGATTAAACCGTTTGGTCAGTGGTTCGACAGCAAAAATTTGTGTGATAACACCAACTGCACCAATTAGGGTGAATACGAATGCTAAAGTTTGAACATCTTGATTGAGAATCTTCAAGAAAAACGGTTGAAACGCAAAGGTAAAAATAGTAAAGGTGAAGCCACTAAAAAACGTGAGTAGAAAGGCTTGACCAAGTTTTGGTCGTAGTGAGGAGCGCAAGATTTTGCCAAACCCAAACATTTGCCAACTGAGTTTGACTTCCTCTGACTTTTGTAAAGTTTCCGGAAGCAAAAACCAAGTGATACCAACAGCGAAAAGAGCTATGTTGGCTGCAGCAAAAAAGCTCATTCCTACTGAAGAAATACCAGGAACAGTCGGTAGCTGTTGAGCAAAGTAGCTGATAACAGGACCAGTAACAAATCCTAGGCGAAATGCAGCATCAAACAATCCAAATGCTTTGGGGCGATTAACTGGTGTAGTTGTGTCTGTGATGACTGCTTTAGCAATAGAATTGTTCCCTCCCGTAAGACCATCAAAAATGCGAGCAGCAAATAGCAACCAGGCAAAAGGCGCAAAGCTTGCAATCAAATTCGCCCCTACAGTTCCCAACAAGCTAATAATGAGAAGGGGCTTTCGTCCCATAAAATCGGAGAAGCGACCCAAAATAGGAGTAGCTAAGAATTGAGCAATGGCATAACTTGTTGTGAGTAAACTGGCTTGAAAATCGTTAAGACCAAACTGTTTAGCGTAGGAATAAAGAGTTGGAAGAATAATTGTGAAACTAACAGAGTTAATAAAGGCAATGAGAGCAATAATCCAAAATTTTAGAGGTAGGTCAAACTTGGCTTTTAAGGCTTTGATTGGATGCATTCCCTAATTCTTTAACTGGGTTCATGCTTTATACTACCTCGTTGCATGACCTAAAACTTAACTTTTTTTTACAAACACGCTCTCACTTTTTTTCGGGAGCATCCCGTTTTGGCAATTTGCCCTCAGAATAGAATTCTGGAGCTATATAAATGCTCGTCCACCTACGTGGACTTCATATTAAGTCCTTGCCTTGCGGACGAGCGTTCCTATAGCCGCGATTACGAACATCGCGGGCGTGTTTTTTCCAAATTGGGATGATCCCTTTTTTTCATCCAGTCGGTAAGGTTAAAATCTGTTTTGACAAGCGAGATTTTTGCCACAGATTAAAGCCAAAAATACAGACAATCAACCATAGTAAACCAGCTGCATAACCAGCTGCAACATCAGTAGGCCAATGTACACCTAAATAAAGTCTACTAAAACCGATCGCCGCAATTAAGAGAATGGTCAAGGTAAAAATTTGCTTTCTTTGGTGAGGAAATTCTTTTGCCAACGTATAGGCAATAAAGCCGTAAACCACCATTGACATCATTGCATGTCCGCTAGGAAAGCTGTGGTGACCCACATTTATAATCCAATCCCACAGCGATGGACGTGCTCTACCAAACTGTTCTTTCAACAAATAATTTAACGCCATCGCACCTAGTGTGGCTACACCAAAAGTTATGACTTCCGAACGACGATTGTAGTAGATTGGACTAGTTGCAAATGCCAAGCAAATCCATGGCAAACCCGCCGATCCACCAAGAGAAGTTATACCAACCATAATGCGATCGAGAAGTGGCGTATGCAATCTTTGAATGGCCAGCAAAATGCTTTCGTCAAGACCAAATTTGTGCAGCAATACAGTGCAAGCAATGAGAGTACCAACAGCCGTTCCCGATAGCAGAATAAGTTGTCTTCCCGCTTTGTCTATTGGTTGCTGCAAGGGTGTTTCTGCTAATATGGCTTTGCTTACAACGGCTGGGATTTTTTCCGCCTCTGACTTGAGTAATGATTTTTCAATCTGTTGTCTATAATCAAAGACAATATTTTGGATCAGTGATGCGATCGCATTTGGGCTGCGATCGGAAGGGAAAAGAACGAGAACATTTCCTGTATAGTGATTGGCGCTCACTTGCTGAATGCCTTTCTCATCTGACAATCTGAGTTCAAGGTATCTTTTAAAAGCTTCCGAACGGTGAAGCCCATCGACTTTATATCTTGCTCTTCCTTTGACAGCAGTATGAAGTGCTCGAACTAAAGGATTTTGCTTGGGGAGTTGATTGACATGAGGAATTCCCATTTTTCTACTTCACAAAGGCTATAAATCACCCTCTCCAACAGCTTGCAGTTTTAAAGGCTGCAAACCTACATCATCTGGCTTGCTACGCTTTTGCCATCGTTTGTTGGGCAGGATAAACATGGTAGCAGATTTTAGCCTTTTAATTATATTTCTTGTGGTAGACAGTACGCGCTCCCAAGTATCTTTTCTAAATCGTTGGTACTTAATAGCATTGTGTGCTTGGTTAAGATTACGCGTCGTGTCGATAAGGTGAATGACAGCATCAAAAACAGTTCCCACAACTGATTTTGCTGTGACTCCTGTTGGTACTACTATGTCGGGAGCGGTTTGTATCAGATGAATGAGATGCGATCGCATTTGCTCGTCTGTTATTGTCCCTATTGGATAATCGATAACAATGGAAGCTGCAGCAGGGTTAACACGTACTTTCGTAAGTTTAGAGTCATATTCCATAACCTGCTTCAGTTTTTCGGCATAGGTAGAATCCTTAGCTAGCCGAGGAATGCGAAAACGAATGCGTCCGGGAATTGCATGAGCAACGCTATAGGATATCCTTTGAGCTGGCGTAGTTTTATTAGCTATACTTGAGGCTGTCTTGTTAGCTGAGCGAGACCGAGCCGGAATTATATTTTTGTTAGAATTATCTTTGTTTCTAGAAGTCATAATCTCGTATTTTAATTTTCAAACATACAATAACTAATGTTGAGACTTTTTGATAAGAAAAGTTAAGCAAAAAGAACAAATAACCATCATAGTTTCTTATCTTACAACTTTGATAGCATTGCTATATCTAACTTTTGGAACAGAAAAATATGGTAGGGGATGACTCAACAAGATTGGCTCTGAAAACAGAGCATTGGGCTTTCATCGTTCCTTATTTCCTTCTTCTGACGAAACCATCAATAAAATCGTGGAACAGCTTGAGAGCATG
Source organism: Scytonema sp. UIC 10036 (assembly GCF_009725235.1). The sequence continues at coordinate 100,109 of NZ_WJFC01000021.1, forward strand.
AATCCAATCTCATACCCGTTAAGTAGAAACCATCTCTCAACCTTACTCGGATATTGGCAATTGGTCTATACCTCTCGCGGAACAGTCGTGACACGCACCGTAGCATCAATTCCAGATTTTTGGGGACTCATTAAAATCAAGCAGGTTTGGCAACAACTGGAGACAGGCGGTAACGAAAGCATTTCTGCCTCCAATGGTGCTCTTTTTGATTTATCCTTCCTTGGGGAATGGCAGATACAGGCTAACGGGTTGTGGCAGTGGAGTAGCGAGCACGAGAAAGTTGCTAAGGTAAAGTTTAGTACATTTGCTATGCAAGCAACCAAGCCCTTTGGTATATCTACTTGGAGTTTTCCCGAATTAAAAATTCCGGTGTTGGAATTCTTACAAAATGAAGCCCTATGGATAACTTCCTTTCTAGATGAGGAAATGAGGGTAGGGCGAGGGGCTACAGGTAACCTATTTGTATTTCGTCGGCACTCTGTTTCTAGAGAAACGCTACAATCTGAACTAGTTTTTGATTAAGATTCCTGTGGCTCAACTAGTAATAAATAATATGAAAGCGATCGTTTGCCACCTATTACAACGTAAAATGAGTAAAAATACAGGCAAAGCAGAGTATGGTAGCCGATCGCGAAACCATAGAATCATTTCGAGCCTTAGCACTGCAAGTGACGTGTCATGCTATTAACCAGGTAATCGATCCCCAGGAAGTACGCTCGTTGATGCAAGACACTATCAACCGTCTGGCAAAACAAATTGCTGCAAGTATTGCGTTTATTGGTGGTGACTGTCGTTTAATTGTTCTACCAGAATATTTCCTCACAGGTTTTCCTATGGGAGAATCACTAGATGTTTGGGCAGAAAAAGCGTGTCTCGAAATGGCTGGTGCAGAATATGAAGCGCTAGGTAAGATTGCACAGCAGTATAAAATTTTTCTCGCAGGTAACGCTTACGAGGTTGATCCAAACTTTCCAGAGCTTTACTTTCAAACTTGCTTTGTCATCGATCCTTCTGGAACGGTTGTCTTGCGCTATCGGCGACTCAATTCCATGTTTGCTCCAACTCCTCATGATGTTTGGGATAAGTATCTCGACTGCTACGGACTAGAGGGTGTTTTTCCAGTCGCCAAAACAGCAATTGGTAATTTGGCTGCCCTTGCTTCAGAAGAAATTTTATATCCGGAAGTGGCGCGATGTTTGACAATGCGGGGGGCAGAAATTTTTCTACATTCAACTTCAGAAGTTTATAGCAAAGAACGCGCACCCAAAGAAGCAGCCAAAATTTGCCGTGCGGTGGAAAATATGGCATATGTAGTGTCCGCAAATAGTGCAGGTATAGCTAACTCTGCTATTCCCAGTGCTTCTACTGATGGTGGCTCAAAAATTGTTGATTATAGGGGATTAATCTTAGCTGAAACTGCTTCCGGCGAGAGTATGGCAGCATTTGCAGAAATTGATTTGGCTGCTTTACGCCGCTATCGCCGCCGACCAGGGTTAAATAATTTACTTTCCCGACAGCGTATGGAACTCTACGCACAAAGTTACTCTCAATCCCACTTCTACCCAGCAAATACCATGCTGGATAAAGAAGTAGACCGCAAACATTTTATCCAGACTCAGCAAGAAACTATAGAAAGGTTAGCGAAATTGGGAGTTATATAGGAATATGCTAATGGCTAATAGCTAATTGCTAATAGTGAATTGCCATTAGCCATTAGCCATTAGCCATTAGCCATTAGCCATTAGCCATTAGCCATTAGCCATTAGCCATTAGCCATTAG
>NZ_WJFC01000022.1 GCF_009725235.1 Scytonema sp. UIC 10036
GTAGGGGGTAGGGGGACAAGGAGGACAAGGGGGACAAGGGGGACAAGGAAGATACAGGAGAACCTTCTATCTTGTCTACCTTGTCTACCTTGTCTACCTTGTCTACCTTGTCTACCTTGTCTACCTTGTCTACCTTGTCTACCCAATGCCCAATGCCCAATGCCCTAATCCCCTTCCTCCTCACTCGCCACTTTATCGCCCCGTTCTAGTTCCCAAAGTATCTGATTCCCTTCACGCCGTACCCGCGAAACAATCCAATTCCGCCATCGCCATTCGTCGCCACGGCTGGTAACTGCACTTGCATGCACATCCATCAGATCTGCAAGTTCGGAACTTGTAATTAAGTAACCTTTTTCTGCTATTTCGTCTGCAATGCGGAGGGTTTCTACTAAATTACGGAGTTGCGTAACCCTCATTTCTCTGGGTACTTCTTCAGATACAGGGCTAGTATGAGAGGTTTGTGGTTCCATAGGATTGGTTATGTTGGTTTCAAGAATCCTGATTTCTTGTTTCTTTTTGGTAATTACTGTAGAGTCTGACTCAAAATCGGATGCTCTGGTTGAATTTCCCTCACTTTTTTGCTCTCTTTGTCCGTCTTTGTAAGAGAAGGTCATTTGTTCTAAAGAGGGAATTTTACCGTTTGCATAAGCACGGGCGATCGCATCACAGCGTTCGTTACCAATATTACCAGCATGGCCCCGGACGTACTCCCACTTAACTTTATAGTTATTGAGTCGATCTAGAGTTTCCAAGAGATCTTGGTTGAGAACGGGTTTCCCGTCTGACTTCTTCCAGCCTTTGTTTTTCCAGCTTTTTACCCATTTGGTAACGCTATTAATAAGATATTCACTATCACTGTAAAGGGTGATTGGCTGGGTTTGTCCTGATTCTTGGAGAAATTCAAGGGCTGCTATTGCTGCTTGCATTTCCATTCTGTTGTTTGTGGTTTGAGGGTACCCGTCGCCCATTTCATGAGTGGAACCATCACTGAAATAAACAACTACCCCCCAACCTCCCGGTCCGGGATTTCCGGTACAAGCCCCATCTGTGTATATGCTTTCGATTTTAGGAAGTGAAGACATAAGTAATAATTATATAACTGCCAAGACGCTAAGAACCAGAGCTTCTGAAAATATAGAAAGGATAATTAAGGTTAGCATAATTGCTAACTCTGTTGATTTAAGGGTTAGTGGTTGGTGGTTGGTGGTTAGTTGGGTGGGCAATGCCAGCGCTTGCTGCACCCGTACATCGTTAGTGGTGAATGCTTTGCTAATGAGGTTGATTGCTGGGGTTTCCCCAAGGGGAAAGCCCAACCTACAAAAATTCTCAGCCCTTGCAGTATTGCATTAACATTCACTATTAGGAGTCAGCCTACAACGTCCTTGACTCTTGCCTTCAATACGCTTTTGACGTTCAGCAACAATCGTTGCTATGTCTGAGCGTCCGGTAAGAGCAAGTCGCAAATTAGCCCATATTTCATAGAGTGCATCAACGATAAGTCCGATAATGGGCAATTTGGTCGCAGCATAAACCCAACCCATTCCTAGAGTTTCATAAACTTGACGAAAGACTTCCACATTTTTAATAACAGTACCATCAGAAAGCACGGCATGAATTCGTCCCATCGCCGTTTCAAAGTCAATACCACCATGAGCTTCAGGGGTATAGTTATCGTCTGCAATATCTACAAACACCACTAAACCTCGACCTGCATCTCGTCTTTTCAAAAAGTTGACCTCTCGCAGACATAACGGACATTCACCGTCGTACAACAACTTGATTTGCCATGAGGGTACAGAGGTTACTTGAGTGACTTCAGGAGATTCAGAGGACTGAATTTTGGAAGATGGCATAGGTAGTTACAAGCAATGTTAAGATATACTTAAATATTTTAAGAAAATTAAGGATATGTTGCAAAAAATTTATGACATGTAAAGCTTATATCTCATCCAATACTGCGTAGGTTTTGCATACAAATACGAAAATACGAAGAATTAATCATTTATGATTGGTTAGACTGCACAATCCTAAATTCATTGTCGCTATGCGTGTTTCCTCGTTCTTTGCTGGTATTGGTGGTTTCGATCTCGGATTTGAAAGAGCGGGAATGCGTGTTGTTTTTCAGTGTGAAATAGATCCTTTCTGTCAACAGATACTCAAGCGCCATTGGCCACATATACCTTTTCATGACGACATCACGACCCTCAATTCAACAACTATCCCTACCTCTGAACTTTGGTGCGCGGGATGGCCATGCCAAGACATCAGCACTGCCAACACAGACCGAAGAGGACTCTCAGGCGAGCGAAGTGGTCTTTTCTTCACGTTTATGGCATTGGTTAGAGAAGTTCAGCCAACTTGGCTGGTCATGGAAAATGTGCCCGGTTTACTCTCAGCAGAGCAAGGAAACGCTCTTGAGACAGTTATCAACACGTTGGAAGAGAATGGGTATTTGGGGGGATGGGTATCGTGCAACGCTGTGCATGCGGGCTTACCCCACAACCGAGACAGAGTATTCTTTATCGCAAGTTTTAGATCGGAACGTGCCTATCACTTCTTTACTAACAGCAGCGAATTGTCTTGGGATACTTCGACGAGAGAATCGAGCCGGAAGAAAGCTAGATCCAATTTTCATCAAAGCGCTTTCGGAAACCCTCCGCTTGTGGTACAACGTCGCGGTGGCTTCGGGTATACCTTGGCACAAAGCATCTGCCCCACGCTACGTGCCCAAACTGGAGGACATCAAGGAGGTCATTCAGACCGACCAATACTGTGTGGCGAGAAACTTGACTTGGACAGAATGGGAGAGGCTGATGGGTTTTCCCCCAGGTTGGACGGTCGTCGAGGGAGACTCCTTGGCAACGCCATCGTCCCAAGCATTAGTGAATGGATCGGAAAGCGAATTTTAGATATTGAGAAAAACGGATTTTAGCTATCTCCTTTATCACCACGTCTAACTAGGTAATCTAAAATCAACCCCATTCTATCGAGTGTGGTACTGGTGGTACGCTCAAATGCTTGAAGTTGACTAATATCCGTTCTCATTTGGCGCATTTCCTGAGCAATTGTTTCAAAGTTCTGCTGATGAATTTGAGTTGTTGCCAGTAATGCTTCAGCACTCGCTCTAAAGTCGGCAACAGAGTTTCGCAAAGATTCAGTTGTATTCTTTAAGGTTTCCACCGATGTTCTCAACTCGGCATTTACCTCTACCTGAGAATCAAGTCGTTGCTTCAAGTTCTCAAGTCCCGCTTCAATTCTGTCTAACCTATCTCCCCCACTTTAGGTCATACTACCTCCTCACGGTTTTTTGGTGATTGTTTTTGAGGTTGAGAATCAACCCATTGTTTAACTAACTCACCAATAACCTCACTCATTGACTTGTTTTGCGCTACACAAGTCAACTTAAATTCCATCTTTAATTCCTTATCTATGTAAACGCTAAGTTCCGCCGCACCGGGCGGAATATGTTTTGGCATATCTACTTTTATACTCGTTATCTAGCATTCTCGCATACGGTTATGAACAAAATCTACCACGTATAACAGGTATGCGCGTATTACGTGGTATTGTAGAATTAATTGCCTATCATCACTTGTTGGGAGCTACCACTGTTAAACCGATCTGTCTCGTTGTCCACTCTCGGCTAGGAGAAGCAGCTACAGACAATTTTCTAGTTGGTGGCTTATCCTCATCAATTACTGCAAGGAGAGCATCTAGTGGATTACCAGAACGAGCTAATCCTTTACGCTCAAGTTCTTGACCGAGTGATGGCAGTTCTAACCAGCGAAAGTTTGCCGAACTCACTGTAGCAAATACTTTCACATTATCTTCACCAACTGAACCTGCTGGAATTGGCACAACTTCTTTTTTACCTGGTTCAATTGTCACTAAACTTCCTTCGTTCTTACCAGGGTAAATTTGCTCGACTGACCAATCAGAAGCAATATCTAGGACAGCAACATTGAGATCTTGGTTGGAAGTGTTGTGAATTGACAGGAATACATATTCACCTACTTTGACAGTTGGAACGCTTGGATCGGCAAACGGTTTCAACTGAGATTTTGGTGGAATATCATCTCCTGGTTGATATATAGTTGATGTTCCCAGCCACTTAAGAGTTAGCTTACCTGCTAAGGGTGAAGTTTTATCCTTGTTATCTAGCTCTGCTGTCGCATGATATTTTGCTAAATGAACTAATCGTTTTACCACTGTGGCAGCAGCATCACGATCGCTGACTTTTAGAGGAGCGATATTTTGAAATGGGTGTCCAGTGCGATCGCATATTTCATATTCTCCCTGATTATTAACAGCCACTTGATAAGCAACTCCCTCAAAATCATCCTCCGTGACTTTTTCTTCTGCTAACTCCACCCAGCCCTTGCCATTTCCAGGGAGAGCTTTTTTAATTGCCTCCAAAGCATCCTCTTGGTGTTTAAAGATTTCTGGCAAAAGTTTGTTAGGCGGTAATCGATCGGGTTCACCCACCTCTACTGCTGTTGCTTCTTCTTGATAAACCAGGGAAACTTTACGAACAAGATTAATTGATGGAGTGACTAAAACCGCTCGATCTCCATCTTCAACCTTAAACTCTTTGCCCTCAATTGGTTGAAGCTGGCACAGAGATTCAGTTGCTCCCCTTTGAATAATTGTAGCGATCGCCACTCGATTCTCTTTATTTTTTAAATCCGTTATGGTACGAGGATAGACAGCAAATTCTGCTCCTACTGCAACACCATTGACTTGACCAACCCCTAACCTAGCCCGCACGACTGTTTCTGTATCTTTCTCCACCTTCAAAACTGGAACTGCATAAATAGTTTCCGCAAACTCATCTCCAAAAACGATGCGGTTGGCTTCACCCATTATTATTGGAGTTTGTTGGGGAAATTGGCTGTTGATTTTGGCATTAATGCGATCGAACAAATCTTTATAAGTTGATCCGGGGTTTTGCTGTCTTAAAGTATCGAGCAACCAATAGGTGAGTGCTCCATTTCGCTCTTTTGTTTCCCGATTAAAGGCATACTCGTAAGCATACTCATTTTGACGACACGCTGCTAACAGCACGTAATCTCTAGCTGCGCGAAGTCCAGAAGCTTTTAGTCCGCGAGTGGTTTGTTCGGTGAGCGATCGCCAAGTTTCTGCTAGAGTTTCTGGAGATGCAACAAGTTCTTGACCGGGTTGAAGAGGTTTGTCATCAACTCCCTCAATTCCTCGGATTTCTACATCCCCTCGCGTTGCACCTCCAGAGTGGCAACAATCCAACACCACCGTAACTATCAGTTTTTTATCTACCAATTCCTTCAATAGTTGTGCCAAGTCGAGATCGCGGAGATACTGTCCTTCCGAAGTGCCAATATCCGTAGGCACTAATCCCTCATCAATTCCATCCTCACCCTTAATATACTCACCATATTTATCTTTGAAAACTGTCTTTGCTCGTCCGCCGTGACCTGAGTAGTGGATATATACTTGAGATCCTTCGGGAGCCATCTTCCCCAGTTTCCTAAAGGCATCGATCGTATTTTGGCGGGTTGGTAGTTTTTCTGGTGGTTCTAGAGGTTTGGTAGGTTCATTAGGGTCACTAATTGAAGCTGTCAGCTTCAAAATCTGTTCTTTTGGAACTTTCCGCTCATCAATTAAGAATGCTTCTACATGGTTGATATCTCGTACACACCCACCAAGACTTTTGTAGCGACTACCTCCGGGCAATACGTTTGGCATATAAGAGTCGATTCCGATTAATAGTGCGTACAAATTTGGTGTTTGAGCAATTTTGTCAGTCATATAAATCTAATATCTCTATAACAATAATTAACAAGAGAAAATGCTTAGCTCAGCAATGTTGTAGATCGTAAACCAAATCAAAAATCAAGCTTTCTTTACATTTCTACTTACATATCAAGATTCAGGTGTTTTGTTAAAAAAACTAAAGAGATTTATCAAGTAAGCTCTTCAGTTCCTCAGAAGTAAAAGGGTTTTTCCCCTTACGCAGAGCCTCAACCCAATCCTGTCTTTGTTGTTTTTTCACCTCATCACTAGTTTGAGCAATAAATTTTTGAAAGTCCTCAATAGCACCTTCAATATCATTAGTTAATGCCCTAGCTAGTCCTCGGCTATCACGGTAACTAATTTCACTAGTTTTAATCTCTACTACTTTTTCACAAGCGAACATTACATCAGAAGCATATCCTTGTAAACAACCAAACCAACATAAGTGATTCAAATCATCAGCAGGAAACTCAGACTCCAAATTATGAAATTGAAGTTTTGTATAGGTTTCAATAGCCTCTCGAAATTTTCCTTTATAAACAAGGTTTCGAGCTTTCTCAATTAAACCTGTTGCTGCCATCTTTCTTGCTTCGTTTACTGGATCGATATCCAGATTAGGATTCAAATTTAAAGCTTGTTGAAATTTACTAATTGCACCTTCAATATCTCCTTTATACTGAGCTAAGTTCCTAGCTTGTCTAATTAAAGCTTCTGATTCTTGAGCTTTTAAATCATCCTCTTGCAGTAAATTCAGAGTGTCAGAATTTATCTTAGAAATACTAGATGCCTCAAAAGCTTTATCATGCCAAACATATCGTCTACAAGTTTCGCAAGCTGCTTTTTCTACTTCAGTTTGAGGATTTTTGAAAGCACTATGATGACGCAAGCGCTCACAAGCCTCTTGTAATTTAGTTTCCCAGTTCTCTTGGAGATCCCATAATCGAATCTCTCCCTGACCATCGCCACTGACAACATATTGACCATCTGGGCTAAAAGCTATTGAGAGAATTTCTGCTTGATGTCCGTCAAAAGGTTCAGCAATAGGATTGCCATCAAGATCTAAGAGCCGAACTTTCCCAGTTTGGTCGCCACAGGCAATAAACTTTCCATCTGCACTAAAGGCTAACGAAAGTACAGCAGTCGAAAATGCTTCAATAGGTTCAGCAATAGGATTGCCATCAAAATCCCATAGCTGTACCGTTCCTTCAGAATCTCCAGTAGCAAGAATACCTCCAAGGTTGAAAGCTAGAGATTGAATGTTACCTCCTTGATGGGCTGGAGAAATTAGAGTGGGGAATTTAATAATAGAGCTATCATTCTCTAAATTCCAAAGTTTTAGTGTTTCTCCACCAATAGCAATAATACGCTGATTATTAGAACTGAGTGCTACAAATATCCCTGCTCGCAAAAATTGCGCGGAACGAGTAGCATAAACCGCATCTCCTTGAAAGGATTTGCCGATTTGAGTACCCGTTCGTAAATCCCAAAGTCGGACTTCTCCCTCTTCGTCACCACTGACTATGTATTGTCCATCTAAACTGAAGGACATGGAAGTAATAGAAGCATAATGTCCCTTAAAAGGCTCAGATACAAAGATGCCATTGAAATCTAAAAGCTGTATAGTTCCTTCTTTACTAATGGCAATATATTCTTTATCCAAACTATAAGCTATAGATGATATAGAGTCTTCATTCCCTGTCAATAGGTTTTTGATAAGCCGTCCTTGTCGATCCCAGATACGAATAATGCCATCTCGGCTACCACTAATAATATACTGACTATCTGAGGTGAACGTTAAAGCAATAATTTCATCTTTATGACCACTAAAAGGTTTACCAAAAGAATGACTGTTAATATCCCATAATCTTAAAGTTGAGTCATCGCTACCACTAACAATATGATGATTGTCTGGACTGAAAGCAACAGACATAACAGCATCTTTATGTCCTCGTAAAGGTTTACAAATCTGATTGCTCTCTTTATCCCACAAGCGGATAGTTCCGTCAGCACCTCCACTAGCTAAACAGAAACCATTGGAAGCGAAAGCAACAGACATAACCGAGCCTTCATGTCCTCTAAAAGAAGCACCAACAGGATTGCCCTTTCTGTCCCATAGTCGAATAGTACTATCTTGACTAGCGCTCGCAATATGTTGACCATCTGGACTAAAGCACACGGAAATTACTGTATTTTCATGCCCGTTAAAGGGTGTACCAATTTGATTACCTTGAAGATCCCATAGTCGCACGGTTTTGTCTCGACTGCTGCTGACAATATGCTGACCATCTGGACTGAAACCAACCGAGATGACTCCATCCTCATGCCCGTTAAAGGGTGTACCAATTTGATTACCTTGAAGATCCCATAGCCGCACGGTTTTGTCTCGACTGCCACTGACAATGTACTGACTGTCTGAACTGAAAGCAACAGAACTGATATTAGCTTCATGACCCTCAAATTGCATAATTAAGTTGCCATGAAAATCCCATAGTCGTACAGTTTTGTCCTGACTGCCACTGACAATAAGTTGACCATCTCGACTAAAGGCAACAGAGTTAATCGGTTCAGTATGTCCTTTAAATGGTTGTTTGATTTGATTGCCATGAAGATCCCATAGACGTACAGTTTTGTCTCGGCTGCCACTGATAATATACTGACCATCTGGGCTAAATGCAACACAATTAACCAAGTCATTGTGTCCTCTAAAAAGATTTTGTTCTCGTGCTACTTCAAGAGCCTCACGTAAACTGCTCTCTACTGGGGTAAGAATTTTTTCAGAAAACTTCCCTAAATTCTTACCCATTAACTGAATTGCAAGGAGTAAGCCTTCTAAAGGATTGATAGGCAGTAAATTCAGAACTTGAGGTGCTTTCTCCTGTAACTCAGCAGTCACTTGAAGTATCTCTGCCTGCCTGTTCAAAGCTTCTTTACGCTCAATACTTTTTTCTATAAACCTCTTTTCTCTTGCATTCAACCAGTTATCAGGCTGTTTCAAAATTCTTTCCAATTGGTTCAGGCGATCGCCATCAGGTAAGAGAAGTCCAACATTTTGGTTATTTTCCCAATCATTCGCAGCAGGTGCTAAACGCTGTTGTAGAGCGAGATTTTCCAGGTTATCCTTGATCCACTCTTGCAACTTTTCCCAACCTCGCACCAGAAAATCGTGAGCTGGTTCCACGTATGATTCTCCTGTCTCCTGGGCTTTTACCAACAAACGGGCTTTGACTAGGCGATCGCTTACCTGCGCCACACGCCTGTTCTCTTCCGAATCTGGATACACCAATTCTGACTCCAGCACTCGTCGTCGTGCGACGCCTCCTCCCTCAATCGTCACCATCCGCAGCATCACCCGTTGCATCGTTGCTTGGTATGCCTTGCCCGATTCTTCACCAAAATATCTCACAAGGTTGTCATACTCTTGAGTCGCACGACGAGTTAGTGCTCCTGCAACTCCGCCAAGTTCCTCATAGTCTTCGATTCGCAAAGCTCGATCTGTACTCTTATCTTTTGTCCACCGCTCATAGAGCTTAATATATACTTCACTTAAGGTAAACGAGAGCAATGGTAATGCTCCAGGCATCTGCCCCACTTCATCAATTAACTTACCTACCAACTCCGGTGGTTCAAAGTACAACGCTCGTTTTAAAGCAGGACCCTCAATTGCATCCCGCAACTCATCTGAGTTCATCGCCCTTACCGGAAACCGAGCGCTCTTCCAGTGAGACTTCAGATCTGAGTTGAGGAACCGAGGCTCAAAATCAGAACGCAATGTTAGCACAACATACAGTTGCCGACGATATTCTGCCAAAGCAATTCTCAAAAGCGATAAAAACAGTTGCCACTCCTTCTGCTCATCCTCTTCCTGCGAATCGCTCTGTTCTACACGTCCTCTCTCCTCTTGGTTCATGGTAATGAGTTCTTCAAACTGGTCAATGACGAGCAGGAGTTTTGTATTTGGATAATTTTGGCTCCATGCTGACATCAAATTCGTGAAGGACTGAGGCGAATGCTGAAGAGCGTTGATAAGTGGGTTGAGAGTTTGCTCAATTGCATGATAGAGATCGGAAAGTTGTTTTTGCTCTTGGGATTGATGACAAAATCGCTTTAACTGCTTGAAGTAATCAACTACCAGCAACAATTTAGCTTCAGGCGTAGCATTATTCCAACATTCAGCCAGTTTAGTTTCATCAAAGGTTTCATTACTTAATAGTCGTTCTTGACTATCGGATTGAGTTGGGTTTGGGCTAGCAATTTTTTGCTTTTGCTCTGAATTGAGGTTAAGAATATCAGCAAATGTTTTATCCAAAAAGCTGATTTGAGCTAATTGAGCAATCAAATTGCTGTTGGCGATGGGTAGAACCGCTCTAGCTAACTCCGTAAAGGGCGATTTGCCAGGACGCATGGGATCGAGAATGTACCAACTTTGTGCTTGCGACTCCTTTTTCTGCTCTTCCCGAAGATAAGGCAGTAATCCTGCTTTAACTAGACTTGATTTGCCAGAACCTGATGCACCTAAAACAACCGTAAGCGGGTGATGAGATTTGACAAGTCGATAGGATAACGCTTCTACCAATGCCTTTCTTCCAAAGAAAAAGCGTGAATGTCTTTCTTCAAAGGGTTTGAGTCCGCGATAGGGATTGTTTTCTTCATTCAATGGAGGTGCTTGTGTTAAGTCATCTCGCTTAAAACCCGGTCGGGTGAAAATGTATTCGCCTTTGTCATACTCCAACCTCATGGGATAAAGACCTGGTGTTTGCTGTTCGCGAGATAACTGACTAACGCGATCGCGCAAATAAAGATAGAGTTCATGGGCAGTGATTACACCATCGGGTATGACATCAGCTTTGTTATTCTGTAATCCCTCAATCAGCGCTTGAGCAAAAGGAGAGTGAGATAAGCTCTCGTTGCTTTTGCGACGATCGATTGATAAGTCTAAAGCTTCCTGATCGTGGGCAGCAGAGGTGATAACTTGCCATGCTGGGTAGCGAATGAAGCGATCGTAGTGTTCTCGACGAACGGTTTCTAGAACAGAAATAAGTTTTCGGCTACTTGCCCAACGAAACATTCCTCCAAAACAGCAATCTAAAACTACTAGCAAGTGATGACACTCAAGTTGACTCAGAGCATCATGCAACTTCCTCATAGATAAGTATGTTTTCAGGTTTCCCAGTTCAGCCGTTTGCGGTATGAGGTAACCTGCTGGTCCATCCTTGCTCTCTTGAGGAATGCCATGACCAGCAAAGTACAAGAGTAGGCGATCGCCCTCGGTTGGCTTCAGTTTGTGAAGTAGGGTTTCTTCAAGTAGCGTGTTGAGTTCATCTAGAGTTGCTTCACGGTAAGGCTGTTTCAGATCCTTTAGAGTGGTATCGTCAGGACGAGGTGAGAACAGACGGATAATGTTTTCTTCCTTATAGCCATAGTTTTCTTGCAACAAGTTAGCGAGCGCTCTTGCATCATTGACTGCTGTTGAGAGATCGTGAATTCCCGAACTGTCATAGCGATCGATACCAATGATGACTGCTAAATTACGCTCAAAATTTGTTTTATTTTTATCCCACTTCTTCATTAAACTTCTTCTTGAGTTCTAGGAAAGCACGATGGAGGAATTTAATCTTCCTATCTTTACGTATGGCGTAGTCACCCCTGACCTTACTCCCACTGTTGTTAACTCTTTGGAATTGTTTCTCTTGAGCAAATTTCTTCAATGACTTTTCGAGTTACCTTTAGTAACTTTAAGCACTTACACTGACCATTAACTTTTTAAGTACTAAGTATATTAATATTCTTTTACCATTTTAATTTATGATTATTTATACGTAGTTCTTTTAATCTCATATAAGGTATAACTAGAAATGCCCAAAAAAATCACATTTGTTACAAATATTAACTATACTCCCCAATTAACCTATAGTACTCTGCATGAGTCCCGATCCAAAACCATGAAATGCCACCTTCCACCTCAACACCATTAGCCCGATAATCTAGCCCTACCCGAATTGACCAATACTTTTTTCCAATCTTTTTGAAGTGCAACGATGGATGAGACGGATCGGCTTTCAATAGTTCATAGCATCGATCTGCTATTTCCTGTACGTTTTCAGGGAGAGCCTCATAGCACGAACAAAATCTTCGCGTTGTGTAATGCATCAGATTTCACGACATTGCCCTGCTTTAAATGAGGGCGATCGCTTCGGAGGCTAAAGCTTCCAACTTACCGTCTGCAATGCCTTGCGCCCCTACGAGGTTTTGATAATTTTTGAAAAGTTAGGTTCTAAACTGTTTTTGGTATAATTCTGCTAATTTGCTTACTTTGCCTTAAAACGATCTTTGGCTTCCTGAAACGCTTGTTGCATAACTGACTGAATTTTTTGTGGATCGGGTTTTTTGCCACCCATCAAATCACCAAAGTAAACGCAAGCGCCTTCACCTAGCGCCCAAGTGTATGCAGCTGCCCAAGAAGCAGCTATGACGCTGCCAAAACCTGGTATAAATTTGATTAACTCACGTCCAATTGCTCGCGCTAAGAAACCACTGGCAATTGTACTGACAATGCCTCCAGCTTGTGATGGGCTTAATGTTTGTCCGTATAATTTTCCTAGCAAACCTACCATTGATACTTGTAGTGCCGTAAGTACTGGTAGGGTCGCAAATGGTAGCGGTACAACTGCGATCGCAGCTGTCATGACAGAAAACACTAATATATAGCGCCGCCCAGTATCTCGGTAAAGATTACCAATTTCTTTTCCCCTATCCTCATCTAATAACTGATGGATTGCGCGAGCTTCTGCTTCTGGAAGCAAGTCTGCAAGTGTATCTCTGAACGCTTCCAAACCGTAGAATACTGGCGTGTAACCATCCTCTTCCAAAGTAAAGTCAATCAAGACAGCGCGATCGCACAACCCTGCAAAAGCTTCTTGCATGGCGCTAAATGCTCTATTCACCTCCTCATACTCCGGTGGATAAGCCGGATGATCCTCTGTACCGGGGGGATAAACTTCATGCAAGCAGGTTACCGCTAACAAACAGGGAATTTCTGGATGCTTTTGACGTAGCGATCGAGCAATTTCCCTCAGGGTATCCGTTGCAAAATCATTAATTTTCACAGTTAAAATCAGGCATCTAGCGCCATGATTCTGCTGTTGCAAATCCCCTAGCAATTCTTGAACGATCCCCACAGTCTCGCAACTTACATCTCCTAGTCCTACCGTATCCGTAAAAATCAGCAAGGGCAAATCGTTAGAAGGATAGGCGTAACGTTCAGTGTGTTCTGTGTGAGGGCGAAATCCCTGACCTACAATTTCCGCAGAAACTCCTGTCAATCCCCGCACAATTGAACTTTTCCCCGCTTGGGGTTTCCCAATCAATAAAGCTTCTGTTGTCGGTAGTTCTGCTCGAACTCTCTCCAAAATTTCTGCAACTTGACTTTCACTGACACTAAACCATTTAACTAATGTTTGAGCCATTTGGTCTACAGGTAAGAGTTTCAGGAAACGTGTTGTTGCTTGATTCCAAATGGCTGCTGCAGAACTTCTCAATGAAGTTTCACCAGACTTGAGATGTTCCTCTAGAGTCGGCTTACTGGATGGTTGAGAATCAGTAGATGGCAAGTCAGAATCGCTTTGCTCAGTCATTGGTGAGATAGGAACTAGGGATTGGGGAGTTACCTTGTTCCCAGGCGGAGCCTGGGAATACAGACTGTGAGGCTCCGCCTCCCACCTCTTAAGTACGTGAGGCGGAGCCTCTCTTGAGGCATTCCCAGGCGGAGCCTGGGAACGAGAGATGGTCACTGGTCACTGGTTACCGATCGCTGTTCATATTTTATCTATTTTCAGGACGCACAATATACTGGTAAGCAGGTGTATTAATAGGTATTTGTTCCATCCTTCCCTGGGCTACCATTGTTTGGTAAACTAAGGCACTCATTTCGCCACGAGATAAAGTTTTTCGGGGATTAAGAACGTTAAGTTCTGGGTAATTTACTACAATATTTGCCCTAGTTGCTTTTGCGATTTCATCGACTTTGTCTTGAGGGATTTCTCCAGCATCTCTGTATAAATCTTTTATGGCAAATGAATCAGGTCGGTTGGCATTTGCTGAGCGATCGCTTGTTTTTGCCTCTTCACCCGTACCAATCTGTTGTGCTGGAGCTACACTAGCTGCATTGGCTTTTGCTATTAATAATGGCTGCATTAAGGAAGTCATCGCCAACGGTAACAGTGCAAACTTCCTCGTTGGTTTTCTTGCTTGTTGAGTCGTTGCTGGTGCGGTAGCAACTGATGAACTCGTTGTTTGTGCATTTGTAGAAGTTGGATTGACTACTTTTGATAAAGCAGCTATTGCGTCAACCTTGGAAACATTTTGATTGGGACGAAAGACACCACCAGGATAACCTGTCATAAATCCTTGTTCGTAAGCATCTTCTATAGCAGGAGCTGCCCAATAACCTTCCGGGACATCTTTGTAAGCTGCACCGCTAGATATTTGGCGGACTGGTGGTTGATTGAAAGCCTTCTCAATCATGGCAGCCAACTCATCACGATTGACGGACTGTTCGGGTCGAAATGTGCCATCAGGATACCCGGCTACTATATTTTTCTCTGCTAGCCCCTGAATAAATGGCTGCGCCCAATAATCAGGCTTTACATCAGGAAAAATTGGTTGCACTGAATTTTGAGCGTAAGTTTCTTTTGGCACTTCAGACAGTAAGAGTAAACATAAAGTTGGCAAAGATATAAGTGGTAAAAATAACCGCAGTAACCCATTCATTAGTTATGCCCCCGAATATATCTCTTTTAACTGTAATTTTAAAGAAATAACTTCATTGATTTATCCCTCTAGCGATATAAGGCTTTTTACCAATTGACACGCTGTTGAAACAAAACTAAATCTTTCTCATTCTCACGAAACTTTTGCCTTTGTTCGGGAGAGAGAACTGCTTCTACTTTTTGCATATATAATTGCATAAGTTCTTGCAATTTAACTTTTTGCTCGGATGTTGGCGCTTGTAAAGTAATTTGTACGCGTTGACCAGATTGGAGTTGATTGTTTTGTTCTTCTGTTAATTGTGGCTGAGGTATCAGTTCTGAAATTTGAGGCAAAATTTCTTGCCGAATTTGCCAAATTTGCTTTTTTTGTTCATCAGTTAGGTTAATATCTTTGCCTGAGAGCAAAGATTCTCCTTGTGAAATGGCTCCATTATTAGGTTTAACTTTCAGTATTCCCAGTTCATTGGAAGGTTGAGAAAAAATTTTGGCATCCCCAAATGCGATCGCAAAACTTATTGTGGCAATTAGAATCGAGATAAGTTGAGGTTTCATAAAGGATTGTTAGTTGTTGGTTGTTGGTTGTTAGTGACTAACCACTAACTATGCACGGGCGCAATGCCTTGCGCCCCTACTAACCCCTAACTTTAAACATTTACGCTCGCGTCATACATGGAACAAAATTCCTGAACAGGCTTAAGCCTAAAGTACTAACTTTGACTAGTACTTAAGTCCTATTTCACGGTTGCCAAAATAGGAATAATGTCTCTATGAAAGGTTGAAAGGAATCATAAAAAATTTTGTGTAGGTAGGGCTAAAGCCAACCTTCGGTGTGTTTCAAAAATCAAATAAAATTTATATATTAATTACAAAATCTTGTCTTGCAGAGTGAAAAAAACTAGAATTGCTGTTTTGCGACATCTGATTCAGCCCAAGCCTCACCCCTTTCGCTTACTACTCTATCTTGAGTGGATACTTTTAGGCATGGCGCTTCTAGTGGAGTTCCCCTTAGTAGAAGTTCCACATCCAGCATTTCTACCTCCTCCCATTTCTTCCCAAGATCGACTGCCATTATTTTTATGCATTGCTAGCTTTGGAATAGTAGGTTTGTGGTTACCAACTGCTAGATCCTTAATTGTCAAAATACTTTATACGGGGTTTGAGTTTGGACTAATTTTTTTAGCGATTGTCATGAGTGGTCGAGTCATGGGTTTTTCACCCGCACTTCTGTTGATTCTCGTTATTCGCAGTTGCTTGCTTTTTCAATTAAGCGGACGCTTGCTGGTAGCAGGTATAGCTTTTCTATCTTTTGTTTTCATTTGGTTGCTACCATTACGAAATGTGTATTTTGTACGAGCACCACTCTCCAAAATTCCCCCGCATACAGCAGTCTTGATACAAAAATCAATACCAGATGGAGATTTTAGAACTTTAATTTGGCACTTGGCATTAAATTCAGGGTTAATGTTTGGTTTGGTACTAGTTTTTGTGTTATTGTTAGTAAACGCCTTGCTTGCAGAACGCCAAAGTCGGGAAAAGTTAGCTAACGCCCACCAAAAACTCCGAGAATATGCTCTTCGCATTGAGGATCAGGCAACTTTACAGGAACGCAACCGTATTGCTCGTGAAATTCATGATTCACTGGGCCACTCACTCACGGCGCAGAGCATCCAATTAGAGAATGCTTTGGTATTTCTACAATCTAATCTTGAAAAAGCCAAAACTTTTTTGATAGAAGCAAAACAATTGGGTAGCAATGCTCTTAAAGAAGTACGGGTGTCCGTCGCTACATTACGCTGTGACCCTCTTTATGGAAAATCTTTAGAGTCTGCGCTGACAGTTTTATTTGTGGATTTTCAGCGTCGAACTGGGATTACTCCAAATTGTATCTTTAACTTATCTTCATCTTTACCTGCTGAAGTTTGTACAGCAAGTTATCGTATTGTTCAAGAAGCCCTGACAAATACCGCAAAACACAGCGCTGCCACTCATGTCAAAATTAATATACAAGTAACCGTAAGTTTACTAAGTTTAGAGATTTATGATAATGGTAAGGGCTTTAACCCACACCAAAATACAACTGGATTTGGCATACAGGGAATGAGGGAACGAACATTGGCGTTAGGAGGTCAATTTTATATTGATAGCAAACCGGGTGAAGGTTGTTGTATAACGGCTTCATTACCTTATTAATAGGCATTGGGCATTGAAAACTACATGAATTTTTACAATGGCTTGTACTCAATTTATAAAGTAAACATTAAGACATCGTAGGTTGGGTTGAGGAACGAAACCCAACAATTCAATTCAATGTTGGGTTTCGTTCCTCAACCCAACCTACTTTATAAATGACCTCTCACATTCAAAGTCTACAGTTCAAAATCCAAAATCCAAAATCTAAAATCCAAAATCCCATGATTCGCCTGTTACTAGTAGATGACCAAATTATTATTCGTCAAGGTTTAAAAAGCTTGTTGGAGTTAAAACCTGATTTTCAAATTGTGGGGGAAGCAGAAGATGGTGAAAGTGCGATCGCATTTGTTGAAATGTCTTATAAAAGTTCTCAACAGCCAGATTTAGTATTGATGGATATTCGCATGCCTGTGATGGATGGTGTAGCGGCGACTCAAGTGATTTGTCAACGTTTTCCTATTGTTAAAGTTCTAGTATTAACAACATTTGATGATGATGAATATGTAGCTCAAGCTATGCGATTTGGAGCAAGAGGTTATTTATTAAAAGACACTCCTTTAGAACCATTAGCAAATGCAATTCGTTCGGTTTATTTGGGGCATACTCATTTAGGACCGGGGCTATTTGAAAAAGTTTTCACTCCCTTACAACAACTTTCAACCCCCAAACCTCCAAGTCCTCCGCCTAAATTTGCTGAATTAACTCCTAGAGAAAGAGAAGTGTTGCATTTAATTGCTCTTGGTGCTAATAACAAGGAAATAGCTGAGTCTCTCTATATTTCAGAAAGAACTGTAAAAAATCACGTTACAAGTATTCTGAGTCGGTTAAATTTACGCGATAGAACTCAAGCGGCTATCTTTGCCAATTCTTTTAACAGTGACCAGTGACCAATGACCAATAACTTGTTATTTTAATTATTCCCAGTAATTTTTCCAATCGTCTTTAAAAGCTTCTTGAAGCCTTTTTAGGTAAGCATTTGTCTTAATTTTAACCATCCATAAATCTTCACTACTTTTACCTCCTTTACAGATAACTCCTTCGGCTACATTGTACTTTCCTTCACGAACATCATCAATGAATTTTCCAGTGAGTTTGCCTCGATAAATAATTTTTGCCATGTTTAATTCCTTAAAATCTTTAATAAATTTCTCCGGTTCAATCAAGCCTTTGTCGGTTTGCACATCAAATAGGATAAGCTGTTTTGAATCTTCCTTTTTGTGCATTCCTGCAAATGATGAAGCTCCAAAAAATTCAGTGAAAACAGTGATTTCCGGGCAATGATATTGTGGATTGTTGTGGAAAATAGTTGTAAGTGAATTCCCAAAGTCTCTTAAAAAAATGCCAGGTGCTTCCTCTAAACCGGGATGAGCGGTATTAAAGTCTCTAATACCCATTTCATCTAGGTCAAATCTGTCACGTCGCGTACCAAAGGCATACCAGCCTAGTTCGGAATCCCAAACCCAGTGTAGATTAGTGCCGTCGTACTTCTCAAAAGCGATACATTGCTTAAAAGGGCAGTTTTTACTGTCGGGAATTTTGGGATACGCAAGCTTGATTTGAGCCATATTGTAACTAACCGAAATGCGATAGCACAAGTATTATCCCGGATTTTTGGTTTTAAACCGGAAGCTGAGATATACAATATGTAACAGACAATTGTAGCTAAAGGAAATCGATTCTTCAACTTATGCCTATCCTCTCTAACCGAATATTCCGCATAGCAATAGGCTTTGCCACTTCATTACTTGTTTGTTTAGCTAGTCATTATCTCTATACTCAGTCAAAAATTCAACCAATTGCCCAACAAAATTTAGCTTCACAAAATCTCGCCTCAATTCACAATAATTTTCTGGTTTCCCAATCCTCGATCCAGCAAGGTAAGCAAAGTACTCCATCAACGAAAGAACCCACAATTGCACCAAAGACTTATCAAGTGATTGATGAGTTACAAAAAGATAAATTTAAAGTTTCTGGCGAGCGCGTGTTTACACGGGGAAAACTACCAACTGTTAAAGTTGATTTTAATCAAACCGATTTATTAGCAACTCTCTCAAATACGAGAAAGTATTTTGAAGACTATGCTACAGAAGATCCAAATATTCAAAGACCGGGATTGCTAGAGACCCAAGGGATTACCGTACAAGATGCTCTCAAAACTCTGGACTTCATGATTGGTGTTTTACAGGAAGATATTAAGAATAAGCGAGCTACAAGGTTACAAGACCCGAATTTTATCAATACTCATTTTCAGGTTATAAAATGGTCTGCTTATAATCCAGAAAATCCCGGTCAGAGACGAGTGAGACTCACAAAATATGCTGTTTTTATTCATCCAGGCTCTCGTAAGAAAACCCGAACTTTCAATACAGCTATTTATAGTTTAAAAGATAATTTAGTGACAGATAATTTCTATACTAAATATACCAAGCAAGATGTGTTGTCAGGTATTTACGAACCAGGAGGTAAAGAATTTGGTAAGGTCGAGACCCTTGCCTATTTAACCCGACAGGGTTTGGAAGAAGCTCTCATGGAGGGAACGATACTTATTAAATTTAACGATGGTTCTGAAGCACTGTTTAACGTAGATCGAAATAATGGAATTCCTTATATTCGAGGTGCAGTAGCCAGAGCACAAAAGCGCTATTGGTATTTTAGGGAAGTCGATGCTATTAAAGGCTATGGATACAAAATAGATGCAAAAATTTCTATTTCTCCCGGAGTTACTTTTGCTGGAGATATCCTTAATATTGGTTTGGGAAAAGTTGTTGCTCTTGAATACCTTCAAGGTGGGCGCAAACAATTAAAACTGGGAATTATTGCGGATACAGGCGGAGCGTTTTTACCCAATCTTCATCAACTCGATTTCTTAGCAGGTATTTTCCAGGGGAGAACAGATTTCGAACGCAATATCAGGCAACTTCCCGAGTATGCAACAGCTTATATTTTGGTAAAGAAGTGAACTTCACCCTACTCCCTACTCCCTACTCCCTACTCCCTACTCCCTCTTTTCCAGTAAGATGAGTTTTACAATGACTACTTAATCTTGGAGTGTAAAGTCATGCCAATGGCAGTTGGGGTTATTGAGACTCAAGGTTTTCCTGCTGTGCTTGCGGCAGCCGATGCAATGGTGAAAGCAGCAGCAGTTACCCTTGTATATTACGGTCTAGCAGAAAGTGCTCGATTGTTGGTTGCAGTTCGTGGAGATACAGCTGAGGTAGAAAGAGCAGTTGCAGCAGGTATTGCCGCAGGTAACGAACAATCTAATGGTGGTAAGGTTATTACCTACTACATCGTTCCCAATCCCCCAGAAAACGTGGAAAGTGTTTTGCCCATACACTTTACTACAAAATCGGAACCCTTCCGTGTTTCTTAAGAAGGCAGAGAAGGATTTTTCTTCTGCTTCAGCATAGCTGTCTTTGGCGCTTTCTTCCAGCCAGCTAAAAGAAAACCTATCAAAATAGGTAGAAACATTCGTACAATAATTTTGTTGCGCCAGATAAGTTTATTAATATAGGAGATAACCAATGCCACTACAGGCAGTTGGATCGATTGAAACTAAAGGTTTTCCTGCCGTACTTGCGGCAGCAGATGCGATGGTGAAAGCAGGTCGGGTCACCCTCGTTGGTTATATAAGAGTGGGTAGCGCTCGTTTTACAGTTAATATACGGGGTGATGTTCAAGAAGTAAAAACGTCTATGGCAGCTGGTATTGATGCTGTGGAAAAGGTTCATGGCGGTACTCTGGAATCATGGGTTATTATTCCGCGTCCTCATGAAAACGTTGAAGCTGTTCTACCTATTGGTTATACAGAACAAGTCGAACAGTACCGACAAGCAGTAGAAAATCCAATAGTAAGAAGATAATTTGTCATTTGTCATTGGTCATTTGTCATTGGTCAAAAGTTACCAAGGACAAAGGACTAAGGACAAAGGACTAAGGACTAATTTTATGTCTAAAGTCTCTATTATTATCCCGACTTTAAATGAAGCAAAGTGCTTGGGACGTACTCTGCGCCATCTGAGTCTGTTAACGCCACCTGCACTTGAAGTGCTGGTTGTTGATGGTGGAAGTTCTGATGGCACCGTTGCTATAGCCGAACAAGCAGGGGCTTCTGTCCTGATTGCTCAGAAATGCGGACGTGCTGCACAAATGAACCAGGGTGGAAAGATAGCCTCTGGGGATTATTTATGCTTTGTACACGCTGACACTTTAGTGTGTGATGACCTTGTGACTCTGATTGAGAAGACATTGGCAGATAAATCTGTGACTGCTGGTGGTTTTATTTCCCTGATGGCAGGAGATAAAACCACCCGTTGGGGTGTGACGCTACACAATTTTTTGAAAACTTATTACGCACCACTGCTTTTCCGCCCGCATTTGTTTGTTCGAGGATTGCGTTTGTTGTTTGGGGATCAAGCTATATTTGTACGTCGTACTGATTTTTGGGAATGCGGGGGTTTTGATAGCAATCTCCCTATTATGGAAGAAGCTGACTTGTGCTTGAAGTTGGTACAACGGGGAAGAATTTGTTTGCTGAACCGAATTGTTCAAAGTAGCGATCGCCGTGTAGCACATTGGGGATTTTTTAAAGCGACAGCCATATATCTTTATATTGGCTTCCTTTGGGGTTTTGGTGTTTCGCCTCAATACCTCAAACGATTCTATGAGGAGATTCGTTAGTTGACCATTAAGGCATGGAAGCTTCCGATCGGTGGTATAATCCCTAAGTAACCCTAAATACACTGGTTGCTTAAGTTACGGTATAAAAACTATCAATACGGTACACAGTAAGATGAGGCAATTTTATTAACGAGGGAACCCTTAACGGTGAAATGTTTTAAGCGGTGATTTAAACCCCGCTTAAAGCGAATGACTTATAGAAGTGGGGTTTTTTCTTCCCAAATGCACAGGACTCGGAACAGCATTCCCTGTTCCCTGTTCCCTTTTTTATGAAACAGATATTGGCAAAACCGCGTCTAGACGGGATGAGTTATCTTCGCGCTACGAGAGCGGGTGTAAAATGCCAGTTCTTCCAAGACCCTCATCAGATATACCGTGCATACCTAGTATGTTGTTATAAAAACGGTTTTCTAAGTTGAAAGCACCTGCTGTGGTTTAACAAAATGTAAATTTTTGTAAAGCCAATAAAGGTCTAGAAAACAGGTTTTTCCGTGATTTGAGCTAGACAAAGATGCTTCAAGAGATAAAGCTTTCTGCATAACTCCAGTCAACTAGAACGTAATACAAAGTAGAGACGCGCTTAGTTTATGACGGACATGATTTTATCAGGGGCAACTGCCAGTGAACAAGTTAAGTGGGAAAAAAGGGGGTTGTGATGCAAACTTTAAAACAGGGTTTCGAGGAGCGCAATCTCACTATGGCATTGGAGGCGGAAAAACTGGCACATTATTGGCGAAATCGGTTAGCTGATGAGTGCCCAGAACAAAATCTTGTCAATAGGGAAAGTATCGTTGATTGGCTTTTAGGAAGTGACTTGCAACGATTTGAGGTACTCTCCGCAAAGGAGTTAGAGATTGCTCAGCAAGCAATGGAGTACCGCTATCGGATTTTGCGTCAACGTTACTTGGGTATTGCCAGGGAGCGTGCTTATCGCAACTTGATAACTCGGTTGGGCAGTCTGGTAACATTACGTAACAAAATTCAGACTTGGGTTGCCTTAAGCCGGGATCGCCAACGGACAGTGTTAGACGTGTTGCAAGAAGTTATCCAAGAATTATTGCAAAGTGATAACTATATGCAACAGCAAATGCTTTCCATTGGGGAATGCACCACTGATGACAGATTAAAAAATGCCCTATTGTTTGCCAGTGTGGAAGAGTATTGTTTGCGACCAGTACGGAATCAACCATTGCTCGTATATCGTTTTGTGAACTATTTGAGACGGACTCAGCGTGGTGGCTTAACTCAAGTGCCAAGCAGTGACTTAGTTAGGCTGGTTTCAGAAGAAATTCTCACAGATGACAGCGATAACCGCGTGAACTTGGTAGATACTCAAGCAATTATAGAGTATCAAGAAGCACAAGAAGCAGAGGAACAACAAACTCTACGTCAAGCTGTGAAGCAGGAATTTGAAACTTACCTGCAAGAGCATCTCGGACAAGAAGCTGTGGCGTGGCTGCATCTTTACCTAGAAGGGAAGTCACAAGATGCGATCGCCAAACAACTCAACAAACCCATTAAAGAAATCTACCGACTGAGAGAAAAAATCAGCTACCACGCAGTCCGTGTCTTTGCGCTGAAAGATAAGCCAGAACTGGTAGATGGCTGGTTGTCAACTTCTTTAGAAGAACACAATTTGGGTTTGACACCAAAGCAATGGGATCGATTGCAAGAGAAATTAACCGCAGTACAGCGCCAGATACTGGAGTTGCGAAAAGCAGGTCGTTCTGTAGAGGAAATAGCTCAACAATTAAAAATTAAGACCCATCAAGCTATGGGTGAATGGACGAAAGTCTACTTGATAGCTCAAGGTATGAGAACCCAAGCTGAATGAGTGTTTAAATTTGAGCCAATCACCACACTATCATTATGGATATGGGAATCATTAAGGGAAAAAAATTGATTTTATTGACTTGAGTCACAAATTGAGTTTAGTAATTGCGTGTTGACTTAACGCAAGCTACTTAGTAAAAAAGTCATCTTCGGTGGCGCGTCCATTTCGAAAATGGTGTATACAAGTTGTCAGCTGGTATTGTCCATCTAACAACACACCACTTGAGTCTGGACGCGCCACTCTTAGTGATTTATTTAACTTTTTTTACTCTAGGATCGTATTCTGTTTACTGCCAACTTAGTTGTGGGCAGTATAGGATATATAGAAACATCTAGCATCAAAACCGTATGTTGTCTTCAGAGGGTAAACCAGCTGATACCGCAGTAAGTGGTAAGCAAGTGCTACCCAGCACACAAAATCAGTCGGAACAAGGACTAGACCGAGAGCAAATCTTTCGGTTGATTGAAAGTACCTTGTCCTTTGAAGCGTGTCTGTATCACCAGATTTTGCCCTTTAACATAAAAGACAACAATTTGGTACTGGGAATGGTGAATCCCCAAGACAATGCGGCTATAGATTATGTCAACCGCATACTGCCATACATCAATTGCACCATGGAAACTCAGCCTATCAACGGCGATACTCACCGCACCATACTCTCAGCATACCTAAATCATAAAAATACAGGGGCGACTGCGGGCAGACCAATGCCAAAATCTTGGGAAGACGTTGCTCAAGAAAAAAAACCGGCTGCGATCGCGAATAACTCCGATACACCAGTTAACAGTATCATTCCTGAAACGCCAGAAAGACGGTTAGATAAAACACATACTCACGCACAAATGGTACACAATGGCGATACTGTTTGGCAGTTTGGGTATTCAACCTTTAATGAATCGGAAGGTTTGGCACCAACGCCCCACGATGAAAGCCCCAGCCCTACTCAAGAAAATAAGGAAAGGGATGTGGCTAGGACAGAGCACCCTCCTAACGTATATGTTTTGCACTTGCCCAGCCTTGATACTCTCAGTCCAGTTGAGGAATTAGCGACATTACCCCCCAGAAAATTACTAGAACAGTTACTAGGACGAGTTTTATCAGACGGAATAGGTCGTTTGTACTTGGAGAGAAGACCTTACCACGGCAGAATACTCTGGAGTGAAAATGGAGTATTGCAGTCTGTGTTAGAAAAAGTGCCTCTCTCTGTCTTTCAAGGAGTCCTGAATGAATTAAAGCGTTTTGCGTCTCTACCCATGACTACGGTTGTAGAACCAAAACAGGTCGAGAAGGAATGCCTTTATCAACAAAATCGCTTGTTACTGCGCTTGCGCGTCATGCCCGGAATGTATGGTGAAGAGGCAACATTACAAGTGTTGCGAGGAGCAGCCTTAAAATTTTATCAACAGCAACAATTAGCGCGTTTGAGCCGTGATGCAGTGGGAATTTCTCAGCAATTAAAGTTCAAGTTACGCGAACTCCAAGGACGCCTTACTTTTAATTCCAATCTCAACAACGGACAACAAGAGGCTCTCAATAGCTTAAAACAAATGCTGGAAAATTTAGATCTACAGCTCAAGGTACTGACAGATATTCCAGAACCACTACCACCAAAAAAAGAAAAGAGAAAGGATAGCCAGTAGTTGTCTTCAACCACTAACCAATAACAACTAACAACTAACATTTTATTTAAAGATATATTTTCATGCAGACTGAGGTTTTTAGTGAACTGTTTCCTTTAATGAGCACTGCCAACCCCCAAACTATAGAATGGCTGCTCTCTGTTGCTACCGATCGCGAATATCCAGCAGGAAGAGCTGTTCTCATGGAAGATGCTTGGGGTAATGCACTTTATTTTCTGGTTTCCGGTTGGGTTAAAGTTCGGCGTACAGTAGGTGAGGATTCTGTCGCTATAGCGATTTTGGGTCGGGGCGATTTTTTTGGTGAAATGGCAATTTTAGATGAATCCCCTCGCTCAACTGATGTTATTGCTCTTTCGCCTGTAAAGTTGCTCAGTATTTCTAGAGAACGCTTTATTCAAATATTATTTAAAGATCCACAATTACATCATCGAATGCTGCAACTCATGGTGCGGCGACTCAGACAAATTAATGTCCGCTTGCAAATGCGTTCTGCACCCCCAGCTGTCAAGTTAGCTCACACTCTTGTCACCTTGGGTGAGAGTTATGGTCAGTCTCTAGACAAGGGAAAAGAAATATATAACATTCCTTTCAAAGATTTAGCAGATGTCACAGAAATTAGTGTTGAAGACACCACAAAAATTATGGAAAAACTACACGAAAAAGGCTGGATTAAAATCGATAAGACAAATCAGAGCATTTATTTAGCCAATTTGAAACAGTTGGTAAACTTGGCAGGCAAAGTATAGTAGCAAATAGCAAAATTTTAACGAAGAAAGCCAGAGGGCAGCTATGCTGAAGGCAGAATAAAAGAGGTATAATTTTTAATTGAGTGTATTTAGTAATGAGACAAAATATATGCGTAGATATATTATTAAGAAATCCTTAAATTGGTCACATTTATGCACGCTCTACCCTACAGCATAGCTGTCGTTTAAATAAAATGATAGCTTTTTTCTATTTCTTGCAATATAATAGTCAAATTTTCAGGTGTACAAATTTTCAGGTAAATTAAATTTTCTGAGCTTTCTTAGCTATAGATTTTCTTATAGTAATGATGTCTCGCCCGTTTTTATATCCCACAATATCTATCAGTTAACAGATGTATTAATTAAGACCACTAAAAGGGTCATATTCTCGCTAAATCATGTTTATTCTTGAAGTAGTGCTATTAATGGTAGAAAGTAATTGATTTTACCAAGTGAAAAGTAGTGATTACTGTATTGGTAAGCAGTACTTTTTACTTAAAGCTATTGACTGTTGACCATTGATTGTTGACTAATGACTATTAACTAGTCATTTGTCGCTAGTACCTAGATCTCCTAACACACAACCACTGATGACTAAAGCAACTGTACTGCAGAGCAATACTTATCAGCAGCAGACCGTCCCGACAATTCATTATCAGGTAGCGATGCCCCAACCAGAAGCACATCTGTTTGAGGTGACTCTACAAATTGTAGGCTACCCATCTCCGGTTTTGGACTTGAAATTTCCTGTATGGACTCCTGGTTCGTATTTAGTACGGGAATACGCCAGACATTTGCAAGATTTTGCTGCTTTGACTCAAGACAAGCCGTTGCTCTGGCAGAAAATTAGTAAAAATCATTGGCAAATCGAGACGAATGGTGCATCAAACGTGACCATTTTTTACCGAATTTTTGCTAACGAGCTAACAGTAAGGACAAATCACTTAGACGGTAGTCATGGATATTTTAATGGTGCAGCCTTGTTTTTTAGAATACCAGGTTGGGAAAAATACCCAATTGAGGTAACTGTTGTACCACCACGCCCAGACTGGCGGGTGACTACAGCACTACCTCCAGTTCCGGAAAAAGAAAATTCTTTTTATGCTTCAGATTTTGATACTCTCGTAGATAATCCTTTTGAAATTGGTAACCACCAGTTATATCAATTTGATGTTTTGGGAAAGCCCCACGAACTAGCTATCTGGGGTAAGGGCAATTTTCACGTCCAGCAAATGATTGCAGATCTGAAAAAAATTGTCAGTACAGAAGCAAAGATGTTTGGTGGATTACCGTATCAAAAATACGTGTTTCTGCTGCATCTATTTAACCAGGCACATGGTGGTTTGGAGCATAAAAATTGTTCTTCGCTCATATATCAGAGGTTTGGATTTCGCGATCGCGACAAATACGAGCGCTTCATGCAACTAGTCGCCCATGAGTTCTTCCACTTGTGGAACGTCAAGCGTATTCGTCCCCAAGAATTGGAAGTTTTTGACTACGATCGAGAAAACTACACGCCTTCTTTGTGGTTCTGTGAGGGGACAACAAGTTACTATGACTTACTGATACCCCTCAGGGCAGGAATTTATGACGCCAAATCCTTTCTCAGTAATTTGAGCAAGGAAATTACTCGTTATGAAACCACACCAGGGCGGAAAGTACAACCTCTGTCGGAATCGAGTTTTGACGCTTGGATTAAACTTTACCGTCAAGATGCAAACAGTGGTAATTCCCAAATTTCCTACTATCTCAAAGGAGAATTGGTGTCTTTACTACTGGATTTGCTGATTCGTGCGCGTAATGGAAATCAGACCTCACTTGATGATGTCATGGTCAAAATGTGGCATCAATTTGGCAAAGATGAAATTGGTTACACTCCAGAACAATTGCAGGAAGTTATTGAGTCTGTGGCTGGAGTCGATTTATCTGATTTCTTTAAACGCTACATTGATGATACAGAAGACTTACCTTTCGGAGAGTATTTAGAACCCTTTGGCTTGCAACTGGTTGTAGAAACTGAGGAGGAACCGTATTTAGGTATAAGAGTCAGTAGCGATCGCGGGCGAGAAATCATCAAGTTTGTAGAAGCTGGCTCTCCCGCACAATTAGCCGGAATCGATGCTGGAGATGAATTGCTGGCTATTGATGGTTTGCGGATAACAGCAAATGACTTGTGCGAAAGGCTCAAAGATTACCAACCAAACGATACCATCCAAGTCACAGTTTTTCATCATGAAGAACTTCGCACCCTCCCTGTGACTTTGGCTCTTCCACGTCCTAGTAAGTATCAAGTCAAACAGCAAGAAAAACCATCTACCATCCAAAAGAAAAACTTTAGTGGTTGGTTAGGCACAACTCTTAATAATTTGTAATTTTTCATTCGTAATTCGTAATTAAATTAATAATTGCGAATTACGAATTAGAAACTGTGAACTAAGATTGAGCCAATAACAAACAAAGTATGGAGGAGGGATACAATGGAAAAGTATATATGTACTATATGCGGGTATGTATACGATCCGGAAATAGGAGATCCAGACAGTGGTATAGAACCGGGAACAGCATTTGAAGACATCCCAGAAGATTGGATATGTCCGGTTTGTGGTGCAAGAAAAGAAGATTTTGAACCGGAAGAATAAGAATTACTTATATAACAGTCCTAAATCATTTCTAAGAAAACTAAATCCCCGACTTCTTTAAGGATACAACTGGCAAATGAGGAGTCAGACCCCTCACCTCGTTCCCAGCCTCAGGCTGGGAATGCCTTAAGAGAGGCTCCGCCTCCCGTCTCAAGCCAGTTTTGCTCTGCGGAGTCTGCTGTGCTGCATTTTACCTTTTGGAATCAGGGTGCGTGGGAGATCTATGGCTGGACGAAAGAAGAATCCTTAGGAAAAAACTCTTACACCCTGTTGCCAATCAAATTCCCCCAACCAATAGAAGAAATTGAAGCTGAATTGTTTAGCACCGGGCGTTGGCAAGGGGAATTGGTTCGGACAAAGAAAGATGGTACTGCCATTGTTACAATGAGTCGTTGGGCTTTGAAAGGACTGTATAGCGAAAGAATCCTCAACTATACCGCAAGGTTAGTTGAGGTGCGTTCACCACCCATCTGAATTAATTGTGATTGTTGCCGAGCTTTCACCAGTGACCACCTGACCAGTAACCAGTGACCAGTTATTTCTTAGATTATTTGCACCGACTTACTAATATGTTCGTAAAAATTCAGATAAATTGGGGAAGATTGGGGGTTTAAGGTCAGGAGTTTTTTTTGATAAATGTTGGGGTTATCGTTATTACTATAACTTGTTGTTTGAGGAAAATTCTTGATGAGCAATGTACCCCACTCTGAATACAAATATCAAATAGGGGGAAGTTTGCCTCCCAATGCTCCTACCTATATTGAGAGAGAAGCAGATTTTGATCTCTACAATGCTCTACTCGTGGGTGAATATTGTTATGTCCTCAATTCACGCCAAATGGGTAAATCTTCCCTCAGAATTCATACCATGTTTAAGCTGCACGAACAAGGAATGTGCTGTGCAGAAATTGAACTCAGTGGAATTGGTAGCCAACAGATTACACCACAGCAATGGTATGGAGGTATTATTCAGGAGTTAATCAGTGGGTTTGAACTAAAAGTAAACCGTCGTAATTGGCAACGCGAACAAAATGATTTATCGCCAATACAACGTTTAGGAGAGTTTATTGAAACCATTTTATTAAAGCAAATTGATAAAAAAATTATTATTTTTATTGATGAAATAGATAGCGTTCTTAGTTTAAGTTTTTCTACCGATGAATTTTTTGCTTTGATTCGTAATTGTTATGATAAACGTGCAACTAAGCCAGAGTATAGAAGGCTTTCTTTTGTACTTTTGGGAGTAGCAACACCTTCAGATCTGATTAAAGATGAATTTGCAACACCTTTTAATATTGGTCGGGCTATTGAATTGAAAGGGTTTCAATTTCATGAAAGTGCGGCTTTAATTGAGGGATTACTTGACAAAGTGAGTCATCCTGAAGCTGTTTTAAAGGAAATTCTTTACTGGAGTGGCGGACAACCTTTTCTAACGCAAAAAATATGTTGGCTGATTTCTCAAGAACCAGAAATACAAACTCCCGAATCAATTGGTCAATTAGTACGATCGCGAATTATTAATGATTGGGAATCTTACGACCAGCCAGAACACTTGAGAACCATTCACGATCGCATTTTACGCTCTCGTTCTCAGCAAAAGTTACTACACCTATATTTACTAATTTTAAAACGAGGCAAAATCCCGGCAAAAAATAATTGCGAGCATTTGGAATTACGTTTATCTGGGTTAGTACACCAGCAACAGGGTCAGTTAGTTGTAAAAAACCCAATATATCAAGCTGTTTTCAATCGCCATTGGGTTAACCAACAAATCCCAACTCCTGAAACTCGCGTGAATTTCCTTCCTATAAAAGCGGTAACGGTGGCGAGTCTTTTAGTGACCTGTTTGACCGTTGGAATGAGAACGCTAGGTTTTCTGCAATCCTGGGAACTGCAAGCTTATGACCAATTGATGCAATTGCGACCCAATGAGGGAAAAGATGAGCGGCTTTTACTTGTTACTATTACCGAACAAGACGTGCAATCTCAACCTGTTACAGAACGAGGTGCTGCTTCCCTATCCGAACGCTCGTTGACACAGTTGTTAGCTAAATTAGAGCGATCGCAACCGCGAGCTATTGGTTTGGATATATATCGTGAAATACCTGTAAGCGCAAAGAACAAAGACTTAGCGATCGCTCTGAAAAATAGTAGTTTTTTTGCTATCTGTAAGTATGGCAATCCGGGTGTTGCTGCTCCAAAAGAAGTTTCAAACAATCATCAAGGCTTTAATAATGTTGTCATAGACTTTGATGATGTTCTCCGCCGCCATCTCTTGGCAGTGAGTAATGCCAAGCCATGTCAAAATAGTTATGCTTTTAGTTGGCAATTAGCTACACATTATTTACTTCAAGAGAAAATTAAAAGCGGTTTTACGTCGGAGTCTTATTTAAGAATTGGTCAAACAGTCTTTAAGACTTTAGAAAGAAATACGAGTTTTTATCATAATATTAATGCTAGCGGTTATCAAATATTGCTCAATTACCGCGCTGCTGAACCTATCGCTGAAAAAGTTACCATGCAAGAAGTCCTGAGCGATCGATTCAATCCCGATTTAGCCAAAGATCGTATCGTTCTCATTGGTACAACCGATCCTAGTTTTAACGACCATCGCTGGCGCACGATTTCTGGTAGAGGTCAGGGATCGGTACGAAGTTTGACTGGTTTGGAAATCCAAGCACATATGGTCAGTCAACTTCTGAGCAGTGTATTGGATCGCAGACCCTTAATTTGGTGGTTGTCAAAACCACTAGAAGTTTTATGGATTGGGTTTTGGTCATTCGTTGGGGGTCTAGTGGCGTGGTCTTTTAGGTCACCTGCAAGTATTTTACTAGGAGAAGCGATCGCGGTTACGGTTTTATACGGCAGTTGTTGGAGCTTATTGGTGCTACAGGGTGGATGGTTACCGTTAGTTCCTTCTGCTTTTGCTTTGATGGTGACTGCTAGTGGTTTAGTAATTATTGATACTTTAAGGTATAAGACAAATTCTTAATTAATAAAACTACTCCTATCTCGTTTAAAGATTCTTAATTAAATGAACCTTACTAGGCGCAGAGGACACAGAGGACAGAGGAGAAGAGGATCAATCTTATTGCGGAAAGGGAGTCACATCCGGAATGCGATAATTTAAATTTGTAGTTTAGTGTCGGTAATTGGACATAATTAATTTCAATCGTGTTTTTGCACGTGGACAATGCCCCATGCCTAATGCCCAGCCCTTTGCGGTATTATTCCAAAATGAAAGAATTACAGAAATTACAGTTAAAAGGGTTATTGATTCTGTCTTGGGTAATATGTAGCTGGAATCTCGTTTCCATACCCTCACAAGCACAAACCCAAATCATTACAAACAACACATCTCAATCAAAAATTCGCTTTATCCCACCATACAACGATCCTCCCGATCGGGGAACACCTCCAACAAATGACGGTACGGGAAGCCGAGGCGATTGTCTTGCAAAAAAAAATAAGCCTCCACTGACTCGCCTAGCAGGTAGCCATAACTTGAAATTGACCGTACAAGAACGTCCTACTCTCTGGATTTACGTTCCTTATACTTCCAATGAAGTTAACGACGGCGAGTTTGTCCTGCAAAATGGGGATATAGACGTTTATCGAACTCGTTTTAAATTAAACGCAACACCGGGTATTGTTAGTGTAAGTTTGCCGTCAGATCTTCCACCTTTGGCAGTTGGTAAAGAATATCGTTGGTATGTAGATATTAACTGCCCGAGTGCAACATCTAATAGCGAATCACTAACACCAGCTTCTTTAACTGGAGTTGTGCAGAGAGTTTCAGCATCACCGGAACTGCAAAAGGAGCTAAGTGCCGCAAAAACACCTCTAGAAAGAATTGCTGTTTATGCCAAACAAGGTATTTGGTTGGAGACACTAACAGAATTAGCCCAACTACGTTTGAAAGAACCACAAAATACTAACCTTCAGAATGTTTGGAAGGATTTGTTAAGTGCTGAAAATGTTAACTTGGGAATAATTGTACAAGAACCTATTGTTGGCAGCGTGACAGTGACCAGTAAGCAGTGACCGTTACGGGTTCGCCAGCTTCTCTCTCTTACTCTGCGCCCTCTGCGCCTCTGCGGTTCAATATGCACAATAGATATGGAACAGCTTATAACTCTTGACTGAGAAGGGGGGTAACTTGGTACAAACAACTTTTGTCTGGAAACCCATTGAAGATTTGCCTCTAAATTGGATGGCATTAGCTTCTACTGAACTGGAAGGTCTTGCGAGAATTTGGAAAAGTCAGGCTAGGAAATTTCAGGAGTCTGATGCATTGAAGAAATTTTATGAGCAGCTGAGCCGAGAGTGGGCTATTGAAACAGGCATAATAGAAAATCTTTATTCTATTGATAGAGATACAACACAACTTCTGATTGAAAAAGGAATTGAAACAACTTTAATTCCTTATGGTACCACCGATCAACCAGCAGAGAGAATTGTTCCGGTTTTAATTGACCAGCAAGAGGCTTTAGAATCATTATTTAGTTTTGTTGCTCAAAAGCGAGAACTTTCGATTTTTTATATAAGAGAACTACATCAAATTTTCACACAGCACCAAGAAACAGTTGATGCTGTAGATGCTTTTGGGCATAAAGTACAAGTTCCTTTACTACACGGACAATGGAAGCAAAAGCCCAATAATCCAACTCTTAGAGATGGAAAAGTACATGAGTATTCTCCTCCTTTGCAAGTTCAATCTGAAATGGAGCGCTTAGTCAGTATGCATTTAGAGGATACGAAACAGGGAGTTCCTCCAGAACTTGAAGCAGCTTGGTTACATCATCGCTTCACCCAAATTCATCCATTTCAAGATGGGAATGGACGAGTAGCACGAGCATTAGCTTCGTTTATTTTTATCAAAGCAGGTTGGTTTCCCTTAGTTATTAGTCGAGACTTTAGAGATGAATATCTTGATGGGTTACAAGAAGCAGACAAGGGCAATTTATTCAATTTAGTTAATTTATTTGCCAAGCTGCAAAAGAAAGCATTTGTCAAGGTTCTCAGTCTTTCGGAAAATGTTCTCAACGATGGAGAGCCACTTAAAAAAGTGATTTTAGCAGGCATAGAACGCCTAAAAGCTAGGAAAGAACAACAAACTCAGCAAATGCAAAGTCAGGCATTTGAGCTTGCTGAAAAACTAGAAGATATTGCAGAAGCCAAATTTGGACTAGTTGCCTTGGAACTCAATCATGAATTGAAGTCCCTAGAAGAAGTTTATTTTGCAGATGTACAACGAAGCGATAAAAATAACGATTACTGGTACAGGCAACAAATTATTCAAATAGCTATTGCATTACAGTATTACGCGGACACTAGAACTTACCGTTCTTGGGTTAGGCTAAAAATTAAGGAGGATAGACAAACTGAGATTATTCTCTCTTTCCATGCACTGGGTTTTGAGTTTTTTGGCATTATGGCAGCATCTGCCTTCATTGAGTACCGGGATAAAACTGAAGAACAAGAAGTCACTTTCCTTCAACCTCGTGTTTTGTGTAGCGAAGTTTTCCAATTTTCTTATACTGAGAAAGAAGATTTTGTTATTCAACGGTTCGATCCTTGGCTAGAGGATGTCCTCCTAGTAGGGCTAGACCAGTGGAGGAAGCAACTTTAGCCAATGAATACGACTTACCCCAAACGCCTCATTGAGGTTGACCTACCTATCAAGCGAATTTCCCCCCATGCACGGCGAGAAATTTTTGGCGATTAGCCCAAGCACTATCAACGTTACAGATGTTTTTTTCTTTACTTCTCCTCTCTGTGCAGTCCTAATATGAGTTAAAGGTGATATTTTAGTTAAAATATTTATTATGTAAGCAACATGAGGTGAGAGGTAGATGAAAAATAAGCCTTTTAGCGAACTTCGTAAAAAAATGACACCAGAGCAGCAAGCAGAAAGTGAGATGCAAGCAAATCTTGCACTATTATATTTAACACTTTCTGAAGTCAGGGAATCTGTAGGCAAGACGCAAAGCGAAGTTGCTGAGAATATGGGGATAGGTCAACCTGCTCTTTCAAAAATTGAGCATCAGAACGATATTCAGGTTTCTACGCTCTCAAGATATATTACATCTCTCGGCGGAAATCTCACAATCACTGCACGTTTTCCTAATAGAGAAATTGTCATCACTCAATTTGGAGTGACAGACTCATTACAGCATTGATTTAAGGGCAAGGTATTTTATGGGACGCGGAGGAAAGGATATGAAAAATGTTGGGTGGATGGTGTGCTAGCAAGAAAGGTTTAGGATTTTAATTAGTATAGGAGGAAACTAGATGAAAATTTCTTTAGACATACCTGAAGATGCCTTTAAGACTTGTTATTCCTCACCCGAAAAATTTGCTTCTGCTCTCCGAAAAGCAGCTGCTATAGCAATTCCCACTTCCGTGAGGTACAGAAAAAATAATTAACCGCAGATGAACGCAGACGGACGCAGACGAATTTGTACCTTAGCAGACTGGGAAACGCTATATTTACTGGTATCAACGTACAGAAATTTCTCAAGGAAGAGCTAAAGCTGTACAGCAATCTAAAGTGAAAATTCGTTATGACAACCATAAGCATTGATCGAGTACAATTCGTACAAAATGATATTCCCACTCGCCTTCATAACTTGGCGGCTCACCTGACTAAAATCAATTTACTTTCAACTGAGACAACACAACCTGATGAAGCAATTCGTCTCATTAGGGAAAGTCAGTACTTTATTGAGTGGACAGCTCGAGAGATGGATATTGACACTGCCGCAGAGTTGGTAGATTTAATGCGCGTTTTGTCTGGGTGGAAATTGAATTGGGAAAGTACATGGTCTGACGCCACAGCCAGAAACCAAGTAACTGTTCAAGCTAGCTCTTGGTCGCAACGAGTTTTGGAGATGTCGGGAAAGTTGAATGAGCCTGCTGCATCTTAGGCGATCGCTCTTGGAGTGTCCAATGGAAGCGATCGCTAACTGCTTTTAATGCCAGCTTTGTACAATTTGAGCAATGCGATCGTGCTCCATTAAACCCACACTCACAGTCCCAATGGACTCGGGCTATGTAGTCCCTATCATCCATCAGCACCACATCTGGAGCATTTCCCTGTGAATAATTGTACTCAACTACATACAGACAAAGCGGGTATTACTCAGCAGATGTAAATAACTGAACGTTATTGCAACTCACGCATTTACGCGCCCGCAGCTTTTCGTCTTCCCCCCAACTAACTCGGTCGGC
This sequence comes from Scytonema sp. UIC 10036, assembly GCF_009725235.1. Next base: position 35,496 of record NZ_WJFC01000022.1, read on the forward strand.
ACGGAAATAGACCCAAGGTTTCTACGCTCTCAAGATATATTACATCTCTCGGCGGAAATCTTACAATCACTGCACGTTTTCCTAATAGAGAAATTGTCATCACTCAATTTGGAGTGACAGACTTATTACAGCATTGATTTAAGGGCAAGGTATTTTATGGGATGAGGAGGAAAGGATATAAAAAACGTTGGGTGGATGATGTGCTAGCAAGAAAGAAAGGTTTAGTATTTTAATTAGTATCGGAGAAACTAGATGAAAATTTCTTTAGACATACCTGAAGACGCCTTTAAGACTCGTTATTCCTCACCAGAAGAATTTGCTTCCGCTCTCCGAAAAGCAGCTGCTATTTACTGGTATCAACGTACAGAAATTTCCCAAGGAAGAGCTGCCCAAATTGCCGGATTAAACCGCAAGGAATTTATGGAGGCACTAGCCCGTGAAAAAGTCGATGTCTTTGTTGTAGATTTCGACGATCTCAAACGGGAGTTAGAACTTGGTTGATAGCAAGCCCAGCAAATCTATACTCCCCGTCATTAATGCTTCACCCTTAATTCTATTGACTAAGGCAGGCTTGCTTGAGTTGTTGCAATTATTGAATACAGAGATACTCGTGCCTGCTGCGGTAGTAACAGAAATTCAGCAATATGGTGAAATGGACGTAACTGCTCAAGCTCTAGCCCAAATCACCTGGTTAATTGTTGTTGAAACGCCACCTGTACCAGAAATCATCCTGGCAAGTAATTTAGATCTAGGGGAGTCAGCAGTACTTACCTGGGCTTATTTTCATCCCGGTACTGAGGCGATTGTAGACGATTTAGCCGCTCGTCGATGTGCAGCATCTCTAGGAATTACAGTACGGGGAACTTTAGGTATAGTTCTTAATGCTAAACAAAAAGGCGCAATTCCATCAGCGCGTCCGCTTTTAGAACAATTGCGCCTCTGCGGAATGTATTTGTCTGACCGAGTGATGAATCAAGCATTGGCATTAGTAGGGGAATAAACGATGGCAGCACTCAAACCTTGGTATAAAATTGACAGTTTAACCCCTCGCGAAGACTTGCGGGAAGGGAAACCCATTGATGGCATTAAGCCGAGATGTTTGTAAAATCATGCAAGATGGTCTGAAAACCTTTGTTATATCTACTTTTTAGCCATTCTTAAGAAGAATAGTGCTACACAAAAAAGCATAAATATACGGTTGACAGGGGATGGGAATTAATTAAGACAGTTAGAACTCAAATACCAACTTATGACCCTAAGTTGGTAAAACACTCAAGGTTGGTGACGCCGCTCATAACTACTACGAGAAATTAATACTTTGAGCCGTCAGGTCAACGAAATGGCTCATACTTGTAATGCTGTAGCACTCATGAATCCCAACAAAAGCTACAAACTTTTTACTCAATACCTAGTAGCCAAAACTTTTGAATCTTGGGTGGGAGGCTCTCCAACAAAGATTGCGCCTCGTTGAATTAGGTCACGTTTTATGGATTCTGAAATTCCTTGATTGTTTCCAAATCGAGCTTTTTTTACATTTGCACCACTCAAATCAGCATCAATCAGATTAGCGCCAATCAGAACAGCATCCTTCAGGTTGCTACCAATTAAATTAGCACGAATTAGATTGGCATTCCTCAAGTTGGCACTACTTAGGTTAGTGCGAATCAGCTTTGTATCGCTTAAATCAGCACTGTTTAGGAAAGCACGGTTCAGGTTGGCTTGGTTCAGAATAGCTCCTCTAACATTGCCATACCTTAAGTCGGCTTGACTTAGATTAACCTTAATTAAGGTTGCATGGTTGAGGTTAGCACAACTCACACTAACATTGGTTAGGCTGACATTGTGTGATGGCAGTTTCTCCGCTAACGCTCTCAAGGCATCGGCGCGATAATACTCAGACTGAATTTCCCTGGCGGCGGCGAGTACTTCTTAGTTCTAGAGCCTGTTCAATTTCTGTATCTTGCTCATCGCGCGTCAAAGCATCTTGGCTAAACAATAGCAAGCCATCAAATAGTAAACGCATCCCTTCGGTATATACGGGAATTCCTTGCTTTACGGCCTCTAATAAGCAACTTCGAGCTAACTTAACCCTTGGCACGTCCTCTTCGCGAAGAAGGAACCAGGAATGAATTACCGCAATATCTGGCAGCCACGGAATTAAGTTAACAAATTTATTGACCCATTGAGCTAAACGCTCATCATCTCCTACTTTTAATAAGAAATAACCACCAATTATTGCCTCTAGCGTTTCTAAACGTTCCTCGGATAACAATCTTTTAACAAATTGCTCTCCCACCACTTTTGCACCTCTAATATTCAGTAAATCACAAAGTTTTTTCAAGCGTTGTGGATATGCGTATGCTAATGTTGCAATCAGCACTATATTTATAAACTAAACTTATAACGTTATTTAATTCCTGATTCTGATATTTTAACTTTTGGACTGATTCAGTTAGCTTTTGATTATTAATAATTGATTCATTCAGTTGATTTTGAGTCATCTCTAATGCCTCATTTAGCCGCTTATTCTCTGCTATAAAGTCATACTTTTCTATCTGCTGAGGTGTCAGGCAACTACCTCCAACTAAATTGGTAAGAATATTGATTTCTTTTTGTTGTTGCTGGATTTGATAGCGGAGTGCATCAATAATTGCTATCCTTGAAGCATCAGAAGCTTTTTGGTTAATTGGTGGAAAGTTTTTAGGTTGATTCCGAGATTTTAAGCTATTAATTCGCTCTCTTAACTGAGGGTATTTGTACAAAAACGCTCTTGATACCCCTGATGCTTTAGCAACAGATTCAAAAGTAATAGGAGTCTTTTGAACTAGCAACTTTTTGATACCATTCTCTACTTTGTCGAAGGCATTTAAATGCTTTAACTGAGCCGTATCTTTTAGTCCTGAAACATTCCGAATAAAATTATTCATGTTTTTTCACCTAGCCGATTATTCAAATGTTCAATCGTTTCTGCTTGCTGTCGTATTAATCCACCCCAAACAGCTAGTTGTTTTTTCAGTTGTTTAATTTCTGAATCTTGGTCTCTAATTCGCTGTTTTAAATTGTCGCTGATCTGGCTACTCGAAACACTACGGCGCTGCAATTGTGGTAATTCTACAACCTTTTCTTGTTGCTTCATTAAAGTCCGAATACGTTCCACTAGTTCTGGTTGTTTATAGAGCCATCCTAAAGTCACTTTGGCAGTTTGAGAGACTATATTAAAGTTGATGTCTTTGTTCTCTTTAATCAGCAGCTTAATGGCTTTTTCAGTACGCTGAAAACACTCCTCACGCTTGCGTTTGGCATTCGCAACTAAGCCATTTGTATTACGTTTCCAATTCTGCTGCATCTGGCACATCCTGTAGAGCATTAATAAAGCTCTCGATGACGATGATGGGTAAATAGTTATTATCTAGCACCATCCAACTCTTGATGCCAGTTGACGAATTGACAACCATTTCGACTTTCATTGTGCAGTTTACATAGTTCAAACACTAACACTACATAAATACTACATAATGTATTAAATTACAAGTATGCTGATACGTTGATTACATAAAATAGTGGAAACTATCGAGTACTTATAAATGCGCGAACCCACACATTACTAAAAATTATTTCTTGGGAAAATTTAGTAACAGATGCTATCTATTATTTGACGCTTATGACAGCAAAGCAACTAGCTCTTACAGACTTAGAAACACTCGATGAAGTTATAAGTTGTTTGACTGAAAATTTTGGCTCTTGCGTACTTAGCGTGCTAAAATTGTCGAAAAATAAGCTTAAAACTATTGCTGGGCTTACCTTACAGCCATTATTAGTTTCAAAACGGGATTCCTTGCTCAAATTTAATCCGCGAGTGCCTGTAAGCTTTGTAAATAAAGCATAACTATAGATTTTAATTAAAATTTAGCACGCTATGTACGAAAGAACCAATCTAATTGATTTTTGAGCGATAGTTAAGATTTTCTCGAAACAATTGTATTCTCAGTTACAATTTATCGGGTTTTTGAAAACTTTGCGATTTACTGAAGTTCGATCGCTATCAAAATGGTACTGACACCGCTTGAGGTTACGCCCCACCTTAATGAGATATTTAATAGCAGCTAGATAACGATTGATGGTCGCCGCCTTCCTACCCTCTGCCACCAGATGTTTCTTAAACTTAAGGATTAACCCGTTAGCCGTCTGGTCATCTAACGCCCAAAACTCTTCAATATCTCTTGGCGTTGGTTTTCTTTGCAAAAAATACTCAAAAAATATCTTGATATTGCCAGCATACCCCCTCTGGGTAGTTTGAGCTTTCTGCTGCAACTCCGCCAAAAAATCGTTCGCCGATTGCAGTTGACTGGCAACAGAGGTAATAGGGGAGAAATTTCTTCCTTGTATTACATGGAAAACTCTAGAAATGAGAGACTTCAATCCCAGATCTAATCCAAAAATGGGCTTTTCCATCCGTTAAATGTTAAGCAATATTTCGCCAACAGTGTCTACGTTATATCTACCCCTACTTAATGCTTCATAAATTGGCGAAAGTATAGTTGATTCTCAGCATTTCGCTGGGCGCTTTCTGCCATTCGGCGTTGATTCTCAGCATTTCGCTGGGCGCTTTCTGCCATTCGGCGTTGATTCTCAGCATTTTGCAGGGCGTTTTCTGTATTTTGGACTCGATTCTCAGCATCTTGCCGGGCGCTTTCTGACGTTCCGACTTGATCCTTAGCATTTTGCCAATCTTTTAGCGCTTGATTTCTATCTTTCTTGGCTTTATCAGCTTGAACTGCTGCTAACTTAGCCTTATCATTTGCCACGGTTGCTTGCCGTGTCGCCTGTTGTAATTCTTGCTTTTTCTGGGTTACGTCCTGAAGAGCTTTGTTTAATTTAGCTTGTGCCTGAATAAATTTCTCTTTTGCTTCTTTGGCTTTCTGCATTGCCGCCTTCTGTGCATCTATCGCTTTCTTCTGCTCTGCTTGTGCCTTATCGCGTTCTAATATTGCCTGAGACTGCTCTGCTTGTGCCTTATCGCGTTCTAATATTGCCTGAGACTGCTCCTGCTTTGCCTTGTCTCGTTCTAATATTGCCTGAGACTGCTCCTGCTTTGCCTTGCTAGCAACTACTAATGCAGCTATTGCCCCAACTACAGACAACGCTAAAGACAACACTAAAACCCCAACCCCAAGGCGAATCTGTCGCTGAGTTTTGCGTTGCGCCTCTGCCAAGCGCTGTTGCGTCTGTTTTAAAATCTGATTAGCTTCTGTTTGCGCATTTAAGGCACTCTGTACCTGGACTTTTTCAAATTCCTGACTGGCAGCTAAAAACTGTTCGTCCAAATTGCTTAAACTTTTACCAGTTCGCCAAACCAGAGCATTCTGCAAAGCTTGCCCACGCAATAGACATGATTCATCTTGATAATTTGCCGCCACCCAAGCAGTAAAAGCTTCAGAATAAGGACGTAGTTTGTCCAGAATGTTTTTACACCAATCCTGGTTAAACACCTCCTGATATATACGGTTATAAATTCGCAGCTTACCATCCCGCTTCACTACCAATCCCGTCAGCCGCAGTTCTGTTTGTTCAGGACTGTCATCGGCTGCTACCTCACCCTGCTGCAAAATTTGCTGACACAACCCCAGCAATCGCCCAGTCCGCTGTTCCCCACTTCGTAGTATCCTATCTCGAATTGTCTTCAGGTGTTCTGGCTCATCCTGCCCTTCCCAATTTTCTATAATCCACTTTCGTACCAGACCCTCAACCCACTCACCATTTTCCGCTTGCCCCTTATCTCCCCATCTCCCCACTTCAAAAGCAGATTGTAGCACTAACTTACAAAGCTTCTGTGTCAAAAACGGCTGTCCCCCCGTCCACTCGAGAATAATTCTTAAAACCGCTTCTGGGTTCTCTGCTTTGCCGATTAATCCTGGTATCAAAGGTTGCACTTCTTCCGGTTGGAAGCCTTCTAGGGCGATCGCTTGTCCAATATTAAACGGTGTGCGGCTTTTATCTTGAATCAAATCGGCAGGGGTAGCAACGCCCAAAAGGGCAAAGGTGAGGCGCTGGTATTCCGACTGTTCTGTTCTCTGCTCATGAAAAGCCCGAATCAGAGCAAAGAAATCGTCTTTGAAATCGAATTTAAATACACTGTCAATTTCATCAAAAAACAGCACAATGGGTTGCGAAATTTCCACCAAGAGTACAGTTTCAATAAATTCTACAAAGCGTTGCAGAGGGGGAATATCTTTTCGTTCCAGCCACCAGTCAAGATACTGAATTTTGATTCCTAGACTGCTTTTTAACCGTCCGATAATACCCTGATACCAACCTGCCACTGTTGCGTTGTGGACTTCCATAAAGTTGAGGTTGACGACACCACAGGCAATCCCCTCTGCCCGTAATCGTTGGGCTGTGCGGTTCTGCAAGCTCGATTTGCCCATTTGCCGCGAGTTGAACACATAGCAAAACTTACCCGCTTTTAGAGATGCATAAAATTCCTCATCTGCCTGTCGCACCACGTAACTGGGAGCTTTGCTGTCTAGCCCACCCCCTACTTTGTATTCGTAATCTTGCGGTGGTGTAGTCATGGCGATCGCTACCCTTTGTCTTGTAAATGGTCGCGAAAATACGAGCGGTACAAATCGCAACGAATCATAGCTTGATTGCCCTGCAAACTAACTAATCCCATGCTTTCCAGTTTAAATGCTGATTTTGAGTTCAATTCTGTGGGTTTACTTTTGATCGCAACTTGGCGCAGGGCTTCAGTTAACTCAGGATAGCACTGTAAATTCAGTAAGTGCCGACGTAAATGGTCAATATAAATGCCTGCTTCTGTGGGTGCTTCCAAAAGCAGTTGCTCCAATGTCACATCTTGACGACGCAGATGATACAATGCCTTACGGACGAGGTAGGGATGCCCACCTACCAATTTTACGAGTTGTTCTACTTGTTGCCTACCCCATGTCAGCCCGTAGCGTTGTGCTAAATCTTGCACCTGATTGGAGTTAAATTCCGGTAACTCCACAGTCATCCCTACATTAAACGGCGATTGGTTAATGTTGAGGGGAATATAAGCTTCCGTCGAATGCACCACCACCAGCCGCAGCTTTGCCCACAAATCGCTAGAAGCATCACCATACCGCGCCGCTTCGTACCAGGAACGGAGTAATCCAAAAAAATCATCGGCAACTTCGCGGTGGGGAAAGACCAAATCCACTTCATCCAATCCCAGCGCGATCGGGCTATCAATTTCCTCTAAGATGCACTCTTCTAAATAAGTAATGCACTTATCCTTACTGTTGTCTCCCTTCCAGTAATCTTCTAACTGATTCAGTCGTTTTAATCGCCGCCCAATTTGCTCGCAGAACCAGCGTAAAAATTGATCTAAGTTCGTAAATGATTTATTATCCGCCCTCTGAAAGCTGATGGGAATTGCCTGATAGCCTTGCTCTTTGGCATAGTTCAACACTCTTGCCATCAACGAAGTTTTGCCCATCTGTCGGGGAGCTTTGATGCGAATCAGTGCGCCAGATTGCACAATCTCCCGGTAACAATCTGTTTCTTTGGGAGGGCGCTCAATATACAGTCCCGAAGTTAACGGTATCGATCCCCCAGGCTCTCGGTATACCTCTGGTTCTGCGATTGGCAAAGGAGGATGGTCTGGACTATCTTCGTAAGGGATGACTGGCTCAGAGGTAACAATTGCAGGCGAATGTCCTGTTGATAACAGAGTCAGCACTTCTTTTATGAGTGCGGGTGTATCCAGAGAAGATTGCCATTGCCGTTGCTGAATATTCTGTAAGTACCCCCGCAGATCGTAATTCAAAGGAGAATTCATCGGAAAGTTCACCCGAATTGGCAAGATTGTTGGGCGCTGATCGGCACGACTGTCACGCCAGCGCTTTGCCCGCCGCACTTCTTCTGTCACCATTTCGCTGATGGCTGATTGCTCAGACAGCAGTAACAAAAAGTAATCACTTCGTTCTAATTCAGCATCAATTCTCTGTGGCCAGGTTTCGCCCAGACGGATGCTTTCTCCTGCCATAAATGCTTCATATCCTGCTGCCGTGAGTGCTTGAAAAAACTGTTGAGCCAATTCGAGATCGGGGGATTGACTGCGGTAGCTAATAAATACTTTGGTTGTCCCAGTGGAGGGAGAGACGGCTTTTACCTGGTCGGACTGAAACTGCTTGCGTTTTGCCTGGGAAGGCTTTCTCAGCTTAATCACAGGTGTAGAAGACTCCGGGATACTTTGGAGATCGATTGAATTACACCCAAACTCGAAAGCTTCTTTGTAAGTCTTGTCAGTCCCCAGCGCCCGGTAAAAGCCTTTAGCAAACTTAATGGCTGCAACGTCTCCAATCGCCTGATTCATTCCCACAACACAATTAATATACTGAGAAATCGCTTTTGCCTGTTCTTCAGAATAACAGGCGTTCAAAAAGACGCATTCTATGTGTGTCCTGAACAACTTAAATAACCCTGCTAACGCTGTAGAACTGACGAGTTGCATCTGCCCGATTTCGTTTTCCAGTGCTAACCCCTGGCTTCCCTCACCGTGCCCTGAGAAATGCACGATATCAGGTGTGTGCTCTAAGAGAATTGGCTGTAAATCATCTACTTGCACTGCCCAACGAGTCATAATTTCAAACTCGTTCCTGTTTTTGCACTGATCCAACGCCGCTTGGATTGCCCGTACTTCTTCACCCAGGCGTAGTTCGTTTGTATTTTTTGGGTTCGCACTCAGAATTAAGATTTTCTTCACAGCAATAACTCTGAAGGGGGATGATTAAAATATACAAACAGCTAGCGCTCCATTTTGGTTTTTCATTAATTCTTAAGGATTTCCGCCAAAATTCTCCATTAAAAAGGTGAGAAGGGTGATCGCATCATCAATTAAGCTACGGGTTCGAGATAGTCACAGCAGCCCGGTCCACCACGGTTTGACCTCTAGTCGGTTTTACTCCCAGCCCGACTTGATCGAGGAAGCGAGCGAATGCCGGAATTGGAATTGCGCTTATATTATGCTTATCCCGGAACCATTTACTGCTGCCCCAGTAGCTGCTGGTATTCTCACCAATATTGCTAGCGATCTTCTTAAATATCATGCACAGTCTCTTGAAGGCACTCTGGCAGGAAAGGCGTTAAAGTGGGCTGGATTAATTGAGCCGAATTTATATGACAGCTTGCGTGAAAGCCTGTCGAAAGCTTTAGACCTCTACTTTAATAAATATCCTCAACATGATTTGCTTGGTATAGATAATTTTTTCCTCGACGCAGAAGTTGGTGGGCAAGTTGGCGGTTACATACTAGAGCGCAAAGCCATTGATTGGGTTAAGGTTCAGCAAGCTTTTGACCGAACAGTAGGAATATATGAAAATTCTAAGAAGCAGATTGAACAACAAAATTTAAACTCCAAGCAGATAATTGAAGACTTTATTGAGTGCTATCGCCAGGTATTGAGAGAGCAACTTAGCCTACCGCAAGTAGTTGTTTTATTGGAGCTACTCAACCAAAACGACAGCTTTATTGCAGAGTTGCGTGCCAGTGAACAAAGAATACAGCAGTATATCGCCGAATTAAAACAGAACCAACTATCCCCTCAAAGCTTAAACGCTGCTTACCAAAGTGGACAACAACAACTAGCCCTGAGTTTTACTGAAGAATTAAATAATGTTGGTTTAGTTAACGAACAACAGTCCTTGCAGGTTATTCAAGCACGACTACAACCTATCCCTGCCTTATTTGAAATGGGATTGTGTAAGGGGCGTTTATTATCTCCTAAGCCTAATGAGTATTTTGTCTCCCACGGATTTACACCCGATTTATTGGCTGACTGGCGAGAAACCCTTACTAATACATTAGCTAAGGCTAGTAGCAGTCAGGATGCTATTCAACCGTATTTTTCAGGGGATAAGTTGCTAGGTGGTTTTCGTCTGTGTGGTATTTGCGATAAACTTTACACCACACGTTTCAGTATGTTCCTGCTGCCACCATCCCAGGATAGAAACGTTTACCTGGAACTGGGTATTGCTATTGGTTTAGGAGCGCCGTTTTTCCTAGTACAGCATCATGAGGCTAAGATTCCACCTGTATTAGATGCGTTAAGTCGTTATACCAAAGGAGGCTTATTCCGCACAATGCGGAAGGAACTAGCGGGACAAATTGAGGAATATGACTTTGGGGTAGTGCATTTTATTGCAAATTTACCACCTGCTGGTAGCCAGCCCCAGTATTTAATTGCAGGAGGTGGATTAATTGAAGATGAGGACTTTGAAGGAAGTATTACCGATGCACTTGGTAGCAAGTATCCCAACTTAGCTGACTTTTCACGGGATGTGGAAAGGGAAGAGTGGTTCGCGAGGTTTAGTGGCGAACCACTGCCTCATCATTTTTTGTATTTAGAGGTTTCTTCAATTAAATCTTTCAAACCTTGGTTAAGAGTTTCAACAGAGCGGTCTAAGGCATCAATTTTAGACCGAGCCGTAATTTGTTCAAGGGCCTCCATGTAATTTTTGCTTCCTGGTTTACCTAAGTGTTTATATTTAGAAAGCTTACCTTCAGTTAAAGTGGGGAATATTGGCTCAGTTGCTTGTAGTTTATAGTACCAATAAAATCCCTGACGCCCCTTTGCTAGGTAACGAGCAATCCAACAACCAGGAGGGGCTGGTGTAAGACTTGTCTTAATTGCTTGAATTTCTTGCTCTAAGCGCTCTTTAAAAGATGCCACTTGTGGGTTCGCGCATAAGATGAAATTCTAAGAACGAAGTTATAGGGGTTTCAGCCACCCTAATTCGCGCATAAAGTGAAATCGACCTTAGTGTAAGGGTTTTAGCCCTCCAGTAAATTCGCACATAATATGAAATTTTCCGACGCGTGGATTTAACTCTAGCCCAAATGCTTTTTAAAGCTCACTTTTGAGGTGCGATCGCATTGCCAATGCACTCATGATAAGAAGGTAGTCAAGTAGCTTTCCTATAGAATGGACAGAATCTTATGTACAAAATGTTGTCAGTTTTCTACAAAATTCCGTGAATTTCCGTGATTAGATGCAAAATTTCAACTTATGTGCGAATTGGGTAGGAGGCTAAAACCCTTACCCCAAGGTCGATTTCACTTTATGCGCGAATCTCGTCGCCTGAAACCCATGTAAATTCGTTGTTCAAATTTCATGTTATGCACGAACCCACATGTCTTTCATCATCAAAAAAACCAGTGGTTCGCCATGAATACTCGCGAACCATATTCCCAGAGAATAAAGCACACTTGTGAAATCAAGATATTGATTTAAGATTTCGGTGTAGTAGCCAACCCTGACACAAAGTTTCTAGTTTTAACCACCCTCGCCACAACACTTGTATTCCAATTGCAGTTTTAGGAACAAGTTAGAACCAATCAGCAAACTCTGTAGTACATAAAACATATCTACTGAGTCTGTCCTGTGTGACAGTTGCGAGAAGTTTTAATAAGGAGTCAAGCCAATGCCACGCAAAAAGGACGAAACAGCGACACAAACGACAACGTCAGTACAAGAATCCCAAGAAAGTGATGTGACAGTTGAAAGTGCAGAGATTACCGCAAACACAGAAAACACTGAGGATACGGAGAAACCATCCAAAACCAGAAAACCGCGTATGAGCATCCCCAAACAAGAAATCATTATTGTGATGGACTGCGGGCGTTCTCGTATTAAGGCTATGTCCATTGTTAATGGAGTTGCTGCATCTTCTATCGTGCTTGATTCGATTGTGTGTGAGGTCGATTCCCCACCCTTTGGGGAGATGGGAGCCTTTAGCATGAGTCGGGAAAAGGTAGAGGTAGAGGGGAAGCTACGCGACAAGGTCGAACATTGGGTGGTTGGTCGTTCAGCCAAACTGCAAGGCGCTGAATGGATAGCGATGTCAGATGATGACGACAACAAAGTACGCTATTTCCCAATCCTTGCCCTTGGTGCGATCGCATCCCTCCCCAACCTTTACCAATTCTCTACCGGAACCAACGAGAAAAACAGAGCATTGACCATCCGGTTGGTGACTCTAAGCCTTGCCAATCCTTTAACACTCAAAAAAGCAATCGGTCAATGCAAGTGGATGGTTGTAGATGGGATTAAGTATCGGCTTTCCTTCTCTAAAGACGCTCTTAACTTCCCAGAGGGTTATGGGGCTGCCTTGTACGGGCAAGGTAACAAGCTAGAACCCCCTACAATATTTACTTTTGATATTGGGTATGGAACAGCTTGTGTGAGTGAATACAGCAATATTGGCAAACTGCCCAAGCGTGTTGCCCACGAGCCAAATGGTGGTGGTGGAGTATCGCAATTAATCAAAGAATTTGCCAAAGCAGTGGCGAACACCGATTCTTCCAAGGTCATCAAGCCCAGCCAGTTACGGGAAGTACTAGAGACAGCCAAATTTGAGGATGGCAAAGTATCGGCTATTGCGCCAGATGGACGTGACATCGGGCTTGCACTAGAAGCAGCTATCAAAAACTGGATTGTGGACAGTCCGCTCACCTTTGCCCTTGAGTCACTAGGTACGAGCGCTCGTAGATATCCAGTTGTGTTGTGTGGTGGAGGATTCGCCATCAAGCCAGCACAGCACTTGATTAAAGACCAAATGTTACGCCAGGGTATACCACCAGAGCATTTAATTGAAGCTCCCGACCCTGGAATGGTTGCTTTGGCAGAACTGAAAAGACTTTATGTAAATGAACAGGAGGAGATTACCGATGCAGAGCTTGAACAAGCGGCTTAACTGGGACATACCCAAAGAGCTAGCCCCAAAGGTTCGACTGCTAGCAGATATGGATGGAACAACCCCAGCCTATTTGTTAAGGAAAATACTCGAACAAGCAGTCAACGAACGGCTAGGCAAGAGTGCATAAGCGTTGTTACTAATTTGCACAACCCATATGACCAACCAACAATTCACTCAACAACTCCAATTCGTATTGCGCTCGCTTGAAACCCTCGGACAGTACCCCCAATGGCAACACCTTTGCAATTGTGCTGAAGATGCCAGACAACTAACACTTGCTGACGCAACACAAGCTATTGAATGGGCAGTCTATTCCGAGACTGAACCCGCTTACATACCAACAATTGAGGAGATTTTTGGATGTTAGATTGTACAGAACTGAGCAAGTCCAAGCTGTATACCATCTCAGGCAAACCGGGACAATGGCACTACTCGCACAGTGTAAATGAGGTAAAGTCCAAACGCTATGTATTCTGGCGTTATGCAGTGAAAGACTCTAACCGTCGCGTGACCGTATCCCTCAGTCAAGAACAAACCAGAAGAGATGTCACAGAACGCCAACCCCTTGAAATAAGCCATCTTGAAGCATTTAGAGGACTGTGATGGACCATCAGTTGAGTAAAGAACAATTGAACTTTCTGACTTCAGTACAAGCACTCGACGACTGGCACTGTGAAGCATTTCAAAAAGTGGTGCAAGAGCATCATTTCTTAGCTTCATCTCCACAAGTTGTTGAGGGAGCAATTCAATTTTTGTCAGGAATGAGCATTGACCAAATCGTTGAACTGCAAATGGCTCTCGACATTCTGGGAGCGGTAGTTGGGGAAATTGTTTGAGATGGAGTGATACCCACGCATATTGGGTATCGCCCTCCCCCACATGGACATCTACCGCCGCAAACGATAGACAACACAAAGGATTATGGACCATGACTAAGCCTGTAGGGTATTATGCTTCATCTGACAGCAGTCTCATTGATGAGATGGTTGACTATTTTGGCAGCCAGTTCGAGAACATGACCCCAGTGGAGAAATGCTGGTTGCTGTACCGGATCGGACACGTTCTCTGGTTGCACGATGCAGAGGCTGGGGATGTGAGAGACGAGATAGAGAATGCCATGAATCGCATCGAGCAAGAACTATCAGCAGGAGAACGATTGAGCCTGATGGATGCAATTGTGAATCAGCTAAAAGTTCAGTTAAAGAATATGCTCTAGGACTTTGTTAAAGCGGTTATGGGTTATCCATAGCCGCATCCATACAAGTGAGGTATATGGTGTACCAAAAGCAAATAAGGCTTGCACTCATAGGTGTGACCATCTGCGTCATGCCCGTAGTCTTACCGCTTATCCCCCGAATTGGTGCATACGCTGAAGCCCAGAGGGTACGGGCAGAGATGGAATTGCGAGTGCAAAACTTAAAAACCCAAGAAGAGTTTGAACGCTCGCGCATCGCAGAACGTGCATTGACCTCTGAGCAATTGTACAAAGCAGGTATTGCACCAAACGCCACCAAGTTAAGAATCAGACGGTATCTGGACAATCAAAACCAAGACCCCAAGCCAGACACAACGGGATGGGGTACTGATGAGGTGGTGTACGTGTACGATTCGGCAGGCGTATGCGTGGGAAGGATTGAACAAAACCAATGGTATTGGAAGCACAAGTACGACAACGCTTGTGACGGTAGACCCAATTAAAGGAGGAGGAGGATGGCTTTTAGTTCAGATAACGCGCCTAAGGGCGGTTCCAGTACTAGCAACAAACAACCACCGAAGCGTTCAATCGGTCAGATTATTGATTTTATAGCCAAGATGATTGTTTTGGTGGTGGGAATGCCCATTAGGTTTGCAGCTGCTATCGTTGCTCAGTTTGTTGGCAATGGTGGTGTGGGGCGAGCGGTTGTAGGTGGGTTGTTGTTCATCTTGGGTTCTGCTATCAGTGCTGATAGCATTTGGCAAACAGTGTTTCAGCAACGCCCCCTTTTCCCCTGGTTCGAGGCTGGTTGGTCATGGGCAAATGTTCCGCTAACGGTGTTCAATCCCTTCTTCTATCTGGCTTTCTTGATAGCAGTAGGGTTGCAGGTAGTTGAAGCATACGCTTTGCGGGGTAAGAATCCTGATTCGGCACGGAGAGAACTTCAAGACCACATGGTTTATGACTTGGAAGCCAAGCCCAGTGGCAAGATTGACCTAGTGACGGAGCTGTGGAAGGACTACGTGCGATGTGAAGTTGTATTTTAGACTGAAGAGCCGACTCTTCCTGGGTATCCTTTCACCCTGTCCCCGCATAAAAGGGTCATTGACCCCGCTTA
The DNA here is from genome assembly GCF_009725235.1 of Scytonema sp. UIC 10036. The sequence goes on from NZ_WJFC01000022.1 coordinate 50,548, forward strand.
CGGTAGGAGTAAGTAATGAAACTACTGGAATGCAAAGCATGAAAGGCTTCCTAAGGGGAATATCACCCGACAAAAGCCAAGGGGAAAGTCGATAAAGGGTTAGCGCAAGCGAATCATCTGCTTAAAGCTTCGTAAGCCACAAAGAGTGAAAATGACTCCCAGTCATATTGATATTGTATACACTCTAACCAAAAGGTAAGTAGGTAAGGTTCGGTGCGGGTAGTCGGTACACGAACGAAAGGACATCCTCAATGGATAACCCTACCGGAGCATAGATGGAACCCAATCGATTGAATGTCTAACGTACAAAACACAGTAAGCCCCAATGGTTCTTATAGATAGGTCGAATACTATAAGTAGGTCAACCGCAAGGAAGACGGAATTATCAGGGGGGTAAAGGAGATTGGAGAAAGCGAATGCCTGGGGTAATGCCTGGGATAGGAGTTGAAACATCACTCTACGCTGAAAATGCGGCTGACTTCCAATTGGTCTTGGATGGTAAAAACTGAGTAAAGGAAATTTAATCCTCGATGAAAGATAGATTCAGCAATGAAATCGGAAACCGGGAGCGATTCGTTGATTGGAGGACAGTTAACTGGAAGAAAGTCAACAAAATCGTTAAAAATCTGAGACAAAGAATTTACCGTGCAACCCAGAATGGTCAATGGAATAAGGTTCGGTCCCTTATGAAGTTGATGATAAGAAGTTTCTCCAACCTGCTATTAGCAGTGCGAAAAGTAACTCAAGTAAATATTGGAAAAAGAACAGCCGGAGTCGATGGACATAAAGCTCTTAATCCAGAAGAAAGAGTGAAACTGGTAACTGAAATGTTGGATTACAAAATGTGGCAAGCGCAACCAACTAAGAGGTTATACATTCCTAAAGCGAATGGAAAATTAAGACCACTAGGAATACCAACAATTCGGAACAGAGTCGCACAGGCAATTGTCAAAAATGCTCTAGAACCAAGTTGGGAAGCTCTCTTTGAAGCTCACAGCTACGGATTTAGACCAGGCAGAAGCGCACAGGATGCAATACAACAAGTACACCTCAGGTTCAGTACAGGTAAAGATGAATGGGCGCTAGATGCCGATATTAAAGGAGCGTTTGACAATATAAACCACGAATATTTACTCAAGACTATTGGGAATGTTCCAGGTCGAGAGCTAATAAAACAGTGGCTAAAAGCCGGATATGTGGAAATGGGACAAATTCATTCGAGTCCAAGTGGCACGCCGCAAGGCGGGGTCATTAGTCCCCTACTAGCAAACATTGCACTTCATGGGTTAGGAGAGTTCTTAGAACAATTCATAACAAAAAAAGTGATGAGAGATGCAGTAGGGAAGAGACTCTGGCAGAAAACATCCAATCGCTACGGATTTATAAGATACGCTGACGATTTTGTAATAACTGCTAAGAAGAAGGAGGACTTAGAATTTATCCTTCCATACATCCAAGGATTGTTAGAAACGCGGGGTCTGGAATTGAACCAAGAGAAAACTCGAATCGTACATATATCCGATGGATTTAATTTCCTTGGATATAACATTAAACGATATAAGAAAGTACACTTGGTCAAACCTCAAAAAGAAAAGGTTCTCAATTTGATAAGGGGACTAAGGGAATGGTTAAAAACTAATTCTAATGCCACCCCCGAACAAGTTGTAGAACACTTTAACCCGATACTCCGAGGATGGGGAAATTACCACAGAACTAATTGCAGTGGAAAGGCATTCAAATATGTGGATTGGAAAGTATGGGAAATGCTATATAACTGGGCGCTCAAGAGACATCAGAAACGCCATAAACAGTGGATAGTACAAAAATACTTTACAACCAATGGCATCTGGAAATTCAAAGCCAAAGGAATAGATAGAAGGGGAAACCCAACTACTAAATATATCCTTAAACTTTCAGAAGAGATGCACATACTCAGACACGCAAAAGTGAAAGATAAAGCATCACCGGATGACCCAACATTAAAAGCATACTGGAAGCAGAGACAGACACAATACGGTAAGCTCAGATTCGCTAAAGGAAGTCTCTATTACAAAATAGCCGTAAATCAAGACTGGAACTGCCCGGTATGTGGGGAATACCTTTTCAATGGAGAAGACTTAGAAATTCACCACAAAGTAATGGTAAAAGCAGGAGGAAAAGAAGATGTTAACAATTTGGTACATCTACACAAAGCCTGCCACAAAAACATACATAGTGGAAAACAATCTGGGGATGTTACCGAGGCTTGAGCCGGATGATGAGAAATTGTCAAGTCCGGTTCTTAGGGGAGGAAGGAACAGCGATGTTCCGACCTTACCCGACAAAACAGCAGGTCTGCGCGATCGCAACACGACCGGGCTAATCAGTTTGGCAATCTGGGTATTTGACTTGGTAACAACTTTCGCGGCTCGCAATCCATTCTCTTACACTGTGCCGATGACCATTATTCTGTGCATTCTATTTAACATCGGTACAATGCTGGCGGGTGAGATTGGTTTTGCAATCTGGCGGCTCACTAAAGATTAAAAACAGTATTCCCCAATGGGTTGTTCCTTTGGGGATACTCAACTGCAAGGAAATCACTTGGAAATCATGGAAAATAATATCCCGAAAATTACTACACGAGAAACAGAGTATTTACGTAGTTTTTATCCTTCCCTGAGTCATCTGGAAGCCGGGAGGGTAGCGGAATGGTTGCAAGAGAGGAAAGACCAATTATTAGAGCAAGCACAGACCGCAGAAAACGAAGCGGATGCAGCTCGTGTGCTGGGACTGCTTGCTGCTGGTGTTGGTACTGTCTGTTATGCCGTCAATCCTTTTATGCTTGTTGGCGGGATGGTTGGAGGTGCAGCATGGCTGTGGTTTGTTGTGGACCATTACAACCGCACCAAAGAAATTGCACCGCTGCCTTTTGTACGAGGTAACTTTCTGGATGCTTTATCCCGTGCTGGAGATTATGACGCAAGACAGGATTACAGAATCAACCACTTAGCCGAAACAATCAAATTTCTGCCACGGCACAACGCCCAAGAGTATGTTTTCCTCTACAGCGATTACTTTGAGACGGTAATTGACTACCTATCACAGGTAGAACCAGGAAAGCGCTTTTACGCTTATCGTTGGTTGCTTGGTTGGTTTGAGAAATTTCAAGGACGAAGTCTCCCCAAAAAAGACCAACTAGACACCCACCTACAGACCGTCACCATTGACAGCAGGGTGAAAGTCGAGGAGGTTCGGGCAATTCAAGAGACCGTAGTCCCTCGGTTTGTGGACTTGCCAAAACCCAACCTTGTAGACCTGCCACACGCACAAAACCAACCAGCCCTAAACGCAACAACCAACTCGACATTACCCCCAAACTTGGGGACAATGCCTCTAGACGAACGAGGCTTAGCCGTAATTAACGCCCTGCAACTGAGCGGTTTCAAAATTGATGAAATGATGGGTTCACAAGTGATTGCGATCGCAGGGACTCAGAGAGGGGGAAAGGGAACTCTAGCAGCAATACTGGCGATATTGTCGTCAGCACTTGACCCCAACCTAAACACGCAATACTTCACGGCAGGTGTGGATGTTTACCCCTTTGCTTGTAAATTGCATTCTGCCCTTAAGTACTCAGATAAAGATTCAGATACAGCAGATAGATTTATAGCTCAGGATTTGTTGATGTTCTTAAAAGGTCTGGATGGTTCGCATCCTTATTCCCACAAAAACCTGCTGTTAGTTATTGATGAAGCAATGCGGCTTTTGTCCTTGCTTGAGGAATCAGACCGGACTTGGGCAATTCAATACCTGCTCTCTCGGTTTGCTAAAACAGGAGGAACGCTCATTATTGTTCTGCATGGTAGTAATCTAACTTCAGTTGTGGGCAAGGCAACAGCAGGGTTGGCAAACACCTTTAAGCAGAGTGTTTCTTTCATTGGGTGTGTCGCCAAATCCGTTAATGTTGGCGGACTGCGTAAAATCAATGTCGCTAGTGGGGAGTATTTCAAAGCCAATCCCAATGATTTTGGCAGTCCTGTAGCAGGTGGACAGTTGGGTGCAGTTCCCGAATGGCTGAAGACAGAATTGCACCCAGGGAACGGACAACCAGACCCAGCCAGGACGTTGCTTAAGTTATTCCCAGAGCTACAACAGCATCACACAGCTTCAGAGTCCCCCTCTCCTATTCCTAGGGGAGAAAAGCTTGCCCCCAAAGATGCCGTTGCACATCTTGAAAGCGTTTTCAAAAAAGAAGCAGTTGAGCCTGAGATTGTGGAAGTGGACGATCCGCTTGATGACTCTGCCCTAGAGAAAATTGTAGAGATTGTTCATAGCGCAATAGCTCTTCCAGTGAAGTTTGAGTCGATTCGCAAAAGCCGAAAGTGGGACAAAAACAGTCCAAGTGTCCCACAACTCAGAAAAGCCCTTTTAATGCTCGTAGAAGCCAAGAAACTGCATGGCAACGAAGAAGTTGGCTACGAAATTAAATCTTAAACAGCCCTATCCATAACTAGTCAAAGGGCAGTTACTTTCTCAAAAAGAAGAAAAATTAGGAGAGTAACTGCTTAAATGTGTGTTACTGTTCTCCCCTAGCAATCCGTAGCACGCTTGCTGTACCCACTCCATCAACTGCTCTATTGCGGGCCAGTTCAATTGCCTGTTCCTCAGTCAGCACGGTGCAACTCCTCAATGAATCGGTCAAGTGCTTCTTTAATCCGCTCTTTCTTCTCCGGTGCTTTGGCAACACGCCAGGTTTTGAGTATACGATCGCGCAGTGCTTCCAGTTCCCCTCTAGCTAGCCCAAGAGATTGGGAATCTCTCAGGCGACTAACTCCCCCAACGCTGACTGTAATTTCTCATCAAATTCTTGTCTTACGCCGTCCAACAATTGTCTTACCTCTGTCATCAGTTCAGCTTTCAATTGTTGCGAGTCCAATGTCTTACTAGCCGTCTTACTCTCTGTCTTACTGATAGGAACTTCCACGCTCATTTGACCCCTCACTCCAAAAATTGAGTGAGGATTTTTCATCTTTCAACCCAATCGGGATCAACAAAAATCCAACCACTGGGCATAATAGTATTGTGGTAGAAAGCACCATGAGCAAGCAATGGAAAGATGCCCAAATGCCTAATGGAAAGCTCACTACACCTGATTGATTCTATATCGAGAGCCGAACCTTTTTTGATACACTAGGAACAAAGGTTCATTCATGTCAAGAAGGTGCTTCTTGAATTTACTGGCTGATAGGATGATACAAACCATCATCCTTATACCGCCAACCCGTTTTACTTGTATCCCGACCTCGAGACCACTTCTCAAACTCTGATTCGCTCAAACTTTTCCTTTGTTTGATTAGGGTGGATACATCAACTGCCAATCGGCGAGCTAGATTTTCTTCAGTAAAGGGCTGAAGTTCGAGAGCTTGCGGTACGTAGGGATTATTGTACGGTGTTCTGTATGCCTTTCTTTGACCGTACTGTTTCTGCACAACGGCTGATTCCAGTATGGCGAGCTTGAGTGTAACGGCTTCGAGCTTCTGTTCCAAACTGCCCAAGGATTTCTCTAACTTTGCTGACGATTGGTTATCGGTATCGCGATTTGAGTCAGCCAACCGGGATTCCAACTCTTCTACCCGGAGTGCCAGTTGCTTTACTTCACTATCAGTCCCAAAATCGATATCGCTATTGCTATCAAGATTCGCTATCAACTCCTGTAACCCCTGAAGCAGGGCAATGGTTAGACCCTCCCTATGCAGTCGAGCCAACTCCTTCACCACAGGAATCAGCACGGTGGGGACGCGGAGCATTTGACTGGGTTGTGACTTCTTGTCTTTAGAGTTCAACGCTGACCTACCTTGATAGCGTATTTGCTTGCAATCTTGCTATCAAAATAGGGCTACCAAAATTCAAACATCAGGTGAAGATGGTGGTGTAGATTCACCTGTTGTTGGTTCCACTTCTGCAATGAACTTATCCAACACCTTCACAGCAGTTTTGTACTGAGGAGATGTGGTAGCCACCTTGTTTTTACCTTGAGTCAGCGATTTGAGGATGCGCGAGCGTATTGCCTGTAAATCCGGTAATGGGGTTGCAGCTCTTTCCTGAGCTTCCTTATTATTCAGTCTCAAAAGTAACTCCTGATTCTCTACCTTGAGTGCTTCTATTTGTGCAAAAAGCTGCTCGTTCTCAGACGGCATTGTCTCTACCTCCATTGGCTGTTGTTGTGCTGATTTCTGCAACTGTTCTCGCTTATCTGTACGCTCATCTAGAGCAGATTCTAGATGGCGGAGATTGCCCTGTAGTTCTTCTAGTTTCTCCTCTAAAATCTGAACCAAACGCCATTCTAGATTTCTCTCTCGCTCGTCTAGAATGGTATCTAGATTGGATGGAAGTTGTGGTTGTACTTGGATTCTAGCTTCAATCCGAGAATCTATAATAGAATCTAGATTATCTAGATGAGTGCTTCTTTTGGTGTCAGCAGCAATTCTGTTTCCAGACCGATACCAGCAAATGAAATCAACCAGCACAGCCGAGGCGCTCGACCCCTCTGCTTTTGCCTGTGCCATAAAATCCTTCCACTCATCTTGATTAATGCGGAAGGTGGCTAGAAACTGTACGTTCGCTCATTTTGTGAGGGCGAGAGGAATTAATGCCTTACTGTATAAGGAAAAAACCATTATCTGGATCTGATGGCGGTCATACCGTGTAATACTTGGGAAAGGGCAAATGAAATTAAAGGTGTATTATGTGGTACGAGGGAAATCAACCGTCCCGTGTAATACATGGAAACACAGAAAATTCACAAAAAAGACTGCGATCGCAAAGCGCAAGCTGTACCCAGCTTATCGCCCTTGGCGCAAGCCGTACCCGGCTTATCGCAAAGCGCAAGTGTATTGAGACAATAAAGTCTTACACTGGCGTAGCCCATTCGCCTTAATCTTACGTTAGCCAAAAAAACTGGTGTACAAAGAAAATGATTAGCTGAACTGGAGAATAATTAGTTGAACTAGAGAATAATTAGCTGAACGAGAGCAGAGGTACGCGCTCGCGCTACAATATGACGGTTGTGTTTGCTACAGCCACAATCCACAAAGTTTTGCTGTAACACCAGTTCAAGTTTTTATTCTCCTAGCTCAAACTTATGTATGTAGAATAAAACTGCCGAGTCTAGGTAATTATTTTTGAGTGTGTCCTGAACTAGGGACGTAAAATTCGCGCTTTGGGAGCATCTTAAGTTCAGCTAACTATTCTCGTTGTACAACTGGATTGACAATAAAGTTTTACCAACAGACGCTTGCCCATTCCTTTTGTCAGAAGCGAGAGTGACAATAAAGTTTGACACCAAGTTTGTGAAAATGCTTGAGAATAAAGGCCTATCATACAAAATCTAGTCGCAAGCGTACCAAACTATGGATGGTTCCAGTGTAGAACTTTATTGTCTGGGGTAAGGGTTTATTGCCAAGAGTTGAACTTTATTGTTTTTATACAGCAAGCCTTAGATGTGCTTATCGCACCAGCTTTCGGTGTAATACACGGAAAAGGGAACGGACTTTTCTCCATGTATTACATGAAGGGATTTGCGACCGCCATCCTGGCGTCATCCCGTGTATTACATTTTGAAATTCGGCAACGTCAGGTTAAACTTACGATGTAATACACGGGAGAAGAGTCATGGGAAAAGGTGGAGGGGAGTAACGGTGTAATCTATGGAAAAAGCCCCCGAAGGCTTCCGTGTATTACATGGGGAAGGAATTCCGAGCACGCTTGTGTTACATGAAGACAGGTGATTCTGTGTAATACAGGGTACGGTCGCCCTATTTAAAGTTGCACCTCCGGTGTAATACACGGTAAGAGTTCATGTTGAAATGGGATGGCAATGAGCGTGTATTATTATCCATGCCTATGGTATAATCATGCTGAGCTACCCACCGAATCTACCTGATAAAGGGAATCGGGCATTCTCATTAAATCAAGAATTTGTTTTTGTAGCTCAGACAAAGGCGTCACGAAGATGGTAGAATCAGGTAAAAAATAGAGAGTTAAATGACAAAAAGCTTTGAGCATTTTCTCTGCTGATGGGCGTTCAGTTTTGCGCTTGGGATTGCCATCGTAAAGACCAGCCAACGATTGTTGAGTTTCTATAAGTGCCTGCCGCACTACAAACTCCATCAAAGTAAATACCCGTAAAGCAATGTTCAGCAAGAACATCAAGCCAGTGATTCGGTTTTGGTCAGTGAAGTAAATGGGTAGGGCGGGTAGAGAACCGCGTTTAAAACGGTGAAACCCTCGCTCCAATACCCATTCATTCCGGTAATACATGACAGCAAGTGATAGACTTAGTTGAGCAAGGGGTGCGTTAGTGACGTACAATCGCCATCCTGCCAAAGTTTCTGCTTTCTTGATTGCAGCATCTTGAAGCTGGATCTGAAGTTGAAGACAAATACTGGTTACCAATTCAGTGGGAGAATTTTTTGATGGTCGTCCTCGTCCGACATGACGAGTTTTTTGAATGATTTGTTCTGTAATTCTGGTCTTGAAGAAATCTTTAACACGATAACGCTCAAGAATGTTTTCTACTTTATGCGCTAGTACTTGTGGATCTTCTCCTGGTTTAGTGGCTAATTTATTGAGAGCTGTTCTCGCGCTCGTTATGCGTTGCTGTTGACCACGGATAGCAGATGCTGCAAGGCTAGTGGAATAAACTACCAAATAGCGTTCATGCCAACGTACCCATTTGTTGGTTTCTGGGTTTAACCAAAACTTGCCTAACTCCACTTCAAAACCCTTGCCCACATCCGGTTCATCTTCATCCTGATGCGGGAAACGAATGGACTGAATTTCTGTAGGTGGGTTTAGTACCCATTGCCTAGTTGTTGGGGGTGTTGTCCACTCATGGGAACAGGGAAACAATAAATACCGCCACTTGCTGCCATAGCACCGCGAGTTGCAATCGCACCGGCTTTGCAATCAGCAATGAAGACGAACTTTTTATGCCCAATCACTCTCACCATTTTTTCCCAAGTGGGAAAATATAATGGGTCATCGGCTCCATTACCTTCAACGGTAGCGCTCACCAATGGCATTCCCATTGGGTCGAGGGTCGCTAATAATTGACGGTATTGCAGTAAATCTGGGCGAAAGTCTTTGGAATAGCCATAACGCAGTAGGTTTTCTTCAACTGACTCTCCTGGAGTATGATTCACACTAAAACTACTTGTATCCGCTCGTGCTACAACAGTTGGCAATTCGTAGGCACGAATCAGATGCCGTCCTAGCTTTACCTCAATTTCCACTCTGGCGTGTGATTGCTTCCCTAGCTCTTCGACTACCCTTGCCAATCGGTCATCAGTGGCATCTTTTTCCGCGATTGACCATCCCGTAGTTAACTCTAAAATCTTTCGATGTGTTTGCACCCAAGGTTCCACAGCAGACAACCGATGGTCTGACTGAGTGATGATGTATGTTAGTAACAATACACCCAATTGACCGTAACTCAGCCCTTTGTGATTTCCGTGTGGTTCACTGAGTTTTTGGTCAATACATTTGGCAATCTCCATCTGTTTGAGCCACTCCACTATCACAGGAATATCGTCGATGCGCTCAGAAGTTATTTCCATTGTTGTTTCTGCCAGAGTTTATGTTGGCGAACACGGATTGTTACGTATACTAGCTTGAGAGTGCCGCAATAAAATCATTGAGGGCTTTAAGTGCTGCTTTATAACCAGGAGCTTGCTTACCCAATTTTAATCGTAGTAAAACTTGGTCACGTACATTTTCAAGTGTTACCACCTGTCGTGGCGTAGTCGTAGGTTCCACAGCAGTAGCTTTGGCTCGATCTATTGGCTCTTTTTCCCGTGTAATACTTGGGCTGGCATACCCCCTCATCAAATGTTCCAAGTAGTCAGATCTACTCATTCCCAAGCATTCAGCCGCAATCCCCATAATCTTCCAAGTTTCGTCAGTTAATCTGACTGAACGCACTTGACGATAATCATCATTTAAAGCGTGCAAACTTCCCTTGAATGTCCCGCTTCAACATAACTCGGCTTCGGTGTATTACACCGTAAATTTAACCTGACGTTGCCGAATTTCAAAATGTAATACACGGGATGACGCCAGGATGGCGGTCGCAAATCCCTTCATGTAATACATGGAGAAAAGTCCATTCCCTTTTCCGTGTATTACACCGAAAGCTGGTGCGATAAGCTAAGGCTTGCGCCAAGGGCGATAAGCTGGGTACAGCTTGCGCTTTGCGATCGCAATCTTTTTTGTGAATTTTCTGTGTTTCCATGTATTACACGGGACGGTTGATTTCCCTCGTACCACATAATACACCTTTAATTTCATTTGCCCTTTCCCAAGTATTACACGGTATGACCGCCATCAGATCCAGATAATGGTTTTTTCCTTATACAGTAAGGCATTAATTCCTCTCGCCCTCACAAAATGAGCGAACGTACAGTCCTTAAGTTAAGAGCATCTTTTTCTAGTAATTTTTGTAGTTCATCTTTGTTTGTACTTTGAGGTACAGCAATTGGCGACAGTGATGTTTAAACTCCCCTAAGTAAGTAGGGCAAGCGAACAAGCGCCTGATCCCTTGTTACCGCTTGCGTTTTAAAGCACAAGTAGCACCAAGAGCACCAAAGGTTAACAAACCTAAAACAGAGATAGGTTCAGGTACAGACTTTGTTGTATTAAAAGTGAAGTTGTCTATAGCAATTTGTTCTCCACGACCTCCAACACCTGCATAAGTCCCACCAGATGAAGTAAACTTCAGCCGATCGATGCCTTGGAAGTCGAAGTTAAACAATGTAGGAGCTACAGTATTTACGGTTACTGTTTTTGAATACTTAGTAACACCACCATTGAAGCCCTCAACTAGAATATTTAAACCGTTATTCCAAGCTGCTGTTAGATAGACACTATTAAAATCAAATTGTCCCTTAGCAACACTTATAGTGGCAGGTTTAGCAAATGAATTATATGCAACATATTGTCCTGATACAGTTCCCTTGTTATATCCGGATCTTGGAGACGCTACTGAATTGTTTCGCACAGAAAAATGATTCCAATTTAATCCACCATAACCATTGAAGATAACTTGTTGATCGGCAGTAAAAATGTCATCAAAAGTCAGAGTGGCAGCCCGCGCTGTACCATTGATTCCCAGAAAAATTACCACCGCAAGCGCTGTAGCCCTTGATAACTTTTTCAAAATAGACAAAGTAAGCATTTTTCTGATTGCTCCAAAACAACAATAGAATTGACGTAAAACTATTTGGTAAATGCAAGTGCCGCCTAGTTTGTTCTTTTTCGTACTTTGGCATTATCTTGAGAGTACCCGCAAGAAGTTCAATACTCTATTCATTGAATCAATACGCTGACATGAACTTCGTTATAAGTACTAAAATGATTAAAACTATAGATACTTAATAGTGCGTAGATGTTGAGAGAAAATGGTTAAGCATTTAATGAAGAGTAAAGTCTTCAATGCATCATGGGGTAGTGTTAAGGACACCCTGCCAAGTCCCTCTTTTATATTGTTTATCAAATTTAAAAGGGAATGGTTGTGATGGAACATCCTGCAGGGTTAGGTTGCACAAAAAATCCCACTGGGGATTTTCAACCAGATTCCACTCAACCAGGTTCAAACCATACTTTTGAGCTAATTTTCTTGCCTGTTCTAAGTGATTCCAGTAGCAATTGATGAAACGCTCTCGCTCAAATGTGAGTCCACCATACAGATACCAACGAACTTGTTGTGTAAAAGGGTCAAGCGTACTGAGTGGTCTGCTCTCAAACCAGACTTGACATGCCTCCAACCAAGATTCAATTTCTCTTACCGTTAGCACAAAAGTAGCATCCAGAGGTAGCAATCCCAGCCTAAACCAAAAAGCGACGGGGGTATCAGTTAACACATCAAAATCAAGAATCCAAGCAAGACTTGTCGGAAAGTGCGCGGCTCTATACCCCAGCATATGCATCGCAGTAGCAGCCGTATAATTTCCTGTGGCAGTGAGTCCGATGAAAAAATATTTAGATGAGAATTTGTTAGGAGAGAGCATGGAGTCAAGTTGGATTAAAGTATTTTCGCTCTGATCGCAGCGAGCAATAGCAACTGAGTCTTGGGAAGCTCGTTCTTTGAAATCGTTGCTTCCCAATTGCATAATGGCTTGCTTGTTTTAGATAAAACAACGAGGCTTCTACGTAAGAGATACTAAATCTTTGATGACAAATAAGTAAGACTACTGTTATTGACCGCGTAATTGTGTTGATAAACTCTAAAGTCAGGGTTAAATATAACAAAGCTAAATAATGTGTTATCTGATGTTTAGACAATTACAGTCTGAAATCCCAACACTTTAATAAGTCATGAAATATACATAGGGCTTCAAATAAGCCGAAGTTTGTACCCTAGCAAAGACTTTATGGAAAAATCGATTTCTATCATCATGACGGTGTACAATCGGGAGCGCTATCTTGCTGACGCAATTAAGAGTGTCTTAATACAAACTTGCCCCGACTTTGAACTGTTAATTTGGGATGATGGTTCCACTGACCGTTCTGTTGAAATCGCTCGTTATTTTGCTCAAATTGACCCACGGGTGCGTGTAGTAGCAGCAGATCATCAAGGGCGAGCACGCTCTTTGAAGGCGGCGATCGCACAAACAACTTGTCCCTACTTTGGGTGGGTAGACAGTGATGACTTATTGGCACCGACTGCCCTAGAGGAAACGGCGGCTGTACTTGATGCGCGAAAAGAAGTTGGACTAGTCTACACCGACTATCAAGTCATCAATGAACGCAACAAAATCATGGGATACGGACAGCGCTGTCGCATTCCCTATTCTAAAGAGCAATTGTTGGTTGATTTTATGATTTTCCACTTCCGGCTACAGCGTCGATCTGTCTACGAGCAAGTGGGCGGCATCAACGAGCAATTTGAACTAGCTCAAGACTATGACTTGTGTTTGCGACTATCTGAAGTGACGGAGATAGAACACTTAGCAAAACCCCTCTACTACTATCGGCGACACTCTGAGAGTGCGTCCCATCAAAAGCGAGTTGAGCAAATACTGGCAGCGCGGGATGCGATAAACCTTGCTCTAGAACGTCGGGGGCTGAACGAGCGTTATGAATTAGATGTGGAGATTGTAGGGCGGTACAGCTTGCGTCCAAAGGTGTAACTGGCAGTCTACATTACTTTCCATCTTGAGTCGGTGGTAATACTCCTGTCAATTGGGCTACTTTACACAACTTTTTCATTACGAGCGCTCGTTTTCTTTGTTTCAAACTATTCCTCAAGCACAACGTGCCCTCTCCAATCAACTTCACAATGAGGTCAGAGCAAAGCTCAGAGACCTCGTTACCCAAACCTTCGATGAGGGCTAAACCGTTGCAATAACCAGACTAGTACTCCTCCTGTAATAGCCCCGCTTACAGCACCGAAGATAATTCCAAAAATAACTAATGCCCCGAAATTGCTGTTAGTATCGAGCAACTTCCAATGTACAGCGCTGCTCAAAGCACCACCCAATGCCCACCCCAAAGTACTAGTTATTATCCAGACTATCCACAAGCCAGGGAGCGAAATATGTCTTCTGAGCAATAACCATTGATGTGTTCCAGTAATAGCGCCGCCCATAGCACCACCAATAGTGTAGGTAACAACCCAACACACATTAGTATCTGCATACCTGATACAAAAATAGCTAAAGCTACTACCAAAGAATAGATAAAAACTCACCAGCCCAGTTACGAAGAAGCCTACAAAACTAGTTAGTATCCACCAGGCGCTAATCCTCGCAATCTGCCTTCTGAGAACGAACCACTGAGCTACCCCTAGTACAATTGGAGTTAGAAAACAGCTTGCACAAAAGCTTGTAGCATTGACAATCACCCACTGTGACCAAAATTGAACGTTGAATTGCGGATTCGACATGAAAGTTCAAGCCTTGTAAGGTAAAGCGATAATAGTAAGTCACTCAATAGCGCAACTTATATTTACTAGAGAGAATATGCAATTCTCAAGGTATCTGAGTTGGTTAGCCCTCTATTATTTTGCCCAGATGCCAGCAATAAATCCACAAATGCTACAAAACCTCTCACAAACCTCACAAAACAAATCCTCCCCTGTTTTATTAGGGAAGGATTTTTGCTGATGGTCTACATCAAGTGGTGACAAAAATGTCACTAGTGCCAATTGTTGGTTTATTTGATAGCGTCGCTACCTGTACCGCCCCAAATCCCGTCTGGTTACCATCGGCATCAAAGAACAGAGCGCCTGTAGTGGTGTTGTAGATAAATCGCTGACTAGAGTTAGTTGCTGCCACTGCACCGCTACCGATGAGAAATTGGCTTGAGGTAATGGTAGCACCGAAAGTTAACCCACCACCGAAACCAGCAGCAGAAACACGGAGTGTATCATCAACTGCCGAGAAGTCGGTAATACTATCAACTCCAGTGTTTGGATTGTTGAGAACGAAGAAATCAACTCCAGTACTACCCGTGAGTACATCATTGCCAAAACCGCCAATGAGGGTGTCATTGCCCGATCCCCCAATCAAGGTGTCATCTCCTGTACCACCATCAAGCAAGTCATTACCAACACCTCCAGTCAGGTTGTCATTGCCGTCATGACCGAAGAGGTTGTTACTGACACTGTTTGCCGTAATCGTGTTATTGAGAGCATTACCGATCCCGTCAATGGTACTATTACCCGTTAGGGTCAAATTCTCCAAATTATCCCCCAGAGTCCAACTTATAGAGGAATTGACGGTATCTGTACCAGCATTAGCAGCTTCAGTAATACTGTCACTAGCACTGTCAACGTAGTAAGTGTCATCTCCATCGCCACCAGAGAGAACATCGTTACCCGTGCTACCATCGAGGGTATCGTTACCCGCACCGCCAATGAGGGTGTCATTACCCGCACCACCATTTAAGGTGTTATTTTGGGCATTTCCAGTGATGACGTTGTTGAGTGAGTTACCAGTACCGCTGATAGCGCCACCAGTTAGTGTCAAGTTCTCTACGTAGGTAAGCCCAGCTATAGAGAAGCTCACAGAAGCCTCGATGGTATCAGTACCGCTACTAGCATTCTCAATGATAATATCGCTTGTAGTATCAACAACATAAATGTCATCGCCAGTGCCACCATCCATTGTGTCATTGCCAGTGCCACCAATGAGAGTGTCGTTACCAGCACCACCAATGAGAGTGTCGTTAAGAGCGCCACCATCTAAGGTATTGTCGAGGGCGTTTCCTGTCATGCGGTTGTTGAGGGAGTTGCCCGTACCACTGATAGCATTACCAGTTAGTGTCAGGTCTTCGATGTTAGTGAGCGCGGCGATTGAAAAGTCAATAGTAGCTTCGACAGTATCGGTACCTTCTGAAGCATTTTCAGTTATGGTGTCGTTGAGTGAATCAATAATGTAAGTATCGTTACTTACGCCACCGATGAGAGTATCGTTACCAGCACCACCATTTAAGATGTCATCACCGCCACCACCATTTAAGGTATTGTTCTGGGCGTTGCCAGTCATGCGGTTGTTGAGGGAGTTGCCCGTACCGTTAGTGGCATTACCAGTCAGTGTCAGGTTTTCTACATAAGTAAACCCGGCGATTGAAAAGTCAATGGCAGCTTCGACAGTATCGGTGCCTTCTGACGAATATTCAGTTATGGTGTCGTTAAGTGAATCAATAATGTAAGTATCGTTACCTACACCCCCGATGAGAGTATCGTTACCAGCACCACCATTTAAGATGTCATCACCGCCACCACCATTCAGGGTATTGTTGAGGGAATTTCCAGTGATGACGTTGTTAAGTGAGTTACCAGTAGCGCTAGTGGCACTACCAGTTAGTATCAGGTTTTCTACATAAGTAAACCCGGCGATTGAGAAGCTAACAGAAGCCTCGACTGTATCAAGACCGCTGCTAGCATTCTCAACAATGGTATCAATGGTGTTGTCAACGATGTAAGTATCATCACCAATGCCACCTTCCATTCTGTCATTGCCTGTACCGCCATCAAGGATGTCATTACCAGTAGCGCCAATGAGGGTATCACTGCCAACACCTCCATTCAAGGTGTTGTCGAGGGCGTTTCCAGTGATGACGTTGTTTAAGGAGTTGCCAGTAGCGCTAGTGGCATTACCAGCCAGTGTTAGGTTTTCTATATTCAATAGTCCAGCGATTGAGAAGTCAATAGAAGCAATAACTGTATCAGTACCGCTACTAGCATTCTCAATAATGGTATCGGTGGTGTTGTCAACAATGTAAGTATCATCACCGCTACCACCGTCCATCGTGTCATTGCCAGTACCACCATCCAACGTGTCATTGCCCGTACCGCCAATGAGGGTGTCTTTGCCCGCATCACCAATTAAGGTGTCATTGCCGCTATCGCCATTCAAGGTATTGTCGAGGGCATTCCCTGTCATGCGGTTGTTCAAAGAATTCCCCGTACCGCCGATGGCACTACCAGTTAGTGTGAGATTTTCGATGTTGGCTAACCCAGCAATTGAGAAGTCAATCGAAGCAATAACTGTATCAGTACCGCTATTAGAAAACTCAATGATGGTATCAGTGGTGCTATCAACGATGTAAGTATCATCACCAGTGCCACCTTCCATTCTGTCGTTGCCTGTACCACCATCAAGGGTATCATTACCAGTACCGCCAATGAGAGTATCGTTACCGTCATTGCCAAACAGGTTGTTTCCGTAGTTGTTGCTCCTAATTGTGTTGTTGAGAGCATTACCCACACCAGCGATGGTGCTTGTACCCGTTAAGGTTAAGTTTTCTAAATGAGAACCAAGCGTCCAACTGACTGACGAACTAACGGTATCTGTACCAGCATTCGCTGCTTCCAAAATGCTGTCGGAAATACTGTCAACAGAGTAGTAGTCATCCCCATCATCACCCGCGAGGACATCGTTACCCGTGCTCCCATCAAGGCTATCATTCCCTGACCCACCGTTGAGCGTATCATTCCCCGCATCACCCCTGAGGTAATCATTGCCACTGCCACCATTGAGCGTGTCATTGCCAGCGTTGCCATAGAGATAATCGTGGTCTGACCCGCCATCCAAAATATCATTTCCATCACCGCCATTCAGGCTATCGCTGCCTTCCCCACCATCAAGAGTGTCATCCCCAGCCTCTCCATAGAGGTTATCGTAACCAAGACCACCAGACAATATATTGTTAGCAGCATTACCCGTGATTGTGTTGTTGAGTTGATTGCCCGTGCCATTAATGGAGTTGGAACCATAAAGCGTCAACTTCTCTAGATTTTCTCCAAGTGTCCAGCTAATAGATGACCAAACGCTATCTGTCCCAGCGTTTAACTCTTCGATGATAGTGTCTGCCGTGCTGTCAACATAATAACTATCGTTACCATTACCCCCAACTAAGGTATCGTTTCCTTCCTCGCCAGCAAGAGTATCGTTGCCCGCACCGCCAATTATGGTGTCATTGCCTTGTAAGCCATTGAGGGAATCATCACCTTCTCCCCCATCCAAAACGTTATCGAGTGCATTTCCCTCAAAATAGTTGTTTTGGGAGTTGCCAGTACCGTTGATGGCATTAAGAGTTAGTGTCAACCATTCTATGTTGGCAAAGGAAGCTATTGAGTAGTCAACAGAAGCTTGCACCCAATCGCTAGTACCTTCAAGAGCATTTTCAACAATGGTGTCGTTGGGAGAATCAACAATGTAAATGTCATCGCCTGTCCCCCCAATGAGAGTATCGTTACCCGTGCTGCCATCCAAAAAGTCGTTGCCAGCATCACCAATTAAAGTATTGTCAAGAGAGTTTCCGAAGATCCTGTTATTGAGAGAGTTGCCAGTACCGTTGATAGCGTTCAGAGTGAGTGTTAAGTGCTCTATATTAGCAAGCCCAGCGATTGAGTAGTCAATCGAAGCGTCAATCCTGTCATAACCTTCGTTCGCATTCTCAACAACGGTATCATTGAGCGAATCAACAATGTAAATGTCATCACCAGTACCGCCAATCAAGGTATCGTTACCCGCACCGCCAATTAAAGTGTCATAGCCAGCGCCACCACTCAAGACGTTGTCTAGATCGTTCCCTGTGATGCGGTTGCTCTGGTAGTTACCAGTCCCGTTAATGGCATTAAGAGTTAGTGTCAAATGTTCTACATTGGTCAGCCCAGCGATTGAGTAGTCAATCGCCGCCTTAATTGTATCGGTTCCTTCATTAATATTCTCAGTAATGGTGTCGTTAACTGAATCAACAATGTAAGTATCATTGCCACTACCACCAAGCATTCTGTCATCACCAGTACCGCCATCAAGAGTGTCATTACCTGTATAACCATACAGATAATCGTTGCCGACACCGCCAATTAAGGTGTCATCCCCTTCATAGCCATCAAGGGTATCGTCGCCTTCTCCCCCATCCAGAACGTTGTTGAGTGCATTTCCACCAAGATAGTTGCCGACTGAGTTGCCAGTACCTCTGATAGCATTACCAATTAGTATCAAATTTTCTACATTGGCAAATCCAGCTATTGAGTAGTCAACAGAAACTTCGACTGTATCATAACCTTCTGCCGCATTTTCAACAATGATGTCGTTAGGCGAATCAACAATGTAAGTGTCATGACCATAACCACCGGACATTATGTCATCACCTTCCCCACCATCCAAGGTATCATCGCTGTAACCGATACCACCACTCAAGATGTTATTCTGAGCGTTTCCTGTGATGCGGTTGCTCAGGTTGTTACCAGTACCACTGATGGCGTTACCAGTTAGGATCAGATTTTCTATACTCATCCCATCTATCGAGAAGTCAACAGAAGCTTGGACTGTATCAGCACCGCCACCCGCATTCTCAATAACGGTATCGGCGACGCTATCAACAATATAGGTGTCATTGCCGCTGCCACCGTCCATGGAGTCATTGCCAATACCACCATCCAACGTGTCATTGCCCGTACCACCAATGAGGGTGTCATTACCCGCACCGCCAATTAAGGTGTCCGAGCCTTCTCTACCATCTAAGGTGTCATTCCCATACGCGCCAACCAAGGTATCGTTGTTGGGAGTACCGATGAGGTTAAGCGGAGTGTCATTGTCTTTAATTATGAAGGTAGCAGTGCTTTGAGTCCCAATTGTCGCACCTAGAGTCGGGCTGCTTAAGGTGAGGTCGATCGCCTCATCACTTTCAGAGACCGTATCGTTAACAATTGGGATGACAACAGTCTTAGTTGTTTCTCCGTCAGCAAAGTTTACAACTATAGATGTACTGTCGTAATCAGTCGGGGAAGTGGCAGTACCATTACTGAGTGTAATAGTGGCACTGACTGCTCCAGAGCTTCTGCCAGTACGGATGACTGTGACAGCAGCCTCTTGTGTGCCGTCTTCGATGGCGCTAAATGTTGCAGCACTAAAAGCTAGCTGCACATCATCATCTACAATGGTGACGGTAGCGCTGTTTTGACCGCCAATGGTCGCACCGCCCGTGGGGTTGCCCAGAACTAAGTTTAGCTTCTGTGCGCTTTCAATTAACGTATCATTGACGATGGGGATGAGCACTGTTTTGCTTGTTTCTCCCGGCTCAAAGGTGACAACAATGGGAGTGCTGTTGTAGTCGGTTGGAGAGATAGCGGTATCATCACTCAGGGTAACAGTGGCGCTAATTGAACCAGTCGTGCCATCGGTACGGATGATGGTCACTGCATGAATCGGTGTGCCATCTTCGCTAATACTGAACTCACCAGCACCGAATGCCAGCGTACCAGGGTTACCACCAGCAATGGTCGTAGATGCTTGAGGACTCTTCGGAGCATCTTCAGTATTGCCCGCGTTGTCACGGGCACGGCTGTAGAAGGCGTAGCTGTGACCAGCAATGCCTGTGAATGCGGCTTTGGTGAGAGTGGTGTTTTCCAGCCAAGGAACAAATGCTCCGCCATTGTCTGAGACGTAGATAGTAAAACCAGCCAAAGCTGACCCACCCGTATTGTCACTACCAGACCAACTGACTGAGAAACTGGTGTCGTTAGTCGCACTTGGCAATGCACTAACAGTGCTTGTAGGTTTACTCTTGTCAATGGTGTTGAAAATTGCTGGTGTATCGATGGGTTCGTTAATATCGAAGATAATGCGTGCTTGGGCGTCAATAACTGCACCGTTCTCAACACTCGATTTGGGTTTTACGGAGTAGCTGACAAAGCCGTCCCCTTCAGGTTTGGTGATGTTGGGTGGCAAGAAACCTTGCAAGGGATTGGTTGGCTCTACTCCAGTGGTTGGGTCTATGGATGTCAGTTCCCAGAAGGCTTGACCTGTAGCAATATCAATACCCGCGACTACATCTACGTAGATTCCTTTAGTAGCAGTTAAGTCCAGGCGGGTTTGATAGAAAGCTCGGTTGTCTGGTACGTCAATAAATGTGTCGCCAAAGCCGAAGTCACCCACGCGGAAGGTACGGAAGTCGAGGTCGCTGTCAAGTTGTTGGGTAATGCGTACAACTTGGGCAGGCGCAGTCGCAAAAACTGGGTCGTTTTCAAAGCGGATAGTGTAATTTAAGGGATCAGATGTTACCCAATGTTCTGCACCAAACCCTTGAGGACCAAGGATGTCGTTGGGGTCGCGGGAAACAACAACATTGGTAACACTGTTTCCCGGGTCGAATGGATTGAAGGGATTTAGTGGATTTCCTGGTTGGTTTGAATTGTTTGGTGAATTGTAAGATGTTGGCGGTAGAGGTGGCTTCTTAGGTGGATAATCATCAGGGATACTGACGGAGCCTGAAGTTATTTCATCAATCTGAAAACTAAAAGTGAAAGGTTGACCATAACCATATTGTTGAGTTAGCCACAGATACTCAAAAACTACAGGGTCAATACCACTTCCTCTCCACAAAGAATTTCTTGCATTATCACGGTCATCATTTTGCCAAGAGTATGAATCAACTCCGTAGACAGAGACATCAGCTTGGTAGTTTCTTCTGTTAGAAGATTCTGTAATTTGAATTGAATTAACAACAGCATAAAGTCCTTCTGTTTTGGAATTTTCATTTTTCTGATAACTGACTTGACCCAGAGTTAAAAGTACATCAGTATCTTGAAAAAAATCACTTGGTTCATTTGAACTATAATATATACCCCGAAGAGGAATAATAGGAGCTTTATTAGGGTTCTTGTCAAAATCGAAAGTGTGGCTATTTTTACCCGTTGGTACTTGAATATTTATTATTGTTGGTCCATAAGAGCTTCCTTCAGGTATCGTAAGGAAGAAACCACGCTTAACAGCTGAATCTAATTGTTTCTTCAAAAAATCAATCTCTGATTTATACTCTTGGCTTTCAGAGATGTCCTTCACAATGTTATTGGGGATTCTTGCTGAATCAACATTGGGGACAACTATTCCCAGTGCGGAATCATCATCTATATGCACGTGACCTGTAGGGTTAGGAGCAAAGGGATAGGTGGGATTAAATGTCTTCCACACTGCTCCATAGTTTTTACCAACTTCAATAACTTTGTTAATGAACCAAAAAGGAGCTTTGGGATTTGTCGCGGATATAGCTTGCTTTACACTTTCCTCGTAGGAGTTCACTAGGTTTTCAGGTGTGGAACCGAGTTCACCTACAAAATGCCTTAAAGCAGCACCAGCAGTTGGTGCAGGTGGTCGCTTAATCAATCCAAAAGGTTCACCTAGTATCGGTATTGTTGTATTTCCACCATTCTCAAATTGATCTGCAGTTGCTAATATTTTTTGCTCTACCCGTTGCATTAAAGTATCAAAAGCACCAGGGTAAGAAGAAAGTAAAGCTAGTAAATCTGCAATGCTGTCTAAACCAAAATCTATCTGCAGCGCTGCTCGCTGCGCTAAAGTATCAGAAGCAGCAGGATATGGTTCAAGTAAAGCAAGCAAACCTCTGATGGTGTTTTTATCAACATCAACAGATTTTGCAATGGATAATGCATGGGAACTTATATCTACCGCTGGATTTACTCCCGTTAAATCATCTAATACATCTGCTAATGTGGGATTTCCAATATCATTTAAAGAAATAGTGAAATCAAATGATGAATTCGGAGCAGGTCCTGTTCGTCCAATAGGTTCAACACCGCCTGGTACTTTTATTCCTACTGCGGCATCTTCTGGGTAGCCAAATACTTGAGCTATAGCCTCCACTACTTCAAATATTTGACCTTGAGGAAAGTAAGCTGTCTGAGCTAGATTGGTTGATAAATCTTCATTCAAAAACTGAGAGCTTGACTCAAGACTAAATGACTGAACATTATTGTTGACTTCTGAAAAACCATTTTCGATTGCAATAGTATTTTTCAACTGAACACTACTGCTAGTATCCAATATACTGTTTTCAATTAAAGGTGTTGCATAGTCATTAGAATCAGTCCTACCCCAAGCATCTAGAGCAACATCAGTCCACAGTTCAGTAGCAGAGTGAGTGTAGTCGCCAATCTCAGCTAACTCCGTAGCACGCTCAGCTAAACCCTTTTCAAAACTAGTCCAAGAATTACCAAACTGATTGCGTAAAGCCCCCGCCGCATCTGCCCACGGCTTGGTTGAAACATCACCGCCCAGGTACTCGATAAAGTCGTTGTAGTTGATTGGGGAGCCATCGTCTATCATCTGGCGAGCACTAATATTGATTGGTCCGGTAGTCGAAGGCGCTGTCCCCCGGAGGCGAATGATACCCGTTTCACCAGGACGAAGAACACCAGCTGGTCCTTCATTGCTAGTCCCGAGCAATGCCATTGAACCAAATTGGGCAAACTCATCTCCATCTTGAATATTTTCTAAGCGAATGTCGGAACTGGCATTCAAAACAATTACGGGTGCCGTAACATCATGAGTACCGCGATTGGCGTAGGAAACAATGATGTCGAAGCTTTGTCCGGGAGATACAGCAGGTGTCGAAGTCACTGAAATCAGGACATTATCTTGACGGGCATCAACTACAGAAAACCTATCTTCCAAAATATCTGAGATGATGGGCGCAATTTCTCCATTAGCAGTTTGACTGTATGAGGGCTGTGTCAGCTTCAGGTCATAAGTTCCTACAGCAGCATTTCTCAGGTCAAAAGTCGCGAATACCTCAGTAGAATCTTCAAACCAAATATTCTCAGCAACAATTGACTTACCAGTGCTATCAGTCAACTCTGCTGTCATGAACGAATTAAACTTGGCACCATCAATCTCCAGAGTCATCTTACCACCGCGATCGCCTACTGTTTGACCGATGGATGTGATACCAAAGTCAATCGTCTTAGCCTCAATCGTGTAGTTATTTCCCAATCCAGAAACGGTAGTATTCTCATCTATAACTAGACGAGGAATCCACTCTGGAGCTTTGATGGCACGGGCAAGAACATAGTAAGTGCCAGCTTCGGTAAAGGGTACGACAATTTGCTGGTCGGCAGAGACATTCTCAAATCCATAGTCAAACTCTGTTTGGGAAGGCATTTCACCGTAGCGAATGTAGAGTTCGTTAAACGCATTATCCGCAACAGAATCAAAGGTGACTTGTAGCGTCTCTCCCAGGGCGACATCAATCTTATAGTAGACAGATTGTCCTTGGAAGAGCGTTCCAGTTTTTGAGACATCCAATTGCAGTGACTCGACATCAATTGATACTTTGTCTAAAGAACCACCAATGTTGTTATTTTCATCGTTTTCTACAATGGCGTTGCGAATATCGCTCTTGACAATAACGTGATAGTCGCCCCTGACTACACCGGGTAAGGGAGCTGTTATACTATTGTCGTAATAGCTGTAGTCATTGCCTGGAGCAGCTACGTAGCTTACTGGTGCTTGGCTACGTCCAAAGAAAGTATCATTTATATCCCACTTATCATCAGCAGAAAGGTAGATTGAGTCATACCAAATACCTTGAGCCGCATTTGGTCCTGTGTTGTTAATTCGGTAACTGATGGTGGCATCAAGCCCTGGAACGGCATTGACAGGGACAGTGATAGTACCGACACTCAAGTCAGCAGGGTTCGGCAAACTCACCTGTACGGAGTTCCGGTCATAGTTCAAATTGTTGCCCACCGTGTTGCCTTCTCCACCGCGTTCGTATACCTCATTGCCACCATCAGTGACAACAAAGACGTAGAATGGACCAGACAACCCAGAGGGGATTTTGAACAGTTGGTTTTGTTGCGTGTACGTCTCTCCAGCTGCTAAACCGCCAACACGGTATCGGTAGTCGAGGTAGATATCGCTACTGCGGTCAAAATTTTGGTCGCGAGAGAGGTAGATGGCATCGTACCAACGCTTGTAGCCAGTAGCAGCACCATCGTTGCGGACAGTCCAAGTGAGATTAAATAGCTGACTGCTAATAGCATCAATGGGTGCATCAACACTTTCCACCACCAAGTTAGGAACTTCACCTAGGGTAATAGCAGTGGTGTTGCTGGTTGCTTTGTCGTTGTTATTTTCTAAAGAACCTTCCAAAACCCGGTCATTATACTCGCTATTGGCACTGTTATCTGTGCGGACAATGACGTGATAATTACCCTTAAGGTCTATTGGCAGGTTAAAGGTACCAGAACCGTCATAAGAGCCGAATTGGTCTAGAGCACCAGAATGGAAAACTTGTCCCAAGTAAATGTCTTGTTGAGAGTTGAGTTGAGTGTCGGTAGAAAGGTAAACGCTGTCGTACCAGGAGTAGGCATTGGTGCGACCAGTTCCGAAGTTTTTCACCGTCCAATTAACAGCGAGCTTGTCTGTTGATGATACAGAAGGTGTCGCATTAACTCCAGTCACTTGCAAATCGGGAGTGTCTCGATTGACGGTAATTAATTGGGATTTATAGTTATTGCCAAGAGCATTTGCTTCATAGACCTGAGCGTTAGCATCAGTCACAACAAACAAATGGTACTGACCTGACAAGGTGAAGGGAATGGTAACCAGTTCGTTGCGTTCGGAGAAATCCCCAGGGTTCAACAAACCACTTCGGTAAGTACCGTCTATCAAACTTAATGTATCGCTGTGGTAGAAAGAACCTAAAACAACGTCATCGTCGTTGCCTAAATTTGTATCACCAGACGCAATTATGCTGTCAGTCCAAGCCCTGACAGCAGTGTCACCAGTTCCAGTGTTAGCAACAGTCCATTTGATACGGCTCGCAATGCCTGCCTCAAGAGTTGTGGGAACATCGATCGCCGAAACTACCAAATCTGCCGGACGCGATGAAACTGTAACAACTCCGACATTATTACCAACATTGTTGTAATTATTAACATTATTGTCATTATTCAGTTCAAAAACGTCATTGCGCTGGTCAGTAACAACAAAGACGTGGAAAGTACCACTCAGCCCATCAGGTAGAGTGAAGGTCACAGAACGGTCATCGGGTATACCGGCGTCTAAATAGCCATACTGCGTAACTTCACCCAACAATCTATCCGTGTTGAGGTTGAAATTAGCATCCTGGGATAGATAGAAAGCATCAACCCAGGAATAGTTAGGAGTTGCGGTTGAGCCATAGTTGGTAACGCGGTAATCGATGGTCAGGGCATGGCTAGCCAAAGCTTGAGTTGGAACGTCTACCAACTCGACTTCCAAGTCTGGCGGTGGTGTGAGGTTAACAATAGTAGGTGTAGGTTGGGCAACAATGTTATTGGCGTCGCCCGCAAATTCCAAAACCTGATTGCCAGCATCAGTTCTAACAATGAAGTAGAAATTTCCACTCACTCCTATTGGCAAAGTGACATCCAAACTGGTGGTGTAGCTGCTAGTAGCTCCATTAGTGCTGTTAGCATCATAAACATCAAGGTCGCCGTAGTGGTAACGAGAACCCAGGAAGTACTCCTCATCGCCATTGCCTGGGTAGGGGTCAGCTGACATATAAACTTCGTCATACCAGCTGTGCTGAGAGGTTTTGCCAGAACCATTATTGACAACAGTCCAATTCAGGGTCATCCTCTGACCTGAGAACACTGGGGAATGTTCGTTGACAGTCAACTGCAAGTCTGGCGGTGGAGTCAGTTCAATGTTGGTGGGTGATTCTGTGCTCCGAAAATTGTCATCCTCCTTTTGATATTCGTAGACATTATCGTAGTAATCAGTTTTAACAACAAAGTAGTAGTTGTTGCCCTCAATGTTATCAGGCAAGGTAACCTCTAAACTATTGTTATAGCTGTGTATGCCGCTACCATATTTATCCAAGTAGCTAAAGTTAGAAGTTTGACCCAGGTATGTTTCTTGACCGTTTAAAGACAGGAAAACGGCGTCGTACCAAATTGGAGCGCTAGTTGAGCCAGTTCCTGTGTTTTCTACTACCCAATCAAGTGTGATTTTCTGACCGGAGAAAGCTGAATCGGTTCGAGCAGTAACGCTGGATACTTTCAGGTTCGGAAAATCGCTCTTGCTAATATCGATAGGATTGGAGGAAATAAGAGTATTGTTGCTCTCTTGACCGTGTTCGTAGACATCGCCACCAGCATCCGTCTTAACAACTACCCAACGCTCGCCTTCTAGATCGATAGGCAAGTCAATGAACTGTCTGCGCTCAATTGGCTTGCCTGCTTGAATTGTTCCTTCAAAGGAAAAAGATGCATAAAAATCGTCGTTTCCGACACTTCCGTCTTTCGACAGATAAACGTTATCGTGCCATACTCCAGTGGCATCTTTATCCCCTCCATTGTATATTGTCCATACAATTTCCAGTTTTTGTCCGGATAGTCCCTCAAACGGAGTCACAACACTAGTGACCTGCAAATCGGGTATGGTCGGTAATGTCAGGTTAATAGGTTGGCTGAATTTGGTGTTGTTGTTTTCATTAAATTCCACTTGATTGTATGAAGTATCTGTCTCCACCCAAATATAGTAAGTCCCGTTGGAGAACTGCGGATTTAATGGTAAAGGTACGGTAACTGTTTTGGAATAAGAAGTACCAGAATTTAACGGTGTATCTCTCTCTACCGATACAGGTGTCAACTCAATTCTAGGGCTGTCAAGCGTTGATCCTTTGCAAAGCCAAATCCGATCTGTCCACCTCGAAGCAACAGTTGATGAACCAGGATCGCCAGCATTGCTGACAAAGTAAGTAACATTAATGGTTTGACCAAATTGGGCAGAGGTTGATGGAACAGCAGTTACCGATTCAACCACAAGGTCTGGCGCAGCTATAAAAATCGGTACTGGTTTTACATTGTTGGTTTCCAATAGACCTTTGGCTTCATTCGTTTCTCCTTGGTCTTGATTTGCGTCTGTTACAAACAGTAAGTACTGATTTCCTCTGATGTCGTTACTATAGTTAGGTATGGTAATCAGTTTGTCGCTGATAGTGTAGCTTGCATAAGCAGCTAGAGGTGTTTGAGCGTCAATGTATTCACTGTATAAAAGCGTGTCTCCATTGAGCTTGTCGTCACTTGAAATATATACGCGGTCATACCAATTAGCTTTAGCATCTCCATCACTTATATTTTTTACAGTCCAAAAAACTGGTATTTCCTGACCCCAACTAGCTGTCCAAGTGGTTGTACCTGGATTTGGTCTTCCAGCCTCTTTTACCGTTAAATCCGGTGCTTTGATTTCAATGGGAACTGCGTATGTATTGTTAGATTTATCATTTTCACCTTGGTCACCAGTTGCATTTGTAATAAACAACAGATACCTCGGCCCGGTCATAGTAGTGGGTATGAGGAGCTCTTTGTTTGCAATGGTGTAGTTACCACCAGGAGTTTGCTTAGAAATTTTTTCAGAGTCTACAAATGTGTCTGTCTCATCAAGGGTGGTGTCACTGGAAATATATACGCGATCGTACCAATCAGCATTAGCAGGGCTATTATTACTCTGATTCTTAACAGTCCAACTAACCGAAATTGTCTCACCTAAAACGGCTGTATCTGGAGCTATGGGAGCAGATGCAAAAGATAAGTCTGGAGTGCTGATTTGAATGGGTACAGGATAAACATTGTTATATTCGTTGGTTTCGGATTGCTTTGTTTCCCAATAGTAACTATAGTATTCATAACTTTTATTATACCCATCAGTCACAAACAGTAGGTACTGAGGTCCTTCGGCTGTAGTTGGGATAGTAATAAATTTGTTTTGGATCTCGTAACTTTCCCCAGCAGCTAGCGGTGTTTGAGCAGTAATACTCTCACTAGTTAAAAGTGTATCTTGCCAGTATTCATAAGTATCATTGCTAGATAAATAGACGTAATCAGTCCAATCAGTAAAAGCTGTACCATTTCCTTGGTTTTTAACAGTCCAGGAGACTAAAAAACTCTGACCCGGAATGGCTGTGTCCAAGGCTTGGACTTCTGAAACTTTCAAATCTGGTGCTTTAATCTCTATCGGTACTGCAACGTAGTTATTGGCTTCATTAGTTTCACCTTGGTAATTATAGGACCCATCTGCCACAAACAGTAAATGCCCACTTCCATGAAACCACCCATTTGGTATGGTAATATCTATAGTATTTTCGTAGCTAGCACCAGGTGCTAAGGGTGTTTGAAGATCGATATACTTACTGCCTATAGCAGTGTCATAGCCTAATTCATCGTCACTAGAAAGCAATACACGGTCGTACCACTTGGCTGGAGCGGCAGCCTCACCCTGGTTAATAACACTCCAAGACACTGAGATAGTCTCGCCCCAAGAAGCTTCAACCGGAGCTTGAGGAGCTTGGACGGTTGAAATTTGCAGATCTGGTGCTTTAATCTCTATCGGTACTGCGAAAACATTATTGGTTTCATTGGTATCGGCTTGGAAGTCACTTTTGTTTGTGATAAAGAGCAGGTATCGATCGCCAAGTTCTGTAATTGGAATAGTAATATTTTGTTTGTTGATAGTGTAACTAGCATTACCAGCTAACGGGTTATCAAAACCATAAGTAAAATTTTCAGTTACGTATGTATCGTTGTTATCAAACCGAGTGTCACTGGAAATATACACATAATCGTACCAACTTGCTGGGGCTGAAACATTACTCTGGTTGGTGACAGTCCAAGACAAAGAAATTTTTTCACCCAATATAACGCTATCTATACCTATGGGTGATGAAATAACCAAATCTGGAGCTTCGATTTCAATCGGTACAGCAAGG
Organism: Scytonema sp. UIC 10036; assembly: GCF_009725235.1. The sequence continues at coordinate 79,594 of NZ_WJFC01000022.1, forward strand.
ACGTTGTTAGATTCGTTAACTTCTCCTTGGTAATTACCACGGTAAATGCCATAGTAGTCATTATAGTACCCATCTGTTACAAACAGTAGATACTTTTGCCCTGGTGTTACCTTTGGTATACGAATATTTCCGGTAAGTTCGTAGCTACTATTAACAGCTAGTGGTGTGTCGGCGGAATGCCATTGGTTAAATAATTGAATATCGCTTGGATCGAGGGTAGTATTATCAGAGATAAAAATATTGTCTTCCCAGTAAGATGAAGTCAAACCACTTCCTTGGTTTTTCACACCCCAAGATACTGCGATCTCCTGACCTGTTATAGCAGTATTTGGAGCATTAGGATTTAAAACTACCAAGTCAGGAGGCACATTATTATTAACCCCAGTGTCAAAGTTGATAACCTGGCTTTTTTCTTCCTCAGTCATTCCCGCTAAAGCATTCATACCCAAAAGCGCAAGCTGATCTCCTTTTGCTAAGGCAGTCGCGACATCGGAATTGCGAGCAATAAAGTGCATGACAATCTGAGTTTCACCAGGAGCTAAATCCAGCTTATACGTAAAATCTGCTCCTGAGGAAGTGTAAACCTTGAAAGGTCGATAACCACCCGAACCGGCGATGACTTGAAGCATATCGAAGGTATTGTTAAGCGAACCTTCTTGATAGATGCCATCGACTACAAGCCAGTTATCATCAAGCGTGAGAATATCGTCACCACTAGAGGTATTGACAACATTTGATTGCAAGTAAGGCAAATCATTGTCAACCGTAAAATCGTAAGTCCATCGTTGTGAATACGTATTTGTGACGATATCTAAAATCCGAACAAAGCCAGAATTTTCTGAAATGTAGATTTTTCGGGATACTGAAATTGGCAAATCACCACCGTATCCGCTGCCAACATATCTAGGAGCTATGACGACTTCACGACCATTATCTTCTGTATAAGCATCGGCGCTATGATAACCGTAATAATCATTACTCAATTTTCCATAAGATAGAAAATATTGCTCGCCTGTATCTGAGTTGGTTGCTATACGACCGTATTCCAATTCTCCGTCTGCTGTGATTTCCCAGGGAAAAGCATCTCCATCAATCAAACTAAAGGGTAGGTTAATGGGATTGTTATTACTCATAAGAATGCTCCTGAATTTAAAAATCTGTTGTTATTGAAGTGAATAAAGCTGTAATCCTGTCCAAAAATTAGTAAAAATTTCTGCTAGTAGCTGCGGTGTTAAGTTTATAGCCTGCTGCTCGATGAGAAATACAATCAGGACTTTAGTCAATGTTTTTAATAAAGCCTTTGATTTTTCTGATGGAATTTTGTGTGATTTTTATATTTTCTTTATAGCTCGGAAAGTTGATATGAATTGAATCCCGGAAAACTATCAGCTATTTTCGCAGAAACTCAAATCCCAAAGTTTCTGTCGGCAGCCAACAAAATATTAGCCCAAAATCTAGGCTGGAATTAATTGCTACATAGCGAAGATTTCCGTAGATAAGTACAGCTAATGGTTTTTCACAAGCTCCAGATTTTTGGCGACACCATACTCTAGCTTCAGGGCGTGAAACGTTTACTAAATTGTTGTTACAGATAGAGATTTGAGTTTCAAGTGATAGATGCTTGAAACTCAAACACGTTCAAGAACCGCAATAGATTCACTTGCTCAAGCTATGGACGTTTTTTGGAAAATGACCAGCCCACTTATTGCTTATGGCTTCTTTGAAAGTAGTTTTTGGAATTTTTCAGTCATAACTATACGCTATTAAGCTGAGGCTCAGGCACTCATCGCAAATAAGCTTGGAACCACAGCAGAATTTTCAGATGCTCTAGCAAGAAACTTTGTGTTGATAATATCTTGGTAAGTTGACAAATCGGTTTGCCAATTATCAATGGCTTGATGGAGATGGCTGAGGCGTTCTGGTGCAGTTCCGCCAGCAATTTCATACCTGAAACTACTGCTGAACATCACAATTGGGGTCGTTGTTTCGTCTGGAAAACGCAGCGCTGCTTCAGTGATACTTAGATACAACGGACAGCGATCTAGGGAGTAAGCTAAATTAAGCGTCGCTCGCATCGGCGCGTTACCAACTTCTTGCCAAGTACCGGGTGACAGCAAAGTCTGTGCCATGTACTTGCTCGCCGCATCTTGTTCTCGTTCGAAAGCAACGTAACCGCGATGATTAATGCTGACCGCCTGATATTCAACATTGGACAGGGTTTCTACATATTTTTTAGCAACGCTCGGGCAAGAGATTTCTGCTGCTGCTTTTCCTGCAATAGTTTCTATGATTAGGACGCGATTTGGCTCAGACACAACACCAACGCCTGATGTGAACATGACTTGAGAAACACTATTGCTGCAAATAGGGGGACGCGCCGCCTGCCATTCTTTTGGAACAGCACCAATATATTTAAGCAAATCTTCTGTAAGAGTGGCGGGATTATTCTCTTTGATAGCAAAGATAATCGTAGATTCTTGATTAACTAAAGTTTGGCTCATTGAATTTATTTCTCTTTTCATCCTAAAATTTCAGCATTTTTGTCTTGAACGGCACACAAATCTACACCAGATAGCTTTGGGGTCTATCTGGTTTCTTAGTTCCCAATTTCTAGAGCGTTTGTACAGTCATCTCATGCCACCCAGTTTCTTTAAGTAATGGGAACGAAAATTCGGTCTTAGCAGGGACAGAAACTGAGTTTTTTCTGCTCAATATTGAATAATGAACAGACGCTCTAGCAATTGAATCCAAACAATGAGTATTTCGGCGCGGTTACGGTTAACCGACTCATCAAATACTTTGAGCCGATTCAATTCTTATTCCTATTATTAAATGTCTCAATGGATAATAACAGCGAAATTTTACTGACAAGTGTCCGGATGAGAAAAATTCAGTAGAAAGGCTGAAGTTGTTGCTTTTGTTTTTAAATTCTTCTCACAAATGTTTGGGCATTTTGTAAGAAAAGTGTAAAGTTCGAGGTAGCTAACAGTTCTGCTTTTCTCTTGAGTCATGCGTTGACGAGCAATAAGCCTTGTGCTTACAAAGTGTTCTATCTGTGGTAAACTTTGGGGAAACTGTTGTTCTCAATCGGTTTTTTGGATGCCTTGAGATTAACATAATTGTGCTTTGATTGTGTCAGTACATAATTTTGAGTCAGAACACTCCTGCCCTACCCAACTAACCAACACAATTCAATCAACTTTTTGACATCTACCTTACACACAGCTGCACGATTTTTAGGTGTACTGAATCCGCTTTTGCTATATTTTTGTAGAAAATGCTACAGAAAAACTCTGAAACACTACCCAAAAAGGTTGTCCATAAAGCCAGAGTCCACCAGCCCAGGAATCAAACTAGAATCATCTTCAGCAGAAGAAAACGCTTCAGACACTTCCTCAAATGACGGTGGCGTACTGCCATTACCCCCAATCCCATCAACAACGGTAGGATTCGACAAGGGTTGAGGTACATACGCATACACTCGAGCATCCAAGCCCAACTCAACAGCCATAATGCCAAAGTGGTTCTCTGCCATGCGCCTTGCAATCAGGTAAGCTTCTCGTACCTGCTTTTGGGTATGTCCGCTCTTGTGTAAAGCGAGTGGCAGCAAACACATCACTAGCAACTCCCGTATAAGTGTTGACCTCTCATCAGAGGGGAAATCATTGTAGTAATCCGCAACAATCGCCAGTGAGGTGCCTTCATCAGGAGTGAAGCGAGGTAGGGACAAGCTTTTACGTACCCTCTTGCTGTTGGGCATTTTGTACCACCTCCTTCACCGTCTCCTTAAGCTGATCCATCATCCCAAAGGCATCAAGCAGTCGAAATGACAGCAGTTGGTTGCATCGAGAGTTATACCCAAACTGAAATATGCCTTCTATCTGGGTTTGGACATCGCTCAACCACACCAAATCGGAATGAGCTGAGAAATTCCGACCCTGGTATTGTTGGGGGCGTTCTCCTTCTCTACGATTGGGAGCGTTATAAGCTTTGCTTGCTTCACAGTTGAAATATTCTTCCAATTCTGGCTCTAGGAATACCGCCGCACCCCCACCCACAATCACTTCATCAGGTAGAAAGGGGATTTTAGAATCGAGCCACTTGCACACTCTGAACCAATAGTCAGGCGTTGCATCAATAATCGCTCTTGCAATGTCCTTGGCCTCACTTGCTCGCAGTTGTTCGTCACGAGCGGTTGCCAGCGATTTGATTGCTTCTAGATTCTCCCATTCCGGATGTTTGGTACGATTCTCCCTGTATATTTTGTGTCGAGAGCTGCATAACCCTGAAAAAATCGCCCTTGCCAATTGCTCTCGCTCTAGACCCGATACACGAGAACAAACGTCATCCAAAAAGTTGCTAAATCCCAACAGAGGGCTATCCCCAACTTTGCGTATACCTTTTTCAAAATAAAGGCAAGTCGTGTTCCGATGCCCAAACATGAGAAGCAATACAGTAGACTCCTGAAACCAAGACTTACCTTGCTGCTTAATCCGAATTGCCAGCAATCCCGCCCCCTCCGGTCGGCACAAAAAAGTCTTTAGGGCAATATCCCACGCCACTCCTCGGAATTTGAAACTTTTGAGCATCAATTCCAACTGCTTGCGGAAACGCTCGTTGTCGTTGTACTCGTTCCACGGCAAGAGTATCGCCAAATGCAAGATTATCTTGGGGGAAGAGGATTTGCGCTTCTTAGCGCCTACTTGATGCTTCTCCAGAATTATGCCAATAATCGCCAGTGTCTTGTACAGCGCATTCTCGTACTTGCGCTCCTTAATCCTATCTTGTGCTGCAAACTCAAGAGCAAAATCCCCCACCACATAGATACTGCCCTTCCATTCCAACCAAGCGTCATCCTCTGGCAATGGGTCTCCCCTCCAAACTTGCAGGTCTTTGTAGCGCTTGAAATCTTCAAGGTTAACTTCCTCCAACCCAGGTGGCAGCATCATGTATTGAAGCTGACTCCCCCCAAATTGATAAATCACCTTACTACCAGACCCACCAAAATCGATTGACAAATTGAGAGTTAAGGACGCGGCCATAGGCTGACTGACAAAAATGATTGCTCAACTTCCCCAATAAAACCACGTATCCTCTGAATCCGTCATCGCTAAAAACACCAGTATTTTCCCACCTATAGCAATCCCCCTTCAGCTGGCACAGCTTTCACGCCAAAAGTGTGACAGAACTGTGCCTAACCCTAGAGTCAGCTAGGAAAACTTGAGTCTCCAAATTGTGCCAAGCCTGTGCCACTGCACAACCCAAAGTTCAGCCGCCAAATCATCCCAAACCCTCACCACACAACACTTTCCGCCAGCGTGTCTATTCCCAAGCGTGGGCTACCCCAAAGGGGTTTCGGGTAGGGCAGTCAATATTTGACGTACTCACTACGGCTTTTTGCCCCAGAGGGGTGGCTACGCCATGCCTCGCTGTCGCGAGTCACAAAAAGCCTACGTTCGCCCGGAGGGGCTACTACCGCCAGCGTGTCGCGTGTGGTGTCAGGAGTTGTTGTGGTTCAGCAGCGCCTAACATCATCATTTATAAGAGTATAGTGCGGTGCCACGCTCACTTGCCCACACGAAAGATATCAACCGAAACTGGGAATACTCTTGAGTAGGGAACACAGACTTTGACCGAACAATGGCTTATGCGATCGCACGGCTGGCTAAACTCAAAAAGCACAATCTAGCAGGCAGTGCTTCTCATACTGCCAGAACACGACCCACGCCCAATGCCGACCTCACCAAACAAAACATTAGGTTTATTGGCAGTACTGACCCAAACGAGAAATTCGAAGACCTCGTACAAGCCAAAATCAATTCCTACACCCAGAAGCGCAAGATACGTCCCGATGCTGTGTACTGTGTAGAACTTTTGTTGACTGCATCCCCCAGCTACTTTAGACCAGATGCCCCCACTAACGGTGGGTATTATGAAGAGGACAAACTCAAGGATTGGTTTGATGCTGCCCAAAATTGGCTCAATGATGAGTATGGCGATCGCATTGTTAGGGCAGAACTCCACCTCGATGAGATGACCCCCCACATCCACGCTTACTTTGTCCCATTGGATGACCGGGGGCAACTGCGGTGCAATCACTTCTTCGATGGCAGGCAGAAGATGCGAGCTTTTCAGGATTCCCACTACACCGCCATGCAGCACTTGGGGTTGGAGCGTGGCATCAAAGGCAGTGTCGCCAAACATCAGGATATTAAGGACTTCTACAGAATTGTTGAGGAAGGTCGAGACCTTCAATTGGGAGAACTATCAGCAGAACAACTGACAGCCAAGGCAGCTGATAGGGATAGGGCAGTCCAAAAGAAAAGCGAAATGGAGGAAACAGCCCTTCGGTTGGTGAAGGAGCAGGAACTCCTGCAACAACGGATTCAGCAGTTGTCAGCAGAAAACCAACAACTGCGTTCCTCGCAAGCGCAACTGGCTGACCAGCTGCGAGACCTTCCCTTAGAAGAAGTGGCATGGCAGTTGGGATTGACTCAGGATGCCAAAGGAGATGGTCGCTGGAAAGGTACAGGACACATCATTAATATAACGTGAGTTCGACGGAGCTAAAAACGTAGAAAGCATACTGTATAAAGTATTGAGCGTATGTACTGTATGTTGGCTCAGCTATTGTGAAGGGTGAGAGGAATTAATGCCTAACAGGGTAAGGAAAAACCGACGTTGAGGATGAGATTGTGCTTCTATCGTGTAAGACGCCCAGAAAGGGGGAAGGGAAATAACGGTGTAATACACGGTATTGGCGATCGCGCAGTTCCGTGTATTACATTGTCAAGGAATTCACTCGCTGTGGTGTTACATGAATCCAGGTGATTCCGTGTAACGCAGGTTACAGCAGCACAATTAAGTTGGCTCTACAGTGTAATACACGGTAGGGGCTTCAACATGACTGTGATTCGGTGTATTACACCGTAGAACGCGCTGATTGGTAAAGGGTAGAATGTAACTTTGGAGCAATGCGATGAGGGTTTCTATGGAGCCAATGAGTGAGCGAGGCTGTTGCCGCCGCTGCGCGATCGCTTCGGCGCAAGCTGTACCCAGCTTATCGCCACCACTTGAAAAGCCAGTCCGAAAAAATATTTCTGACATTGCGGATTACGAATTGGGCATATTTACGATCGATAGCTACCATGTATTACACGGGAACACCTGATTTCCCCGATCCCATGTAATACACGCTCCCCTCGGCTTCTTTCACCAAGTATTACACGGGTGATGTTTTAGTCGCTCCACAATTCTTTTGAAACCTTACCCTGTCAGGCATGAATTCCTCTCTCTGTTCCCAGCAGGAGCGAACGATTCGTATGTACAGAGAAATGGATAATACTTATGGCTAAGATTTATGGAGAAATAGGTAAAAAGTGACAAGAAAAAGCCAAGACTAAAAAATATCTATCAAAATCAGGTCTCGGCTATGTCTGACATTGTATCTCGTCTTGACATTACACATATCTTCTCCGACGTGGATGATTTCTGTAATCAATGGGATTCTTTGTGGCTTTCTGTGCCGCAGTTACCATCCACTAAAGGGGAACGTCGTTCTCAATCCCGGATGCACTTATCAGAGGTGATGACAATAGTCATCGCATTTCATGGTAGTGGTTATAAGACTTTTAAGGAATTTTATACATTACACGTGCTACCTGGCTGGCGCTCGGCATTTCCAAACTTGGTCAGTTATACCAGATTTGTGGAACTCATGCCTTGGTGCTTAATGCTATTGTCTTGTTTTTTACATACGCTGACGGGAGAAATTACAGGAATTAGTTTCATCGACTCGACCCCAATTGATGTTTGTCATAACTGCCGCGCGCATTCTCATCAGGTTTTTAAAGGATTAGTGACATGGGGAAAAAATTCTGTTGGCTGGCACTTTGGATTTAAACTTCATTTGATTATTAATGACCGTGGGGAACTACTTGCATTTAAGCTAACTCCCGCGAATGTTGATGATCGTCAGCCAGTTCCAGATCTAACTAAAGATTTAATTGGTAAGCTTTTTGGAGACAGAGGGTATATTTCACAAAAATTATTTGAGGAATTGTATGAGCGAGGTTTACAACTAATCACAAAGTCTAAGAAGAAAATGAAAAATCGTTTGGTCAAACTGATTGACAAAATTCTTTTACGCAAACGCGCGGTAATTGAGTCGGTTAATGACTATCTGAAAAATGTGTGTCAAATAGAACATTCCCGTCATCGGAGTCCATTTAACTTTCTGGTTAATTTAATGGCTGGTGAGCGCGGCATACTGCTATTTACCGAAAAAACCATCTATTGATATTTATCCGAAAGATTTGCCTGCACTACCTCCTGCTATTTTTTAGACCCGTCGAGATCAGATCAAATTTACCATATATTCTCAATAGTCTTCAGACATCATACTTCTTTTATAGTTCGTATGCACTATTTTTGGAGGTGTGACAATTGAGGGTGCGGAATATGGGCTAAAACATCACCCGTGTAATACTTGGTGAAAGAAGCCGAGGGGAGCGTGTATTACATGGGATCGGGGAAATCAGGTGTTCCCGTGTAATACATGGTAGCTATCGATCGTAAATATGCCCAATTCGTAATCCGCAATGTCAGAAATATTTTTTCGGACTGGCTTTTCAAGTGGTGGCGATAAGCTGGGTACAGCTTGCGCCGAAGCGATCGCGCAGCGGCGGCAACAGCCTCGCTCACTCATTGGCTCCATAGAAACCCTCATCGCATTGCTCCAAAGTTACATTCTACCCTTTACCAATCAGCGCGTTCTACGGTGTAATACACCGAATCACAGTCATGTTGAAGCCCCTACCGTGTATTACACTGTAGAGCCAACTTAATTGTGCTGCTGTAACCTGCGTTACACGGAATCACCTGGATTCATGTAACACCACAGCGAGTGAATTCCTTGACAATGTAATACACGGAACTGCGCGATCGCCAATACCGTGTATTACACCGTTATTTCCCTTCCCCCTTTCTGGGCGTCTTACACGATAGAAGCACAATCTCATCCTCAACGTCGGTTTTTCCTTACCCTGTTAGGCATTAATTCCTCTCACCCTTCACAATAGCTGAGCCAACATACAGTACATACGCTCAATACTTTATACAGTATGCTTTCTACGTTTTTAGCTCCGTCGAACTCACGTTAATATAGATGGACACTCGTGGTATGACTTTGCCCCTAGTTCCCACTCGGGGGGTGGTGGTGCGATTGACTTGGTGATGTATGTCAACAGTTGTACCTTCCGAGAAGCTCTAGCCTGGTTGAATGATAGATTTGGAGAAGGGGGTATGCTCAAAGCTGCCACTCACCATGCCAGGATACAAGCGCAACAGATTGCCCAAACAGAACCAACACCACAGTTCATACCACCCGCTGTTGATTCTAGCCAGTGGCCATCTGTTGAACGCTATCTCACCCAACAAAGGGGATTGCCAAAAGAAATGGTGCAAGCCCTCCACGGTCAGGGGTTGGTTTATGCTGACTCCAACCAAAATGCTGTATTCAGAATGCGCTCGCTCACGGGAGAAACCACCGGGGCATTCTTGCGCGGCACCAGGGGTGAAGACAACTCTTTCATGGGATACGCTCGTGGCACCAAACGAGATGCAGGTTGGTTCTATCTCAGATGGGGTGGACAGCCTGATGGTGATATCCAGCGAGTTGTGCTGACAAAATCCCCCATTGATGCACTATCACTGGTAGCGATTGAAGGAATCCCCCAACAAAGAACCATGTATCTGGTTGCTGATAGTGCCAAGAGCCTGCCTGTGGAATACTTCAGAACCATCCCAAAAGTGATAGCCGCTTTAGATAGTGATGCATCTGGGAATGAATTGGCTCAAGCGATTCGGGAGCAGCTGCCAGAAGCACAGCGGGTACGTCCTGCATTGAAGGATTGGAATGAGGAGCTGTTGGCTAGGTTGCGACAACAGCAACAGCAAAACCAGAAACAGAAGAACCGGGGAATTGAGCGATAAACAACCAACCGACACAATTAGGGTAGCTGCCGAGATACGTGCAAAAAGAGACACGTTGTAAATAAATATTGCAAACAATCCCTTGTTGATTTACTAACTTGCCCAAAAATGATATCGGGCAAATCAAATTTTTGCATGGTAAAACCAAGCTTTCACCTCTTTTTGTCCCTGACACTTGCCCAAAAATGACCCTTTTAGGGAATGTCTTCATTTAAATGGTTAAGTAATGGTTGAGGCTGAAACAACGGTAAATCAAGGTTTTTGACAATTAGATTTACAAAACTTTACAATATGTCCCATTTTGCAGGTATCTCGGTGGCTACCCTACTTCAACGACAACCGCTGTTTTTCTCTAAATGCACGATCGGTAGAAGGACACGGTGGTGACGATCGCACACCTCTGTGCAAAACACCGTGAGGAGAAATCGCTTACCAGTTAGGCGGTGCAGAAGCTTTAGCCGTCCTAGCCGAACATGAAGCCCAATTTATTGAACCCAAAGGCGATGTTTCTACTCAGAAGATTGAAGAAACTAAAGTAGCACTACAAGAATTGGGATTGCACGGCAATATTGAGAAGGACTTAGATTAAGTAGATTCAATTTTGATTTGACGATCGCGTATTGCAGTAAATAAAATTAATTTATTAAGTAGGTAGGTGAGAAAAAACGAACTATGTAAAGATATTTAAATATGCTAGAACCCCTACAAATGACAAATGACAAATGACAAATGACAAATGACGATCCTCACTAGTTAGCTTTATTTGTGACAATCTACTTATATCGGTCACAAGAAATATTTTCCGAAGCTTTACCAAAACTTCAAATATTAGTATTTTTACTGACATTCAATTTCTAGCGGTCGCAAATCTAAATTCTGTGCCTTCTTTACAATCCAGTCCGCATAGGTGGACTTAGTTTGTATAGCCGCGATTTCCAATCACCGAAGCTAAGAAAGATTATAAAAACAGCAAATTATGAAAATCAAAAAAATATCTCATCTATCAGCCATAGGATTCTCTATTTGTATTTTTACTACTTCTACTACTAGTATTTTTGCCAACACATCTTTTGTTCAAGCACAGAAGACAGCTAAATTCCCTCAAATTGCCACTGTTACAGGTATCACAAATGGAGATATTTCCTGCTACGTTGATTTAATAGATAGCAAAAGGAAAAAATATCAAGGACTGTACGCATCTTATGACATTTGTGAAAAGGAAAAAACTTTTTTAAATAAGAAAGTGCGTTTATTTTACGGACTAGAAAAAGTGAATGATTGTCAGAGTGCTGAACCTTGCGGTAAAAGTAAGACAGTTACCTCAATCAAGAGAATGCAGATTGTTCGTTAAAATATCTACAAAATCAAAACCAATTTCCTACAAGAATAAAGGATGCCCAATGATAAGGGCGGTTATAATCTGTGCTAGAAAACTCTGTTAGGAAAGTACGTTGGACATTTCGCAATGCTTCTGCTTTCGTAATTTGAGGATTCTTCAACTCTTGATAGAACTTAATCATAAATTGAGCAGTTGAGGCATCGTTGACTTGCCACAAGCTAGCTAGTGTACTGCGTGCGCCTGCTTTGATTGCTACTCCTGCTAGTCCCAAAGCTGCTCGATTGTCTCCTGTTGCTGTCTCGCAAGCACTCAGAATAAGTAATTCAATGGGTTTGGAACTTCTTTGATAATCTAAATTCAGTAAGTTATCAAAATCCTTAACTTTGATACGTTTTTGCCAATCTAAAATAAAAGTTTGCTCTGGGTTAGAACTGAATTTACCGTGAGTTGCTAGGTGAACGATATTATAGGGATTGGAATTAATTTGTTTTTGGATGTTTTGCTGGAGAAATGTTTGATTTTCCAACATTTGTGTATGCTGAACGCTTTTCTTGACCCCCTCTAGTTCTACCGCTACGTTACTGATGGCTCCTAAACCTTCCTTTTCAAAACTGGGAGCATCTATAGCACCACCTACTAAAACACTAAGCGATTTTCTCTGAAGTGGTTTGGGTTCGAGAAGTTGCAAACCAGAGGTGACACTCACAGCATATCTTTCTACGAGATATTTTGTTCCGTCATGGAGAACTGCCATTGGTAGATTACGCAACGAACCATCTAGAACAAATACCAAATTTTTTACCTTGCTTTCCTCTCGGTTTTTGGTACTCTCTAATTCAGCTTCAAAAGGTTTTATGAGCCAATTATAAATTTGTTGAGCTTCTTTTTTAATCTGACTGGGGCTGGTGCTGCGTCTTTTTAAAGATTGTCGCAGTTGTTTGACAGCTTCGTCTACTTGAGTGTCAGAAACATTTTGATTTCCGTAATGACGTAAGTTATCAGTGCCTGGTAATTTGATAACAACTTCTAAACGGTTTGGTAGAATAATTGGGTAGATAACAGCTGCATGCGGATCTAAATCGTCAATTTTGACTTGTTCTGGTTTGGCACAAGCATCTCCAAAAAAGTTATCTAGTTCTGCTAACTGGAGCGCTTCTATCACGTCACGGGCTTGAATCAAGCGATCTCGATTGGGGTTCTGTCGCAAAAGTAAATCGACTAACTGGCGATACACTGGTTCTACAGTTTCTCGAAAGGAAAACTGTACTTCAGGATTGAGAACAACTAAATCGCTCCGTAAATTATTCAAAGTCTTAAATGCTTGAGTGTAGTAACTAACCGCTTTGGTGTCAGCATTTTTGTTGTGATGTGTCCTCTCGGCTTGCATTTGAAGCAACCGCCCTATTTGCCATTGCCAGCGATAGGCAATATCAGGTGCATTTGTCGCCTGAGCAATAACTAAAGCCGAGCGAGTAAATTCTATCGCCTTTGCCCAGTCTAAAGTACTTTCATATAACTCACCAAGCGTTCCCAAAGCATAGGATTCTGCTCTTTGGTCTGTTAAGTTTCTTGCTTGCTCAATGGCAATATTAAGTATTTGAGTTATGTTTTCTTTTCTGTCTAATGACCATTTGATTAAACTTTGAGCAAAATTTACACGGGCATATATGGAAGCTCGACTCTTGGGTAATTTCTCTAAGGAAATCCTAATTAGTGGAAGCAAAACTGCAACAGAGGAATATTGCTTATTTTCAAGCAAGACAGAAAGTTGATTGAGATTTGCTTGAACTTTTGCCGTTGGTGAGATGGCAAGATTAGCTGCTTGTTGATAAGAACTTAAAGCTTTTTGAGTGTAAGTTTGAGCATTTTCTTCATTTTTTAAGGTTTTTGCATTTCTAGCCAGTGCTATCTCAGTATTGCCCAAACTTAGCAAAACTTTACTTTGAACTTCAGGCGAGCGCATTTTTTGAGCCACGTCTAGCCCTATCTGTAAAATTTTCTGAGATTGTTCCAAATCTCTCCCCTGTCTGCGAATCTGACCGAGGTTTAGTAAACCAGCAACTTTGAAAGAGGGATCGGGTTCTTGATAAATTTCTTGTTCTATCTGAGTGAGAATTTTATCAGCACGACGGTAAAGCCCTAAAACTTGTAGTGCTAAAGCTTGATTGATTTGACTTCCAAGAATTCCCACGCGATCGCGAATTTGCCTGTAAAGTTTCTCTGCTTTTTGCCACGTTTCCAAAGCAGTTTCAGTATTGCCCATAGCAAGTAGCAAATGTGCTCGAGCATTCAAACTTAAAGCACGAACTTGAGTTATGTCTTGACGGTCAGGTAAGGTTTTTAACAAAGATAAACTAGTAGAAATACTTTGTTCAGCTTCTTGTAATTGCCCTAATTTTTGTTGAGCTAAAGAAGTAAAACTCAGTGCTTGAGCTTGGTTGAGAGTTTCTCCTGTTGCTGCGTATATTTTTGCTGCTTGTTGCAAGGTTTTTGTAGCCTCAGCAAATAGTCCTTCATCATAGCTTTTTTTACCTGCTTGCAACAATGCGATCGCAGATTGCTGGGTGACAACAGGTTGCTGTGCAGTAGCAGAAAATAATGTTGAAATGTTTAGGCTGAGTATAAAGCTGAGAGCTGCAACCAAAATAACTCTGAAACATGACATACCCCCCTTAATCCCCCCTTGGAAAGGGGGGAAACTAGATTTCCAGTTCCCTCCCCTTTCCAAGGGGAGGGTTAGGGTGGGGTAAATCAGCTTAAACCGTTTACATTTCATAGTAGACACAAATTAGATATACCCCCTTAATCCCCCTTGGAAAGGGAAATTGGATTTCCGGTTCCTCCCCTTTGCAAGGGGAGGGTTAGGTGGGGTAAATCAGTTCAAATAGTTTATTTTCATAAATTTGCCCTCAACTGTAGGCAATCCAAAGGAGATAACCAAGTTCCTTGAGATGTTACCACAGCAGGCTCAGCCGTAAGAATCACTGTACCATTTGTACTTCTAACCCAACCTTGGGCTTCAATAATATTTGTAGATTCTTTTTCATTTAGTCGGTCATTTCTTGCACTTCTTGTCTTATCAGATAAAGCTGGTTGTTGTACAATGCGCCAATCTTCCCAACTAGCATCAGGATTGAGGGCTTCATAAGGAGAGGAAGGCAAACCTCCACGACCTGTTACAGTAAATTCACTACCTCGATTGGCTGCAACGCAAAGATTTTGATTAATTAATCCTGTCACATCAACAATATCTACTGGTAGTTGAACTAAAGCTTGTGTTGGATCTGTATCAGGTGTGTTGGTAATAACTTGACCGCTAAAGGAAGGGTTTTCTTGGGAAATCGCTGTAATGTCATTACTAGATAGTCTACTTGAGTCCAAGTCTCGCGATCGCTCGGCATTCAACAACGCCTGCAACTCTTGCCTACTGAGCGACCTTAATCCAAAAATGCCTTGGGCTGTAATTTGAACTTTACCACCTCTGCCAGTAAAAGCGTTAGCAGTAATGTCACTATTTTCATTTGAGGCAGCAACAATGAACGGAGCTTCAATAGTGATGTTACCACCATCACCACCAGCCCGTGCTGAACCCGCCGTAGTGGATATGGTACTGTTCCGGCGCAAAAGCAACAAATTTTGCAATCGTAATATGATATCTCCTCCTTGACCTGAAGAAGTCGCTGCAGTAATTTGTCCTTTGTTATCCACACGAACAGACTGTGCTGTCACTTCTAAAGAACCCGCACCTCGAGCGTTAGGATCTTCACTCCTACTATTAACAGTTACTGCTGCACTATCTTTAACAGTCAAGTTTCTTGTTCTAATTGTTAAATTTCCACCACGCCCTGTAGCAGGTGCTGACTCTCCTTGTCGGTTAACTTCTCTCAAATTGCCAACTTCAGCGACTATTCGGCTGCGAATTTGTTCGTTGGTATTGAGCACTTCTACAGAATCTAGAGCATTGACTTCCACACTTCCCCCATTCCCTGCACCAAACGTAGAAGCAGAAAGTTCTGCCCCATCCCGGATCGTTAAATTCTTGGTATTGATGACTAATCTTCCCGCGTCTCCAGAACCTGTTGTCTGTACAGACAATCCACTAGAACGTAACCCTCCCATGGCGTTGAAAATCCCGATTAATTCTACAGAATCAGCAGCATTAACAGTTATGTTTCCTCCTCGTCCTTGTCCTGCATTACTCGCTGATATTCTTCCTCCCGGTCGGATAATCAATTGTCTTGTATTTATTGTCAGTTCTCCAGGAATATCTCCTATTTCTCGATTGTCCACAGACAGAGAACTAGGAAATCTTCGGTTATCTCCAGGATTATCGGCAGTTGTTCCGCTTAGTTCTACCACATCTGAAGCAGTTACCGTCAACTTTCCACCAAAACCCCTTTGCAAGCGAGTCGCTTCAATTTGGGAACCATCCCGAAGTACCACTCGTTTGCCTCTGATTTGAATTTCACCGCCACCCTCACCACTAGCGTCCACTGCTGCAGCTTTCAACAGTTGAATATCTCCAAAATTATTAACACCTTCGTAACTTAAAGAAAATCCTTTCTCCACAGCAGTCAAACTAACATTACCAGCACCAGCAACACTACCCAATTCGATTCGTCCGCCCGCAGTTTTCAATGTCCCGCCTTCAAAGGTAATATCTCCACCCACTAAAGCTAGGGTTCGAGCGGGCTGTATGCGTAAAGCATTATTTGTATCAATGATAGGATTTTCCTGCCTTCTTAAACCTCGACCATTCCCCCGAACTACAATTCCTTGTGAATTACCTGTAAATTGCAATCCAATTGGAACGCTAACGGTGAGTAAAGAAGAGTCTTGGGAAGGTGTTGCACTGAATTGAGTACTATCAGCAAAATTCAGACTACGAGCAGTACTTGCAATAAACGATCCTCTAATATCCAATCTGGCATTTTGACCAAAAATAATACCGTTGGGATTGATGAAAAATAAATTGGCATTGCCATTGACACCTAATGTTCCTAAAAGATTTGAGGGGTTAGTTCCCGTGACTCGGCTGATAATGTTTGTAATTCCAGTGGGGTTATTGAAATAAACTCTTTGCCCTTCGTTAATATTAAATTCTCGAAAACTATGAAAAAGATTGTTCCCTCGTGTTGCTCCACCTTCTATGCGATCGCCTCTCACACCTTGTCTAATTTCAACATTTCGCACGAGCGATGAGCGTTCTGTTCCTATTTCATCTGGATTAATCTGAGCCAATACACAGTTCCCAGATAAAATATTGACAAAACATCCGGTTAATGTATATTGAAGAGCGCTCGCAATTTGCCGCATAGTTTTAAACTTGTTTCCCCTTCAAAAATTTAGTTAAAATCAAACTCTTGGGCAATAGTTTCTAGAGGCAAGAAAAGAGACAGGTGGTTATCTTGAAACGGAATAAACTCGTGTTTGAGATAAAATTCCTTTGCTTGTAAATCTATGGCATCAACTCTCACTGCAAAAATACCAATTTCTTGAGAAGCTCGAACAATACGATATAGCGCGTCTGATAAAAGCTCACCTCCTAAACCTTGTCCTTTAACAGAATTATCCACTGCTAACTTACCAATTAACGTAGCAGGAATGGGATATGCAGGTAACCTTTTTCTGTATAATTCCGGAAGAGATTCATACTCAATAATACTGGCACTTATGGTATAATAACCATCAACTTTAACTCCGTCTGATTCCAAAAGAGCAACAAAAGTTTTAGCAATCCCTTTTTGATGGTTTTGCCGAGCATATTTTTTCAGGTATTCGTTCAGCGCTTGATAACCACAATCAAAGGAATCTTTTTTATATTTCTTTTCTATTGGTACAAAATTCCACCTCCTCTCACTATTTGTCATATTTCTTCCGGAACTTTTGCAATGTAGTTTTAAGTTTTCCCTTAAGTTCCGGGGGATTTTCCATCACAGACATGAATAAATCTCGATCTCGATCTGATAGCACTAGCCTTTCTTGGGAATCTATATCTTGTCTAGCAATGGGAAGAAGATGAAAAAGGGTATAAGCACTCAAGGAAACTCCTTTGAGGTTTGCAGCTCTTTCTAAGAGTTCTTTTTGTTGTTGTGTCACCCTCAAATCGACTCTACAGTCTTTAGGTGGAGAAGTTTCTGACATTTCAGTAATATGGCAAGCGTCTTTAACATATAATCCTAGCATTTTAGGTGGACAATGTCCACACAAATCAAAGAGACATCTCCTCCCCCTGCATCCCCTGCATCCCCTGCATCCCCTGCTTGCCTCTTTTTTACACCTGAATCCTTACGTGAGAATTAATTCTCAGGGAAAGGTGCTAAATAAATTCTGGATGCCTGCCGATTTTTATGACACGGGTATCTCTGGATTTTTTGTGACGTTGGAATCGTCTGAAACTAGCCGTTATCCCACTGGAACTATCGTGATGCAAAGTAACTCATCTGCCAAGATCGATTAAAATATCTTAAAAATCAGCGATTAATTTTGCTTTTCTCAAGAAGAATTGTAATACAGTTTCTTCGCGAGAGATAATATCTGCTCTACCTTGCATTCCCAAACTTATTTGGCATTGGCTTTTGCCTTGAGATAGCACCAGGTTTTCTGGTTCTACACTCACCTCGTAGAAAGCACCACCCGTCATCATCTTGCTAGCAGTCGTCCCGCTATTGGGATTAGCACCTTGGGCTTGAGGTGAGATGGCATCTGGGGAAATGGCTGTGACCTTACCTTTAAGAGTGCCGTAATCTGGATGAGGACACGCAGATATCCGCAGGTGAACTTGTTGACCAACTTTGACTTTACTGACGTCCCCTGCACTCACTGCACTCTTAGCTACTAGTTTTGAGTTGCTAGGAGCAATTTGGGCAATTTCCTCTCCCGATCGCACGGTTTGACTGGAGTTTCGCAAGTTGAGTTTAAATATAGTCCCGTCAGACGGAGCAGTGACGATTGTTTGTCTAATATCCATTCCCAGTTGTTGCAATTCGCGGATATCGCGGTCTAACTGTTTTTGAGCTTCAATCCTTTGTGCTATGAGAGCTTGACGTTCTTTATCCAATGTAGCCAAGCTAGCTTTTCCGGCTGCTTTTTCTTGGGCAATACGTTCTGTTGCGATCGCGACTTCTGAATGGCTGGGGTTCAGAGCAACTTGTGCTTTTTGTCGCCTAGCAATAGATGCAGAAACAGCTTGTTCGAGGCGAGTGATGGTTTGTTTTTGTGCTTCAACAACTGCTTTTTGTGCTTCCACTGCTTGTTCTTGTTGGCTAGCAGCGAGTTGTGCTTCTTCTAACTGGTCTTTTGACAGCGCTCCTGCAATAGCCGCCATTTCATATCGATTTTGTTTGGAGCGTGCAGCTATCAAGGCTGACCCAGCAGCATTTAAATTTGCTTGTGCCGATCTTAACTCTGCATGAGCCTTGTGTAATTCCTCTTCAGATATCCCAACATTTGCTTCGGCTTCTTGAGCTTCTGCAACAGTAGTCATTCTTTTATCTTGGTATGAGCGAACGCGCCCACTGAGTTCAGCTTCGGCGGAAGCAATAGTGCGATTTATACGGTCAGTTTCAGCGTGGATTTGATTGTTGAGAGCACGAATTTGGGAATTAATTTGAAGAAGTTGTAACTTCGCTTGTTGAATATTGCTTTGCAGTTGGCTTTTTTTAGTTTGCAGGCGGGAGTCGTCAATGGTCGCTATGACATCTCCTTTTTTAATAGGTTGATTTTCTTGAACTGAAATTCTTATAATTTGACCTTCTGTCGCTGCTTGAACAATTCGCAGTTCACCTGCTGGGCGAATAACAGCTTCTGTTTTAACAACCTCTTTATATTTACTAACAGAAGCAACTGGCACTGCTAAACTTATGACACCTAAGATGAACATTCCACCGTAAGTTGTCCAACGACTAATAGGGGGCAGAAAATCATTTTCTTGGTTGAAGGCTATAGACTCTGATTTGAAGTGACTAAGCATAGGATTTTAGATTTTAGATTTTGGATTTTAGATTTTGGATTTTAGATTTTAGATTTTGGATTTTAGATTTTGGATTTTAGATTTTAGATTTTGGATTTTAGGTTATGCAAACCATTCACTTGAAGGAACTAGCAAACTCTGAAGCTCCACTGTTCATCGGTCACTGTTTACTGTTTACCGATCGCTGGTCACTGTTAATAATGACCTTTGAATGCTAACTTCTTCTAAGAAGTGTAAGTGTTCGCCAGGAATTTGTCGGAGATATTCTGGAGTTCCTTGGATTTTTAAGCGACCTTGTTCAAGGAGTACAATCCAATCAGCTCTTTGAATCACTTTGGGGCGATGGCTAATCATTATTGTGGTTTTGCCTCGTCGATGGCGTAACAGTTTATTTAGAACTTCGGCTTCGCTAACTGGGTCGAGAGCACCCGTAGATTCATCTAAAATAAGTACGGGTGGGTCAGTAACAATCGCTCTGGCTATAGCTAATCTTTGCTTTTGCCCGCCTGAAAGATTTGCGCCAAATTCTCCTAAAACTGTTTGGTATTTATCGGGTAGTTTGTTGATGAATTCATCTGCACCAGCAATTTGGCAAGCTTGTACAATTTGTTCAAAAGTAATGTTGGGGTAACTGAAGCGGAAGTTGTCAATGATTGAACGGCTCCAAAAATGGGGTTCTTGAGGTACGAGTACGATTTGCTGTCGCAAGCATTCTAAAGATAGGTCTTGTTGGTTGTATATGCCATAAGCGATATTACCTGATTGAGTCTGATACAAAGCAGTAATCAATTTAGCTAAGGTGCTTTTGCCACAACCTGATTTACCAACTAAAGCAATGACTTGACCGCCAGGAATAGTGAGAGAAAAGTCTTGCAGTAGGTCTACTCTACCTGCATGGTGGAAGTTGAGGTTGGTGCAGGTGATATCTGCATTACCGGGAATTTCTGCCCAAGGTTTTTTGAAGTCGTTTTCGTCTTCTGGGGTGGCGTCAATAACTTCTGTCAGGCGCTGAATGACAACTTGGGCGGTAATAAATTCATCAACTAAGCCAATTGCCGAACCTAAGAAACCGAGAAAGTTACCACTCATACCGTTAAACATTAAGAGTTGACCAATTGTTAAAGTATGATTAATGACTAAGTAACTTCCTAGCCAAAGTAAGGCAATATTGGTGAACGTGGAAATAAGACCGGTGATAGTGCCACTGTATAACCCCAGTTTCATCGTACTCCACCCCAGGTTTGCAAGGCGGCCATAATTTGTTTGATACTCTTCCCATGCTTGGGGGGTTGCTTGAGTTGTTTTTAGCACTTGGACACCGCGAAAAGTTTCTACAAGAAAACCTTGATTTTCTGTTCGTAAAACGATGGATTTACGGGTTTTATTCCGCATCATCGGTAGAAAAAGCAGGTTAACGCAGGTCAGGACGAGAAATGCAAGAAAAGAAGCTAAAGACAGTTGCCAACTGTAGAACAGCATAATCCCCAAGGAAACCACAGCAATAAAAAATTGGCTGGGTAAACCGAGAACAATTTGGGAAACAAGGGCATTGATGGCATTTACGTCAGAAATGCGGCTGACGACTTCCCCACTGCGACGACCTTCAAAGTATGACAAGGGTAAGTGTAAAAGTTTGCGTCCGTATTCTAAAATTAATCCGAATTGCAAGCGCTGACCAAAGTGACCAATGAGGTGAGATTGTACTAATGCGATCGCACTTCTAATAAAATTCATACTAATGACCCCAATTGCGACAGTGGTTAGCAATTGAGTATCTCCCCGTACCAACACATCATCAGTTAGCAGTTGCATCATCAAGGGAGAAGCAAGCGAGAGGAGACCAACAACTATATTAATGGCAGTTGCCTGAGCAAGAATAAAGCGATAAGGCCAAGCACGGGCAATAAAACGTCCAAATCCACCAATTTTATCTTCTGGTTGTTCTAGAAAACGGCTGTAGTCTGGTTCTAGCAAGAGCATTACGCCATTAACCCAACCTGTAGTTAACTCTTTGCGAGTAAGATAACGCATACCAAGGCTAGGGTCAGCAACGATGTATTTTTTACCTTTTTGACCGTACAATACAACCCAGTGATATCCTTTCCAATGAATAATTGCTGGTAAAGGTACTTCGTTTAAACGCTCAAGCATTTCAGGATTAGCTTTTACCTGACGAGCATTAAACCCCAGTGCTTCTGCACCCCGTTTCAAACCCAGTAAGGAAGTGCCTCGCGAACCAGTACCCACAGCTTCTCGTACCCGACTGATGGCAAAAGTACGTCCGTAATATTTGGCAATAGTGGCAATACAGGCAGCACCGCAGTCTTCTTCACTATGTTGTAAAACAACTTGGTATTTCATAATTGTAATAATATTAATGTACAAAAACTTTCTGAGGAAATTTTCAGTAAGATTGTGAATTCCCTGTCAGAAAGCTTTTTGGTTGCTTTCTGTTGTTAGTATGATTGATAATTTTGTATAGAAGTTGAGCTAAATTCAGAAGCTGCTCAATACATTTTTTGGTTAATAAGTCAGAAAAAGTCAGAAAATTCAGGTAAGTTCAGCTTTGCCCTGCTTGTTCGTAGGAATGTATGGTCAGCCAATTCAAGTAAAATTTTATACATTTTTACATTCTGTTAGACCTATTTATATTTCACAAAT